>JAVVEV010000024.1:0-46686 GCA_032251035.1 Thiogranum sp. | reverse complement strand
CTGTGTGTTGCGAAGATCGGGCTGTATCGCGATTAGTTACAGGAAATCCTTTGTCACAGGCCCAGTTCGCCAAGGCTCGGGTGATCATCGGGGCGACGACCCAAGGGCCAGCGGTAGAGGCGCTGACGGCAATGCGATTGTCCGTAAAGGCCCAGAGTTCCTTGATCAGCCGGTAGTCGAGTTCCCGCGCCCATTTACGCTGCAGAAATTCGACGATCTCCGCGCGTCCGCTGACAAACTCGGCGCGGTTGCGCCACTTGCTGTCGGGCGTATAGGCCTGTGACACTTTCTGCGGGTCGCGGCCGTTCCAGCCGTCTTCGGCCATGCGCACTTTTTGCGTCGCCGTTTCGACAGTGAAGGGTGGTACGGGCGGTCTGGTATTGGTCATCGTGATTGCCTCTTCATCCAGTTCGTTATGGCTCGACTGTATACACAGCAAGGGGAAAATCGTACGCTAAACGGCGCAAGAACAATAAACGGTTTAATAAAAAATATGGAACCAGGCACTAAAACTGAAGCTCAACAGCGTACGGATCAGATCAGATCATTCCAGATGGAAATGTCTCAACTGGAAGCGGAAGGTGTACTGCAGCTCAGCACCGGACAGCAGGAAGCCATTGCCACGCATCATGAGTCCCTGCTCACAGGCTTCGCTCAAACCTTCGATATCGATCGTAGCCATCAGGCCAGACAATTATCCTGGGGAATGCGCATTGCGTCATTCCTGGGTGCGATGGCTCTGGCGGCCAGTGTGTTTTTCCTCTTTTACCAATTCTGGGGTCGTTTCGATACCCCGGCTCAGGTGAGCATCCTGATCCTTGCACCCCTTATTATGTTTGTCGCCACGCAGATGGTTGCGCAGTTGGACGAGAGCGGTTATTTCGTCAAGCTGGTCGCCATGGTGACCTTTGCCTGTTTCGTGTTGAACATCTTCATGCTCGGCATGATATTCAATATCACCCCTTCGGATAAGGCACTGTTCATTTGGGCTGCCTTTGCCATGTTGCTGGCTTATACCCTCGATGTGCGGCTGCTCCTGGCAGCCGGCATCTTATGTTTAATCGGATTTATATCAGCTCGTACCGGCACCTGGAGTGGAATGTACTGGCTGCACTTTAGCCAGCGGCCTGAAAACTTTCTTCCGGCGGGATTGCTGCTGTTTTTGTTTCCTTTGCTGGTCGATCACCGGCGTCTCACTGGCTTCGGACCCATCTACCGTGTGTTTGGGATGTTGACTGTTTTGTTGCCAGTGCTGGTGCTGGCCAACTGGGGATACGGAAGTTATCTGAATCAGGATCCTGGTTTGATCGAGGGCGCATACCAGATAGCTGGTTTTGTACTTAGTGGGTTGACAATCTGGTTCGGTATTCGGCGGCAGTATCCGGAAGTCACTAACACCGGTAATGTGTTTTTTGTCATATTCCTCTACACCAAGTTCTTTGACTGGTGGTGGGAGATTATGCCGAAATATCTCTTCTTTCTGGTGATCGGTCTCACGGCCATTTTGTTTCTGGTGATTTTCAAACGTCTACGGGGCAACGCGAACGTGATGCAGACGCGGAGTGCAGCCTGATGACATGGGCCGGAAAATATAAATGGTTTGCGGGGTTAGGCATCATCGTTCTCACCAATGCGATCGCGCTTGCCGGGGTGGCCTATAATCGTTCCGGTGAACCCGACACAGTGATCACCCTCAGTGAGCGGGAGTTGAGGTTGCCCTATTCGTGGCGGCTGGAGCGCGAGAGCAGCGGCCTGAGTCTGAGACTGCGGTGGCGCATTAACGGGAGCGATGATGGCCGGTACGACTATCTTCCTCACAGCTCGACGCCTGCATGGCTGGACAAGGAAAAACTCCAGGAACTGGGATTTCCAGTTCAGGACGCCGCTGTGATCGAAGAAAACCGGCGCCGTCTCAATCGCAGCTTGCCGCGGGAAGTTTACCTGGTGCTGGAATATAACGGCGCGGCTTATCGGAATATGCTTTCGCAAACGCAGGCCTACAAGGATAAACAACAGGCTCTGGCGGACCAGAATCCGGAGGACGAAAATATTTTAGAAGAGGCGAAGGATGCCAGGGATCGTTGGGAACGGGATCTGCATGAGACTTCACGCCTGTTTATCGTGGATGCAGGTCTGGACCCCGGCGCGCTGCGTAGCAGCTATCCGGATACCTCGCGCAATATCATCATGCGGGGAAACGTTCAGGCCCGGGTTAACAGTCGAGTCGACGATCGATGGGAGGTGCAGGGGTATATTCGTGAAATCACAGTTAGCGATATCAATATTCCCCTGGCATTCCGCAAGACTTTCGATAGGTTTATGAAGGCGGATCACAGTAATGACAACGAAGCTGTCCGCTACCAGGTGACTCTGGCCTATGGTAAACGCTATGAACCCTGGGTCGTAAAGGTGGAGTGAAGCATAAGTGCAGGCACGCGGCTGACCTGTCATTGCGCAATCAGCCAATCGGCCAGCTCCGGGATCAGCGCCGCCAGCGCTGTCTCAAAGCCGGTGTTGACCCTGGCCGGTTCGATTGAGTCGACCTGCTCGCGTTGTTGGAACAGTCGACGTCCGAGCAACTTTCCCGAACTGCTGTCGTAGAGGCGCGCTTCGAGTTCGATCCGGGCCTGCAGGCTACCGGGAACTTCAGCCAGTTCAAACTGACGCAGGTCGAGCGCCAGTGTGCGGTCCAGGCCGGCGGCGCCGCTGCTGACCTGCGCCAGCCGATCGGTATCTCGCACGTGACGGACCAGTAGCAGGCGCAGCAGATCCGGAGTGGCCGCAATCCAGTTCGCCGATGGATGGACTTGCAGCTGCCCGTTCTCAGTCCGCACCAGTACCCGGGTGGAATCGCGCATCGGATCGGTTTCGGGACGTGCCACGTTCAGCGTCCATGACTGCGGCTCGTTGCCCGATGCGGTCGGCATCTCGGGCTGCGGGTCCAGAAGGCGCGAGGGCTCGGCGTCGGGGAAAACCGTGCAGCCGGCGGTGATCAGGAGCAGGAGTACAATAACGGGCGGAAATGCCGGTTTGAATGTCATCGCGGCTGGTACTCCTCGGGTTGGTTGCCGCCACGCAGGAAGCGGGACGGATCGGTTTCAAGACGCTGCACCAGAATCGACAGATCGCGCACCAGGCGGCGCAGATCTTCGAGTCCGCCGCCGATCCCGGTCAGACCGTCCTGATTGCTGGCGACTATCGCATCGACACGCGCCGACAGTGTTTCCAGACTGGTCAGCGTCGCAATCAGGCTTTCACGTATCTCGGGCAGATTGGTCGCCAGCTCCCGGTCGATAGATCCGGCGAGCTGATCGATGCGGGTAGCCGCGCTGTCGAGTTTCGAGACCAGTTCGGGAAACGTTTCACTGGCTTCACTGGTGTTGTTCAGCAGCCGGTTGATCGGGCTTTCCGGGTCGGCCAGTCTGGCGGTGAACTGTTGTAGTGCCGCCAGTATCGCGGCGAAGTTGCGCTTGTTATCCTCGCTCAACACCGCATCGATCTGGGTCATGATACTGTTTGCGGAGACGATGATGCCTTCAGAGGATTCCAGCAACCGGTTGAGTGGCGAGTCTACGGCTTCGATGCGTGGAAGCTCGCCAGCGCGGGATTGCAGCAGCGGGCTGTCAGGGCCGCCCCCCTGCAACTGGATGGCTGTGGTGCCCGCAAGCCCGGTCAGCCGGATGGTCGCGACAGTGTCTTCATGCACCGGCACGTCGGGCTCGATTTCCACGATCACCAGCACTTCGCGCACGTCGGCGGGATTCAGCTTCAGACTGGCTACGCGCCCGACTTTTACTCCGCTGTAGAGAACCGAACTGCCGTCGGAAAGCCCGATGACCGATCCGGTGAACAGAATCAGATAGCGGTCCCAGGCACTTTCGGTGGCGAACCGGGCTGCGTAAAGCCCGAACAGCACAGCGGCGATTGCAACGGCCAAAGTAAAAGCGCCGATAAGGATATAATTGGCTCGCGCTTCCATCTGTTATTCCTCGTGCCGCGCCGCGCGCGCACGCGGACCGTGAAAGTAATCCCGGACCCAGGGATGGTCGATCATTTCGATCTCGCACAAGGGGCCAGTGGCCAGCACTTTTTTTCCGGCCAGCACTGCAACCCGGCTGGATAATCTGTAGACGCTGTCGAGATCGTGGGTGACCAGAAATACCGTCAGACCCAGTGCGTGCTGCAGGGTCGCGAGCAACTGGTCGAAATCGGCGGCGCCGATCGGATCCAGACCGGCGGTAGGCTCGTCAAGAAACAACAACTCCGGCTCGAGTGCCAGCGCCCGTGACAGAGCGGCGCGCTTGCGCATGCCGCCGGACAACTCGGACGGCAGCTTTGAACCGGTCGAGGCCGAGAGTCCGGACAGCTGGATTTTCGAGCGCGCCAGGTCGCGCCTGAGCTGCACCGAAAGCTCCGGTCGATGTGACTTCAAAGGCAACTCGACGTTTTCCAGTACCGTCAGCGATGAAAACAGCGCTCCGTCCTGAAACAACACGCCGGCCCGGCGCGCCATGATCTGCTGGGCGTCCTCGGCATTGCGGATGCGTTGTCCGAATACTTCAATCGAGCCGGCACGTATGCTCGAAAGCCCGAGAATCGCCCGCATCAGCATCGACTTGCCGCTACCGGAACCGCCAACCACTGCGAGCACTTCGCTGCGGCGTACATCCAGATCCAGATCATCATGGACGGTCTCCCGGCCATAGCCGGTGCGCAGGCCGGAAACGCGAATAGCCAGTTCGTCCGGGTCCGTCGGAGCAGCATTCACCAGCCGATCTCCGTGAAGTAGATTGCAGCAATGGCATCGATGACGATCACCATCGTCAGGCTGCGCACCACGGCGATGGTAGTGCGCTCGCCAACCGATTGCGCGCTGCCGGTCACACGCATGCCTTCCAGGCAGCCGATCAGGGCAATGACCGCGGCAAACAGCGGCGCCTTGATCATTCCGACCAGGTAATGTTTGAGCGTCAGTGTCTGTTCAACCCGATCGATGAACAGGGTTGCGTTGATGTCCAGAGACAGGGCTGCCACGCTGAAGCCACCGAACAGGCCGGCCAGGGTGGCGATGAATGCCAGCAGTGGCAGCATGATCAGCAGCGCCACCAGTCGCGGCAGGACCAGTAACTCGATCTCGTCGAGTCCCAGCGTGCGGATAGCGTCGATTTCCTCGCGCGCTTTCATCATTCCGATCTGCGCGCAGAATGCGCTGGCGGTGCGCCCGGCCAGCAGGATGGCAGTCAGAAGTACACCGAATTCGCGCACGAAGGCAAAGGTGATCAGATCGATCACGAACAGTTCAGCACCGAAATCGCGCAGCACTGTGGCGCCGAGAAACGCCACTACCGCACCGACCAGTGTGCTCAGTAAAATCAACAAAGGCGCCGCGTTCAGTCCGGTCTGCTCCATGTGATAAACCGTTGCAGTCAGCTTCAGGCGGGATGGATGACGCAACAGCCGGATCAGCCGGTGCACCGTGATGCCGAGAAAACCGGCCAGTTGACCAGTGCTGATGGCGACCTCGGCGGTCGACCGCCCGATACGTTCCAGCACCTGCTTCCATTGCGGCTCGCCCGGCTCGGCGGACTGATGCTGGTCATCACAGTTTCTATGGATAGTCTCGAACATTTCGCGCCACTTCGGTTGCAGGCGCAATTGATCGGATTTCAGCGCGCGCCGGCGCACCAGCCGATCGAGCAGCAGCGCGCCAGAGGCATCCAGTCGCGAGATCCCGCTGGCGTCGAGGGCTGCCACTGATGGCTCCCAGCTTTCGATAATCCGGTTCAGGTGTTCTGCGTTGACGAGTGTCCAGTCGCCGGTGGCGCAAAGCTCGCCATTGCCGTCCGGATCAAGGTGCAACTCGGGTTCACGGCGGTTGCGGTTGGTCATGCCAGCAGGTCGTGGTTGGCGCTGTTGCGGAACCGGCTTTCAGCCGAGGACGAGCTTCCGTTCCAGTTCCCGCGTCTTTGCCACCTGTTCCGTGGCGAGTTCGTAGTAGTGTGCATGACTGGCATTGCGGAAAGCATCCGCGACAGCTTCGAATTCGGACAGGGCGGCACGGGCAAGGTCAACATCATTCAGCTGTTCCGCCAGCGCTTTTCGAGCCGCTCCCAGATTAGCCATTGTCATTGCCCAGGTCATCGGCAGCTGATCGTGACCCCATTCTTCAAGCGCGTTTTCATAGGCTGCGATCGATGCTTCCAGGAGCTGAGGATCGTCCTTGCGTTCTCCAAGTTTATACAGTGCGGCGCCGAGATTATTCTGTGTCATTGCCCAGTCCTGCGGCGCTCGTTCGCGGGTTCTTTCGGCGAGTGCGTTTCGATAGGCGGCAATCGATTGCTCCAGGGTTTTTGGGCCCTTGCGGTATTCACCGAGCATGCGCAGTACCGTGCCCAGATTGTTCATGGTTGCTGCCCAGTCCAGCGGTGCCCGCTCCCGGGTCCATACCTGCAGCACATTCTTGTAGGCATCGACCGCCTTCCCGACCAGGGCCTTGTCTTTCTTGCTCTGGCCCAACGACAGGAGTGCTGCGGCAAGATTGTTCTGAGTGGCAGCCCAGTCCTGGGGCGATTGCTCCCGGGTATATTCCTCGAGCGCAGATTCAAACGCATTGATCGATTGTTTCAGCATGTCGGTGTCGGCGTGACGTTGTGCAAGGATACCAAGCGTATTGCCGAGGCTGTTCCGGGTGGCGGCCCAGTCGCGAGGACCTCGATCCCGGCTGCGTTCCGAAAGCGCCGCCTCGAAGGCTTCTATCGCTTTTTCCAGCATCCAGGTTCCGCCCTGGCGCTGGCCGAGCATGCCAAGCGCGTTACCGAGATCATGTTGTGTTGCGGCCCACTCAACAGGCTTTTCGGCTCTGGGTGCGAGGGTAGACATTCGGGTTTCATACAGGCTGATCGCCTCTTCGAGTGCCGCGTCATCCATGAATTCACGCCCCAGGTCCTGAAGCGCCATCGCCTGGTGCGCGTGATATTGCCATTGCAGCGCCGCGCTCAATCCCGGCGTTGATGCTGCCTGTGCATAGCGTTCGACAGCGCGGCGATAATCCAGATTGATAGCGGCGATCGCCGCCTGCACCGACTGTAGACCGGCGGCAAGTTCGGGCGAGCTGCCGGTCTCAGGGCTGCGTCTGCTGGCCTGTTCAAATGCTTGCCTTCCATCATCGAGGGAAAAATTTTCACCGGGTTGCAGGGCGCTGAAGCCCTGCTCGATGAAGCGCATGGTTTCGGTGTCATTTTCCGCAAGGACCGTGAGTTGTGCCTGACGGTCGCGCAGTTGTTTCAGGCGCAACCAGGATTGCCTGAGAAGCGGGAACACCTGCTGTCGTGGAATCCGCTTTTCCTGAAGTGGAACCAGCAACGGCTCAAGATCCGCCGGCTCTGTCTGCAGGCTCTGACAGGCTGCATTCAGTTCGGCGCTCCAGGCGGCCTGCGTATCAGATATGTCTTCCGATGCCGCGCCATGTTGTTCTGATATTGCGCTGCTCATGATTCTGTTCAGTCGACAATATGATAAACGGGTGCCTTTTCCATTTCCCATTCGCCTGACGCAGGATCACGACGAGACAGGGTCAATACATGCCAGTTGTCGTCGTCGAGCTTCAGGTAGTCGCCTCGATAGTAGTAACCGGGCCAGCGCGTTTCCTTTCGGAACAGGGTATGTTGCGCCACACATTCTGAAGCGATGGTGCGGTGCTGCAGTTCCCATGCGCGTTGTAACTGGTGCAGATCCTCGGCGCCAACATACTCGAGGTCTTCCTGCAGTATTTTCAGTTTTTCAATGCCGAACTTCAGCAACGGCTCGTTGGTCATGTAGTTGACGCTGATGCCTCCGACGTATTCATCCATGATTTTCTCGAGACGCTGCAGACCGTGGATCGGCAGGATGTAACTGGGCGAGACTGATCCCGCGACAATTTCGTTGCGTCCCACCTGGTAGTTCTCCATGGGTTTGAAGATCGCTTTTCTCAGTTTCTCGATCTGCTGGTCGGAGATTTTGAGCTTGTCACCGGCATGGTCTCTGATGTACTTGACTGCGGCCTTGGCGGCGAGCCGGCCCTCGGTGAAGGAGCCGGAAGAAAATGCGTGCGCGGTGCCGCCGAGCGCGTCGCCGGCGCCGAACAGGCCATCGACAGTCATCATGCGGTTGTAACCCCAGTAGTATTCGCTGGGAGACAGATCCTCCGGCCCGCTGGCCCAGGCGCCGGAGCAGGTCGCGTGGGAACCCATGACATAAGGCTCGGAAGTAGTCAGTTCGGGATTAACATATTTCGGATCGATGTTTTGTGCTGCCCAGACCACCGCCTGGCTGACGGTCATACCAAGAAAGTTTTCCCAGCCCACGGTCTCCTTGTGCGGATCCTGGAAAGCCTCTTTGGTGACCATGTGGATAGGCCCGCGACCTGCGGCAACTTCCTGCAGGAACGCATGGTTGCGCAGACAGGTCGGGGTGGGATGGTGATCGATGTATTCGCCGACCATCGCTTTGGTATGGTCATGCCATTTCGATTCGTATTCCTCACCATAGGCATTCTGGGTGTAGGTCTTCAGATGCAGAAAATAAGCGCCGACCGGACCGTAGCCGTCCTTGAAACGCGCCAGTACGATGCGATTCTCCATCTGGGTCATCTTGGCACCGGCCATGATCGGCAGTGCGTAAGCCGAAGCACTGCTCCAGGGTGCGTACCAGGTGCGGCCCATACCTTCACCCACCGAACGTGGTTTGAAAATATGCGAAGCGCCGCCGGCACCGACGATCGTTGCTTTGGCCCTGAATACGTGCAAAGCACCGGTGCGAACGTTGAATCCTATCGCGCCGCCAACCCGGTTGGCGTGATTTTCATCCATTAGCAGATGCGTGACCATGATGCGGTTGTATATCTTGTCCACGGATTTGCGCGCAGCTTCGGCAACGATCGGCTTGTAGCTCTCGCCGTGAATCATGATCTGCCATTTGCCTTCCCGCTGATATCGGCCGGTTTCCGGATCGCGCATCATCGGCAGGCCCCACTCCTCGAACTTGTGCACTGCCGAGTCGACGTGGCGCGCCATATCGTAGGCGAGGTCTTCACGTACCATGCCCATCAGATCATTGCGGGCATAGCGTACATGGTCCTCGGGCTGGTTTTCATTCCACTGCATGCCCATGTAGCAGTTGATGGCGTACAGGCCCTGAGCAACGGCTCCGCTGCGATCGATGTTGGCCTTTTCCGCGATAACGATCCGCATGTCGCGGGCCCAGTGACGGGCCTCGAATGCCGCACCGCAACCGCCCATGCCACCGCCGACAATCAGAATGTCGCAGTCTTCGAAAACAGTTTTCGATCCCATTAGTAGTACACTCCCTGCTTGAATTTCTCTTTTGCCATCACTGGCAGGCCAGTGTCGATGTTGAGCGCATCCGGTTCGGACCAGAGTAACTGGGAGTTCAGATCCTCATCGCTCGGCCTGGCCAGCTCGGCGAGTTTGGGGATTTTCTCGCCCCAGGGCTGGGTCGTGATCGGGGAGACGAAATCCTTGACGCGTCCGTCGCGAAACCTGATGCGCCAGGAGATCGTGCCTTTCTCTTCTTCGCGGCGTACGCGAACGCTGTGCCCGAGCGGCGAAAAGTCCGCGTAGCCACGGCAGTCGATGGCATGCATCGGACAGGCTTTGACGCAGGAGTAGCATTCCCAGCACATATTGGGTTCGATGTTGACGGCGCGCCGATAGGTCGGGTCGATGTGCATGATGTCGGATGGGCAAATATCCACACAATGTCCGCAGCCGTCACAGCGAGTCATATACACGAATGTAGGCATGTTTCTCCTCCCGTAGTTGATCAGTAGTGGCGGGGCAGTTCGCGTTTGATGCCAAGCCCGAATTTTTCCGGCTGGTCGGCCGGTGGTGGCAGATTGTCCCGCGAACCGTCCGCCTCGGACACGCGCCGCTGATAAGCCGCCGCAGGCTTGAAGAACATATGAGCGAATTTCGACCAGAGCACGCTGCCGAACAACACGGTGCTGGCGATGACGAACAGCCAGAAGAACAGGACCGCCAGTGCTCCAGCCCCGACCCACTGGAAGAAAGACCAGATCAATGCAAAGGTGGCCGTCGCGAGCAGCGAGACAATGAACAGGTCCGCCCGCACCATGCGGTACCAGGGGTACCCTTCGGCGGCAACATCCACCCGGATCGAGAACCAGAACCAGTAGCCGCCGATGGCTACCATCAGGGCACCCAGATGCCACAGCAGCGGCACCCAGGCCGGTGTGGTGCCTATGGCGGCCGGATAGCCGAACACCAGAATCACCGTCGCAATAATAAAGATGATGAAACCGTACATGGTGAGCAGATGGGCAATTCTGCGCCGCGAATTGCAGAATTCACCCGAAGCCAGCACATCGTGCGCCGCGGTTTTGAGCGCCACCGATACCTTCTCGCCACCGCTCAGTTCACGCTCTCGATGTGCCTTTGATTTTTCCGCGTTTTCAAAAAAATAGCGGGCGCTTTTCTTGTGAAGGGTATCCAGCACGGTTTCGCCCACGACCAGAACCAACATTGCAATGACATAAAGTTGCATCGCGAGGGGAGGAATGAAGACGGAAACATCGGCAATAGGATTGTTGGTGATCATTTATCTCGCCTCCTTGCAGACGTCAATCCTGACTCGAATAACAGTAGTTAATAAATGGGAATAACACGCATTCACGTCTGTTTTCCCATGCATCTAAAGTGTAGACCACTAGCAGAGATTGCCTACTTCAGCAGGAGTAACGTGCTTCACTCGATCTTGATGTACGCGTAGTCGTCATGCTGAAGTTCGGCGATCCGCACCACGCCGGAGGGCACCAGAGCGACGCCTTCATACAGGTTGTCTTCTGCGAGCTGCACTTCTGATCGTGTGATATCGCAGACTTCGAGATCCACACTGTGAACCTTGTGCAGACTCAACAGCCGGCCCTTGAGTTCCTCACGCCGCTCGGCGAGCGCCGAGTCTTCCGCGAAAGGCGTATTCGCCAGTTTATTGTCAGTGACGAAACGAATGCCGTGGGCGACGAACACGATTTTGATGTCATAGTCGAGCAGTTCGCTGTTGTAGATTGTCACCATGTTGTTGATGCTGGTCAGCATGGCGCTGAAGCGGCGCGGATCGGCGAAATCGACGTGATAGACGACTTTGGCGGTGTCGTCCAGCTCCTGCGCGTAAGCCGCGCGCGGCGCAACAGCGCCGAGCAGCAGCATAATCATGCAGCCGATACCCAAACCTGAAAGAAGAACCCTGGACATGCAAAAAGCATAGACCATGACATTCAGATATTTGGGGTCAGGATATTTGGGGTCAGAGTAAAAACTCTTCTATGTATAAATACTCACCTCCTGTTCGCAGGAGTTTTTACTCTGACCCCGAATATTTCGTCAGGTGCAGAGAGGGTGGTAGAAGGCTCCGAGTAATGCGCCGTAGACGAGGTGTGCGATTAGCGTGACGAAGGGCGTTCTGCGACCGTAGTTGAGCGCCAGGAAGCCGGGCGGCTCCAGCGCGCGTGTGGGCTCCGGGCCCCGGTGTTCGTCGGCCATGCGAGGATGCAGGTTAGGGGCGATGGGCATCAGGGTAACCAGCACTACGATTGCCTGCACCAATCCGATACCCGCCCCGAGCAACCATCCTGCCCGGCACAGGCTTTCGAAAATCAGCGCGTAGAACAGCGCGAACAGCCAGCCGTTGATGAAGTGGAGTGCAAATCCCAGCACCAGTGCAAGGCGGTGGTCCGGGGTGAACATGCTGCCGAGCATATAGGGGATGCTCATTCGGGACAGCCCGAACCCTTGTGCGGCGGCCATGATGGTGGTGAGAAACACGGTCGCGACAAATCCCCACAGCAGGATCTCAGGGAGGTTCATGACGGTAAGGATTCCGGCGTTTGCACGCTCTGGTCGGCATCGCGCTGCACCCGTTCCAGTAGCAACGCTGCGTCGATCAGGCCGACATGGGTGAAAGCCTGGGGAAAGTTGCCCAGTGCCGCGCCGCTTTCCGGGTCGATCTCTTCAGCAAAAAGTCCGACATCGTTTGCGTAGCCAAGCAGGTGGTCGAACAGTGCTTCGCTATGCTCGATTTCTCCGGCCAGTGCATAATCGCCTACTGCCCAGAAGCTGCAAATGCCGAACGCGCCTTCGCCCGCCGGCAGGCCGTCATTGTCGGCACGATAACGGTACAGTAGTCCATTGCTGCCGAGCTGCTTCTGGATCGCCTGTCGGGTTGCCTGCGCGCGGGCCGAGCGTGGATCGAGATAACCGTAGCGCGAAAGTAGCAGCAGACTGGCATCCAGATCCCTGCCTCCGAAAGTGCTGACATAGCTGTTGATGTCTTTATTGAAACCCTGCTCGTCGATCTCGGTGCGCAAGGCATCGCGTTCTTTTTTAAACTTTTCGACGGGTGCTTTCAGATGTCCGGCATCATGAAGCCGAAGCAGGCGGTCCAGCGCGACCCAGCACATCACCTTTGAATAGGTGTGGTGCCTGGCGCCGCCACGAATTTCCCAGATGCCGTCATCGGGCTCGCGCCAGCGACGGCAAGCCGTATTCCCGAAACCAATCAGCAGGCGGGCTGTGGCAGTGTCGAGGCGACCGCCATGCAGAACGTACTCATAGGCCGCATCAAGAATTTCGCCGTAGATGTCCAGCTGGAATTGATCGCCGGCGCTGTTGCCCACCCGCACTGGGGATGAGCTGGCGAAACCGCTCAACTCCGGAATCTCTTTTTCCTTGAGGCGGGTCTCGCCATGCACGTCGTAAACGATTTTTAGATCCGGCCAGGTCAGTCGGGTGGAGTGCATCAACCAGAACATGAAGGCAGTGGCTTCTGCATGATAGCCCAGTTCGAACAGAACCCTGAGTGTGAGTGACGCGTCGCGCAGCCAGCAGTACCGGTAATCCCAGTTGCGTACGCCGCCAATGCGCTCTGGGAGTGAAGTGGTCGGTGCGGCCACCACGGCGCCCGAGGGCGCGTAGGTCATCAACTTGAGGGTAAGCGCACTTCTTAGCACGGCCGCCCGGTGTTTGCCCCTGTAAACGCAGGCGTCTGACCAGGCGCGCCACCACTCCAGGGTGGCAGCGATACGCCGCTCGGCTTCTTCACCCAGCGGTGGGATGAAAGACGGTTCCCGCTCGGTGAACACGGCAGAAAGGTGACGGTGTTCGCCACTCCGGAGCCTGTGGCGTACACATATCCCGCCATCTTTCTCGGCAAGCTGCAGGGGTATCTCGCTGCGCAAAATAAATGACCGGCCCATTTTCTCGAAGTACATCCCCAGGGGACCGCGGTCCTCCATTCGGCAGGCTTCGCGACCGTAATCAGGCCGCGGATTGCACTGTATTTCGATTTCGACTTCGCCTTCCAGACATTCGACCTTGCGCAGGATCTGGTGGGCGGCCCAGAGTTTGCCGCGTTTCGCTTCCTCGGAATCCACTGGCATCAGATCGGTCAGTCGCAGCACGCCGCCGTCGGTAAAGAAAGTCGTTTCCAGTACATTCGTATCATCGATGTAGCGGCGCTGCGAAGAGAAAGGGTGTACGGGATTAACCGAGAAACGTCCGCCGATCCGTTCATCGAGAAGGGCGCCGAACAGAGAAGGGCTGTCGAACCGTGGCCAGCACAGCCAGTCGATCGATCCGCGCCGGGAGACCAGTGCCGCGGAACGGCAATCGCCGATGATGGCGTAGTCTTCGATGGCGGTGTGCTGCGCTTCCATTGCCTGTGTGTCCACCAATCAGCCTCCTTCTTCAATACTAGCGGATCATCCGCTCCTGCCGACGGCTGCTGTGACATGTTGTCTTACCGGTGTTTCGAGAACCAGTGCGCACTCCTGATCGCCGACCATGAACCTGCCATGTGCCTGCTCCCAGTGTTGGTCACGGGCCTGTTTATCAACGCGGGCAAGAAGCTGTTGCAATGCCTTGCCCATTTCACTGCGCCGCCGGTATGACAGGCCAAGATCGCGCCAGTGCGCCTCAACCTGGCTCTGTACCGACTCGCCGATTTGCACGAAGTGCTGAACCAGTCGCTCGCGTAGAACCGTCTCATCGATGACTGAACGCAGGTGCTGGATGAGGGATCGATCATCATCGAGATCAGCGGGTAATTGTTCAGCGAGATCCGGCGGAAGAAATGCTCTGAGGGATTCGCCATTGCAATGACCGTGCATGATGTCTTCATCGATGATCTGCCGGAAATCCACGCGCGGGTCGGCGCCCGTGCGCGCGGCCAACTGGAGCAGTGCCATCGCCTCGTTGCGATGACCGCCGATGCGGAAACCGCAGAGATGATGATCGAGAATGTCATGCACCAGCACAGACGTTGGTATGCGCTCACCGGTCTCGGCGGTTGCTGCAATGACACTGGGCTCGTTTATCGATACATCCAGTTTCCATCCCCGCGCCCCGAAACCATCCTGCCATTCACGTTGATAGGTGACGGGCACGGCGATGGTTGATGTTCCGTTCATGGTTTCGTCAGACTGCCGCAGGTTGTGTGAGAGGAACAGAGCGCTTTGCAGCGTCGGCGAACTGCTTTATCTGATCGAACGGCAAATGATCGCCTTCATCGCTACCGTAATACGCGGTGTGGATGATTCCGTCTTCACCGACCAGAAAATCGGCTGGCATGGTCGTCATGCTGCCTTTGATTTTCAACGGCACATAGCCTTTTGCGAACATGCCGTAAAGCAACTGGGGCATGCGAAAAAACATGCCTTTCAGGACGCCGGTTATCGAGTGTTCGATATCGTAGAGCTTGTAGCAACCGCCGTGCTCGTCAGCAAGCACCGGAAACGGCGCATGGTGGCGGTCGGCATGCTGCTGAAGGTTGTCCAGCGGCGAATCGAATACAGCAACTATGGTAAAGCCGTTGGGCAGCTGATCGAACTTTGTCACCAGCTCATGCATGCGCAAGTTGCAGAAAGGACAGGACGCAAACCTGAAAAAAGAAAGCATATAGGCTTTGCCTTGCAGGCTATCCGTGGTGAACAGCGTTCCGTCGATGGCCGGAAGACTGACAGGCGTTATCCGGTCGCCAGGTTCGCGCTTCATTGTGCTGCGTCCTGTGCTTTCCAGGCGCGTCCGGAAAATGCCGCATCGAGTTCCGTACCAGCGATGTGATTGGTGTAGTTCGAAAGAGTCTTCTGTCCCACACCCAGAATCACCTCCAGGATATTGGCCGGTGTATAGCCGGCAGCAAGAAAAGCCTGCGTATCGGCTTCATCAAGCCAGCCGCGCGTTTCGACCATACGGGCAGTAAACTGGCGCAATGCCTCGAGCCGATCATCAGAGAGCGGAGTATTATCGCGAACCGCGTTCGTCACTTCGGTGGGCACGCCGGTCATGTCAGCCAACGCGCTATGGACACTCACGCAGTAATCGCAGCCATTAACGCGACTGGCAGACAGCAGAACCACCTGCTGTTCGGTTGCGCTCAGGCTGGATTTTGAAAACAGCTCGGCGACCTGCAGGTAAGCCTGCAACAGGCCCGGTGCCTCGGCCATCTTCGCATACAGGTTGGGAACCATGCCGTACTGTTTGTTGGCATTATCCAGCAGCGGTCGCGCGTCGGCAGGTGCGGTGTCAGGGGTATGGTAGGGGAAAGCGTCTGAAATGTGCGGGTGGCTGGTGTCCGGATTGATGGCTTTGCTCATGGTGATGCTCCTCTCTGGGTGTAAAAATAGACCGGTCGGTAAAGGCCCGGGTCAAAAAAAATCAGCCTGCCATGCGAGGAATGCGAATCTGGATAAACGCCGACGCCAGTTTCCTGATTATCTCCGGGTCATTGGCGGTTTTTGCCATCATCAGCACACCCTCGAAATAGGCGAGCATTGCCTGGGCCGTGGCCGGCCTGTCGATACTGGATTCGATTTCACCAGCGCTCAGGGCCTCGTCCAGCACATGCTCGAACCGCGCCTGAATACCTGCGAAAACCTCTGCAAGTTTGCGCCGTATGCTTTCATCACTGGTGGCCATTTCCAGGGCAAGGTTGCCAAACGGACAGCCCAAAAGGCGGCCAGCGGTGCCGCGCTGGAATTCATAGAGATTGTCGACGAAACGCTGCAGTCGTTGCAGCGGCGGGATATCCCGCGCGAATGCCGGAATCAATATCTGATCTTCCATCAGGGTTCGCATGTCATCGATGACGGCAAGACTAAGTTCCTGTTTACTCGGAAAAAAGTGATAGAAACTGCCTTTTTTTACAGCGGCCTGTTCGCAGATTTCAGCAACTCCCACGTCAGCATAGCTGCGGCTGTAGATGAGATCGCGGGCGCTGGCGATGATGCGCTGGCGGCTATCGGGTTCGGTAATCATGACTGGAGTGTAGTAGACCGATCGGTCAAATTCAAGCCATGGGGTGAGAGAGCGCTGCGCGAGCCGCAGTCAGCAGTGTCTCCGTCGCCTGGACGCCGCGCAGCGGCTGGCTGTCGAAGTAAAAGGTTGGCGTGGAGTCCACACCCAGTTCGCGGGCCGCAAGCGCGTACTCCCGGAGGCGCTGTTCGTAGCGCGGATCGCTCCAGGCCCGGTCGGGAAGATCAGGATCGGCGCCGAGGGTATCGATTAGTTCGCGAAGCACGGCTTCGTCGGCCAGATTGCGGCCTTCACAAAGGTAAACCTCGAACAGGCGACGGTGCAGGTTATAGAAAATATCCGGACCTTGTTCCTTGGCAGCCTCGGCGAGCAACAATGCGCGGTGCGAATTCGTCGTGCAGTGAAGGCCGCCGAAATGCACGCCTTCTTCGGCAGCAAGTTCATCCAGATCGCTAACCATTCGACCCCACTGTTCGCTGGAGTAACCCAGCTCCGTGGGCGGGCGACCTTCGGGTGGATTGTCGGCATGAATTTCAGTCATGCACCAGTTCACCCGCAGATCATAGTGGTTGCGCAGCTTCTCCAGACGCAGCCAGCCGATGTAGCAATATGGACAGATATAATCGGAAAAAACCGTGACCTTGAGTAGTGGCTTGATCTCCATCGTCTCCCGGTATACCTCCGATGCTTACCTGTTTCCGCTGATTCTGCCCAGGGCTTCGATGATCGCTGCCGGCTCCATGCGGGTGGTGTAATCGGTATCGGCGTGCGCGGCACGGATGACGCCCTGTCGATCGATGATAAAGGTTCCCGGCACCGGCAGGCCATAGCGATCCTTGCCATTATAGGCGGCAATATCGAGGTCGAAGTCCTGAAGATACAGATGACGCAGTTCTTCGGGGACTTCAAAATACAGGTTGTAGGCTTTCATTACCTGGTCATCAAGATCGCTGAGGATCGTGAACGGGTAAGCATCCTTTTCGATCTGCTGTTGCGAGCGGTCCGGCGTCTGCGGCGTTACCGCGACCAGTTGTGCCCCGTGACGCTCGAAATGCGGCATGCTTTCCTTCAGCGCCTGCAGTTGCATGTTGCAGTACGGGCACCAGGCGCCGCGGTAGAAAATCAGCACGACCGGGCCCTGTTTCAGCAGCTCAGCAAGTTGCACGGCGTTGCCCGTCGAATCGGGCAGCGTGAAATCGGGCGCAGTGGTTCCAGCTTCAAGTCCTGGTGCGGGCATGGCCGCCGCCAGATCCTTCGCCGCCCTGTCCATGACGGCGCGCTGAGATGCTGCCGGCGCCGGTCTCTGGGCCTTGAAATCACTGATCCGATCGCCGAGGTTCGGCACCGGCGGCGCCTGATCAGCCTGAAGGGCCGCCACCGGCAGCAGACTGAGCAGACAGGTGCAGATGATTTTTCTCAACGCTCGATTCATTGGTTTCTCCATGACTGTTGCGGGGACTCGGAAATTCCGGCTTGTCTTTTCGTAGTCGGTTTTGCGGCACAATCATTACAGATAATTATGCCGCGCAACCAGAGTAACAGTAATTGCGCCAGGCAGTGTTAATCTACAGCGGCTCATAATGATGGAGGCGACGGTGAGACAGAAAAATACCAGTGCTGCGGATCAGCCGGTGATCCAGCGCCTGCCGCAGACCGGCCCGGCAGATGCCTTCAATCAGGAACTGGTCGACAACGTGCACCCCATCGACTGGGTGAACCCGCAACCTGCCGCAGGCTACAACCTGGTGGTGATCGGTGCCGGCACTGCCGGTCTGGTCGCCGCCGCCGGTGCGGCGGCTCTGGGCGCCCGGGTCGCATTGATCGAACGTGACCTGATGGGTGGCGATTGCCTGAATGTGGGCTGTGTGCCGTCGAAGGCCATCATCAGCGTTGCCCGTAGTGTGGCGGCGATGCGTGAAGCTGGCGCCTTTGGTGTCGACGCGCCGGACGCGGTGAACCTGGACTTCGCCGCTGTGATGCGGCGCATGCGCGGATTGCGCGCCCGCATCAGCGCGAATGATTCGGCGTACAGATTCCGCGAGCTTGGCGTCGATGTGTTTTTCGGGCAGGCCGGTTTCGCCGACTCCCGCACCGTGGAAGTGAACGGTGCGCGTCTCCGCTTCAGGCATGCTGTCATCGCGACTGGCGCACGCGCCCTGGCGCCACCGATTCCCGGCCTGGAGGCTGTGGAGTATCTGACCAATGAGACACTGTTTTCGCTGACCCGCCTGCCGCAGCGATTGGGTGTCATCGGCGCCGGACCTATAGGCTGCGAGATGGCGCAGGCATTCGCGCAGCTTGGATCCAGAGTGTTTCTGGTCGAGACCGCACATGGCATTTTGCCGCGCGAAGACCGCGATGCTGCCAAGCTGGTCCGGAAATCGATGGAACGCGACGGTGTAAAGCTGCTCTGTTGCGCAAAACACCTGATGATCAAAAACGATGCGGGTATTCGGCTTGTGGTCGAATCACACGGCACGCAGTATGACGAAACGCTCGATGAGCTCCTGGTTGCTGTCGGTCGCGCACCGAACGTAGAGCATCTGAATCTGGAGTCGGTGGGGGTGGAGTACGACCGCAAGGGCGTGAAGGTCAATGCGCGGATGCAGACGACAAATCCCCGTATTTATGCTGCGGGCGACATCTGTTCTCCTTACCAGTTCACCCACGCCGCGGATTTTATGGCGCGTATCGTTATTCAGAATGCGCTGTTCAGGGGGCGCAAAAAATCTTCCTCGCTGGTGATGCCCTGGTGTACCTTTACCTCACCCGAAATTGCCCACGTTGGCCTTTATGAAGAACAGGCCAGAGAGAAGGGCATTGAAGTCGATACCTTCATCCAGAAGTTCAGCGATGTCGATCGTGCCATTCTGGACGGGGACGAAAACGGTTTTGTAAAAGTGCACGTAAGGAAGGGCACGGATACTGTCGTCGGTGCGACCATCGTGGCGCGTCATGCAGGCGATATGATCTCCGAGATCAGCCTGGCGATGACCCACGGGCTGGGACTGAAAAAAATAGGCAGCACCATACATCCATACCCGACCCAGGCTGAAGCAATTCGCAAGCTCGGTGACCAGTTCAGCCGCACCCGGTTAACACCCTTTGTGAAACGACTCTTCGCCAGATGGCTGGCCTGGACCCGTTGATCGACATTGCGGTCGCTCGTCTCCGTCATCCTATGCTTGAACCAGCTTGCGGAGAATAGGATATTGGCCGCGAGCCAGGAGAAAGGGATGAGGTATCCGTAATGAACCCCGAAGGGGTTCTATGGGTAAAGCGCGGCAATCCCAGGATTCAGGCTCATTCGGTTAGAGAATGCCACGGCGCTGCGCGCTTAGCAATGACGGGTTGCCTTCGCGCGAACTTGAAAATAATTGTAATGCCAGCGATCCCAGTCCGACCAATCGGGCAAGCGGAGACGCTGAGTGAGTAAAGTCGACAAACCTATCTTCTTCGGAGATTACAGATATGACCACGAAAACATCATTAAAGCCCCTGAGTTTTGCTTTGGGTGCTGCATTTGTCACAACGCTTGCTGCGACAGCTCCTGCCAGTGCTGCGGAAAATCCTTTCGCCATGACCGAGATAGCGGGTGGATATATGGTCGCCGAATCGGCGGAAGGCAAGTGCGGTGAGGGAAAATGCGGCGGTAGCAAGGACGAGACTAAAGCCGATGCCAAAGCCGGCGCGGAAGGCAAGTGCGGTGAAGGAAAGTGTGGTGGCAGCAAGGATGAGGTTAAAGCTGACGCCAAGGCCGGCGCGGAAGGCAAGTGTGGTGAAGGAAAGTGCGGCGGCAGCAAGTAAGCTGGCGGTACACGAATAATGGGAGTGGTTCCATCCGTGGAACCGCTTCCAGCAGATTGCGACCGACACGCTCCGGCGTATCGGTCGCAAGCTCCAGGGTTACTTTTGAGGCTTACTAACTATGGAATTACTCCGAACTCTCCAGCGCGTCCTGAATCGAACCCGCGCATTCGATTTCCTGGGGCCACTGGCGCTGCGGCTGTACCTGGCCCCGATTTTCTGGATGGCGGGCACCAGTAAGCTCTCCGATATCGAGAGTACAGCAGCATGGTTCGGTAACAAGGACTGGGGCCTCGGCCTGCCTTTCCCTGAGTTCATGGCCTGGCTGGCGGCTTCCACAGAAACCGCCGGCGCAGTTCTGCTGGTGCTCGGGCTTGCGGTACGCTGGGTCTCGATCCCGCTGATGTTTACCATGGTTGTCGCGATTTATTCAGTGCATTGGCAACATGGCTGGCAGGCGATAGCCGATCCCAAATTCTGCCTGTTCAACTGCGGTGATGCGCAGGCTGCTGTTGAACGTCTCGGTGTCGCCAAAGAAATATTGCAGCAACACGGCAATTATGACTGGCTGACCGGGCAGGGCAGTTTCGTGGTTCTTAATAACGGTATTGAATTTGCTGCAACCTATCTGATCATGCTTCTGGTACTGTTTTTCATTGGTGCCGGGCGTTTCTTCAGCGCGGATTTCTGGATCGATCGCAAGTTGAATGCGGCGCAGTAGCCCGGCTATACCTGGTCGTCATCGGCCCCGGCATCCGCGGCAGACTGCAGTCGCTCGAGAATGCGCTCGCTGGCTTCCTTTGACAGCGTCACCTGTTTCAGGTGCGAGTCCTCTTCTGTGGCAGTGCGGTAGTACAGTGAGACAGCGTGCAATATCTGCATCTGGCCGGCCATGCGTTGACATGCATTGCACATCATAAGATGAAGTTTCAGGCTGAGCCGTTCGTGCAACGAAAGTTTCCGGTCCAGCGAATCTGATACGATCACCGATGCATCTTTGCACGACAGCATTATCTGGTTTCCCCGGAATTCCCGCCAGGCCATCTCACGTCGAGACAACGTCTGAGTCCCATGCGTGCGCGATACAGCATTACGCCACAATTAGTCGCTGAAATACCGAGTTCCTTACAGATATCATCGTTGGAGTGGCCGGCGAGTTCCCTGAGTGCGAATACCTGGGCGAGGGCGGGTTTCAGTCTTTCCAGACATGCCTCGAAGGCGGCAATGAATTCGTGGTTGTGCAATGTCCTGTCGGGATCGCCCCAATCCTGTGGCGGACGTATCCAGTGGCCGCGCCCGTCGAACAGGTCGCTGTGTTCAAGTGCGGCATCCGACAACGCGCTGATGTCATCCACAGTTGATTCGCGCACCTGAATGCGGATGAAGTCGACGATCTTGTGTCTGAGTATGCCGATGAGCCAGGTTTTTTCGGAGGCGCGGCCGGAGTATCCGGAGTGCGACTGAAGCGCCGCCAGAAGCGTGTCCTGCACCACGTCTTCTGCGTGCGCGGCGTCACGCAGGCGTTGCATCGCGTAGCGGAAGAGGGTGTCGCCGTGTTCCTGTAGCCAGCGGCCCGGTTCCGGCCGCACAACGTTTTCAAAATCAGTAGCCATAAACGTTGACGCAAAAATCCCGGTCGGAAAGATGGCGGAAAGTATGCGCTCTGACCGCGCACATTCCCAGATAGTTCCTTATTTCGGGGTCAGACTAAAAACTCTGTTTTCTTTACTCCGGGCGCCGCAATCTTTACTCTCTGATTCCAGATGCGGACTGGCAAACTCCAGCAGAGCTGGCTCGGAAGTTTCAATCGAGTGTGCCGTTGGCAGTCGGGTCTGAGGCGGGGACGATAAAAATGATCTGTATTGGGGAATTGCGGCACATTTCCTTCATCGCGATAGTCGCGCTGGTTTTCGCTGGATTAACCGGTTGTGCTTCCAGTCCCCCGGCTCCGCGCGTATCAGCTGCGGGATCGGCGGCTGACTTGTCCGCGCTTGACATTGCGCGGGAAATGATCGGCGCACCTTATCGATATGGCGGTTCAAGCCCGCGCGGCTTCGACTGCAGTGGTCTCGTGTTCTACAGCTATTTAAAGGCTGGAATCAAAGTGCCGCGTACCACGGGTGAACAATACCGCCAGAGTCGGCGGGTAAAGATGTCCAGTCTGCAACCCGGTGACCTCATATTTTTCAAAATCTCCCGGGCCAAACTCTCTCACGTGGGCATATATGCGGGCGATGGCCGCTTTATTCACGCCCCTTCGAGCGGGAAACACGTATCATACGCAGCGATCACCGATCCCTACTGGGAGTCGCGAGTGGTGGGTGCTGGCCGACTTCAGTGATGCACCGGAATCGAGCAGGCGCCAGCCCGGCTCCGCGGAATAGTTTTTACTCTGACCCCAAATTATGAAAGTTATTGAAGTTATTGCTGATGCAGGATTTCTGGATACGCTGATCGCCATCGCTGAACAGCATCAGGCGGTTGATACATGGTTCGGTGGTACTGGCGAGGATGGCCGCAAGATTGTCCGTATCCTGGTGCGTCCCGAGCATCGCCAGGCGGTGATGGACAGCCTGCAATCATCGCTCGGCGGCCAGGAGAACGCACGCATCAACGTTATCGATGTTGAAGTCACGCTGCCACGTGTGGACGAACCGCCTGAACAGGAAGATGAGACCGAACAGAAGCGCAGGGCTATCTCGGCCACCCGCGAGGAGCTTTACAACGAAATCGAGAAAGGCGCGCGTTTCAGCGGCAATCACATGCTTCTGGTGTTCCTGTCCACCATTGTTGCCTCTATCGGTCTGCTGGAGGACAACGTTGCGGTGGTGGTAGGTGCAATGGTGATTGCGCCGCTGCTGGGTCCCAACATTGCGCTGGCTTTTGCGACGTCACTGGGTGACCGGGACCTGGTCTGGGCTTCTCTGAAGACCAACCTCGCAGGCTTGGGCATGGCGCTGGGTATTGCGATTATCATCGGCGCGGTGCTGCACGTGGAGCCCCATGGTCAGGAGATTCTGACCCGCACCGGAATCGGTCCAGCCGGCGTGGTGCTGGCGCTGGCTTCCGGCGCGGCGGCGGTGATCTCACTGACCACCGGCGTTTCCACCGCGCTGGTGGGGGTGATGGTGGCGGTTGCGCTGCTGCCACCGACTGCGACGCTTGGCCTGATGCTGGGCTCGATGCACTGGGGGCATGCCGCGGGCGCAGGCCTGCTGCTGGCGATTAATATCGTGTGCGTGAATCTGGCGGCCAAGCTGGTGTTTTTGTATCGCGGCGTAAGGCCCCGCACCTGGTTGGAAAAACGCCAGGCAAAGCAGTCCGTGACGGTGTATGTGACGGTCTGGGTTCTGGCCCTGGTGATCCTGCTGGTAGTGATGTATTTGCGTGAGCGGTTGCATGCCTGACATCAAATTCGATACTCAAGTGAGCTGTTCGAACTGTGAAGCCTGCTGCTGCCGCCTGGAAGTCATCCTGATTACCGAAACCGGCGTGCCTGACCATTATATTGAAATCGATACATGGGGCGGGCGACGTATGGCACGGCTGGATGACGGCTGGTGCGCCGCTCTGGACCGAAACTCCCTGACCTGCATGATTTACGACAGACGACCGCAGATCTGTCGTGATCTCGAGATGGGCAGCTACGAGTGTCTCGTAGAGCGAGCCGACTGATTCCCCCGATGAACCCTGTCTTGCGGTTCGCCGGATTGTTGCGCCTCTGCTTTCGCCACCTGTTCCTTGACCGCCACGAAGCTGTCAGGATTGACTGAAATGGAATCTATGCCGGCCTTGATCAGGAAGTGCGCGAATTCCGGATAGTCGCTCGGAGCCTGGCCGCAGAGCCCGACCTTGCGCTGGTGCCGATGCGCGCTTTCGATAAGACTCGCGATGGTCCGTTTTACCGCTTCATGGCGGTCATTGAACAGATTCGAAAGCTGCTCTGAATCGCGGTCCACGCCAAGTATCAGCTGAGTGAGGTCATTGCTGCCGATGGAAAATCCATCGAAGCGCTGCGCGAACTCATCGGCCAGTGTGATATTGGAAGGTATTTCGGCCATGACGTAAACCTGCAGACCGTGTTCGCCACGTTTGAGGCCGTTCTCTGCCATGGCTTCCAGTACCCTGTCTGCTTCTTCAGGCGTGCGGCAAAACGGAATCATGACGATGATGTTGTCCAGCCCGATTTCTTCACGCGCCTTCCTGATCGCCCGGCATTCCATCGCGAACCCTTCTCGATATTCATCACTGTAGTAACGACTGGCGCCACGCCAGCCCAGCATCGGATTGGCTTCTTTGGGTTCAAAGGCCGCACCGCCGATGAGCTGTGCGTATTCGTTGGTCTTGAAATCGCTCATGCGCACGATGACCGGATTCGGATGCTGGGATGCGGCGATACGGGCAACACCCCAGGCGAGGGTGTCGATGAAATAGCGGGTTTTATCTTTCCAGCCGGCGGTGATCCTGTCGATTTCCTTGCGCGCCTTCCGATCCTCGACACGGTCCGGATGAATCAGCGCCATGGGATGAATTTTGATGATGTTATTGATGATGAATTCCATGCGCGCGAGTCCCACGCCGTCGGCAGGCAGGCGCCACCAGCGCAATGCGGCGGCCGGATTCGCGAGATTGAGCATCACCGCTGCGCGGGTCTCGGGGATATTGTCGAGATCGACATCATGCGCCTCGAATTCTGCGATACCCTCGTAGACGAAACCTTCGTCGCCTTCCGCGCAGGATACTGTCACCTCCTGATTATTATTCAGTGCCTCGGTGGCATTGCCGGTCCCGACAATCGCCGGCAACCCCAGTTCACGGCTGACGATCGCGGCGTGTGAGGTGCGCCCGCCATGATCGGTCACAATGGCGGCGGCGCGTTTCATGATCGGAACCCAGTCCGGGTCTGTCATGCCTGTCACCAGTATTCCATCGTCCCTGAAGTTGCTGATTTCCGATGCTGAACCTAACTTGCAGACTTTGCCTGCGGCAATACCGTCTCCAATGCTCAGGCCACTGACCAGGCGCTGGCCCCGGTCCTTGAGTGTGTAACTTTTCAGCGCGCCAGGCTCTCTGGCGGATTGCACGGTTTCGGGCCGGGCCTGAACGATAAACATCTTATTGGTCGTGCCGTCCCTGGCCCATTCCATATCCATGGGCCGCTGATAATGATCCTCTATGGCAACTGCCCAGCGGGCCAGGTCAAGAATCGTCTCGTCATCGAGCACTGGCTGACTGCGTTCTGCAGCGCTGGTTTTCTCGGTGCGCGTGGGCTTCCTCCTGCTGTCGCTGTAGACCAGTTTCTTTTCTTTTCGGCCAATAGATTTCTCGATGATCGGCCGCACATCTCTGTTTCCCAGCAGCGGCTTGAAGACCATATATTCATCGGGATCGACGCTGCCCTGCACTACGGTTTCACCCAGGCCCCAGTTGGCATTGATGAGTACGGCATTGCGGAAACCGGTTTCGGTATCGATAGAAAACATTACGCCGGCGCCGCCGGTATCGGCGTGCACCATGCGTTGTATCCCGACCGATAACGCCACGTCCATGTGGTCGATGTCGTGGTTGCGGCGGTAAATGATGGCGCGATCACTGAACAATGAAGCCATGCAACGTCGACAGGCATCGAGCAGAGCTTTTTCACCGCGGATATTCAGGAACGTCTCCTGCTGTCCCGCGAAGCTGGCCTCCGGAAGATCCTCGGCGGTAGCGCTGCTGCGCACGGCCACAGCGGGATTGTCCTCGCCGATCGATTGCGCCAGTGCCTGATAGTCTGAACGTATCGCCTCGGTGAGATCATCCGGGAACCTCGCCTTGCGAATAAGGCTGCGGATTGCGTCGCCGGTGTCTTTCAGTGCATCCCTGTCCCGGTTCAGCTGCTCCAGCTTCTCGCTGATGCGTGCGCGCAAATCATTGCGGTCCAGAAACTGCCAGTACGCCTCTGCCGTGGTGGCGAAACCATCCGGCACGCGTATGCCGGCTTCCTGCAGTCGCTGTATCATTTCACCGAGCGAGGCATTCTTGCCGCCAACTTTGCCGACATCGGCATTGGTAACCTGGGACAACTGTATTGTTAAAGGCTGGCTTGATTCCATGGATTTACAGACCTCGAATCGGCTTGTCACAAACATCGCTCTGAGCGCGCCGGTGGTCATTGAGAAACGTCAATCAGGAGATTGCCGCCCTGCGCCCATAGAACCCCTCCGGGGTTCATTACGGGTACCTCACCCTTCGGGTCAAGGCATCGTAATGACAGTCGCAGCGTTCAGCGGATCGATCCTAGCTGTGCCGATCGTCCTTTTTGATTGCAGGGGGTGGAGCCAGCGAGTGAAGTTTCAGATGCAGCGCGGCTTTCGACATCAGGTGCGCGCTTACCGGCGCGGTGATGAAAAGAAATATCGTAACCAGGACTTCGTGCACACTGAGCCCGGGCTGCTGACGGCTGAAATAGACGGCTGAGGCAATCAGTATGGCGCCTACGCCGAGGGTGGTAGCTTTGGTCGGACCGTGCAGGCGCGTATAAAAATCTTTCAGGCGTACCAGGCCCAGCGAACCAACGAAGATAAATGCTGCGCCGGTAACGATCAGAAAAGATATTAGCAGGTCCATGACTCAGTACCTCACTCGATGATGTCGCCGCGCAACAGGTACTTGCATAAGGCTACGGTTCCAACAAAGCCCATCAGCGCGATCAGCAGTGCAGCTTCAAAATAAATGTTGCTGTCGAGATGAATGCCCAGCAATACCAGCAGCGCGATGGTGTTCACATAGAGCGTGTCGAGCGCAAGAATACGATCCGGTGCGCTGGGTCCGCGCAGCAGGCGCCAGAAAGCGAATGCCACGGCCAGCCCGACCAGCGCAAACGCAAGTGACAGTGCAATATGAATCATGGTTCGAAAACCTCTTTCAACGGTGCCTCGTAGCGCTGCTTGATTGTCCGAACGAGGGCATCGGGGTCATCGGTATTGAGCGTATGCACCAGCAGGTAATCATGAGCGGGTGACAGATTCGCCGAGACCGTGCCCGGCGTAAGGCAGATGGTATTGGCCAGCAGGCTGATGGTGAGTTCGGATTTCAGATCCAGTGGCAGCCATACGAATGCCGGTTTGAGCGGTTTGGGTCCGCGCAGGATCAGAGCGGCCACGATGAAGTTGGCGATGAGAATGTCGGTCAGCACCACGGCCACGAAACGCAGCAGCGTCAGCGGCCGGCGAACCATAACCGGCTCTGGCCAGAAGCGAAACGTGAACAGGGGAATGGCCCAGCCCAGCAACAGACCGAGGAAGACGGTTCCGGCATTCAGCGCATTCATGAGCAGCACCCACACCAGCGCGAGGGTGACGGTCAGCCAGGGATGGGGAAACAGGCGTCGTATCATGGCTCCAGCACGGCTCGAATGTAGTCCTCAGGTTGCAGCAGCTGGGCTGCGGTGGCGCGAGCAAATTCGTCTACAGGTCCGGCCCATATCACCAGCGCCAGACACAGCAGCAGCAGCAGGATTGCGGGCAGCAGCTCGCGGGTTCGGGTTCCGACACGGAGTGGCGTCGCGCTGTCGACCGGCGCCGCTTCGGCACGATAGAAGAGGACGCTGCCGGAACGCGCCATTGCAATGATGCCGAGCAGACTGGTGCCGAGAATGCTGGCCATGATCCAGGGCAGCGACGGATGCGGCAGGGCGGCCTGCAACGTCATCCACTTGCCGATGAAGCCGGACAGTGGCGGCAGGCCGACACTGAGCATGGCGACCACGAAAAACAGTCCACCAAGTACCTTGCGATCCGCCAGCACCACGCCGGGTTCGAAGCGATCGTCGAATCCGCCGCGCCGGCTGGCAATGGCATCCGCCAGCAGAAAGAAGGCGCCGGCGGCAAAAGTTGCATGCGGAAGATAATAGAGTCCCGCGGCAATCCCGGCCGCGGAGCCGAGCGCGAACGCCGTGAGCAACGAACCCACCGAAGCCACCACCAGGTAGGCAATCTGCTGACGCAAGGCGCTGGCCGCAACCACGCCAAGCATGCCAATGACCAGTGTGAGCAGCGCCAGTGGCAACAGCCATGCGTCCAGCATGCCGGCCAGTGCGCCGGCGCTGCTGCCGAATATCAAGGTATCGATGCGCAGGATCGCGTAGGCGCCGAGTTTGGTCATGATCGCGAACAGCGCAGCCACCGGCGCGCTGGTATTGGCGTAGGCTGCCGGCAGCCACAGATGCAGCGGAATCAGCGCGCTCTTGAGTATGAATACGCCGAACAGCAACAGGCTTGCAGCCTTCACGGGACCCAGGTGCTCGGCCGGCACCAGGGCGACCTGACGTGCCAGGTCCGCCATGTTCAGCGTACCCAGGATCCCATAGAGGGTGCCGACGGCGAACAGGAACAGGGTCGAGCCAGCCAGGTTGATGATCACGAAGTGCAGCCCGGCGCGGGTGCGCAGACGGCCGCCCCCATGCAGCAACAGGCCGTAGGAAGCCAGCAACAGAATCTCGAAGAACACGAACAGGTTGAACAGGTCGCCGGTGAGAAACGCGCCGCTAAGGCCGAACAGTTGCCACTGGAACAGTATATGGAAATGCCGTCCACGGAGGTCGGTGCCGCGCACGCCGTGCAGCAATGCCGGCAACGCCAGCAGCGCCGTGATCAGCAGCATCCATACACTCAGCCGGTCCGCTACCAGGACGATACCGAAGGGCGGTATCCAGCCGCCCAGCATGTAGGTAAGAATCTCACCGCTATGCACCCGGGACAGCAGCGCGATGGCAAGTCCGATCTGGCCGACTACGGCGATCAGGCTGAGCGTCCGGTGGATCCTGACGGAGAGCACGGAACGCAACAGCAGCAGGAGCAGGCCGGCGAACAGCGGCAGCAGGACCGGCGCGATAATCAGATGGCTCATGCGTCGTCCCTGCCGTCGACATGGTCGTTGCCGAGTTCTTCACGTGCCTTGAGGGAAAGCATAATGACGAACGCGGTCATGGCGAAACTGATGACGATGGCGGTAAGCACCAGCGCCTGCGGTAACGGATCAGCATAGTCGGCGGCTGTCCAGTGGATGATGGGCGGACGGCCAATCGTGAGGCGGCCCATGGTAAAGAGAAACAGATTGACGGCGTAGGACAGGAAGGTCAGCCCCAGTACCACCGGAAACGTGCGGGCGCGCAGCGTCAGATAAACCCCGCAGGCGGTCAGCACCCCGATCACCAGCGCCATGAGTGCTTCCATCATCAGCGCGGTCCCTGCGGGTCGGGTGAGGCGTGACTGGCACTGTGCATCAGCCCCAGATGAATGAGGATGAGCAGCGTTGCGCCTACCACTACCAGATAGACGCCGACGTCAAATGCCATCGCCGAGGCAACTTCGAATTTGCCCACCAGCGGCCAGTCCAGGTAGGTAAAGGTGGAGGTCAGGTAGGGGTGCCCGACCAGCCAGCTTCCCAGCCCGGTGGCAGCGGCGAGCAGCAGGCCGAAGCCGATCACCGGATGCATGTTGGCCGGCAGGCGGGACTGGGTCCAGGTTACGCCATTGGCAAGGTATTGCATGATCAGCGCCACGGCGGTGATCAATCCGGCAATGAAGCCGCCGCCGGGAAGGTTGTGTCCGCGCAGCAGGATAAAGATCGATACCAGCAGCGCCAGCGGCAACAGCAGTCGCGTCAGCGACGCCATCACCGCCGGATGCGTGTCCCGGTTCCAGCGGCGGCCCTGCTCGTCCGTCTCCGGCCCTGGCAGCTGCAGCTTTTCCAGCATGGCAAAAATTCCCAGCGCAGCCAGTGCCAGCACCGCAATCTCGCCGAGGGTATCGTAGCCGCGGAAGTCGACCAGGATGACATTGACTACATTGTTCCCGCCGCCTTCCGGTTTGGCGTTTTCGAGAAAGTAGCCGGCAATGCTCCCGTAGGGACGTGTGAGCACGGCCCAGGTCAGAAGCGTCGCGCCACCGCCGACCAGCGCCGCGATCGAGACATCGCGCAGCACCCGCGGACGACTGGATTCGCGCGCCGGACGCTGCGGCAGAAAATACAGCGCCAGGAGCAGCAGCACGATGGTCACGATTTCCACTGAAAGCTGCGTCAGCGCCAGATCCGGCGCGGAGAACTTGACGAAGATCAGCGACACCACCAGTCCGACAGCACCGATCAGCACCAGGGCCACGAAACGCTGGCGATGCAGGACCACGGTGGCAACCGCCGCGAGGATCAGACCGAGCCCTGCGATCAGGCTGATGGCGTCCAGTTCCAGCAATTCGCGGCTGCCCGCCAGCGGACTGCCGCTGCCAATATATCCCGACCCGCCCAGCACCAGCACCGCGATGAAAAAGCTGAGCATCAGGCGTTGCAGACTGCCGGTATCGAGCCACCGGGTGATGCTGCCGGCGCTGGCGAATACGCCGGCCAGCAGCCCATCGAACAGCAGCTTGCCCTGCAGGCGGCCGCAGTATTTTTCGTGCAGGGCGAACAGCGGACTGCGCATCGCGTACAGCAGACCGCCGCCGAGCGCCGCTGCCAGACTCATCAACAGGGCCGGGCTGACCCCGTGCCAGATCGCCAGATCGAAATGTGGAAGTTCCGTCTGCAACACGCCGGCGGCCGCTATCCGCAAGATTGGCTCTACAGTGAGCGATGGCAGGATACCCACCAGCAGACACAGCGCCACCAGCAGTTCCACCGGCACTTTCATCCAGCGAGGCGGTTCATGCGGCGTTTTGGGCAGGTCTATTGGCTCGCCATTGAAAAACACATCGTGGATAAAACGAAATGAATAGGCGACTGCGAAGATGCCGCCGATGGTGATCAATACCGGCAGCAGCCAGCCGAGCTGGAGATGGGTGCCGGCGCTTACCGCCTCGGCAAAGAACATCTCCTTGGACAGGAAACCGTTGAGCAGTGGCACGCCGGCCATGGCGGCCGCGGCCACCATGGCCAGCAGCGCCGTATGTGGCATGTACTTCCACAGGCCGTTGAGGCAACGCATATCACGGCTGCCGCTTTCATGATCGATGATACCGGCAGCCATGAACAGCGAGGCTTTGAAAATGGCATGGTTGATGATATGAAACACGCCTGCCACCGCAGCCAGCGGTGTACCGATGCCGAACAGGACCGTGATGAGGCCAAGATGGCTGATGGTGGAGTAGGCCAGCAGGCCCTTGAGGTCGTGCTGGAACAGCGCCATGAAGGCGCCCAGTATAAACGTGGTAAGTCCCACGCCGCTCACCAGCCACGCCCATTCCGGAGTCCCCGACAGGGCTGGAAACAGGCGCGCCAGCAGGAACACACCGGCCTTTACCATCGTTGCCGAATGCAGGTAGGCCGACACCGGCGTCGGGGCGGACATGGCGTTCGGCAACCAGAAGTGAAACGGAAACTGCGCCGATTTGGTGAAAGCGCCCAGCAGTACCAGGACCAGCATTGGCAGGTAATGGGGATGTGCGCGTATTACATCGCCCGAGGCCAGAATGGTCGAGAGTTCATAGCTGCCCGCAATCTCGCCGAGCAGTACAAAGCCGCCGAGCAGGGCCATACCCCCGGCGCCGGTAATGGCCAGGGCCATGCGGGCGCCCTGACGTGCGTCGGCGCGATATTGCCAGTAACTGATGAGCAGGAACGACGACAGGCTGGTCAGCTCCCAGAAGATCAGGAGTTGAATGATGTTTTCCGACAGCACGATACCCAGCATCGCGCCCATGAACAGCAGCAGATAGGCATAGAACCGGCCCATGCAGTCGCGCGGCGATAGGTAATACCGCGCATAGACAATGACCAGCAGACCAATGCCCAGGATCAGCAGTGCGAAAAGCAATCCCAGGCCGTCGAGGCGGAACACCAGGTCCAGACCCGAGATCGGCATCCACGCCAGGCGCTCGATGAGGGTTTCGCCGGCAAACACGGCCGCAGCGCGCGGCACCAGCTGAAGCAGCCCCAGCAATGCCAACGCGCCGGCCGCCCAGGCGGCATATAACCGGCCAAAGCGCGACACCCAGGCAGTGAGCACACTGCCGGTAAAGATCGTGAGAAGTAGGGATAGCATTATGCCGCTAGCTTACCCGGCTTGTGCTTTCCGGGGAACAGCGAAGCGCGAGGACGAATGGATTATGTATCTTGAATACCGTCAGGCGGTCAGCCTTGCGTCTGCGTATGCGATTTCCCCGGCACTTGTGCCTGGCCGGGTTCCGGCTGATGACAGTCCGGACCAGCGATACTGAGCCCACGACCTGCGCGTGACGCTCCGGAAGAAACTAAATGATTTCATCGGTTCGACATAACTGGTTTTCCAACATCCGTGGTGACGTGCTGGCCGGGTTAGTGGTGGCTCTGGCGCTGTTGATGATCACGCTGGTCAAGGACCATGGACTGGATACCTGCTGGCAGCCACCCTGTTGACGGGCGTGCTGGCGGCCTGGCGATCATTTACTTATTTCCCTATCTGACTAAAGCAGTGCCTTCGCCGCTGGTGACCATTGTGGTGCTGCCCGCGATTGCGATGCTGCTCGATCTGGACATTCGCACGGTCGGCGATATGGGTGAGCTGCCCGACACGCTGCCGGTGTTCCTGTGGCCCGATGTGCCGCTCACGCTGGAAACGCTGGCGATCATTTTTCCCTATTCGCTTTCCCTGGCGGTAGTCGGCCTGCTGGAATCGCTCATGACCGCGACCATCATCGATGACCTGACCGACACCATCAGCAACAAGAACCGGGAATGCGGTGGCCAGGGCGTGGCGAATATCGCCTCCGGCCTGCTGGGCGGCATGGCCGGCTGCGCTGTTCTTTGCAAACAAGGTGGGTCAGTTCAAATATGTGTCTTCTGAAATCAACGCTGCAGGCACCCAGCGGACTTATCAGGTCGTGGGCCAGGTATTCTTTGCCTCAGCGGACAAGTTCGTCGAGTTTTTCGACTTCAGGGAAGCCATCGACAAGGTAGTGATCGATCTGTGCCAGGCCCACTTCTGGGATATCACTGCCGTCAGTGCGCTGGACAAGGTCGTCCTGAAGTTCCGTCGCGAAGGAACGGAGGTGGAACTGATAGGTCTCAACGAGGCCAGCGCCACCATCGTTGATCGCTTTGCGGTGCATGATAAACCGGAAGCCATCAGCGAACTGATGGGCCACTGACAGAGGGATCATAATGAACAAGGTAACCGCCTGTATCGATGGCACCAATATCTCTCCCGCGGTGTGCGACTACGCAGCCTGGGCCAGTCTGCATCTCGACGCGCCGCTGACATTTCTGCATGTGCTGGACAAATCCGAGTATCCGGTTCAGCCTGATCTGAGTGGCAATATCGGCCTCGGCAGTCGCGAGGCGCTGCTCGAGGAGCTTGCCGCGCTCGATGAAAAGCGCGGCAAGCTGGCTCTGGAGCAGGGCCGGCTGATGCTGGAGGCGGCGCAGGAACGGACGGTCCTCGATGGTGTCACTGATCCTGTGGCGCTGCAGCGGCATGGCGGACTAGTGGAAACGCTGCTGGTAATGGGCAAGCATGACGAGAACCTCGGCGAACATATCGGCAGTCGACTGGAAAATGTCGTGCGGACCATGCACCGCCCGATCCTGGTCACCACGCCGGCTTTCTCCACTCGGTCATCCGCCGCTTCCTGGTCGGCAGCACGACCACTACCGTAATCCGCGATGCAACAGTGCCGGTGCTGCTGTTGCGCTGATACTCTGAGGAGCTGACCTCATGCCTGATTCGCTCGATGTGGAACATTTCCGATCCAGGCTTGTCCAGATGCGTGACGAAATCCTGTCGCTACGGGAGAGCCGCGATGCCTCGGCCGCGCCCGTCAAGCTGGATCAGTGCGCGGTCGGGCGGTTGTCGCGTATGGATGCCCTCCAGCAACAGGCGATGGCGCAGGACAACCGGCAGCGAGCCGAGCAGCAGCTGCTGCGCATCACGGCGGCATTGCGCCGTCTCGATGAAGGCCGCTACGGGGACTGTCTGGAATGCGACGAGCCGATCGATCCTCGCCGTCTGGAATCGGATCCGGCTGCAACCCTGTGTATCAGCTGCGCGAGCAAGCGCGAAGGCTCCAGCTGACCGGTCGGTTCCTCCACGTCCTGAACCGCCCCAGATCGGATAATCCAGTAACAGTGTGGTGGATTAAAAGCCGCAGGCGTAGATGGACTTCAAGATGAAGGTTCATTATTATTCCCGGTCGCATCTCCATGGAGGTCGGCATGCGATACGATTCATTGGAGCCACAGCTACCTGATAGTCAGCCGTCGGAAAACGTTGGTGCGGCGCATCTACATCGCCTCATTGCCGCGAATATACCGGGTGTCGCAATAGCGCTGTTTGATCGCGATTTACGATTTTCGATGATCGAAGGACCGGCATTGCCTTTGATCGGCCTGAGCCGCACGCCGGCTGAGGGCCTCACAATTCACGACCTCGATCCGGAGCTGGCGCAGTTGCTCGAACCGCGTTATCGCCGAACGCTGGCGGGCGAGAGCCACAGCTATGAGACGGAATTCCGCGGGCGCATTTTCGTTTCCCAATACCTGCCGGTCCCGGACGATACGGGGCAAATAACCCACGGCCTGATCATCAGCCGGGATATTACCTCCCAGACAGAAACCGCACACCGGTTGTCGAAAAGCGAGCAGCGCCTGCACCTGGCGCTGGAATCAACGCGCATCGGGACCTGGGAAATCGATCTTGTTAACGAAGTGGTATATCGGGATGAACGCGCCTGGGAACTGCTTGGCGGAACCGGCCCGCAGGACATCCCGCTGCAGGACCTTCTGACCGCTGTGCATCCTGCCGATCGCGAGTCCGTCCAGCAAGATATCGAGACGGCCTGCGATCTCGCCGGGACCGGCACCTACCAGACCGACTGCCGGATACTCCGGCCGGATGGTCAGATCCGTTGGTTGCACAACCGCGGCGTGGTCATTATGGAAGGCGCGGGCAGCGCCCGGCGTCCGGTCTCCGTCATCGGTACCAGCCTCGATCTTACAGAAAGTAAAATTACTGAGGAAAACCTGCATCAACGCGCCGAGGAGCTGGCGACCCTGATGGATCTGATTCCGGCCGCCATATGGGTCTCCCCGGACCCTGCCTGTGAACAGATGACAGGTAATCGTCGTGCCAATGAATTTTACGAGGCTGCGGACCATGAAAATATTTCCGCCAACGTCAGCAATCGCCGGCAGTTCTTCCAGGACGGTCGGGAATTGTCCGCGCAGGAATTACCGATGCAGGTGGCAGCGACAACCGGCAGAGATGTCCGCGACGAAGAAATTGACGTGCTGCTGCCTTCCGGCCGCCGGATCACCATCTGGGGCAGCGCCAGTCCGCTGCATGACTCGGATGGAAATGTTCGTGGCGCCATTTCGGCGTTCATGGATACCACTGACCGGAAACGTGCTGAAGAACAAATGCGACAGGCACGAGACCAGCTGGAACAGCGGGTGCTCGAACGTACCGCGCAACTCCAGCAACGGGCGGATCAACTGGCACGGCTGACCAGCGAGTTGACACTGGTAGAGCAGCGCGAACGGCGCCGGCTGGCGCAGGTACTGCATGATCACCTTCAGCAACTGCTGGTAGCTGCGCAATACGGTCTGGAAATGCTGATGCGCCGTAGCGGTTCAACCCAGCAGAAACAGGTTACACAGATCAGCAGCCTGTTGAATGAAGCCATCGATGCCTCGCGCGACCTGACGGTGGAGTTATCTCCGCCGATTCTGCACGAAGGCGGCCTGGCCGCAGGCCTGGAATGGCTGGCACGCCGAAAGCAGGAGAAGTATGGGCTGACTGTCGATCTGGATCTGGATGAACGTCGGCACAAGGTTTGCGACGAGGTGAAGATCCTGCTGTTTCAGTCGGTACGCGAACTGTTGTTCAATATCCATAAGCACGCCGGCGTCGAGCATGCCGGCGTGCGGCTGGCGCATGAAGACGATCAGATCAAAGTAACTGTCAGCGACAGCGGAAACGGATTCGATTGCGGTCAGATGTGGGACCGCGCTGGCGAGACCAATGGCGGCTTTGGACTGGTCAGCATTCGCGAACGCCTGGAAAGGCTGGGCGGTCAGATGAAAATCCGCAGTGCACCGGGCCAGGGCGCCTGTTTCACACTGTGCGTCCCCGCCAGGCTCGGCGAAATACTGCCGGAGCTTGAGGCGCAGCCGGGCGGTGAGCCGCTCGCACCGGAGCTGATGGCCAGTGACGTCCTCGCACCTGGTCAGGATGTGTTGCGGGTTTTGCTGGTCGACGACCATGCAGTCGTGCGTCAGGGCCTGCTGTCATTGCTGGAGGACGAGCCTGATATCGAGGTTGTCGCCGAGGCGACTGACGGGATCGAGGCGGTCGAAAAAGCGCGTGAGCTGCGGCCGGATGTCGTTCTGATGGATTTTTCCATGCCCGGAATGGACGGGGTGGAGGCGACGCGGGCCATCCGGGCGGAATTGCCGCATACGCGCATCATTGGACTCTCCGTGTATTCCGAGGCCGATCGTGCCACGGCCATGATCGCGGCCGGGGCAGATGGCTATTTCACCAAGAGCGGCGACATCCAGGCGTTGCTGCTGGCGATTCGCTGACCGGCCAGCCAGCGGTCTTCCCGGTGGGCGGGCAGGCACCACCTCCAAATCTGATCTACACTTCGCGTGGACCGAAAAAAAAGCTAACGGTTCGGGGACGGGAAGCTATTTTCCGCACCCGTAATAAACAGCGGAGGCAGTCTTAATTCTCATGTGGACGCAAATGGAGGGGCCGTCTGGAAATCGGGCGGAGGTCGTGCCTATTCCGAAAATCCCAACGCGTGTTCGCGGGCTGGATGAGATTCTGATGGGAGGATTACCGACCGGCCGGATCACGGTGCTCAACGGCGGTCCCGGTTCCGGCAAGACCATGCTGGTAACAGAATTTCTCTGCCGTGGTGCGCAGGCGGGCGCGCCCGGCGTGCTGGTTTCTTTTGAAGAGCGCACTGCGGACTTGCGGGCGAACGCGGATTCTGCAGGCATGAATCTGACCGAACTGGAGCACCGGAACAAGCTGAAAATCGTCCATGCAAATGTGCCGCACGGGGCTATTAAAGCTGGTGATTTCAACATTGGCGGCCTGATTTCTCTCATCGAAGGAAGCCTGCAGGCGGTGGGTGGTAACCGGATCGTGCTCGATGCGCTCGATGTGCTGATGCGGATTTTCGGCGATCCGGCGCGCGAGCGTGAGGAGTTCTACACGCTACACAACTGGCTTCGGGACCGCGAACTTACTGCCATTGTCACGGTTAAAGCCGCCACCGACCGCCAGCAACTGTATCCTTTTCTGGATTACATGGCGGATTGCGTGATCAGCCTGGATCAGCGGATGGACGGCGAGGTGCGAACCCGGCGCCTGAGCGTTACCAAGTACCGCGGTTCCGCTTTTCTGAGTAACGAATACCCCTACATCCTGTCCGCTGCGGGCGTGGTTTTCATGCCTGTCTCCTCGATGTTGCTGCCGGATATCGCCACTGCCGAGCGTATCTCCAGCGGCGATGCAACGCTGGACCACGTTCTCGGTGCCGGCTATCGCCGTGCTTCCTGCGTGCTGCTGGCGGGCCCCAGCGGCGCCGGAAAGACTTTGTTTGCCTGCACATTCGCTCGCGCAGCCGGAGAGCGTGGAGAAAAGGTGCTTTACGTCAGCTTTGAAGAATCCTCCTCGTCTTTGATCGACAATGTTCTGAACGCCGGAATCGATCTGCGCCCGGGTCTCGAAGCCGGGACCCTTAAGGTAATGACAGCCCTGCCGGAATCCACTGGTGTGGAACAACACCTGTTGCGGATTGTCGATGCAGTCGTGGCTGAGGATCCCGCGCATGTGGTGGTGGATGCGATCTCTGCCTGCCATCGGATGGGCTCGACAAAGGCCGCGTTTGATTTCCTGGTCCGCCTGCTGACTGCGTGCAAGCAGCAAGGCGTGACCTGTCTGCTGACCAGTCAGACTGCGCAGCGCTCCAGTATCGACGATCTCAGCGGGCAGGGGATCAGTTCACTGGTGGATACGCTGGTGAGCCTGCAGTATGCCGATCTGGGCACCGGGCTGCAGCGTCGCGTGCTGGTTATAAAATCGCGCGGTTCGCACCATTCGATGGCTTATCACGATCTGAAAATAACCAATCAGGGATTTGTTATCGCACCGGTGCCAGTTCGGCCGGAGGGACTCCAGGGAGGGGTGGATCATGAGTGACAAAGAGCATCGGATAAATATGGCCGAAGCATCTGCACGTGAGGCTTATGTAGCTGCGGAATATAGCTTCACGCTGTTTGTCGCCGGTAATGAGTCCAATTCGCGTGCCGCACGCAATAATCTTTTCATCCTGTGTGAGAGCAGTTTGCGGGGGCGCTGCCGTGTCGAGGTTGTCGATGTGCTCGATGACTTCACAGCGGCGGTGAACCACGGTGTGTTGGTGACGCCCACCCTGATTGCCGATCATGATGGCCAGGTTATCTCTATCATCGGTGATCTCAGCGATACGGCGGGCTTTCGAGCCGCGCTCGGGATTCAGGACTAGATGCCATGGATGATGATACCCGAGATCAGCGTAGTCGCATGGAGCAGGCTGAGGCGATTGTCGATGCGCTGCAAAACGATCAGATCGATGCGGTAGTCGGTAAGCGTGGTGCTTTTGTTTTGCGTCTCAGGGAAGTCGAACAGGCGCTGCGCCTGAGCGAAGAACGGCTGCGCCAGGCGCAACGGATTTTCGGCTTTGGATTAACTGACCGTAATCATTTGACCGGCACGCTACACTGGTCACCCGAGGTTTACCGCATACGCAAATGGCCGGAGGACCGGAAACCGGATTTAACAGAAGCGTTGAAAGCTGTGCACACCGAGGATCGGGAAGCGCATCTGGCGGCGCTCCAGCGCGCGCAGAGTCCGAACGGCGATGGCAGTCTTACATCCGAATACCGGGTTATCTGCGCCGATGACTCGGTGCGCTGGATCAGCGAATGTGCCCAGACAGTTTTCATGGGTGAGGGCGAGGCGCGTCAGCCGGTTCGTACCATTGGCGTCGAGCGTGACGTCACCGAACAGAAACAGGCCGAGGAGCTTCTGCGCGAGAGCGAGGCGCGGTTCCGCATCATGGCTGATGGTCTGCCGCTGATGGTGACTGTGCATGATCCGCTGGGCCGGCAGTTATTCGTAAACCGAACCTTCCGCATCTTCTTCGGCAAGGAGATGGACTGGACCTGTGATGGTCACTGGAAATCGGTTGTGCATCCTGATGATCTTGAATTTTACCTGTCGCAGTTTCAGGCCGCTCTGCGGGGACGGAACTCGTTTCATGCCGAGCTGCGGGTGCGCGACGCCGATGGACAGTGGCGCTGGATAGAATCATTCATGAGCCCGCGCCGGTCCGATAAAGGAGTGTTTCTGGGACTGATCGGAGCCTGTGTCGATATCACCGAACGCAAGCACACCAGCCAGCAACTTGAGCAGTTGATGGAAGACCTGGAACGGCAGGTCAGGGAGCGGACTTTCCAGGCCGAGCAGCGAGCCAGCCAGCTTCAGGCGGTGACCCTGCAACTGACTCAGGCAGAGGAAAGCGAGCGCCGGCGCATGGCCCAGGTGCTGCACGACGGCCTCCAGCAGTTGCTGGTAGGTGCGCAGCTCAGCACCCGCGTCATCCGTGCCAAAGCCCAGGATAATCCTGACATCGCTGCCGCCACCGATCAGCTCAGCGAACTGATCGACGAGTGCATCAGCAGTTCGCGATCACTCTGTCACGAACTGAGCCCAACGGTGCTGTACCAGAGCGGATTGGGAGCTGCGTTGCACTGGCTGGCTTCCCAGATGCGCGACAAGCATGGCTTCGCATTGTCGGTCGAGGCGGACGATCTTGCCTGTGGTCTGCCCCAGACGGTGAGCTCGTTCCTGTTTCAGGCGGCGCGGGAACTGCTGTTGAATGTACAGAAACATGCTGGTGTCGGCGCCGCACACATACAGCTGCGTCAGGTTGAGAACGAACTGTTTCTCGAAGTCAGGGATGAAGGCAGGGGATTCGATTCCAGTAATATCGATCGGGAGATACTGGACGGTTTTGGTCTGTTCAGCATTCGCGAACGGCTTGATCTGCTCGGTGGCCGGATGCAGATCGAAAGCAATCCAGGTCAGGGCACCTGCATCACATTGGTGGCGGAATTTGTATCGACTCCGGGCACCCCCTGCAGGCGCGCTGAAGATCTGGCCGTTCAGCCGCGCATCACGGAAAAAGCGACAACCCGGCTGGCTGGCGAAGCGATCCGCGTGCTGCTGGTGGATGATTTTAAAGTGATGCGCGAGGGCCTCGCGGCGCTGCTTAAGGAAGAGGCTGATATCGAGGTGATCGCCCAGGCCAGCAACGGTGCCGAGGCGCTGGAACTGGCCCGTCTTCATCGGCCCCAGGTCGTTATTATGGACGTGACCATGCCGGTGATGGATGGCGTCGAAGCGACCCGGCGAATCGGAGCGGAAATGCCCTGGATCCGGATCATTGGCCTTTCCATGCACGATCAGGTGAGTGCGGGAGACCAGATGCGAAGAGCAGGTGCGACGATGTTCCTCAGCAAGGACGGTTCACTGGAATTGCTGCTGGCGGCGGTGCGCGGGGAAGCTGGTTAACGTGAAACGCTGAAGGGCGTGTCTGCCCGTCGCTGGTTTCGTTATGGATACCTTACCGGCCGTTCATTGCGAGGAACGTTAGTGACGCGGCAATCCCTGTGGAGATTCCTCATTCACCTGATCCATTATCCTGATCAGCCTCTGCACGTCGATCCACACCGAGGAAATTTCTCAGCACCGAAATAAACGTCTCGGGTTTCTGCGCAGCTGGCTCGGCAGCCTTCTGTGGCGGCGGCGGCGGCGGCGCGGCGACCGGCTTTTGTGCTTCGGCTTCGAGTTTTGCCAGCCAGATGTTCAGGTCTTTCTGCAGTGCAAGGAGCGGCTCGTTTCCCGGTTGGACTCGCAGCCCGCGTTCAATGTACAGCCGGGTTTTTGCTTCGTCATGTTGATCGAGTGCGCGTTCAGCGAAGAATACATAACGCCGCACAATCTGCTCGAGACCGTCATTTGCGGCGTTGTTGTCTGCATCCAGCGCCAGTACCTGCTGATAGTAATCATGGGCGTTATTATCCGCCGGAATCAACAGGCGATCCTGCTGCATTGCCTGCCTGGCCAGGTTAAGCAATTTTTCGATTTCCTGTCGTTTTTTGCTTGCGGCTGCTTCGGCTGCCGGATCTCGAGAATCTGGCGCTGGTTCCGGTTCTGCTTTCGGTTTCGGCCGGATTTCCAGCGCCGGGGTTTGCGGCTCCGCGATCGGCGTGAGGACGGCGAGTTCCGTGGTCTCCCGTTTCAAAGGTAGCGCGGACTGTTCTGTCATGCCGTCTTCTTGCGATGCGACTCGCTTCGGTTCGGCTTTTTCCGCGTTCTCCGGTGGTTTCACCAGCGCAACTCCGGCGTCATCAGCCGAAGCTTCGTCAGGCGCCCGGGACAATTGTTGATCGACTGGTTCGCGCGGCGAATCAGGCTTGCTGGCCAGCGTATCCGCCGCGTCATCGGACGCTTCGGTCATTGGCGGTCGATTCGTGTTGGTAGCGGTGTCGGCCAGCGTAGACGCAGCACCTGGCATCGCTGCCCTGGCAAGCGGCTTTTGCGCCGGTTTCGGAGCCGGCGACTGTGGTTCGTTTGTGGTGTTATCGGATTCGACCAGATCCGGCATCGGTTCACTTCGCCAGATCTGGAAAACCTGCGACGCGGGAGCCTCCTGATTGTCCGGCCGTGCAGCCAATGGCTCGGCCCATTCCGGGGACACTGCAAGTACGCTGCTGTGGTCATTGCTGCCGCGGCCAAACCAGGTCGTCAATGCGGCAGTGGACAGGACCACAACAATGAACGCGGCGGCCTTTCTGAACAGGCCCTTGTGCCATGCATCTGTCTTTGTTGTTTCGCGTTGAACCGGGGCCCGCGCAGTGGGCGGTTCGCTATTGCGATTCACCTGGCCGGATGAAGCGCTGCGGTGCGCCCTGTGGTCCGGGGCGGCAGGAGCTTCGGTCCTCGCGGGCGCATCGGCTACGCGGTAATCCGCTCGCCTCGGTGGCCATTTGCCCCTGGGCTCCGTGGCCTGGGCGTCCATCGGACCCAGTTGTTCATCGCGTAACTCAGCGGCAATCAGCAGCACATCGCGCTCATCGAGTTCGTGCTTGTGCTCCATGAATCCATGCAGCAATAGACGTGTCGCGATTTTGTTGATATGCCGCGGCACCCCACGGCTGTTCTGATGAACAGCGGCGATAGCGCGCCCGGTAATCTGTGGATCGCCGTTCCAGCCGGCGCGACGCAGGCGATATTCTATGTAGCCCCTGGTGTCCTGCAGGTCCAGCGGTTCGAGCCGGCAGGTGCCCACCACCCGCTGCTGGAACTGCTCTATATCGGGTGAGCGCATAACATCGCGCAATGAATCCTGCCCAACCAGAAACAGTTGCAGCAACGGGCTCGATCCTGAGCGCAAATCTGACAGCAGGCGCAATTCTTCTATAGCTGCATGCGAAAGGCCCTGTGCTTCATCGATCACCAGCAGTCCGCGCCGTCCGGCCTGCGCGTGCGTGGTGAAAAATTGCTGGATACGTCGCCGCAGGGTTGCCTTGTCGAGCCCTTCCGCATCAATGCCGTAGGCGTAAGCCACGGCACGCAATAACTCGGTTGCTTCGAGGCTGTATGCGGCAATACTCTCGGCGACTACGCTTTCCCGGTCGATCTGGTTTATAAAGGCCTCGATGAGCGTGGTCTTGCCGGTGCCGGGCCGGCCGGTAATCATGATGAAGCCTTCACCCAGCTTGAGCGCATATTCAAGATATGCATGTGCCTGGACGTGGCTCGCGTGAGCAAAACAGAACCGCGGATCGGGAGTAAGCCGGAAAGCGTCGGTAGTCAGGTTGTAAAACGGCTCGTACATAACCTGTCCAGAAAGTAACGTATCGATTCCGCCCCAGGCGTTGATTTTTTCCAGCCAGGTTACCTTCGACTAATTTGTCATTGCGAGGTGCGTGGCGCCGCGGCGTACATAACTATAGCATACGCCTTTTTTTCCATGCGGGTTCAGCTGTTAGTGTGACTCGTATAAAAACAGTAGCTGTTGCCTTCTGTGATTTTTGCCTGATACATGGCCTGGTCGGCGGCCTGCAGGATTGCATCGACATCCTTGCCATCATCCGGGAAAACTGCAATGCCGATACTGGCCTGGATTGCGATATCCTGATCGGCGATGCGCAATGGCTCGGTGAGGGTGTGCAGGGCTTTCTCGGCAATCCGGACAATGCCGCGCCGCGATGGACAGGATTCCGCCACAATCACAAATTCGTCACCCCCCAGTCTGGCGACAGTGTCTTCAGTACGCAGAATCGCCTGAAGACGTCCAGCGGTTACCTGCAAAAGCTGGTCGCCGGTTGCATGTCCCAGTGTGTCATTGACGGTCTTGAAGTTGTCAAGATCCACGAACATCACCGCCAGCTGAGTATTGTTGCGGGTGTGCGTGCGCAGCGCATGCTGCAGCCGGTCGACCAGCAACAACCGGTTTGGCAGGCCGGTCAGCGGATCCTGGTAAGCCAGGTCGCCGAGGCTCGACTGTTGCCGCTTGATCGCGGTGATGTCACTGAATATAGACACGTAGTATCTGACGCGGCCAAACCTGCTGTCGCAGATAGGACTGATGGTGTGCAGGGTAGGATACTCCTCACCATTCTTGCGGCGTCCCCAGATCTCACCTGACCACTGGCCTTTTTCTTCCAGCGAATTCCAGATTTGCCGGTAGAACGCGTTGTTATGCCGTTCGGATCGGAAGTGGGCAAGTGATTTACCGGTAATCTCATCGACGGTGTAGCCGGTGATCGTGACAAACGCCGGGTTGGCGTAGATGACACGGCGCCGGTGCTTGTCCATGACTACGACCGCCTGGTGCGTCGACTCTATGATAGTCTCGGCGAGACCGCGCTGACCAGGCTGTGATTCCAGTTGTGATTTAAATTCGTTCATGCAAATCGGCACTCTGTAAATTCTTGTCATTGGTTGGGCAGAGATGGTAGGTCATCTGCGGGAGCGTTTCTGTGACCTGGCTCCGGCATTCACCTGCAGCCATCTATAGCAAATCCTGCGCCACAGGCTGAAACGGTGGCATACCGGGATGAAGAACCGCGTGGTTGCTGGAAATCGGAATTCCGAAGGTCGTTTGTCCGGTTGTTTGGCGCGCGCCATCCGTCGCCATCGAGCGACAGATCATCACCGTCCTCATTGAAGTGACTGGTCTTCCATCTCCAGATAAATACGGTAGGCATTGCCGCGGTTGCTGGCTTCGAATGCGGGTAAATCACGATAGTTTGACCAGTCGGCCTGCTCATAAGCTTCCTCGAAAGGAACAAAGTCTGCAACCGCTTCCGCCATGACTTCGCGTACGTAGCGGATATAATCGCGGGTCAGGGCGATAGACCCCTCAAGATCCCTGGAAGGCTGCCCGTGTCCCGGAATGACAAAGCGCGGCTCCGGCTTCAGTTGCGAAAGCGTTTCCAGTCCGGTCAGCCAGTGCGTGGTATTGGTTTGCGGGCTGTCGAGGAATGGCACCCGGCCTTTGTAGATGACGTCGCCACTGAACAGGACACCGTAATCCTTCACCAGCATGATGCTGTCACCCGGCGCATGCGCGGGGCCCATGTGTAGAACATCGAAATTCATACCACCCACTTCAAAGCTCATGCCCTCGACAAAAACCTTGTCTGGCAGAACCACATAAGTGTCTTCATCCACCCAGGGAAACAGGGCTTCGCGCCGCTGCTCCAGGCGCCGCTCTGCATCCTCGCCCTGACTGGCGGCACTGCCGCCGGCATAACCGAGGGTTCTGGCCTGTGCCCACACCGGCGGATCGCCAGCATGCTCTTTGAAGGCCTGCAATCCGTAGATATGATCGGCGTGGTAATGGCTGACAATGATTCGTTCGATCGGTTGATCAGTGACTTCGCGAATCCGTTGCAGCAGACGGTAACCGAGCGCCGGGGTGCCCAGCGCATCGAATACCACTACGCCGCCATCCGTGACCACAAAGCCTGCACTGGAGGTATGACCTTCATTTTCGGCATCCGGCACGCCGGACATTCCGATCACATAATAGACCGGCGCATCGGGAACCTGGTGCAACTCGAACGGCAGGCTCACCTCACCATAAGGCGTCGCCACCGGCTCTGCCCGAACCACTCCTGTAACAAGCACCAGTCCCACCAGCCAGAAAATCAGCGGCAATATGCGCGGCGCTTTATTGCATGTAGGCATAACCACTCTCCTGTTGCAGGCGTACGATTTCAGCATCGGCCATGGGCACCATCTGCACAAAACCATGCAATTCCGGAGGCGTCAGTCCATAGCCCCTGGCCGCCGTCTCGCACATCCGGATTTCGATCGTGCCACCCACAGTGAGACTCTGCGCCCGGGTCATGAGTTCCTTGTACCTGTCATAGTTGGAGATCGCAAAAAACAGCATCTCCTTGCCATGCAGCACGAGTACGATGGATGCAGAAAATGGATCGGCAGCATACACATTGTTGAGGTAACTGGCGCGATCGAGAACCCGTGAAAACGCTTCCTCGCTCTGCACGGCAACATCGTAGACGACCTTTTGCGGTGTATAATCGACCGACTGCGAGGTTGCCCGGCCCCAGGGTGCAGCGGGGTTGGGGGGGGCGGCGGGCGCGGTGCCAGACAACAGCAATGCAAACAGCATCAACAGCAGTCCGCTTGAATGATGAGGCATATTTCTCTCCTTCACGATTTAACAAACAGTATATCGTATGATCCGTAGCTGTACGGAACAAAACCTGTTGTTCTCCCGTCTCACCCCGGGACGTCCTTGACCCGCAGCAGGCCGGATCGTATTTTCCCATAGGCAGCGCAGGTGTTTGTGCAGGCTGTTAATGACGAACAAAAGTGATTTGAGAATTATGCTTCGTATAGTAATCCTGCTGATCTTCAGCGTATTCATGTCGGGGCCGGCCTCCGCCGCGCCGCGCGACCCCGGTGAATATTTTTTTGAAGAAACTTTTGGCGACTTTGAGGAAGAGCTCGAGCTTGCGCGCGACGATGGCAAGCAGGCAGTTCTGATATTTTTCGAGATGGACGACTGTCCGTTCTGCCATCGCATGAAAACCACGGTGCTCAACCAGCCGGAAGTCCAGGACTACTACAGGACGCATTTCCGCATCTTCAGCGTCGATGTCGAGGGCGCTGTCGAAATTACCGATTTTCAGGGGCGCCAGACCACTCAGCAGGAGTTTGCTTTCGATCAACATCGGGTTCGGGCGACACCGGTATTTGCATTTTTCAATCTTGATGGCGAGTTGATCACGCGTTATACCGGACCCACCCGCAATGTGGGCGAGTTTCTCTGGCTTGGCGAATATGTCGTTGATGGCCATTACCGGACCGAAAGTTTCGCGAGCTTCAAACGCGACAGATCCCTGTCTGCCGAACAATGACCGTCCGGGCCAGGAAGCGCGCCGGCTGGTGCTGCGCCGCCATCGCCTGCCTGCTGTTCCATAGCGCAGCGGCGCAGCCTTTCCC
>JAVVEV010000023.1:0-47433 GCA_032251035.1 Thiogranum sp. | reverse complement strand
ACCTGAAGAACTTTCTCAAGGGAAAAGACCGCATCCAGAAGGTGGCGCAATTTGTCGCGGGACACTACCGCGAGAATGTCGAGCCACTGGGGTACAAGGCCTTCCTGGTGGGCGTCGATCGCGAGGCCTGCGCCCACTATAAACATGCGCTGGATCGGTTTTTACCCACCGAATATTCCGAGGTGGTCTACACCGGCAACAACAACGACTCCGCGCTGCTCAAGGAATTCCACCTCGACTCGAAGCGGGAGCGGCAGATCCGCAAGAGCTTCGGCAAGCTCGACCAGCAGCCGAAGATCCTGATCGTCACCGAGAAGCTGCTCACCGGCTTCGACGCGCCCGTGCTCTACGCCATGTATCTCGACAAGCCCATGCGCGACCACACCCTGCTGCAGGCTATCGCCCGGGTGAACCGGCCCTATGAGAACGAGGCGCAGGAGATGGTGAAACCGCACGGCTTTGTGCTCGATTTCGTCGGCATCTTCGATAAGCTGGAGAAGGCGCTGGCCTTCGACAGCGAAGAGATCAATGCCATCGTCAAGGATCTGAAACTCCTCAAGGTGTTGTTCCAGAACAAGATGGAGCAGAAGGCCCCGGCATACCTGGCGCTGATCGAGCGGAACTTTGATGACAAGGATATCGAGGCCCTGGTCGAGCATTTTCGCGATCCGGAACGTCGCAAGGCATTCTTCAGGGAATATAAAGAGATCGAGATGCTCTATGAAATCATCTCCCCGGATGCCTTCCTGCGGCCCTTCATCGAGGCGTACGGCACACTCTCGGCGATCTATGCTGTCGTGAGAAAGGCCTACGCGAAGCGGATTCAGGTGGATCGCGATTTCCAGAAAAAGACCAGTGAGCTGGTACAGAAGCATGTCGGGTCCAGCTACATCCAGCCCGTCAGCGAAATCCTGGAAATCAACGAGGACACCGTAAAGTATATTGTTGAGAGCAAAGGCGGAGACGGGAAAAAAATCATCAACCTGGTCAAGAGCATTGAAAAAAAGGCGGAGGAGGAGAGCGACGACCCCTATCTCATCGCCATGGCCGAGCGGGCGCAGGCGGTACAGGAGAGTTTCGAGGAACGTCAGACCAGCACGGCTGATGCGCTGGATACGTTATTGCGGGAAGTGGAAGCGAATGAGGGGCGAAAAAAGGAGCAGGCGGAGAAAGGCTTTGATGGCTTGACCTACTTTGTCTATCGAACACTCCTCGATGCGGAGATCGAAAACGCAGAAGAGGTCAGCCGCAGGATCAAACAGGCCTTCGTGGAATTTCCCAACTGGAAGAAAAGCGAAAATTCCCTGCGCGAGCTGCGCAAGAAAGTGACCTTCGCCGTTTTCGCCAATAGTGATGACCTGGACCGGGTGACTGCCCTGGTGGACCAGCTTTTCACACTTCTGGAAAAGGCGGACAGGATTTAACCTGATGGCGGCACTGGATCAGAAACGCAAGTTTAAAAATCGCGTCTACCACTGGGCGGAAAAGCTGGATGTTGAAGTGGTATGGCTTGGTGTGCGCAGGATGCGGAATAAATGGGCGTCCTGTTCCACTAATGGCCATCTGAACTTCAATATCGAACTACTGGGGCTGGATCAGGATCTTTGGGATTACGTCATCGTCCATGAGCTGCTGCATTTCTTCGTCCCTAACCACGGCAAGCTGTGGAAGAGCCTCATGCGGGTCCATTTGGGGGAATATGAAAAGATGGAAGCAAAGCTTCGAAGGGTGTCGACGTAATTAAAGGTCTGGATTAAGTTACGCGTGTAACTTAATGAATTGGTGGGCGGTACTGGGATTGAACCAGTGACCCCTGCCGTGTGAAGGCAGTGCTCTCCCGCTGAGCTAACCGCCCGAAAGAGGCGCGTAGTGTAAGCACTGGCTCGCCGGCTGACAAGCGCCGGGGAGCGGGATTCCGGCTAGTGTGCAGTTGCTTCGCGCAGCGACATGATGGTGGTTTTGATGTTCGCCATGGTGCGCGGCCAGGGGCCGTTGTTGCGGACCGGTTCGGGGAGGGTTGCGATGGCGCTGAGGGCTTCACGCTGGGTGGGGTAGCTGCCATGCAGCAGCACGTAGCGATCTTTTCCGGTGCGGCGATCTTTGTAGAAGGCGAGGGCGCCGTCCAGCCGGTTCTCGGCGATGAAGGTTTCGAGCGACTCCCGCTCCCAGTCCCAGAATATCTGCAGGGTGTGGTTTTCCGAAGGCTGATCAAGCAGCCATTGTTCCTGCTGGAGTGCGCTGGTTCCCGGTTCCGCAGTGTCGGCGGCTGGTTCGCTGCGTTCGCCGCTCGGCGCATCCGGTATCGGGTCAGCTTCGGCAGGAACTTCCGGCAGCGTCGGTGCTGTTGCGATGTTGAAGGGTTGGGAGAGAATCGCGGGCATCATCTTGTCGCCCGGCCAAAGCAGGGTATCGCTCAGTGAGGCAAACTCGATCTGATGTTGAATGTCGCCGTTCTCGATGACGGTGGCAACGGCGGGCGGGTTGGGCGCGCGCCGGTCAACGTACTGGGCGAGCAGAAAGACCGCGCCGACAGTAGCCAGCACCATAGTGGTGGCGACGGGTCCGGCATACCTGTTGTGGGGCCGGGTGTTGGTGAGGGACGTGAGGCTGGATTGCGTTGGTTCGGAAGCCTGCGCCGTCGCGGTCTGTCGCCTCGGTAGAAATGTGAAGGTATGGGCGTCGTCATGAGCGGTTTGCCGCGTGCGTGGTGCACGCCTGTGCACGCGTTGCAGGGGCGGCGCAGGGTCTGGCTTCACTTGTTTCTGCTCGGCACCTGGCGCCTGGGCGTCAGCGGTTTCGGCGCATTTCAAAAGTACCCGGGCTTCCGCGAGCAGGCGTTTCTGCAGTTGTTTCCGGTCCAGGCGCGGTGCGCCCAGGTTTGCCTGTTTCATGACATAGGAGATGCCCAGTATGCGCACGAAAAAGCGCTCGATGTCGTGGCGGTTGCGCTGACGGAAGCGTTCGATGACGCCAGCGTCAGGTTCGGTGCTGGCGGTGATGTAGCGGAAGCTTTCCATCAGGCGGGCGGCGTTGGCGAGATGGCGGCTGGCGAACACGCCGGAGGTATAGCCGAAAAACAGCAGGGCCAGCAGTTTGGCCGGATCGGCGGCGGGATCGGTGTTGTCTTCTTTGGAAAGGCCGCTCAGATCCATTCGTTCGACGATGCCGACGATGATGCAGGCGAACATGCGTTCCGGCAGCCAGTCCCGCAGACCGATTGCGGTTCCGCGCTGAGACCTGCGCTCGATGGTCGTGGAATTATCTGACATATTGTTCTCGCTCTATCGGCCTGTATCGCAGCCTGCGTTCTGGTAGCCGTTCCTGGCATAACTTTTTACGTCCACGCGGTTCAACGCGATGCCGATCGGTTGATCGCGAGAGATGCGGATCTGTGCCAGTGTCCGGCGTACTCGCCGGCACCGGGTTTGCGCCCAGCGGACTACGAAAACTGTCGCGTCGGATTTATCCAGCAGTATGCGGCTGTCGGCCCAGCTCACATAGGCCGGCGAATCCAGGATCACGAGGTCATAGCGTTCGCGCAGCATCTGCAACAGCATATCGATGTTGTCGCCGGTCAGCAGGTCGGCGGCGTCTTCGCAGGTGGCACCGGCGGTAATGATCTCCACGCCAGACGCCGGATCTGTATGGATGACCTGTTCAAGCGCAACATCACCGGCAAGCAGTTCAGCCAGACCCGGTGCGCGGTCGAGGTTGAACAGTGTGTGCAGCGCCGGGGTGCGCAGGTTGAGATCGACGATCAGGGTCCGGCTACCGGCCGCGGCCTGGTCCAGACCCAGGCAGGCAGCGATGGTCGTCTTGCCTTCTCCGGGTTCTGTCGATCCGATCAGCAGGATTTTTGGTGGCTGGCCGGACGTTGCCAGCATGAGGTTGGTGTAGAGCGTTTTCACCGAGGCGGTGAATGCGGATTTGATATTGGCTCGCGCTGCTGATGAATGCCAGCGGTTGCGGATGTCCGGCAAACAGCTGAGCAAGCGTGCGCCTGCTGTAAATTCCGCGGTCTGGCAGTCGCGAAAGCCGCGATCGGTTCGCATAGGGAAAGGGATTACCACGTCGTTCCTGAGCGCTTCACGTTATTTTTAATTATGAGTCGGCGTCGAAAGTACGCCTATCATACGAATGAGTGCCCGATCAGACAAGGGCGGACGGCCTGAGCGCCGAGAAGCAGCTGCGCACGAGCCGTTTCGCCGAGGTCGTGAGCACTGGCGCCAATAGCGAGGTGCAGCCGTTCAGGCTACAATGCCGCCCTCAGTTGTAGCCGAATTCAGGGAAATCATGACCGTTCGTACCCGCTTTGCCCCGAGCCCCACCGGATATCTTCACATCGGCGGCGCGCGCACCGCGTTGTTCTCGTGGCTTTACGCCCGCAAGCATGGCGGGCAGTTCGTGTTGCGGATCGAGGACACCGATCTGGAGCGTTCCACCGCGGCGTCAGTCAATGCGATTCTGGAGGGCATGACCTGGCTGGGGCTGGAATATGATGAAGGCCCGTTCTATCAGACCGAGCGTTTCGATCGTTACCGGGAAGTCATCCAGCAGTTGATGGATAGCGGTCACGCCTACAAGTGTTACTGCTCCAGAGAGCGCATCGATGCGCTGCGCGAAGAGCAAATGAAGAAAAAGATCAAGCCGCGCTACGACGGCCTGTGCCGAGAGGCCGCCGCGCCGCCAACGCCGGATGCGCCCTACGTGATCCGCTTCCGTAATCCGGATGACGGATCAGTGGTCGTCGATGACATGGTGCGCGGACGCGTGGTGTTCAGCAATGAAGAGCTGGACGATTTGATCATCCAGCGCAGCGACGGCTCACCCACCTATAACCTGAGCGTGGTGGTGGATGACGCGGACATGGAGATCACCCATGTCATACGCGGCGACGACCACCTCAACAACACGCCGCGCCAGATCAATATTCTCAAAGTGCTGGGTTTGGCGGTGCCGGTCTATGCGCATCTGCCGATGATCCTGGCCGAAGATGGCACCAAGTTGTCCAAGCGCGTGCACGGCGAGTCGGTGAGCGTAGTTCAGTATCGCAAGGATGGCTTCCTGCCTCAGGCGCTGCTCAATTACCTGGTGCGGCTCGGCTGGTCCCACGGTGACCAGGAGATTTTCTCGATCGATGAAATGATCGAACTTTTCGATCTCGATGCGGTGAACAAATCGGCGTCGACCTTCAATACAGACAAGTTGCTGTGGTTGAACCAGCACTACATCAAGGCACTGGACCCTTTGCACGTCGCCCGTCACCTGAGTCATCATCTCGGGCTCATGGGCATAGACCCGGCGCCCGAGCCGGATCTGCACGAGGTAGCAAAGGCGCAGCAGGAGCGCGCCCGCACGCTGGTGGAGATGGCCGAGATCAGTGAGTTTTTCTATCGCGATTTCGACGACTATGATGCGCAGTCGGCGAAAAAACACCTGCGTCCGGTGGCGCAGGAGCCCCTGCAGAAAATGCGCGAGGCGCTGGCGGCCCTGGAACCCTGGACGCCGGAGACCTGCCATCAGGCAGTCAAGGATGTTTCAGAGGCGCTGGAACTCAATATGGGCAAGGTAGCGCAGCCGTTGCGCGTGGCGGTAGTGGGGCGTGCCGCGTCGCCAGGCATCGATATAACGCTGCACCTGGTCGGGCGCGACGCCTGCCTGCGGCGCATCGACAAGGCACTTGAATACATTCGCCGGCGTGTGGAGCAGGGTGGAGCGGAATGAGTAACGACGAGGTAGTGGTACCGACCAATTTTATTCGAACTATCATCGAAGCGGACATCGCCGCCGGTAAAAACGGCGGCCAGGTGGCGACACGCTTTCCGCCGGAACCCAACGGCTATCTGCACGTCGGGCACGCCAAATCCATCTGCCTGAACTTCGGCCTGGCCGAGCGCTACAGGGGCACCTGCAATCTGCGGTTCGACGATACCAATCCGCACAAGGAAAACATCGAGTTCGTCGAGGCCATCAAGCGCGACGTGCGCTGGCTTGGCTACGACTGGGACGATCGCCTGTATTACGCATCGGACTACTTCGAACAGTTGTATGACTTCGCCGTGCAGCTGATAAAGAAGGGCAAGGCCTACGTCTGCGATTTGAACGCCGAACAGACTCGCGAGTATCGTGGGACGCTCACCGAACCCGGTCGCGACAGTCCGTTTCGCAATCGTTCGGTAGAAGAAAACCTCGACCTGTTCGCGCGCATGCGTGCCGGGGAGTTCGATGACGGCGCGCGTATCCTGCGGGCAAAAATCGACATGGCCGCATCCAACATGAACCTGCGCGATCCGGCTATTTATCGCATTCGTCACGGCGCCGTGCATCACCAGACCGGGGAAGCCTGGTGCATCTATCCCATGTACGATTTCACGCACGGGCTCAGCGATTCGCTGGAAGGCATCACCCATTCCATCTGTACGCTGGAGTTCGAGGATCACCGGCCTTTGTACGACTGGTTTCTGGATACGCTCGAACTGGAATGTCACCCGCAGCAGATCGAGTTCTCGCGCCTGGAACTGGAATACACCGTCACCAGCAAACGCAAACTCACCCAGCTGGTGGACGAGGGCCTGGTCGAGGACTGGGACGATCCGCGCATGCCGACCATCGCCGGTATGCGGCGGCGCGGTTATTCGCCCGAGGCGATCCGCGACTTCTGCGAACGCGTCGGCGTCACCAAGTCCGCCAACAACGTCGAGATGGGGGTGCTGGAAAACTGCGTACGCGATGACCTCAACCAGCATGCGCCACGGCGTATGGCCGTGCTGCACCCGCTGAAAATCGTGATCGACAACTACCCGGAAGATAAGGTCGAACAGATCCAGGCGCCGAACCATCCGCAGGATGAGAGCATGGGCACCCGCACACTGGCGTTCAGCCGCGAGCTGTACATCGACCGTGAGGATTTCCGCGAGCAGGCGCCGAACAAATTCAAACGGCTGGTCAGCGGTGGCGAAGTGCGGTTGCGCAATGCCTATGTCATCCGTTGCGACGATGTCATAAAGAATGCCGATGACGAGATCGTCGAACTGCATTGCAGCTATGATCCCGATACCCTGTCGAAGAACCCGGAAGGCCGCAAGGTCAAGGGCGTCATCCACTGGGTGTCTGCTGCGCTTGGGGTGGTCGCCGAGGTCCGGCTGTACGACCGGCTGTTCAGTCACCCGCGCCCGGATGCGGCGAAAGAGGGCAAGGACTACAAGGATTACCTCAATCCGGAATCGCTGCTGACCCTCACCCATTGCGTGGTAGAACCCAGTCTCGCCGAGGCCGCGCCGGGCGAGCGCTTCCAGTTCGAGCGCGAGGGTTATTTCTGCGTCGATCCCGATCCCAGCCACAACAAACCGGTCTTCAACAGGACCATTACATTACGCGATTCATGGGCTAAAATTGATCAGCAAGGCAATTGAATTGAAAGTATTTTTTCAGAGCCTTGCAGGCAATGGAGTTTCTGTTGACAGTGCTGCGTGGGTAACGTAGAGTGCGCGGCTTACTTTCTGGGGCTATAGCTCAGCTGGGAGAGCACTTGCATGGCATGCAAGGGGTCGGCGGTTCGATCCCGCCTAGCTCCACCAGATCGTCAGGCATTGCGCCTGTACTGGAAGGTTAAAGAAAATGGAGCACATCGGCCGGTACACGGTCTATACGGGAATCATCCTGATCGCAGCAGGTTTGATCGGAGGATTCCTGGCTCTGTTTCAGGACGCAGATAGTTTGGCAGTCAACTTGCTCGTACTCGTCCCAGTCGGGTTCGTGGCATTACTGACCGGCACCGTGATTTCACAGTTGCTGACCCCGCCGAACGATCACTAAATCCGTCCCCATCGTCTAGAGGCCTAGGACATCGCCCTTTCACGGCGGCGACAGGGGTTCGACTCCCCTTGGGGACGCCAATGCAACAGCAAAAAGCCCGGCTCACGCCGGGCTTTTTCGTTCTAAAAACACCGATTGCTTCTGACTATTCATTGTTACGGCTATGACCGTGCGACGCGATGGCAAGGACAGGATGCGATCGATGTGCATACGGAGCACTGGTGTAGCGCGACGGGGCTGTTTTCTCGCACGGACCTGGTAAAGCTCCGGTCGGACGCATCGGTTCTCGGGGCTTCAATCTGCGGATGCCCTCGACCCGGCGCCCACCTTCGCCTCATCTCTAGTCCGCTTCCCGCTCGACAGTGCAGCAGTGAACTTCGCGCGCAGCCGGGTCGCAGACGCTCAACACCGCTCCTGTGCTTTCTGTGGGCCGAAACGTGGTGCAGCTTTTCAGCCCCAGTGCATAAGCGCGCCGATAGACGTTTTCAAACTCTTGGAACGTAAACTGGTGCGGTACATTGATGGTCTTGGAGATGGAGTTGTCGACATAGGGCTGCAGCGCCGCGTGCATTTGCAGATGGGCCTCAGGCTCGAGCTCCTGCGCGGTGACAAACGACTGCGAGGGCTCGACAGCGCGACGGGCACGATACCACTCGGCCCAGGCCCAGTCTGTAAGCTCATAGTCGCGCGTCGTACCGTTGCGCTGCAGAATCCGCCGCCGGTGCTTGAAATCGTATACCGGTTCGAGACCACTGGAGACGTTGTTGGCCAGCAGGCTGATGGTGCCCGCGGGTGCAATGGCGATCAGATGGCTGTTGCGAACGCCGCTCCGGGCGATGTCTGCCTGAATGTCATCGGGCAGGCTGCGGATGAAAGGCCCGGCGACATAGCGTTCGGAATCGAACGCAGGACATGGACCTTTTTCGTGCGCGAGTGAGACCGACGCGCGGTACGCTTCGTGGCAAATGGTACGCATGATCTGCGCCGCCAGGCGGCGTGCTGCAGGCTCGCCATAGTGCAATCCGAGCAGAATCAGTGCATCCGCCAGTCCGGTGATACCCAGGCCGATCCGGCGCGTGTGTCTGGCTCGCTGTGCCTGCTGCGGGAGCGGAAAACGCGAAACGTCGATGACGTTATCCAACATGCGCACCGCCGTCGGGACCAGCGCGCGCAAAGCATCGAAATCCAGCGTGGCATGTTTTGAAAAGCCGTTACGCACGAATCGCGGCAGATTGATGGCGCCGAGATCGCAGGCGCCGTACGGGGGGAGAGGAATCTCACCGCAGGGGTTGGTCGCGCTGATGGTTTCTTCGTAATGCAGGTTGTTGAGCTGGTTCACTCGGTCGACAAAAATCACGCCAGGTTCGGCGGACTCGTAGTTAGCTCCCATGAGCCGTTCCCACAGAGCGCGGGCGCGTACGGTCTTGACCACTCTGCATGGCACGGGGGCGCCGCTGCCGCTCCATTGACGCAGGACCGTATCGCCACCTGCGGTTGTGTCCGCATCGATGGGAAATACCAGCTGCCAATCGGCGTCGCTGTCCAACGCGTGCATGAAGTCGTCGCCTACCAGGACCGACAGGTTGAAGTGGCGCAGCGCCTGATTGCCGCGTTTGGCGTCAATGAATGCTTCGACGTCGGGATGGTCGCAGCGCAAAGTGGCCATCATGGCGCCGCGCCGGGCACCGGTGGAGAGCAGGGTGGCGCACATGGCATCCCAGATGCGCATGAAGGATACCGGCCCGGAGGCGATGACGCCCACGCGCTGGGCCACGCTTCCTTGCGGACGCAGGGTGGAAAAGTCGTAGCCGACGCCGCCGCCCTGCTGCATGGTCAGCGCGCCTTCTTTCAGGCCGTCGAAGATGCCGTCCAGGGAGTCATTGAGAATGCCCATGACGAAGCAATTGAACAAAGTCACGCTGCGGCCGGTTCCGGCACCGGCCAGGATCCTGCCTCCAGGCAGGAAACGGAAGTCGGTCAAGGCGTCGTAGAAGCGCTGTTCCCAGGACCTGGGATCCGCTTCGGGCTGGGCGAGCGCGGTCGCCACCCGCCGCCAGGTGTCCTGAAGGGTTTGATCGAGGATGCGATCGCCGTCCCGCCACCGATACTTGGTGTCCCAGATGTCGCGTGATACATCGGCGGTAAACGGTTCGTCTGACATGGTCCTTCTGATATGCGGGCCGCTGGGCGGAATCAGTATGCAAGCGCGCTTGCGGTTGGCCGGCGGCGCGGCTGCTGCTACCTCTCACTCCCACGCCGTAAGCGTAGGATAATCGCCCATCCGACGCCAGGCGCGTGGCGTGCGGCCGGATCGGCACCGGAGGCTACTTGCGTGCCCGAGTCTATGCTAGCGGTATTACTTGCGCCGCTTCAGAGATCGCCATGCTTGCGCGGGACTGTGTCGAATTTCTGCAATGGGCACTGCCGCGCCTGGGGTTGCGCTGGACAGGCTTCCGGCGTGTGCGCGGCCAGGTCTGCAAACGCATCGCGCGGCGTCTCGATACCCTGGGCTTGACCACGATCCACGCCTACCGGCAAAGACTCGCTGCCGAGCCGCAGGAATGGCTGCAACTGGATGCGTTGTGCCGGATCACCATTTCGCGCTTCTATCGGGATCGCGGCGTGTTCGAGACCCTGGGCGAAGGTATCCTGCCCGCGCTCGCAGACCATGCGTGTGCGCGCGGCGACACGGTGCTACGGGCCTGGAGCATTGGCTGCGCGTCGGGCGAAGAACCGTACTCTGTTTCTTTGATCTGGCAACTGCGGCCGCCGCCCGCGGCGGCGAGCCTGCGTCTGCAGATTCTCGCCACTGACGTCGATCCGGCGGTGATTGGACGCGCTCGCACGGGAGTCTATCCTCACAGCAGCACGCGCGATCTGCCTGCGCCGTGGCGCGTACAAGCGTTCGATATCGCTGCCGGCCGGCTGATGCTTCGGCCTGAGCTGCGGCGCCCGGTGCATTTCTGCTGCCACGATATACGCGCGCGTCCACCCCGGCTGCGCTTCGATCTGATCCTGTGCCGCAACCTGGTCTTCACCTATTACGAGCATGACCTACAGTTACAGCTGGCCAAGGTGCTCGGCAGCTGCCTGCGGCACCCCGGGGCCCTGGTGCTGGGCAGCCATGAGTCGCTGCCGCAGGCGGTAACGGGATTCGAGCGCTGGCAGCACGGGCTGCCGATCTTCATCCGCAACCACGTCACGGGATGACGGGCGCTGAACCCGGCTGCGGTGTTGACGAACGTCATGGTTACCGCAGGAGCGCTGTGCGGAACCGAACCTCGCTGAGGGCAACGTCCTGGCTTTCGCCGTGGCCACGGCGATCGGCTACCATTGAACTGAGACCCGTACGCCTCCGCTCGGGAGGCCCGTTCCGGTAGATGATCATGCAGAACCCGGCGAAGGACGCTGCTGTAGTACTCGAAGAAAAAGTCGCTTTTCTGCGTCGGCCGGAATCTTATCCCGAAGCTCCGGCGCGCGTCGAAGCCATTGAGACGCACATGTCCTGGGTATTTCTCACTGACATCGACGCTTACAAGCTCAAGAAGCCGATCCGGCGCGAGTTTCTCGACTTCAGCACCCTGGAAGCGCGGCGAACGCAATGTGCAAACGAAGTGCGTCTGAATCGGCGTCTGGCCAGGCATGTGTATCTGGGAACCGTTGCGCTGGTCCAAACCCCGTCGGGGCAGCTGCAGTTGGACGGCACCGGCCGGCCGGTCGACTATCTGGTGCATATGCGCCGATTGCCGCGGGAACGCATGCTCGACGCCCTGATCGAGCGCAATGCCGTGCACGACGCCGATCTGGAGGGCCTGGCCGGAATACTGGTCGGGTTCTTTCGCGCGGCCGAGCCCCGGCCGCTGTCGAAGCACGACTACGTCGAACGATTCCGGCGCGATATCGAGGCCAATTGGCGCGATCTGGTACAGACGCGTTACGGCTTACCGTGCGACCGAGTCGACCAGCTGCTCCAGGCGCAGCTCGCATTCTTGCAGCGCCACCAGGACACCTTGGCGCAGCGCGCCGGGCACGTCATCGAAGGCCATGGCGATCTGCGCCCGCAACATGTCTGTTTGCTCGATCCGCCGGTGGTCATCGACTGCCTGGAATTCAATCCCGCGTTCCGCATGCTCGACCCTCTCGACGAGCTCGCGTACCTTTCCCTGGAATGCGATCGCCTGCAGGCCCCCCAGGTCGGCGAGCGTCTGTTGCGCGATTGCATGAGCGCAATGGATGACCGCTCAGCAACAACCGGGCTGATTGCGTTTTACAAAGTCTATCAAGCCTGTCTGCGCGCCAAAATTGCGATCTGGCATTTGGACGATCCCGTCGTCGATGACCATCAGCACTGGAAACAGCGCGCGTGCGATTATCTCTCCCTGGCGATGAGTTACGTGCCATGCCTGTCTGTCTCCTGACACGCTCGCGCACACGGGTTGCGCCAACGGATGCAAAGGCTCGCTGGTGCGCTAGGCTTGTAGCAGTTGTCCATGAGTAAAGGAGAGTGCCGGCGTCACCGCACATCCGGGAGGCGCGAGAAACGATGGCAGGCAGCGAACAAACGAAGCCGTCCGGTGCCGATGAGATCACCATGTTCCTGTGCGGCGACGTGATGACCGGCCGGGGCATCGACCAGATCCTTCCCAATGCCGGCGCGCCCGAGCTGCACGAGGCTTATGTGAGCAATGCTCTGACCTACGTCGAGCTGGCGGAGCGCACCAACGGACCGATCCCACGACCCGTAAATTTCGAATACATATGGGGCGACGCACTGGCCGGGCTGAAGCGCGTTGCACCCGATGTGCGGATCATCAACCTCGAGACTGCGGTTACCCGCGGTGATGATTGGGCACCGAAAGGCATCAACTACCGTATGCACCCGGCCAACATTCCCGCCATCACTGCTGCACAAATCGACTGCTGCGCACTCGCCAACAACCATGTGCTGGACTGGGGTGAAGCTGGTTTGGAAGAAACGTTGGACACCTTGCATGCGGCCGGCGTGCGCACCGCCGGTGCCGGCCGCAAGCTCGATGAGGCGCTCGCGCCGGCGATGTTGACAGTTGCAGGAAAAGGGCGCGTGCTGGTGTTCGCCTTCGGTTGCGAGAGCAGTGGCATTCCGCGGGAATGGGCGGCGCAATCCGACCGGCCCGGAATCGCACTTCTTGACGATCTCTCGGATTCGACAGTGCTCCGCATTGCCGAGCGCGTGCGGGCGCTGAAACGCCCGTGCGACGTGGTGGTCGTGTCCATTCACTGGGGCGGAAATTGGAGTTATGCCATACCCGCCGAACAAATCCGATTCGCCCACGGCCTGATCGAGCAGGCCGCAGTGGATGTCGTGCACGGACATTCATCCCACCACGTCAAAGGGATTGAAGTTCATCTGGAGCGCCCCATTCTCTATGGCTGCGGCGATCTCCTGAGCGACTACGAAGGAATTACCGACCATACGGATTATCGTGATGATCTGGGTCTGGTGTACTTCGTTACCGTGCAGGCGCACAGCGGTTGCCTGCAGCGCTTCGAGATGACACCCACGCGTCTACGCCGCTTTCGGATCAATCGCGCTTCGCCGGCGGAGGCGCATTGGTTGTGGAAGCTGCTGCGGCGCGAGAGTGCGGCCCTTGGCGTACAGGCAGTGCTGCGCCCGGACGGGCAGTTGCAGTTGCATTGGAGCTGAACGATGGCAGTGCAACAGCGATTACACTTGAGACGTTCATCGCGACGTGACATCGTTGCTGAAGCCGGGCTTGAGTATTCTCGGGTTCAGGTGCGGCCCCTGCGGAATCGGTAATCGCGGCCGGGAGCAAGACCGCCATGATAGACATCGACGGATCGATGGGCGAGGGCGGGGGGCAGGTGCTGCGCAGTGCGCTGTCGCTGGCGGCGCTGACCGGACAGCCGGTCCGCCTGACGCGGATCCGCGCCAACCGGAGCAAACCCGGACTGGGTTTTCAGCACCATGCGGCCGTGCAGGCGGCGGCGCGCATCAGCCACGCTCAGGTTGAGGGGGATCGAATCGGTTCGCAGACCGTGCACTTCGCACCCGGTCCCGTCACGCCGGGCGAATACCATTTCGATATCGGCACGGCTGGCGCCACCTCGCTGGTGCTGCAGACGCTGCTGTTGCCGCTGGCACTGGCGCCCGCAGCGTCGTATCTGACCGTCACCGGCGGTACGCATGTACCCTTGAGTCCGTGTTTCCACTATCTGGACTGGCATTGGCGGGTGCTGCTGACGCGTCTGGGTGTGCCGTTCGGATTGGACATGACCATGGCCGGATTCTATCCGCAAGGCGGCGGTGAACTGCATGTCCGGATGCCCGGCAGTGCGCAGCCCGGTGCCCTGCGCCTCTGCGAGCGCGGCAGGTTGCTGCGTGTGCGCGGGTTGTCCGCCGTGGCCAATCTCCCGGACGACATCGCTGCACGTCAGCGCCGCCAAGCCTTGCGCCAATTGCGCGGGCTGGATTGCGAGATCGCCATCTCTCTGGAATCGTTGCCGGCCCGGTCGCGTGGCACGCTGTTGCTGCTGCTCGCCGAATTCGAGCACAGTCAGGCCTGTTTCTTCGCATTGGGTGCGCGCGGCAAACGGGCCGAGCAGGTCGCTGACGAAGCGGTGGAGGAATTGCTGACATTCCTCGCCAACGACGGCGCCGTGGATCGCTGGTTGGCCGATCAGCTGCTGTTGCCTCTGGCCTGCGCCGGCGAAATGTCGGTGTTGCGCACCAGTGAAGTGACCCTGCATCTGCAGACCAATGCGGAGGTGATCATGAAATTTCTTCCGATGCAGATCCGTATCGAAGGGGACCTCGGCAGGCCCGCGACAATCCGCGTCGCATCCTGCCAGGCGCGAGAACACCGTCGTCCGCATCCCCTTGTGTGAAATTATCGAATTGCGGACCTCGACAAACGCTTCAGCGTGCGCGATTGAAGACTTGTTCGAATGCTATTGTATTCAGTGGTTGCATAGGAATCCGGATCTCTCGCGAGGTGATAAGAAATGAAACTGCCGATTGAGAGCCGAAGGGTGGCCGGCGATGCCCTGGCAGAGGCGTTGACGGCGTATCGAGGGCGCAAGGATGTGATCGTGTTGGCACTGCCGCGTGGCGGAGTGCCGGTGGCCTATCAGATCGCCAGGGCCCTGGATGTGGCGCTGGACCTGATGCTGGTACGCAAGCTGGGCACGCCGGGTCAGAGAGAGCTCGCCATGGGGGCGCTGGCCAGCGGCGGCGCACTGGTGCTCAATCAGGATATCGTCGCCAGCCTCGGTATCAGCGAGGCGGTGATCGAGCAGGCCGTGGCCGAGGAGCAGCCCGAGCTGGACCGGCGGGAGCAGGTTTATCGCGGTGAGCGCCCCCGGCCGGACATCGCAGGACAGATTATCATTCTGGTTGATGACGGCCTGGCCACCGGCGCGACCATGCGGGCGGCGGTGGCGGCACTGCGGTCGCAGCAGCCGGCCCGGATCGTGGTGGCGGTGCCCGTTGCGCCGGCCCAGACCATTGCGGTCCTGCGTCGGGAGGTGGATGAGGTGATCTGCCCGGAGACCCCCGAGCCCTTCATGGCGATTGGCCAGTGGTATCGGGACTTTACCCAGGTCAGCGACAGCGAGGTCAAGACCCTGCTGGATTCTGCCTGGCAGGTGCAGGATCGGCGGGCCCGAGGAACGTGAGGGAGAGCGACATGGGAAACGAATATCAGCCCGATGAAATCGAGATTCCGGCGGGTAAGGCGATACTGCAGGGCGACCTCGTGATTCCCGCCGCGGCCACCGGCATCGTGGTGTTTGCCCACGGCAGCGGCAGCAGCCGTTTCAGTCCGCGCAACCGCTGGATGGCGCGGCAGCTCAGCCAGTCGGGGCTGGCGACCCTGCTGTTCGATCTGCTTACGGCCGAGGAGCAGGTCATCGACGAGCAGACCCGGGAACTGCGCTTCGATATCCCGCTGTTGAGCGACCGGCTCGGGGAAGCCGTGGACTGGGTCAGCGGACAGACCACGACCCGGCACCTGGCGATCGGCCTGTTCGGCGCCAGCACCGGCGCGGCCGCCGCCCTGAATGCGGCGGCCGACCGACCCCAGGTAGTCAGGGCCGTGGTCTCACGCGGCGGGCGGCCGGACCTGGCAATGAATAACCTGCCGCGGGTACAGGCGCCTACCCTGCTGATCGTCGGCGGGCTGGATCACGCGGTGATCGAGATGAACCGGGAGGCCGCCGCGCAGTTGTATGGCGAATGCCGGCTGGAGATCGTGCCTGGGGCCACCCATCTGTTCGAGGAACCCGGCAAGCTGGAGGAGGTGGCCGAGCTGGCGCGGAACTGGTTTGGACGCTATCTGGGCGAACAGGCAGCCTGAATACTGTTATGCCGTATCCCGCGCCACCCGTCCTGTTTGCCCTGAACGCTGACCGCAAGTTCGGTGAGCGGGTCGCGTCAGCGCTGGAGACACCCCTGGGCGAGCACGAGGAGCGGGAGTTTGAGGACGGCGAGCACAAGACCCGGCCGCTGGAGAGCGTGCGCGGGCGCGATGTCTATGTAATCCAGTCGCTGTACAGCGATGCCGGGCAGTCGGTCAACGACAGGCTGGTGCGGCTGCTGTTCTTCCTCGGTGCCCTGCGCGATGCCGCGGCGGCACGGGTGACCGCCGTGGTTCCTTATTTATGCTATGCCCGCAAAGACCGCAAGACCAAGTCACGCGATCCCGTCACCAGCCGCTATGTGGCGGCACTGTTTGAGGCGGTGGGAGTGGACAGCGTCATGACCCTGGACGTCCACAACCTGGCGGCCTACCAGAACGCGTTCCGTATCCAGACTGACCACCTGGAGGCCGGGACCTTGTTCATGGACTACTTTTCAAATCGCCTGGGTGACGATAAGGAGGTGGTGGTGATGTCTCCGGACGTGGGCGGCGTCAAGCGGGCCGAGCTGTTCCGCCAGGCACTGGAACAGCGCCTGGGCCGGCCGGTGGGCGGGGCCTTCATGGAGAAGCAGCGCAGCGCCGGTGTGGTGCGCGGCGAGACGCTGGTGGGCGAGGTCGCGAACCGGCAGGTCATCCTCATCGATGACCTGATCAGCAGCGGCGGCACCCTGGCGCGGGCGGCACAGGCCTGCATTCGCCAGGACGCGGCGCGGGTACTGGCGGCGGCCAGCCACGGCGTGTTCACTAGTGCCGCCGATCGGGTGCTGGCCACGCCCGACATCGAGGCCCTGGCCGTGACTGATACCCTGCCGCCGTTGCGGCTGACATCGACGGCTGTGCGTGACAAGCTGACCCAGCTCGATGCCGCCTCGCTGTTCGCGCGGGCCATCCGGCGGGTGCATCGCGGCGAGTCGCTGGTGGAATTGCTAACACAAAGTTGAGCTAGCCTGACAGACCTGGATCTGTATGAGGTTTTGACGACAGACTACGAAACCCGGCGAAAAGTCTACGGCACAGCTCATGACGAACATTACCAATGGAGGTGGACACCGATGCCAGCCAAGGACCTGAGATTTGGGGATGACGCCCGCCAGTGCATGGCGCGTGGCGCGGCGATTCTGGCACAGGCGGTCAAGGCGACACTGGGCCCGCGCGGGCGGAATGTGGTGATACACAGGCCGTTCGGCGCTCCCGTAGTGACCAAGGATGGCATCTCCGTCGCCAAAGAAGTCGAACTGGAAGACCGGTTCGAAGACATGGGCGCGCAGATGGTCAAAGAGGTGGCAGCCAGGACCTCGGAGATCGCCGGCGATGGAACTACCACGGCAACGGTGCTGGCTCAATCCATTTTTCAGGAAGGATTGAAATCGGTGGCGGCCGGAATGAATCCCATGGATATCAAACGCGGCATCGACAAAGCCGTCGACGCCACGGTGGAAGAACTGAAACGGATTTCGGTTTCATGCAAGGACAGCAAGGCGATCGCGCAGGTGGGGACAGTTTCGGCTAACGGTGACGAGGAGATCGGTGGTTTGATTGCCTCGGCTATGGACAAGGTGGGCAAGGAAGGCGTTATCACCGTAGAGGAAGGCACTGGGATGGACAACGAGCTGACGGTTGTCGAGGGCATGCAGTTCGACCGTGGCTTTCTGTCACCCTATTTCATCAACAAGCCTGACGAGATGAGCGCGGAACTGGAGGATGCCCTTCTTCTGCTCTATGACAGGAAGCTGTCCAACATCCGTGATGTGTTGTCCTTGTTGGAGGCCATCGCCAAGGCCGGCAAACCGTTGCTGGTCGTTGCCGAGGATGTCGAGGGAGAAGCGCTGGCGACTCTGGTGGTCAATGCGATGCGCGGGATTATAAGGTTGGCGGCCGTCAAGGCACCCGGCTTCGGGGACCGGCGCAAGTCCATGCTGCACGATATCGCAGTTCTCACCGGTGGCGAGGTGATATCCGAAGAGACCGGACTGAGCCTGGAAAAGGCGAGCATGGATGATCTCGGTTCCGCCCGTAAGATCATTGTCACGAAAGACACCACCACATTGATCGGTGGGGCTGGCGCGCCCGAAGCGATCCAGGCGCGCATCAAGCAGATCCGTCGCGAGATCGACGATGCCACCTCGGACTACGACAAAGAGAAACTTCAGGAACGACTCGCGAAGCTCGTCGGCGGCGTCGCCGAACTCAAGGTCGGCGCCGCGACGGAAACGGCGATGAAGGAGAAAAAGGATCGCGTGGAAGATGCCATGCACGCCACAAGAGCGGCCGTCGAAGAGGGCGTAGTCGCGGGCGGGGGCGTCGCGCTGATTCGGGTCATGCAGGCCGTGCAGGCGCAGCGCCTCAAGGGCGACAATCCTGATCAGGATTGTCGGCATCAAAATCGTACTGCGTGCCATGGAGCAGCCGCTGCGCGAGATCGTGGCTAACGCGGGTGTGGAGCCATCCGTGGTGCTGAGCAAGGTGAAGGAGCAAGCAGGGAACTACGGCTATAACGCCCAGACCAACGAGTATGGCGACATGATCAAGATGGGTATACTTGACCCCACCAAAGTGGTACGCGTGGCCCTGCAGAATGCCGCGTCCATTGCGGGCTTGATGATTACGACGGAGGCCATGATCGCCAAGGCGCCCAGGAAAGAAAGTCCCATGCCGCCTGGGATGGAAGGAATGGGCGGTTATTGAAGAGAAGAAGGAAAGCAAAGAGATCGCGGTCAGCAGACCTGCTCGTGTCCTCAGCTGACGGGTGTGGATAAGGACAACCTGGATGCGCGCACAGTACCCCTTCCGAGTGATGTGGACACCGAAAAAGTAAAGGCGAAGTTCAAGGACGGGGTGCTGGAGCTGACGATGCCCAAAATCGCAACAGCCAAACGACGAACAGTCAAGATTGACTAGTGCGACATACGGCGTGCTGCAGAAAACAAACCCGTCACGGGAATGCAAATGGACAAACATAAAAACCAACTGGACCTTGACCCGGCTTGACGCAGGCGCAGAAGATCGAGTTGTTGCGCCGCTGGGCCTATGATGCCAGCGAGCTGGCCGTGGCCGAGGAAGAAGGCATGCAGGATGGCGAGGAGTCACCGCTGGCCCGGGTATTGTCGGTGCTCAATGAACTGACCGGCGGCTATGATGTGGAACACAGCCCACCCACCAAACAGGAAGGCGTGTAGACCACATGACTCACTGGCATAATTCGGCACCTCTTGAAAGACCTGTTAACAGGTGCTATTTTAAGCGCCATTCCACAGCTTCCAACAAGAGTACGCCATGACCATCAAATTTTCCGAGGATCTTGTTCCTCTGTCGGACCTGAAGGTGAATCCAGGGCGCGTGGTGAAGCACACTACCGAGGCCCACCGGCCCGTGCTGCTCACCAGCCGGGGCAGGGGTGTCGCCGTGGTCCAGTCCGTCAGCGATTACGAGAAAGCCGAGGAAGAAAGAGCCTTCATGCGCGCCGTGGTCGCAGGATTGTCGGACCTGGAGGCAGGGCGCGAGGTATCGCTTAAAGAGGCGAAGACGCGGCTCGGACTGAAATAGCGTCGTGGCCAGGACGGTCATCAGCTTCACTGAGTTGGCGCTACGCGATCTCGAGGAAGTCAAGAGCTGGTATCTGGAGCAAAGAGTGCCGGACGTCGGAATGAGACTGGTGGACGAGGTGATCCAGCGTATCCAGGCGCTGGCGAATCATCCGGATATGGGACGGGTCGTGCCCGAATTCGATCAGCCTTTTCTGCGTGAACTTATTCATCCGCCGTTCCGAATCATATATCGACGCGATCCCACGCGCGTGAGGATCGTCCGCGTCTGGCGCAGCGAGCGACTGTTGACTGTCGCGAAGTGGGTCCATGAAGGACCGGCGCCTTGAAGCAATTGCCATCGCGCAGAGCAGAGCGGATCTTGTCCACCCTGTTCGCAAAGGCTATATGAGTACCAGCTTTGACACCGCCCTTCGCCGCGCACCTCGGCTGGACGTATGCGCGCCTTAACGAGGTGATCAACGGGCGTCGCCAGGTCAGTGCGGATTCGGCACTGGCGCTGGGTGAGGCGCTCAAGACGGGTTTTGAATTCTGGTTGAACCTTGCAGCGCGACTGGGATCTTTGGCACGCCATGGATTCACACCGGAAAGTGCCACCGTTGAGAAAGGCAGGATAGAAAAGTCGCGTGTAGATTCCGTACGACCGTGAACAAAAGCACCCTTTCGCGAACATGCCATACAGCAACTTCGGCATACGAAAAATCATGCCTTTCAATACGCCAGTCACGGAATGTTCGATGTCATAGCGCTTGTAGCAGTCACCGCGTTCGTCGGCAAGGATCGGGAACGGGGCATGGTGCCGGTCTGCGTGGCGCTGAAGGTTATCCAGCGGCGAATCGAAAACGGCAACAATGGTGAATCCCTCCGGGAGTTGATCGAACTTCGTCACCAGTTCGTGCACGCGCAGATTGCAGAACGGGCACGAGGCAAACCGGAAGAAAGACAACATGAAGGGTCTGCCCTTGAGACTGTGAGGTCAAAGATCGAGCCGTCGATTGCAGGGAGAGTGATTGAGGTTACGGTGTCACCGGGTTCGCATTCCATGGGTTTCGCTCCTTGTCGGATAGTTTGTAAAATAGACCGGTCAGTCTATGGATGCGGCTGGCAAAGATGCGCTGACGCTAGCTCGATTCGGTAATCATCACGGAGCATAGTAGACCGATCGGTCAAGAGTAAGCTATAATGTGTCGGGGTTTATTGTGAACCCGGGTGGAGTCGCGCCATGAACCATTCAGTGCTGGAGCAAGTCCGACGCAACCTGGTCGCAATCATCAGCCTGGTCGTTGCCCTGTCCGGCCTCGGCTACAACACCTGGCGCAATCAGCAATCGGAACTCAACAGCAATATTCGCACCGCTGGATTCGAGGTGTTGACGCAGGTAGGCGAACTGCAGCGTGTGGTGTTTTTCAGTCATTACGACCAGCACCCCGAGTACGGTAATCCGCGCAATGGCTGGGCGCACATCCTCACGATACACGACCTGAGCCAGGTCATCCCTGAACCGGTACCGGGTGAAGCCGACCGGCTCAAGACGGTCTGGGCCGAGAGCTGGGATACTCTAGGACAGTCCGAGGCCGGGGTTGACGCCATCAACGCCGCCATCGACGGGTATCGACTGGCCGTTCTCGACACAATGCGTTCGCTTCGTTAGCGTGGTTTCATCCTAGGTCGACTGTGCCGGAACGGTCCCGTTCACAAGGCGACGCTGCAGCAGGTAATCCAGTGAGATCCGACCAGCCCCATAGATCACCAGATACGCCAGCAGAAAAAACCATAGTGCCCTTTGATCAAAGATGGCCGCGTCGGGCAGGCGGTCAAACCAGGCTCCGATAGTCTCCTTCTCGACGTCGTGGAATGCGATGTCGACATAGCTCTGCACGATCACAAAGACAATCATTCCGAGAGCAGCGAGGCGTGTGAACAGCCCGAGCACGATCAGCGTGGGGAGCAGGATTTCGCTGTAGGTCCCGAGGTGGACAACAAGATCGTAGGGGAAGGAAATTTGTGAGGCATCATAGCCGTGGCGTTCCATTACCGATGGCAGGATTTGAGCGTAGGCCTTGTCGGTAAGGTTGAATATCCCAAAAATCCCCTCACCGATTTTCGTCATTGCCGAGTTCAGGAAGTAGACCAGCAGGACACCCGCGAAAATCAGCCGCGCCAGCAAGGCAGGAAACCAGTCGGCCAGACCGCGTTCGATAGCGGCAAAGAGCCGCTGATGCAGTTCCGCAATTCGCTTGATCATGATTGCTCCTCGTCCTGCTGCGGAATCTTGACGGCGACGACTGCGCCAATCCCGAACAGGCGTCGCAGGCTGTCGGCGAGATCGAAATCCTGGTGCAACCCGGCGCAATGCTGCGTTGCCTCCCCCAGCGCCCATCCTTGCTGCAACAGCTGTGCGAAAGCGGCGGCCGGCGAGGGCAGGACGTGAATCGCCACCTGCCAGACGGGGCGCACAATAGCCACCTGCTGTGGCTCATCCATGTTCACATCGGCGTCCTGGTCTGGCGTGCAGCAGGCGCGCCACAGGGAGTCGACTGGCCAGCGCGAATCCAGCAGCGTCAGCGAGGGATGCAGCTCCAGCGTGAGATATTTCAGGCGACTATCCGCAATGTCGGCCAATGTCGAAAGGCCAATGGGTTCTGCGTCCGCCGCATGGAATGCCTTTGTCCGCGCCCACTCGAGCCGGGCGACGTCACCGAGGTAAGGGACTCCGGCAGCCGACGGAAAGCCTTCCAGGAAATCTCCAAACTCGCCTCCATAGTGAAGAAGCATCGGCGAGCGCGGCGGATGCAGGCCGATGAACGCCCTGGCCACCGCTGAGAAGTACTCCTCTCCGACCAACCGGTGCACTGCGGGGTAAGTGGCTTGCAGCGCCTCGATCAGGCCTGCCACCATGTTGTTTCTGTGCACATTGAAGCGGCGCTCTGCCGAGGCGAGCCGCGGGCCGCAGACCTGTGACGGTTGCCGCCGGCCCGGATCGCGCAGCGCCTGTGCGAATTCCCGTTGCAGGTCAGCCAACGCCGACATTTTCGGAGACTCCCTGGCTGTAACCTTCCATGTACCGGTCCGCTGTCCTGGCCTGCCCGACCAGAACTTCCCAGTCCGGCAGCTTGCTGTCCCATTCGATCAAGGTGGGTGCCGGCCCTGTGCGGGCGATGGTCTCGGCGTACAGCGACCAGACCTCGACCGCCACGACACAGTCGTGGGCGTCAATCAGCAGGGCATGACCCTCCTGATCCGTATCGCAGGCATAACCTGCCAGATGGATCTCGCCGACGTGGGTAAGCGGAAAGTCCCTGATGTAATCGAGAGGCGAGTAGTCTTGATTGGTGCCTGAGACATAAACATTGTTGACGTCGAGCAGCAGGCCGCAGCCGGTGCGTTCGACCAGCGCAGAGAGAAACTCGATCTCCGTCATCGTGCTGCTGGCAAAGCTCAGGTAGGTTGACGGATTCTCCAACAGCATCCGCTGTCCGAGGTGGGTCTGAACCTGATCGATATGTTCGCTGACGCGAGCCAGGGTCTCGCGCGTGTATGGCAGCGGCAGCAGATCATTGAGGTACACGCCACCCTGAGATGACCAGGCCAGGTGCTCGCTGAAGGAATCCGGCTGATAGCGATCCAGCAGCGTCCTGAGGCGCCGCAGGTGGACCGGATCCAGTGAATCATCGGAGCCGATCGACAACCCGACGCCGTGGATCGAAAGGGGGTAGTCGGCACGGACTTGCTCCAGCCAGGCGAGCACAGGCCCGCCGGCGCCCATGTAATTCTCGGCGTGCACCTCGAACCAGCTGACATCCGGGCGCTCCCGGAGCACGACCTCGTAATGATCCGGTCTCAGGCCGACGCCGGCCCGCAGTGGAAGCTCGAATCGGGAAGCCAACCGTTCGGTATCCATGCGTCCCGACAGACTGCTACGTATTCTTGGGCAGGTCCCGGTCCAGCGGCTTCAGGGAGCCCACGCGATCGCCGGGAAGCTCGTACTTCGCCTGATCCTCGGCTACGCCATACTTCAGACATTCGCCTTCCGGAACGAGAGTCCAGGCGTTGCCCTGGTAGTCTACTGTCGAGGTCCCGGCACAGGTCGTACCAGGTCCCGCCTTGCAATCGTTCTGTCCGGCTTCAGAGATTCCGTAGCATTTTACCTTTTCCTGCGCCACGGCAGGTGCGCTGGCTGACATCGCGATCGCAACTGCGCTGGCGAGCATAACACTGGAGATAGTATTTGATTGCACAGACATGGCTGTCACTCCTGTTGATGGTTTAAGCACCAGTTTCAGGTCGGCTCCTTTGGAGCGGCTGTTCCGGCAGAAATGCAGAAACTATGCCCGGAAGCATGGGCCGCTTTTTCAGGCCGACTGACCGGTCGGTTCACCGTGACTCGCTGGGGGAAATCCACCAGGCCATGGGCAAATCAACCAGCCGGTTGCCGCGTGCAAATGTTTTTCAGTCATTGAGAGCGTCAGCAAAATCTTACAAAAAGGCTGCTTTTGGCGTAAGAATTCAGTCGTTGACGCGACAAAAATGCAGACGGCCGCCCGGGACAGGCAAACAGTCCATGGCAGGCCAATTTGAATCAATGAGGGACAAGACATGACCGCCACTTCGACGACGCATTCCGGCCGTCACACCCGGCGAACGGGCGGATGACATGAGGAGAGCGATTCAAGTCATGTCCGCGTTCTTCGCAGTGGTCCGCTCGGGAATCCATAAACGGCGGCGGCTTGCGATGTTCGTCGAAAGGAATCCGAATCCCGTGTTGAGGTTGACGCGCACCGGGAGCATCGATTACGTCAACCCCGGAGCCTGGGCGACCATGATGGCGCTTGGCATACCGGTCGATGCTCCGCTGATGCTTCTTCCGAGTGATGTCAAACGGCGTCTCGAGCACATGATTGAACAGGATTCGGACTGGGGCCATTGGCAGTATGCTGTGATCACCCGGAATTACGAAGCCAATGTTCATCACCTGAAGGACTTCGGGACCTTCCATGTATATCTGCGGGATATCACGGAGCGCGTGCTGGCCGAACGGCGTCTCGAACATATGGCCTTCCACGACCCGGTTACGGATCTTCCGAACCGGCGCCGACTCGTCGCCGATATCCAGCAGGCCATAGAAAAGGCAGCAGAGGGCTCTGTTCTGCTGGTCACCATCGAACGCACGCAACGGATTATCGACAGCATGGGTCACGGCATTGCCGACAGGCTCTACCAGGTCCTGTCGCGGCACCTGGCGCAGATCGTGATGGCGTTCGCAGGCACCGCGAAGTCCGCGTCCGTGTATCGCTACGAGGGTGAGGTGTTCGGGGTGCTGTTGCAGGATCCCTGCTCGCCGGGGGCAGCATCACAACTGGCCCTTCAGATCGTCGCCGGTTTCAATGAGCCGCTCTACGTCGATGGCTATGAGCTGTTCCTGGGTGCCGGCATCGGGAGTTCGCGTTACCCCGTCGATGGACAGGATGCAATCTCCCTGATCAGTTGCGCGGACCAGGCATTGCAACAGGTGAAAGGCGCGGGCGGTGGATTCCGTGCCTATGAATCGGGATTGTCGGCGCTGGCCAGAGAGCGCCTGATGCTGGAGAACCATTTGCGGCAGGCGCTGGAGCGGGGCGAGCTGGAACTGGTTTATCAGCCGCAGGTAGCGCTGTCTTCGGGATCGATTATCGGTGCCGAGGCTTTGCTGCGCTGGAATCATCCTGTGATGGGACTTCTGCCACCGTCGAAATTCATCCCCCTGGCAGAGGAGTCGGGCCTGATTATTCCAATCGGCGAATGGATATTGCGCCAGGCCTGTTTCCAGGCGCAGGCGTGGAACCGTGGAGCAGCATCGCCGATCCGCATCGCTGTCAACCTGTCGGCGCGACAATTCATCAGCAAGGACATTATCAGGACCATCGCCGAGACGCTGGAACAGTCAGGCCTGCCGCCACAGTACCTGGAAGTGGAAGTTACCGAGAGCCTCGCGATGGACGATGTGCCTCATTCGATCGACCAGTTGCGGGAGCTCAAGGCGCTGGGTGTCGGTATCGCGCTGGACGACTTCGGGACCGGCTACTCTTCGCTCGCCTATTTGCGGCAGTTTCCTCTGGAGAGGCTCAAGATCGATCGGTCATTCGTGAGCAACGTAGAGCGGGAGTCCGGCGACGCGATCCTTGTGCGCTCCATTATCGAACTCGGGCACAGCCTCGGGATGCAGGTGATCGCCGAGGGCATCGAATCGCAGGGGCAATACGCGTTTTTGCGAGAAGCCGGGTGCGATGAAGCCCAGGGATTTTTGTTCAGCCGGCCTGTCGGCCCGGCTGCTTTTCAGCAGCTCATCCGGAGTGGCCCCGCATTATCGAGAATACTTCCCGCGGTGCTGTAACCGATTGCCGCGATCCGCCTTTCTGTGCCGCACGGTCAGCTGCGCTCATCCGGTACGGCGACCAGGCGGAAGCCTATCACGGAGTATGCAGCATCAGGATCATCGGCGGAACGGTAGCCAGGCCGGACCATGTGCAGCGGACAATGATAGGAACCGCCGCGACGGACACGCTTGTCGCCGGTTGCCGGCCCCTGCGGGTCAGTATCCGCAGCGCGGGCGTAGTAATCCGGCGCATATCGGTCCTGCGTCCATTCCCAGACATTTCCCAGCATGTCGTACAAACCCCAGGAACTCGCCGCGCGGCCCGCAACGGGATGCGGGACGTCGCCGGAATTCCTGATGTACCAGGCCTGTTCAGGCAATGCCTGGACTGTCATCGGGCGCAGGCCCTGGGTGCCGGCACGCGCCGCGTATTCCCATTCGGCTTCGGTCGGCAGTCGATAGCGTGTTTTCGGGTCGCGGACCTGCAAACGCTGAATGAATCGTTGCGCGTCGTGCCAGCTTACCGAGACGACCGGAAGGCGCTGCCAGTCGCTGTCCGACCAATAGGCTTCCGGCCCCGGTCTGGTGTCCATAATCTCTAACCACTGGCCTTGTGTGACCTCGGTAGCGCCAAGATAAAAGGGTGTGGCGAAGGTGACTGTATGCGGGGGGTGTTCGTCACGTACCGTATCGATCTGACCGTCCGGATTTTCGGCAATGGCTTCATCCAGATCCGGCGTGCCCATAATGAAACTGCCGGCGGGAATTTCAAGAAATTCCATACCGACAGGATTGCGATAAACGTCCGATTCCGCGACAACCAGTGACGCGTTCAGGATTAGAGGTGCAAGAAGCAGTAAGGCGGCGCGATCGGTAAAACGTCCGATATTTTGATTCATTATGTCTTTCCTTTTTTTGCTTGAATGCCGGATGACGGCGGGTCACCGGCCAGGGCAGTAGACAGCGTCCGCGATGGATCATTCCCCGCACCGTGGGTGCGTTGTTATTGCGCAGCCAGTGTAACCGGTCGTTCCGACAAACTGTCGATAGCGGCGTCTATACCTTCCAGGCTGCTCCGTTCTGCTATGACGGTACGGTAATTAATGGCCATGCTGACGCCCTCGATCGCGACATCGTAGACTTTCCATATGTTGTCCCTCCGGTGCAGCTTGTAATCGATTCTGACAGGTGGGTTGCCTGACGAGCTCACCACGGTAAGCACAACCACCCGGTCGGGGTTCTTGTTCTCTTGTAGACCCTGGTATTCGATCTCCAGTTTGGATGTGCCCGACAACGCCGTCGCGTAGGTTTTTATCACCAGGTGCGTCATTCCGTTCCTGAAACGCTGTTGCTGGGCGGCCGAAAGCGAGCGCCGGTGCTTGCCCAGTACCAGTTTCGAGAACAGCTCAAAATCCACATGAGGCGCGATGATCTCTGCAACCAGGTTTTCCAGGTTCTCGCCATCTTGCTCAACGGCGATGTGTGCAAGCAGGTTTCCGGCCTGTTCACGAATAAGCTGTTCAGGTGCCGGTGTAGCTGCAACGCCGGCGAACGCGAGCATCATTAACATAAAAAAGGCTGGACCGCGCATACGACTGACTCCTGTGTTGCGTTCATCACCTGGCCGGGTAAATATGCACCCGGCGTTCAGTGATGTAGTCGGGTTCGCCAGGCGATCTTTACAGTTGACTCTGCGTAGACGGTAGAGGAGGGCGCATTAATAAATTTATCTGTAATGTCCCGGTCCGGAATCCGACCAATTGCCAGATGACAAAATACTCAATGGCGCCAGGAGAATCCGACGCGCAGCACTAATCGGAACGTTCGCGAGCAGCCTGCTGCAGTCGCGCGAGAATGCGGTCGCTTGCTTCCCTCGAAAGCGCCTGTTGCGCCGAGTGGGACTCGAGTCCCTCGGTAATCTGATAGTGTAGAGAGGCAGCCTGTAATAGCTTCATCTGATCTGCCATACACCGACAGGCGTTGCACATCATCAGGTGCAGGTGCAGGCCCAGCCGCTCGCGCAACGCAAGTTTCCGGTCCAGTGACTGCGATACGAGAAAAGAAATGTCTTTACATGACCGCATTATTTTGTGCCTTTGGAATTGCCGCCGGGCCACTGCACATCGAGACAGCGCCTCAGCCCCATGCGGGCGCGATATAGCATTACGCCACAGTTGGTGGTCGAAATCCCGAGTTCCCTGCAGATCTCTTCGCTGGACTGGCCGACGAGTTCCTTTAGAGCGAAGACCTGGGCAAGAGCGGGCTTCAGACGCGCCAGGCACGCTTCGAAGGCGGCAAGAAACTCATCGTTATGCAGTGCCGCGTCCGGATTCCCCCAATCCCTTGGCGGGCGCACCCAGAAGCCGCGTGCGTCGAACAGGTCGTCGATATCATGTTCCACTCCCTTGTCCGACAAGGCGCTGATGTCATCCACGGTCGACTCGCGCACCTGCGTGCGAATGAAATCAACCACCTTGTGCTTGAGAATGCCGATGAGCCAGGTCTTCTCGGAAGAACGGCCGGAGTAGCTTGCGCGCGCCTGAAACGCCGCCAGCAGCGTCTCCTGCACCAGATCTTCGGCGTGTGCGGAGTCGCGCAGACGCTGCAGCGCGTAGCGATACAGCACATCGCCATAATCCTGCAGCCAGCGCCCGGGATCCGGTTCCGGGAAGGCGGAGTTGTCGGCTGCTTCACCCATACATGTTATTCCGGCTGACCGAGAAAGAGGGTAATTATGCCGTATGACTACCGGCGTGGCCAGACGGTTCCTGCCGTGTCCGAAACGCCTTGCAGAACGTGCTCCTGCCGGTTCGCATCCGCCGTCCGATCTTTGAACTCGCACGACTTGATGTTGTCGATAACTTTGTTGCTCTGTAGCAGCTCCACCACCGCAGGCTCGAATACAACCATGTCAGAATTTCCCAATGAATCCGCCTGACGTAACGTCCGACAATCACTCCGCAGAAACGTCGGCGCAGCCGGAGTGCAATATGCGCCAGTATTACGATGTAGTAATTCTCGGTGGAGGATTTGCCGGTGCAGCGCTGGCCAGGCGCCTGGCGCGCCGACTGCCGGCAAGTCGTTCGATCGCTGTTATCAGTCGCCAGAATTTTATTACCTATAATCCGCTGCTACCGGAAGTGGTAGGCGCGTCAATACTGCCGGGACATGTTGTTGCGCCGTTGCGGCAGATGATAAGGCGCAGTGCTTTCTGCATGGTTGATGTAACGGATATCGATTTTTCCACAAGAACCCTCTTTGTCTCGGGCGAATCTTGCGGGCCTGTTCATTATGGTCAGCTGGTCATCTGTTGCGGAATGCACGCCAACCTTGATCTGGTGCCTGGCATGGCAGAGCATGGGCTACCACTGAAGACGCTGGGCGATGCGCTGTACCTGCGTAACCGGATCATAACGCGTCTCGAACAGGCCGCACTGCAGCGCGACCCGGATCGGCGCCGCGTCCTGACCACGTTTGTGGTGGTCGGCGGCGGCTTCAGCGGGGTTGAGACAGCCGGAGAGATCTGCGATTTTCTGCACAGTGCCTTGCGATACTATGATTCCCTCAAGCGAGATGAATGCAGCGTTATTCTCATACACAGCGGCAACCACCTGCTGCCGGAGATATCTCGCAAACTCGGTACGTTCACCCAACGAAAAATGACGCGCCGTGGGATAAAAATTTATTGTGGTGAGCGCGCCAGGAACGTTAGCGGCGAGGGTGTCGAGCTGGCCTCTGGCAAGCGCATTCACGCTGCCACAGTAATTTGTACCATCGGCACCGCGCCTAATCCGCTGGCTCTGAAGCTTGGCTTGACGCTGGAGCGCGGGCGTATCGTGACGCGGACGGATATGTCAGTCGCGCAGCATGAGGGGGTCTGGGCAATCGGTGACTGTGCCGCAATCCCTAACGCCCATGACAACAAAATATGCCCACCCACCGCGCAGTTCGCCGAACGCCAGGCAACTCAGCTTGCTGCCAATATTGCCCGCGTGTTGCGGGTCGAGCCGACGCGACCGTTTCGTTACCGGCCTATTGGTCAGCTCTCCAGCATCGGGCACAACAAGGCGGTGGCGGAGATTTTTGGTGTACGCATTTCCGGTTTCATCGCATGGCTGCTCTGGCGCGGAGTGTATCTGCTGAAGATCCCGACTTTCGCACGCAAGGTGCGCATATTTTTTGCGTGGAACTGGGAAATGCTGTTTCCCGCTGACATCGCGAGCCTGGTTTTCGAGCGCACGCGTTGCGCGCGGGTTTCACAATCGGTGGGCCGGGAGGAGGATGACCCGGACTCACTCACATCGAGTGCCGCGAACGATAATCACGCGTAATGATTGCCTTGTTCACACGACTATACAGGTGACGCACCCGTTAGCCCGTAGATCAAGGAGAACCGATGGATCATCGACTTTGTAATCGTACTGATGTGTCTGCGGATGTTGCTGTCTATTGTTGTGGTAAGTTCGCCGGACGTGGGAAAATTCGCAACGTAAGTCGGGAGGGTCTGTTTATCGACTGCTTGCCGGGAATCTGTCCTGTGCACATCTGTATAGAGATCGAAGTCGTGTCGCGCGACTATAGAGCAAAAGACGATCAGCGCATGTGTGGCTATGTCATTCACCGCTCAGGACAAGGCATCGGTCTGATGCTCGTAAATCCCAGCCAGAACCAGCTGCATAGTCTGAGCCGGCTGAGACGCGACAGAATCCGGGCCGAATCGACCCTGGTTGCGACAGCGCGAGTTGAGGCAGTGGCAACAAAAGCCGACAGGTAATGCACATCAGCCGGTATTTCAGTCGATGATCTTGCCGACTGGTTTCGGTGGACGCGAGTAGAAATCCCGTTCCCAACGCGCCTGGTTGCGCTGGGCGTCGCGCACCAGCGAGCTGAAACGCGCGATAAAGACCACCAGGCGGTTCAGCCAATTGATGGGCCAGCGGCAAGGCCTCAGGAAGTCGATAAAGAGGATAACACGCAGGCCATCTGTATCGTTGTGCACTTCGTGGTTCAGTGCGTCGTCGAAAATCATCACCTCGCCGGTCTGCCAATATCGACGTTCGGAATCGACGCGAATCCAGCATTGTTCAGCGGGTGTCGGTACGATCAACCCAAGATGCAGGCGCAACAAACCGTTATAAGGGCCGCGGTGCGGCGGCAATTTCTTGCCGGGTTCAAGGATGGAGAAGAAAGCAGTGCGTATGCCGGGAATGTGTCGCAAGGCGCCGGCAGTGGCCGGGCAGCGGCGCAGATTGACCTCGGAACGTATACCGTAGCCGAGCAGCATGAACGTTTTCCACTTGTCGTCATTGGTGATATACGCCACTTCCCGAGAGATGTCCTGGAATGCCGGCAGGTCCTGCAGGTCGGGCAATACGGCCTGCGCCTCGGCGAGTATGGCAGGCCAGTCCGATTTGAATGTATCTACCCAGGGGAACAGCGCCGTGTCAAAGAATGCAGTGGCGCCGACGCGAGAGTGGGTGATGATATGCCGTTCCATCCAGCCGAGGCAGGCAAAGACGGCTTTACCGAGACGGCTGACGGGCTGGTTGAAAGGGCGAGTCGGCGTGTTCATGGCAGAGCGCTGCCCGCTTGCAGCGGCAGTCTCATCACCGTGACGCAGGCTTGTGGATCCGCAGGTAGCAGCGCCTGGTAGTCCATTGCGGCCGCCCCGGTTTTTGCAGACACGGTTATCGTTGCGATGCTGTGGGTACACGCGTCGGAGCGCGACATGCGGATACCCTTGGCGCCGTCGGCGGCAGTGTGGTGATGGAATTGTGCCAGCTGCGCGACAGTGGCTGCTTCGATTGCTCCGACAAGCTGTTCGAAGGTGCCGCGACGGGCGGCTTCAATTTCTTGCGATCGCACCGAAGACGAAGTCAGCATGCCGCCTTGCAGCGGCAGGCGGGAGGATGTCAGGGTGCGCCCATCCCAGATAATCTCTACTGCCCCGGTCAGATCGACCGCGACGAGCCGGAACGGCGCGTAGGGTGTGGGCACGATTCCAGGTACGCGGCTAACGAGCGTATCGACACTGTGACAATCGGCGCACGCTACTGTCAGCAGGCCGCGCGAAGGTGCATTCACATGGTACGACGGAATCGGTTCGGGATAGTGATTCAGCAGCGCAACGCTTACACCGAATTCGTTGACCAGCAGCCAGGTGCCGCCGTGTTGGGGATCGGTCGGCGCCAGGAACATCACGCTGCCGACCTGTCCGAAATCGGGTGGCAGTGCCGGCGTCCGCGAGCGTTGTTCATCACGATTGAACATCAGTACATAACCGTCGTCGATCGGCTTCCAGCTCAGCGTACACATGCGGATTTCAATGATTCCAGGTGACAGAGAGTGGATGGCGCCACGCCGAAGCCTTCCTCGAGCGCCACGTCCTGCAGACGGCAGATGATCGCAATAATTGCGTAATGATGAATGGTGTGGCCGAGGAGGAATTCAAGTTCGCGGGAGACGCAGGTCGATGTCGTTGCGCAGGCGTCGCCGCGGCTGTTGCGAATCTGTAATTGCAGGTCCTGGCGCAGTATGGATACTCCGTGCAACTGTCCGCAGATGTTGGCGGTTTCAGTCAGTGCGGCGGTGCGATCGACTTCAATCGCGGCATCACGGCAGCGTGCGCTGTAGTCGATGTCACCGGTTTCAAGCGCGTCGAGAAAAATTCTGTAATGCCCCAGGTTGTGGCGCACGTGAGCACCGATGGAAGTGGCGAAAACATTTTCGATGCGGCGCCGGTACAGGTCGTCATCGATACACTGCAGTAACCTGGCACCCTGTTGCAGGGTTGCGATATTGTCATTGACCTGCAATTTCACGCTGGCTGTCCTCATCCGGGACGTCCGCGGTTGTCGTGCACGGCCCCATAAGCCAGATAAGCACCGGCGTCCTTCCCGAGAAAAGTGGAGACCAGCTTCGGCGTCATGCTGGCGATGTCGACCGATAACAGCAATCCCGGCGTATTGTTGAAGTTGGGATCAACGCCTACACAGTGGAACTTCGCCCCGATCTTGTGGTAGTGCTTCAGCAGAACGGGGATATCCCTGCCGCCTGCATCCAGTCCGCGAACGATGGCCGACAGTGTCTTGAGATCGGGGCGGCCTTTGATAGCCTGATAGTCGCGCCATTCGGGATGCGGCGTGTTCAGCATCCGATGTTTTGGTCTGACGTGAGGCGAGGGCTCGATCAGCGCGTCGCAGAGCGAAAGCACTGCCCGATAATCATACAGCCGGGACAGAGATACCGTACCGTACAGCCTTCGGTATTGCGGGTGTGCGACCAGATAGTGTCCAATGCCTTGCCAAAGCAGGTAGAGTGCATAAAAGCTTTTCTGGTGTTCGGGTATCACGAAGGATCGACCCAGTTCCAGGGCCGCGGCGGCGGGATCATGAAAGTCCATATCAAAATCGAACATCTGCGCTAGATAGTTACCTGCGGGACCGTATTGTTGCTTGAGCAGATCGGTTCGACCCATCCGGTAAGCACCGACCAGCGACTGAGTGTCGCGATCCCAGACGAACAGTTGAACATAGCTACGATCATAGCCGTCCGTGTCGCGCGCCTGCCCGCTGCCCTCGTCATAGAGGCGGAACACGCGCTCGCGTTCGCGGGCAATATCTCGCATCAGCGTGGGGATCTGTGCACTCATGGCGTAGAAGACCGAGAATTGCTTGAAGTCCAGCAGTTTCTGTCGTGCCGGGAGAGTGTCGAGTTCGTTGCATATGGCAGTCCTGTCGCCATACGGTGCCAGCTCAGCGGCTGGTGTCCCAGCATCGTTGGCCGGCGTTTCTCCGCAGTCCATGTCTTGCGCCAGATAGGTCATGACACGTGCATAGGCCGTCAGTTCAGGGGCATTCATGTGTTGCCAGAGCGGCGGTGGCAGCGGGCGGCCAACGTTGAAACGGATCCGCCGACCGCGCAGCTTAAGAAATTCACGGGGTAGCATCAGTAATTTGGATCTGTCCCATACGCGGCCCATGACGTGGAACAGGCGGCTGTTGGCGCCGTGGAAGAACACTGGCAACAGTGTGGCGCCGGTGGTTTTTGCCAGGTGACCGACCATGCGATGCCACTGGCCGTCAGCAATACGGGCTTTGTGATGCTGCTGAAAAGAAACCCGTCCCGCGGGGAACAGGACCAGGACTCCGCCGTCTCTAAGATGCGTCTGGCAATGACGGATGGAAGCCTGATTCGCATGGCTGGTTTTCAGCGGATTGGTGGCGATGAACAGGGGGTGCAACTCGCTGAATACCTTGAGCGCCGCATTGGCGAGAAATTTGATGTCGGTGCGTATCGCCTTGAGTTCCCTGGCAAGTGCCAGCGCCTCGACGCCGCCGAAGGGGTGGTTGCACACGATCAGTAACGGACCTCGCGCCGGAACGTACTCCGACCAATCTGCAGGCGTCGTGGATACCGATATTCCGAGTATCTCCAGGGTCCGGGACGCAAATTCGAGGGGCGGCAGACTCTGCAGCCGGTGCTGCCGATAGAGCGAATCCAGTGCGCGGATTCCAAGCAAGCGGTCCAGTACCGGACCCGCAATTCTCAGCCAGGGCGCTGGTGGTGAACCCACCGGCGTCAGTGCAAGAAGACTGATGCCGGCGCTCTGTCTAGTTCGCATTTCTCACCGCCGTCAGGCTGTCCAGGTTGAAGTGTGGAGCCGAATGCGGGCCGGAGGTCATGCCTTTCTTCCTCTATGTGTCCTGGATTCTGCATATTGACGATTGGTCGTGCGGCGGGCGGATTTATTACAACTCCAGGTGCCGTGATCGCTCAATCACAGCGTTAATGTGCGAACCAGGGCGGCCGGTAGCTACCGCGCAACCGCTCCCAGAGACTGTAGGTCGGCGCGTGCCGCGGGTCGGGACCGTCGTAAGGACGGACCGGCAGGCCGGCGCGGAGCCAGCCAGGGCCGGCCGAATTGCCCAGCATGCCCTCCGGGACATCCAGCAGATTTAACATGCCGCGTGCCGCCAGCGCCTGCCTCAGCCAGGCGGAACGACTTCCGGTGGCGCAGATAAATGCGACTGGCCGGTTGTCGGTCGCGACGATGATGTTATTCAGTTGCAGCAGAAAATCCCGGTCGTACATCGACAAAGCGCGGGCAGGAGAGGGGATGCCGGTTTCAAGCCACTCCTGCGAGCTGCGGATGTCGATGAGTGTCAGCTCACCACGGTCGGCGCGCGCGAATGCATCGTGCACCGGCAATGTATCGCTGGCCGCCGCCGCCGATGCGAACGCACCGATGAACAGATACAGGAACAACATCGGCGTGAACAAGAGCTTTCTCAGATAGAGCTGTCGCGCTCGATAATCGCCCGGTAGATCTTGTCCTGCTCCCCCTGGCTGTCGCCGCCGCTGAAGATCAGGGCACCGGAGCTGTAGCTGCTGCCATAGGTCGCGGCCAGATTGACGGTCTGCGCCAGTCCATCGATAAATTGCCGATCAGACAATGCCGACAGCGGGTGGATGAACGCGCTCCACAACAGGCCCTGGGCAATCGAGTAGCGCGTATCCAGTGCGGAATCGAAATTGGCCTGCATGAGGCGCATCAGCCGCTCAGCATCCATGGCGCCGACCTCCGCGACCGGAACGATGATGCGCATGCGGTCTGCCTTTTCGTCTGTTATCACGCTCACGGGAAAGCTCTCGATGTCAAAGCGCCAGTAGCCGGGTTGTCCCTCAATATCCGTGGCAATACCTTCAATGAGTGCCTGCAGACGCGCGTTGTCCATTGTATTTCCTTCCGCCGGTGGCGCGGACTGATCGGCTCCAACCGGCTGGGTAAGTATTAATGCCAGGAACAGGAACAGGTGTCGCATAAACATTTTCTCCGGTGACTATCGGACTCAGCTGCCGATATGTTTTTTATTGTTTCATGATAAGCATGGTATGGCCATCAGCATGCTGCCGATCCAGTGGCAAGGTTATGCGCCCTGTCTGGATTCCGGGTCTGCGAATCCGGTTTTTTTATTGATCAGCGATGGCGCTTTAAGGACCCGTGACGACGACTGCTGGAATGCCCGTTAGATCCGCGATAACCGCTGTAGTATCCCCTGTTGTAGTACCTGTGATGTCTGCCGTGACTTCCATAATAGCGGTTTTTGTAAACGTAATTGTGCCCGTAATTCCCTCGCTGATGCCCGCCCCGGTACCCGTAGTGCCGGTCCTGATGGCTGTAGCCGTAGCCATAACCCGCCAGTACCTGGCCCGGTGTGAATGCAAACATGATCATTATCAGTGCGGCTATCTTCAAAAGGGCGGAAAAATTCAGGGCCGGGATCTTGTTCATGGTTGTGGCTCCGTGGGGTCGTTTTCTGACATCGTTTAAAGGTAGGCATATGGCTGCTGTGTCGCTCGCTAACCGGTAGACAAGTCATTTGCTTCATCGGTTCCCATCGGTTGCGGCCTGTTGCTCATCCCGCCCCTCAGCGCGATAAAACTGTAATGTCCACGGAATTCGTTCGACAAAGAATTAACCAGTCATAACTTTTCTCGAAGCATGACCGGACCGATCAAAATAGTCTGTGCGCACCGTCGGTAACTGCGTACATCGACGTCAACAGGTGCTCATGGCCGCTTCGCGTTTCCATGAATATCGAAGGAGAAAATCTATGGGCACACAGTCCAGATCTACATTACTCCGATTCGCGCTGTCGTTTTTCAGTCTCGTATTCTGCGGCAGCGGTCTGGCATCCACGGTTGATTTGATGGGCGAAGACCCATCAGGTTCGTCGAGTCAGCCGGAAGATGGAGTCAAAGCAGCGTCAGAGCTTTATTTCGAGCAGGTACGCACGAGCAGGCGGCGACAGGCAGCGGAGGCTGCGTTCAACCTGAGCCTGATTACAGCAGATCGGAAAGATTTCAATTTGGCGCAGCGCTTCATTGAAGAAGCATTGCTGCTGAATCCTGATAACGCCGATTATTTGAGGGCCGCTGCTGGATACGCCTTCAAGGGCGGAGATTATGCCAGTGCTGAAGCCTATCAACTGGCTGTGGTGGAGATCGCGCAATCCAGTTTAAATGGCGACGACCTGAAGCTGGCTCTGGTTCTCGACGAGTTGGGAATTATATATCTTGCGCAGAATCGGTATTCAGAGGCCGAGGAGCTGCTGGAACGGAGTCTGGTAATACAAGAGCAGGCTCTTGGAACAATCCACCCGTCGCTCGCGAGAGGATTGAATGATCTGGCCGGTCTGGCGATGAAGAACGGACGTTTCGATGACGCGGAACAGCGTCTTAAACGGGCGCTGCATCTTCTGGAAACAGGCGCCGGCGCGGATGCTCGGGATACTGCCATGGCTATGCACAATCTTGGCGATTTTTATTCAAATCAGAAACGATTTTCTGAGGCGGCGGCGATGTATCGCCGAACCGCACAGGTTTGGGAAGATGCGCCTGCACAAGATCGCCTCGAGCTTGCTGTCATTCTGAATGAACTTGGAAGCTTCTACGGATCACGAAAACGCCTGGACGAAGCTAAACCGCAGTTTGAACTGGTAGTGATTCTCTTGAGCGGAGACTTCGGTCAGGATCACCCGCAAGTCAGAATCGCCAGAGCGGGTCTGGAAGCCATCAGAGTCGCGGGTGAAAAACGCGCCGAAACCATCGAATTCAGCCAGCAGATGTTTGACGAAATCCAGACGCTGGTCTCCGGACTCAGGATGACCAATTGACAGATAGGCTGGCACTTCCGAACTGCGCAGCGTTCGTGATATTCGGTCTGTGGCTGCTTCAGCGCTTGAGATACGTGCTCCCGCTGGTGCCTTTGCTGTCAGTGAGTGCGCCGGCAGGTGCTGACACGATTGCGCACCAGTATCAGCGTATCTATATCGACTATGCATCCACCATGTCGAAAAAGGAACGTCAGCTGGCGTATGTATGGTTACAGATGGTTTCCGACGCTTTGCTGACCGTTTACGGGGAATGGCCCGACGACAAATTCAATATCACCATTAAACAGGGTTCGGGCCTTCAGAGTCCGGTACCCTGGGGGCAGGTTACACGTGGCAAGCCAGACCACGTGCTGCTGGTTCTCGATGCTGAATCAGGTTTTCAGGAGATCGTGAGTGACTGGACCGCATATCATGAGCTGAGTCATTTGCTCATCCCGTACAGGGGGTATGGCGATATGTGGTTTTCGGAAGGACTTGCCACCTATTATCAGAACATTATTCAGGCGCGCGCGGGTCATTTGAGCGAAGCTGGCCTGTGGGGCAAGCTGGCGGCCGGTCTCGCTCGAGGGCAAAAACAGAACCAGTGGTCTAACATCGAGCTTGTAGAGATCAGTGATCATATGCGCAAGTATCGCAGCTTCATGCGAGTGCACTGGAGCGGCGTGCATTACTGGCTGACGGCGGACATAAAACTCAGGCAACTAACCCGGAATAAAATGACCCTGGACAGGGTGCTCAAAGAACTCAAGGATTGCTGCCAGCACGAGTCGATGTCCGCCGCCTCGATAGCGGAGCGGCTCGATTCACTCGCAGGGGTGGAAATTTTCAAACTGCTTTTTGCCGAGTACAGGGTCAGCCGTGCGATGCCCGATTACAGACGTATACTGACCGATCTCGGTGTGATTACGGACCCGTATGGCTATACAGATGATGTGGCGTTGACGGATGATGCGGCCAATGCGGATATCAGAGTGAGTATTTATAATGGCGATGGCTAGGAAGAACCTGTGTACGGGAAGCCTGCCGTGGCGGCACTATATGTTCTGGGTTCTGTCCGTTTGCGCATTCCTTGTAACAAATCCAGTTGCGGCAGAGCCAGACCAGTTGCTGTTGCAGCTCGAGCGGGTTAAACGACAAACCGGCATCGGTGCGGTTTCCTATGCCATGGTTGAGAATAATCAAATCGTCGCCACAGGCGGGATGGGTCAATACGGTGTTGATGACGCCCGCCCAGTGACAGCCACGAGTCTGTTTCGCGTGGGCTCCATCACCAAAACCTTCACCGCGCTTGCCGTCATGCACCTGGTCGAGCAGGGTGAGTTACATCTCGATCAGCCGGTGAAAACAGTTGTCCCTGATCTTCCTTTACACAACTCCTGGCCCGAAACTCCGGTGACGCTGGCGATGTTGCTGGAGCACACGGCGGGCTTGCAGGATCTGACCCGTGAAGAATTCGATTACCCTGATCCGCTCAGCCTGCAGGCGGCGTTAGACATCAAGTCCGAAGCAAGGCAGTTGCAGTGGCCGCCTGGCTATCATTATGGCTACTCGAATCTCGGTGCGGGTTATGTCGGTCGTGCAATTGAAACCGTCACCAGAGAAGATTACGACAGCTGGTTTGAGCGGGAAATCCTCACCGCTATCGGTATGCACGATTCACAGTTGCACTGGACCGAGGAAGTGGAACGAAGCCTCGTCACCGGCTATGACGCCGATCTGAAAACGGAGATACCTTACTGGCACACATTGTTTCGTCCTTTTGGCGGGTTGAACACCACAGCCGCCGATATGGCGAAGTTTCTGCTGTTATTCACTGCTGAGCCGTACTTGAGGGAAGACATTGTCTCCAGGTCGGCGTTGAAAAGAATGGAAGTAGCGGAGACATCACTGGCCGCAAAAGCCGGTTTGCAAATCGGCTATGGTTTAGGTATCCGCAACACCTGGTTTAACGGCCATCGGATATACGGGCATGGAGGTGATGGTGACGGATATTTGGCGGAGTTCGCCTATAGTAAAGAAAGTCGCCGTGCTTATTTTGTTGTGATCAACGCGTTCAGGCACGACATCCTGGACCAGTTTACAGGGAGAATGAATCACTGGCTGATCGAGGGGCTGCCTGAGAATGTGAACCCTGCTATTCGACCAGCGGCCAGTCCGGTGTCCCGAAAAACGCTGTCGGCTCTGGTGGGTGAATATCGCGAAGTTGCATTACGATTTCCACTTCGCGGCGACGCAACAGCCGAAATGTTACGAATCAGGATTGCTGGTGGTGAACTCTTCAGATGTTTTTCACATGCCAGGAAATGTACAAAGATAGTTCCCGTCACGGGAGTTCTGTTCCGTGCTGAAGATGAGCTGCATGCATCCATGGCATTCATCAAAGCACCTGACGGAAATCTTCACTTACAGACGGGTTTCGATAGTTATCAGAAAATACGGGAGAACTGATGAGACTCGCGAGCATGCATTCGATGCAAGATGAGACTGATCTAAATCAGATTCCGTTAGCATTCAAGGAGAAAGTATGAGCACTGAAATCAAACAGCAATACACATACGTCGACGGGCACAGGATTGCTTATCGCGAACAGGGCCATGGCAGCCCTGTGATTCTTATGCACGGGATACCGACGAACAGCCTCATGTGGCGGGACATCATCCCGAAACTTTCGACGAATCATCGCGTCATTGCCCCCGATATGCTCAATTATGGTCACTCCGAAAAGCCAGCAAATGCCGATGTTTCGATTAATGCGCAAAGCCGGATCATGGTTGGGTTGATGGACGCTCTGGGTGCGCCACGAGCTGATGTCGTGGCGCATGATATCGGCGCAGGGGTTGCCCAATTGATGGCTGTCAATCATCCTGAAAAAATCGGCAAGCTGGTCCTTATGGATAGCGTATGTTTCGACTCCTGGCCCATCCCTGAATTCGAACCGTTGCAGCAGCCGGGTGCGGAGGAGGCAATGAGCCTCGGCGAATTCGTCGGTATGATGCGCGGTTTTATGCCAAATGGGGTGCATGACAAGAGTGTAATGAGCGAAGCTGTGATTGACTTGTATATGACGCCCTGGTCAACCGAGGACGGAAAGCGAGCTTTTTTCCGTAATCTCAGACGGCTCAACAAAGAATATACTCAGGCGATCGCCGATGAGCTTGCGAAACTGCCGCATAAAACGCTGGTGATGTGGGGCGATAAGGATCCTTTCCAGAAACCCGAATATGCGGCCAGGCTGGCGGAAGCAATCCCTGATGCAGAGCTCGTCTGGATAACGGACGCCGGTCATTGGCTGATCGAGGAAAAGCCGAATGAAATCGGCGACCGCATCAAACAGTTCCTGGATCAGTGAAACAAACTATGGGAGGCCTGATTAATTGTCATTGCGAGCGAAGCGAGACAATTCCGTACTAATGAGCTGGTTGAAGATTGCTGCGCTTCGCCCATAGAACCCCTTCGCGGGTTCATTACGGGTACCTCACCCTTCGGGTCAAGGCATCGCGCAATGACGAAACGATTTTGTTGATAAAATCCGGAGGCCACCATGGAAAATCACGATAAAAAACTGCAACTATCGCTGCTGTTGCTCAGGGCGACAGTTTTTCTGGTGATGTTTATGTGGACCATCGATAAATTCATTAATCCCGGGCACGCGATGCAAGTATTTGAAAGTTTTTATTCCATCGCCGGCCTGGAAAATAATGTTATGTACCTGATCGGCACTATTGAGATTATTATATTGCTGCTGTTTCTGATCGGTTGGAAGAAGCCGTACACTTACGGCACAGTGTTGCTGCTTCATACGGTTTCTACTCTATCGTCATTCAAGCAGTATCTGGCGCCCTTTGAAGGGCCGAACCTGTTATTCTTTGCGGCCTGGCCAATGCTGTCCGCCTGTATCGCATTATTCCTGTTGCGTGATCAGGACAGGTTGCTAAGCGTCGGCCGGTGAAAAGCAGTCACGTACAATCATGGCAGCGGTGACCAGAATAATTCCGACAACGACGATCCTTGCAGCTTTCGCGTCCAGCGCAGCAGGTTTTTTTTATGCACAGCCGATCTCAGCGGATGGCGACACTCAACGCGCCGGCAAAGAGCGCGCCTCTTATCGTTTCGAATTCATAAACGATTTCTTTTTTGGAACCGATCAGGAGGTGTCCGGGGCATGGTCGTTGCAGAAGCACATGGCGGTCGCGGACAGTTGGGAGACGATGCGGGACGTTCCCGACATTGTCAGGCGGGTCGGGGCACGATTCCCGACACTGACCGACGATGGAAGGAATTATCGCACGAGTTTCGCCCTCGGCCAGATCACCCAAACTCCGGTGGATTTGCAACGCAGGGACCTCATCGAGAAAGACGTCCCCTACGCGGGCGCCCTGGTGCTCTCGGTGAGCTGGTACGGCTATAACGATCGCGAATTCAGCGGGTTCGAGCTGGTCGGAGGTGTCGTAGGACCCTTATCGCTGGCGGGACAGGCGCAGAAAAGCGCCCACGCACTGCTTGGCATCAATAAGCCGAAGGGTTGGGATAACCAGCTCGAAAACGAGCCGGTTATGAATTTTAACTATATGCGCAAACGCAAGCTGTCGCGTATCGGTAATCCTGCCGGCCTGTCATTTGATACGGCAATCAACGGCAATCTCTGCCTGGGTAATCTGACGACCCGGGCAAGCACCTCCGTCGAAATGCGCTTCGGCCGGAATATGCCGCGCGGTTTTGTATACATTCCCGAGTCTGCGGGTTTTGGAATGAATTACAAAGGTATGCTGGAGTCGCCGGATCCGAAGAGGTCATCTTTATACGGCTCACTGGTCCTGCGCGGTACGGGGGTCGCACATGATATTTTTCTCGACGGCAATACGTTCCGGGACAGCCATAGTGTTGACAAGAAAACCTTTGTCGGCCTGGCCATCGCCGGATTGCACTACGAAAGGGAAAACTGGTCGGCGAGCTTTAACCTGATGTTCCCGACAGACACCGTGGACACGAGTCGCGCTACTGAAGTAGAGGGACGCGGCGAATTAGGTTCCATCACTATCGAGTGGTACCTGTAGTATCCATTTTCAGATACAGGATGGCGAAAGCGCATGCGACTCAGGTCTACCGTTGCAGGAACAGCAGTGCATGACCGTCGGGGTCGCGCGCCATCAATCCACGGACAAAGCCTGTGGCGTGCTCTGGCATATCAATAGTGTCGCTTGAAACCAAACCGTATCGCCCGGCGCGCAAGGTATCGAAAACCATATCAATGTCTGACGTAGTGACCTGGATCTGCCAATGCCACAGATCATTGGCTCTGGTGTCCGCCGGCATTGGCCGGCCGGTGTGCGGAGCAAGATATTCCAGTAGCTCGATGCCGGGACCGCTCGATGCTTTGAGCGCGGTAATGCGCAACCGTGCACCGAAGACGTTGTTCAAACGTTCCTGTTCGGTGCCATAGTTTTCACTGCTGCCCGCGATCTGCAGCCCGAGGCTATTTCTATAGAACCGTAGACTGCTGTCGGTGTTGGCCACCACGATTGCGGTATGGTCGATGCCGAGGAACAACCGATCGCTGTTTGTGTGCCATTTTGGATTACCCTTGCCTTCGGGAAACCGCAGGAGCTCCAGGTGATTGCCGTCGGGATCGCGGAAATAAAACGCCTCTATACCACCGGCGTCAGGATTCCAGTCGGGCAGCCTCTGGGGCGCGGGCGAGGCATGTTCCACGTGGTTTGCGCGTAGCCGGGCGTAGGCCGTGTCCATATCGCTGACGACAATGGCAATGTGTTGAAACCAGCGATCATTGCTGCGTGAGTCAACGGGAACGGGACGCCCGCGCGGGGCGATATACTGAATCAGTTCAATGAACTCATCGCCCAGCTTCAGGCGCACCACATGCATGCGCAAGCCAAACACACCGGTCAGGTGTTCATAAGCATCGCCCGATACCTCCGCCTGTGCAACCAGCGTGAAGGGGAGGACCTCGGTGTAGAATGCCAGCGAACGTGTCATGTCGCTGACGGTAATGCCGATGGCGTCTACAGCGCGGACGCGCTGTTCGGCCAGCGCCGGAGCGCCGAAAAAGAGCAGGAACAGGAGAACTATTTTTACGTCATAACGAATTCGCATGCTGGTATCTTCTGGTGAGTTTGTGAGGAAGTTAATCGGAACGCTCGGCTTTAGCTTGTTCAGCCTGCCAGTCACATGCCTTGTCCATGCGCGGGTGATCGAATCCAAGCAGATCCAGGTGAGCCGGCTCCTCCAGCAGCTGGTGCGCAGCCAGCACGCCGGCTATTGACCAGGTCTGGAAGCTTCGGGCTTCCTTTCCAATCAACCGGCCGCGGTGTCCGTCGTAGTATTCGGCCCAGCGATCGGCTTGCAGTCTGCTTGCGGCGGTTTCCAGTGCCCGCGCAGCCAGGGCCGGCCGGCCGGTTTTTTGCGCCGCCGCCGCCAGCAGCCAGAGCAGGAAGGGCCAGTTGCCGCCATTGTGGTAGGACCAGGGGATGTTCTTCGGATCGGCGCCGGTTACAGTTTCCCAGTCGCGGCCTCGCAATGCAGGGAAACACAGTTTCAGCGGCATCTGTCCGATCAGATCGTCCTGGCGCTGTTCGATCAGATCCATAATCGCCTGTGCCTGGTCCGGCGTCGCCAGCGACGAGACCACTGCCAGCAGGTTGCCCTGGGCAAAGTAGCGAAAGTCCATGCGTCCGGGGCCCACGTTGCCGGCGAAATAGCCGCCCCTGGCCGGCATCCAGTCCATGAGTGCGGGCGGGATCGTACTCGGCTGGATATTGAAGGCATTGACGATCTCATGCCCGTAGCCTTCTACCTTGTAGCGATAAATATCGTTGAGCCGCTCGAAATCAAGCCAGTAGTAGTGATGCAGGTGGTAGCTCAGGTGGGCCAGGCGCTCCGTAACGACTGCATGATAGTCCTGGTCATCTTTGGCCAGCAATTCTGCGGCTGCGGACAGGGCACTGAAGAACAGAGACTGCACGTCGAAGGGATAACCGTAGACGCCCATGCGTCGATCAATCATGTAGGCCCCGTCGGGCACCAGCAGTGTAGGGTACATATCGAAGCGCGACACCAGGCACAGCTCCAGTATCAGCCTGATTGCCTGTTGAAATTCGGGTCGTTGTGCGAGCTCGACATCCTCGCTGGCGCGCACGTAGGCACGCAACAGGATCAGCCACCACAGTCCTGAATCCACCGGCGCCACGCGCGCAATGGCATGTTCGCCGAAATCAGCTTTGATCTGTGGGCCGTCATCGGTTTCGACGACGCCAAAACTGGCGGGCATCAGGCCCTGCCCGGCTTTAAAGCAATTCATTTGTTTTTTTGTGCTTTGCAGTTCGACCATCAGGGTCAGGAAATTACGCACCACATCGGTTTCACCATGCATCAGAAAAGCCAGTGCGGAGACTGCGAAATCCCGGGTGAAGCACTGATCGTAGTTAAGGGGGTCGCTGTCCGGGTCGCGCGCCGCTACCGTTCCTATGGGTCGACCTTTGTACTCGATTACGGATTGACGCAGTTCGTTCCATGCAGCATCGATGAAGCTGGTGTCGATCATGTCTGTGCTTCCTTTGTCAGCCATTGCCCGAGACGGAGCCCCCAGGCGTAGATTGTCAGAGCCGGATTAACCCGGCCGGCGCGTGGCAATACGCTGCCGTCGGCGACATACAGGTTATCGAAACCATGTACCTTGCCATTGACATCGACCACTGACGCGCCCGGGTCTCTGCCTGTCACCAGGCTACCCAATGCATGTGCGGTGCCGACCAGGCCCATGGGCCTGGACACGCTGAACAGTCCGCAGCGTAACAGACGTGCGCCAAATGCCCTGGTGATGGCTCGATGTTCGCCGCGTGATACCGGAATACGTTCCAGTGCGTAATCCAGCACCGGTGCTCCGCCGTTCGCGGTATTGGAAACGATGCAATTTTCGGGACTCGAACCGTCTTCGGTGGTGACAAAGAACCCGTAGACTCGTGCGCCCAGGGCGTTGACGACGAATCGCGGTACCAGCGCAGGCAACTGCGTTGCGAGCATGTCACCGTCAAGCCAGCCCAGGCACTGGACCGTGCTGTGGGGAAAGGTGTCATTGAAGAAGATTGCGGTCTTGCGCAGCACATCGTGATTGCGGCGGTGGGAGAAGGCCAGCAGCACGCTGTTGATATGCAGCTTGAAGTTGGCGCCGACCAGTGGCGCTGATGGCAAGGTTTGGTTCAGGCCGGTCTGTTGCAGATAATCCTGCAGCAGGCGCGGTGAGGTCATGGCGCCGGCGGCGAGAACTACCTTATCGGCGCGATACTCGCTGCCGTCTGCGCAACGCACGCCGGTTAAATGGGTCGGCGTGTCATTGTCGGACAGGAACCCCGCCACCTCTTTCTGAACGCGCAGGGAGAAGCGCGGATTATCCCGGATCGGCGCCAGCAGTATGGATTCGGCGTCAGATTTATAAGCACCCGGTGAGGCAAAGCCATCGAAATGTTTCGACTCGGGGATATTCATCAGTATTTCTTTTCTGAGGCCCAACGGCAGCGGTTCCGCGCGCCAGCCGGAACCGTTCGCAACGATCCGGTCGATCAGTTTGCGCAGGCCGGGCTCGTTGACAAAAGCCTTGACGCCGAGCAGGGCCTCGGCTTGCGCGTACCAGGGTTCGAGTTCAGCGTAGTCGACAGGCCAGCCGGGACACTGGAATCCGGCGTCCTGTTCGAATTCATGGGGACTGAAGCGCAACAGGGCGGCACCGTACCATTTGGTTTTTCCGCCGACGTTATAGTACTCCTCCGGCACCAGCGCGCGTTTGCGCCGGTCCACCCATGCCTGCTGATTCCTGAACCGCCCTTGTCTGAAAACCTGTTCCACGTCCAGCGTGCTGCCGTCGCGGGGCAGGTGGTCGCCTTTTTCCAGCAGCAATACGCGTTGGCCGGCGTTTACCAGGCTATAGGCCGCGGCCGAGCCGCCGGCACCGGAGCCGATGATGATAACGTCGAAGGATTCGGGCATGAGGATGCTTCCGGTTCGCGTCAGGCTGTCCTGAGGGCCGCCGCACGCTGGCGGGCAAGCACGACCGCTATGCCTGCGAGCAGCGCTGCGAGCAGCGCGGACGATCCGTACAGGGTGGAAAGCGGAATCCCGGCGGCTTCCCGCAGGGGGCCGAGGCCGTATGAGCCGATGCCGAAGCCCAGCATATACGCGGCGATCATGACGCCGGAGACGATCTCGGAAAGATCGCGGTGGCAGGCCTGGGCGAAGCCGATGGTCAGCGGCAGGAACGCCGAGCACGCGAGTCCCGCGAGGGCGAATGCGCCGATGCCCGCGGCGGCGCTGCCGACTGTGGCGATCCACAGGAAGGCAACGATCATGAGACCGGGAAGGATTGCATAAACACGTGCCGGAGAGAGCCGCCCGCCGAGCGCCGCGACCGCCAGCCGGCCGGCTGTGACCATTGCCCAGAACGCGGTCAATGCGTACCCCGCTTCGCGCACCGAAACGCCGGCATCTTCCCGCAGGTAAATCACAGCCCAGTTGGCGAAGATGGTCTCGACAATGCCGTAGACGATTGCGGCGGCGACGAAAATACCGAGCACCCGCGCGGCACCGAGCAGAGTGACGTCTTTCCTTGCGCCGACCGCGTC
>JAVVEV010000022.1:0-50125 GCA_032251035.1 Thiogranum sp. | reverse complement strand
AGGACGCTCGGCAAACCGGCGGATGCCGCCGATGCGCGCGCCATGCTGGAGCTGCTGTCAGGCCGCCGGCACAGTGTGTTCAGTGCCGTGGCACTGGCAGGTGCCCGTGAAGATGTTCGGGTGAATGAAAATGGCGTGTGGTTTCGCGCCATTAGCAGCGCAGAGATCGATGCCTACTGGCGCAGTGGCGAGCCAGCCGACAAGGCCGGCGGCTATGGCATTCAGGGACTGGGTGCGGTATTTGTCGAACGTCTGGAGGGGAGCTATTCCGGTGTCATGGGATTGCCTCTCTACGAGACCGCAGCCCTTTTGACAGCTTTTGGTATAAAAATTCTGGACCGGGAATAATGACAGTCGAGTTGCTGGTGAATGTGACGCCGCAGGAAATCCGCGTGGCGGTGGTCGAAAATGGCGTGCTGCAGGAAGTCTTCATCGAGCGCACGCGGCGGCGCGGTCTGGTGGGCAACATCTACAATGGCGTGGTGTGCCGGGTATTGCCGGGCATGCAGGCGGCATTCGTGGAAATCGGTCTGGATCGTGCGGCTTTCCTGCATGCTTCCGACATCGCGGTGTCAGTGGATGATGAAAAGATCGACCCGGCACCGGTCGCCGCCAACGGCGACAACATCAATCGGCTCCTGCAAACCGGTCAGACCCTGCTGGTGCAGGTGATAAAAGACCCGCTCGGCAGCAAAGGCGCACGCCTTACCACCCATATCACTATCCCGTCCCGGTACCTGGTGTTCATGCCCGAGGCGCACAATATCGGTGTGTCGCAGCGCATCGAGGACGAGAGCGAGCGGCAGCGGCTGCGCGATCTCGTGGTGCAGGCACGCGGCGACAACACCAGTGGCGGGATCATTGTGCGGACCGCGGCCGAAGGGATTTCTGACGAGGCGGTTGCGTCCGATCTGCGGTTTCTGCAGCGCCTGTGGGCATCGGTGCAGGAACGTATTGCCGGTGCCGGACCTGCCGAAATGGTGCATGAAGATCTGCCTCTGGTGCTGCGCGTGTTGCGTGATATTTCCGATGCCGAAGTCGAAAAGCTGCGCATCGACTCTCGCGAAGCTTTTCAACGGGTAGAGAAATTCATCACCCAGTTCATCCCGGAGCTGTCCGACAAGCTGGAGTATTACCCCGGGGAACGTCCGATATTTGATCTCTACGGCATCGATGATGAAATCCAGAAGGCGCTGGGGCGCAAGGTGCAACTCAAGTCCGGCGGCTATCTGATCATCGATCAGACCGAAGCGATGACGACTATCGACGTCAATACCGGTGCCTATGTCGGCCATCGCAATCTCGAAGAAACTATTTTCAAGACCAATCTCGAAGCGGCGCAGGCCATCGTCAGGCAACTGCGTTTGCGCAATTTGGGCGGGATCATTATCGTTGATTTCATCGATATGCAGACCGAGGATCACAAGCGCCAGGTGTTGCGCGCACTCGAAAAGCATGTCGAACGCGATCACAGCCACTGCTACATCAGCGAAATCTCCGACCTGGGTCTGGTGCAGATGACCCGCAAACGCACCCGCGAAAGTCTGGAACATGTGCTGTGTGAAACCTGTCCGACCTGCGGCGGTCGTGCGACGGTCAAAAGCGCCGAAACGATATGCTATGAAATTTTCCGCGAAATACTGCGCGAAGCACGTCAGTTCGATTCCCAGCAGTTGCTGGTGCTGGCGTCGCAGGAAGTGGTGGACCTGTTCCTCGACGAGGAATCGACCAGTCTGGCCGAACTGGAAGCCTTTATCGGCAAGCCGATCAAGTTCCAGGTCGAATCGCTGTACACGCAGGAACAGTTCGACGTGGTGTTGCTGTAACGTGAGGGTGACATTTATCCGGTTCGAAAACCGCGAATCGCTGTGAGGGTTCTGAAACGCCTGGGCAGTCTGTTGTGGTGGCTCACTGTGGTGGTCGTCGTGGGGCTGGCGGTTGCGCTCAGCGCGGCACGGGTGCTGTTGCCGGAGATGTCCGAATACCGTGCGCAGATCGAGACGCTCGCGACGCGTTTTGTCGACCGGCCGGTGCAGATCGGTTCTCTCGATGCCGACTGGCAGGGGCTCTCGCCGGTTCTGAAACTGCAGCGGGTTCGCGTGCATGATGCGAAATTTCCCGGCGGCTCGCTGGCCGTGCGCGAGGTGCATCTTACTCTTGATCTATTCAGCTCCCTGGTTCAGCGGCAATGGCGCACATCGCGACTGCGGGTGATAGGGGCGCATCTCAGTCTCAGGAGTCTGGGCACGCTCGGAAACTGGCGCAATCTCGACGCGCTCGCCTGGCTGTGGCAGCAGGGCAGCATCGCTCTCGATGAGATCAGTGTCGAGTGGACGGATACACGCTGGCTCACCGAAACACTCCAGTTACGCGATATCTCACTGCAATTGATCAACAACGGAACCCGGCATCACCTGGCGCTGGATGCCGGCCTGGCACAGAATCAGGACAGCCGGTTGGCCATCATGGCCGATCTGGCCGGATCGGGTAACGATCCGGCATTCTGGCGCGGGCAAATCTATCTCAAGGCCGATGCGCTGCAGTTACAGGCGGCGCAACCGCTGTTTGCACGCTTTGATCTGGCGTTGCAGGGGCGTACCGATCTGGAGCTGTGGGCCGGTATCGATCAGGGACGTTTCGACTGGGGCACCGGCAGTCTGGCAGTGCAACAGGGGCGGCTGCAGGATCTCGACGGCGGCACCGCAGGCTTCGCTGCGGATCAGCTGGATACCGGATTCCGCTGGCAGGCGCTGGATAACGGCTGGCAGGCGGATCTGCGTGAGTTTACCTATCAACGGGGTGACGGCACTCTGTGGCCCGCATCGCGTTTGAGCCTGATCGTCAATCGCGATGCTGACCTGAGGGTTCGGGGCAGTGCCAGTCTGCTGGTGATCGATGAGCTGCACGCCATGTTGCCGTTGTTCCCGTGGATCGATAAAGACGCGGTGACCATGATCGATCGTCTGCAGCCGACGGGCGAGTTGCGCGATGCTGATTTCGATCTGGAATTTCCCGAATCGGCGCTGCCGCGGTTTGCAGCGCGCGCACGCTTTGACGAACTTGCACTGGCCGCCAGCGGCGGTCTACCCGGCATGACTGGCATGAGCGGACGCATCGAAGGGAATCTGCAGTCGGGATTCCTGCATCTCGATTCCGGCAGCTCATCACTGCGCATGCCGAATCTGTTCAGCGAGCCGCTGCAGCTTTCGCAGCTTGCCGGTACCCTCGGCTGGGAACGTTACGCTGAATCATTTCGCATCCGCAGCGATGCTATCGAAATCGAATCAGGTGCGCTGGCCGCCACTGCGCGGTTACGGCTGGACTGGCCGTATCGGGATGCTTCGCCGTGGATCGATCTGCAGGTGGCTGGCGACAGTCTGCCGCTGGACCAGTTTCACCACTATCTTCCCGATCAGGTGATGCGTCCCAAGGCAATGAACTGGTTACAAAAGGCGCTCCAGCAGGGAAGTGTGCATAACCTGCGTTTTTTGCTCCAGGGCCGTGTCGATGAGATTCCTTTCGACGCGCATCAGGGTCGCCTGGAAGCGCGTTTCGACTTCGATGATCTGAGGCTCGATTACCATCCGCAGTGGGGCCAGTTGAATGACGGACAGGGTTCGGCGCTGTTTGACGGTCGTTCCATGCGCATCGTCGGTAACGGCGGACGTATCCGCGGCGCACCGCTGGGACCGGTGGTGGCGACCATCGCGGATCTGACCCGACCGGTGCTGGAGATCGACGGCTCAGTTGCGGCCGATGTATCCGGCATGATCGAGTATCTTGCCAGCACTCCGCTGGGCGCGCGCTTCGGTACCGCGATCGGGCAATTCGACAGCGGCGGTGATGCACAGTTACAGCTGGCGTTGAAGATCCCGCTGAAACGCGAACTGGGAAAGCTTGCCGTCAATGGTCGTGTAGAACTGGAGAACAACAGTCTGACGCAGCGTGACAGCGGTATCGCAGTCACCGATATCAGTGGACGGCTGCAATTCACCCGCGACGGAATCAGCGCAAAGAAGTTGACTGGACGCCTGCTGGGAAGTCCGTTAGTGGGTTCGATCTACCGGCCATCGGGCGCCGGCGGCGATACGCTGGTAGATGTGCAGGGCCGACCGGATCTGGTTGCCGCGTTGGTCGCGGAGCAGCCGGCCCTGGCTGATTACATCAGGGGCGAAGCGAGCTGGCGGGCGGTGTTGCGAATCCCGAATCGCCACGTCACTGGCGACACCGCTACCACATTGCAGCTGCAATCGGATCTGGTCGGTATCAGCAGTGAATTCCCCGCGCCGTTCCGGAAAACTGCTGCGAAGCCGCGCAACCTGTCGATCAGCTGGATACCGGCTGCGGCTCCGGATCAGCCGTTCCTGATCAGCTATGGAAATCTTGTCGATGCGCGTATCCTGCCCGGCAGCGGCCGGGCGGGCATTGAAAAAGCTGATGTGCGCTTCGGCAGTGGTACGGCACAGTTACCCGAGCAGCAGGAGATCCGTATCGCCGGGCAGCTGGAACGGTTTGATCTCGATGACTGGCTGCAGGTGTTCAATGCGCTGTCGCCGGCCCGCGGCGGCTCTGCACCTGGCGATGCGCCGACGCCGACGCCGGTTTCGGTGCACGTCGCGGTGATGAACTTTTTCGCCTTCGGACATCAGGTGAAGGACGTGCGTCTGGACAGTCAGGCGGTGGATCCCTGGCATTTCACTCTCCAGGGAGAGGGTGCAGCCGGTACGCTGCGCTGGACACCGGCCGCGCCTGCGCAACTGCCGCATGTACAACTGGCGCTCGATCACCTGTTGCTGAAACCGGTTGCAGCCGGTAGTGCAACCCGTCAGGACCGCCCGCCGCATCCGGGACGCTTGCCGACGCTGGATATTGCTATCGCCGACCTGCGTTACGCCGGAAAGTCCCTCGGTACCATCGGAATAACGGGTAAACCGGGGCCTGATGGCTTCGCGTTCGATTCGCTCGCAATGCGTTCCCAGGCCATTGAATTCGCCGGCAAGGGCTCGTGGGTGCAGCATGGCGACTACCAGCGTTCACACTTCGCGGGAACCATCGTCGACGGTCGGCTTGAAGATTTGAGCCGCCTGTTCGCCGTTAACAGCGCCGTGCAGGGCGGCAAACTCAGCGGCCATCTGGATCTCGGCTGGGACGGCAGTCCGGCTGCTTTCAGTCTTGCCTCACTTGAAGGGGCTCTGTATCTGAAGGCGCATGATGGACGGCTGGTGGATGTCGACGAAGGCCCGGCAAAACTGCTGAACCTGATCAGTCTCAATTCGCTGCAGCGGCGCCTGTCCCTGGATTTCAGCGATGTCGTCAAGGAAGGTTTCAGCTTCGATACACTCGAAGGCCGGTTCGTGATTACCGATGGCGACGCTTTTACCAACAATTTCCAGATCGAAGGTTCCTCGGCCATTATCAATGTCGCCGGGCGCACCGGCCTGATTGCGAAAGATTACGATCAACTGGTAACGGTGATTCCGCAGGTGAGTTCCGGTCTGCCACTGGCCGGGGCAATCGCCGGTGGCCCGGCGGTTGGCGCAGCGGTATTCCTGGCGGAGAAACTGGTGGGCAAGGAATTTAACCGGATTACCGAATTACAGTACCAGGTAAGCGGCAGCTGGGAAGACCCGACCTATGAGCGTCTTCCGAAGCGTCGCTAGGAGGCAAAGAAGCGTGCTGTGGTATCCTGTGCGGATGATTTATTTACCCCGCTGGTTTGCCGCCGGTCTGTTGCTGCTTGGTGCAGCAGGCGCCTGTGCGCAGGAGCGCTGGACGCTGACGGCTGACGCCTGGGCGCGTCCGCGCGATGGGCTGTCGGTGGCGCGCATGGCACCATTGCCCGAGGTCGTGTCGGCCTGGTCAGCACAGCCGGACCAGCGTGTGCTGTTGCGTTATCCGGGTGGCGAAGAAGGTTTGCTGTGGGCACATGAACTGCGCGGCTGGCTGGTGGCACTGGGAGTTCCGCTGGCGGATCAGGAAATAGTGGCCGGTAGTTCACAGGCCGATCGAATAGAAATCGAAGTGACGAGGTGAACGAGCAGTGACAACGGTAGCCTGTATTCAGATGGCATCCGGCCCCCAGGTCGGCGCCAATCTGCTGGAAGCGGAACGGCTGATTGTGTTGGCGGTGGAGAAAGGTGCGCGGCTGGTGGTGTTGCCGGAAAACTTCGCCATCATGGGAAAAACAGAACAGGACAAGTTCGCGATTCGCGAAGTCGAGGGTGAGGGGCCGATCCAGGAGTTCCTGGCGCAGCAGGCGCGTCGCCACGGGATCTGGCTGGTGGGTGGCACCGTGCCCCTGCATGCGGAATCGGAAAACAAAATTCGCGCCGCCTGCCTGCTGTACAACGATCAGGGTCAACAGGTCGCCCGCTATGACAAGATACATCTGTTTGATGTGTCTGTAGTCGACAGCGATGAGCGTTATACGGAATCGGAAACGATCGAAGGCGGCGATCAGGCGGTGGTAGTGGATACGCCATTCGGGCGCCTGGGGCTTGCAGTCTGTTACGACCTGCGCTTCCCGGAGCTATTCCGGACCATGGTCGACCAGGGCGTCGAAATCGTTGCCTTGCCTTCGGCATTCACGGCTATCACCGGCCGCGCGCACTGGGAAATACTGGTGCGCGCCCGCGCTATCGAAAATCTCAGTTATGTGCTGGCAGCCGCGCAGGGCGGTTACCACCTGAATGGGCGCGAGACCTACGGGCACAGCATGATAGTCGATCCCTGGGGACAGGTGATGAATGAGCTGGCGACCGGTTCCGGACTGGTATGCGCAGAGCTGGACTTGCAGCGGCTCAGGAATGTGCGCCGCACGTTTCCCTGTCTGGATCATCGCAACATCCTGTGCCGCGTCTAGCCATAGCCGCTCGCTGTGTTACTCCGGCTGGTCAGGTTCCGCCGTTTCTTCGGCCGTTTCCCTGAGATAGCGAAACAGCGCGCGGCTGGATTTCGGCGGCTTGTTCTGATCGCGTTCCTTGTTCGCCTGCCGCACCAGCTGTCGCAGTTGCTGGCGATCCGCTTGGGGATGCTGCTGTAAAAACGCCTCGACGACAGTTTCGCCCTTCTCGATCATACGATCCCTCCAGCGCTCCAGTCGGTGATGAGCGTCGATCTGGCGTTGCGATTTCAGCCCGCGCTGCTGGAAGTATTCGCGGATCGGTTCGGCATCCATTTCACGCATGATCTTGCCCACGTACTGGAGCTGACGTTTGCGCGCGCCACCCCGCGGCGGCGTGCGCCGGGTCTCGCGCAGGGCCTCCATCAAACGCTCCGGCAACTGCAGTGCAAGCCAGTCGGCCTCCGGTACTTCGAGCAGATCGGTGCCCAGCTGTTGCAGCTCCAGGGCCTCCTGCTTGAGACGGGTTTTACTGGGCGGCAGTGTGTTCGGATCGAATTCGTCGTGCATGCGTATGTTCCTGGTGCGGCAGCATGATTACCTTGCGCCGGATTTTGCGTATTATGATGCAGACCAGCTGCTATTTACCAATCAGGTCATGATCGAGCCATCTAACGGCCCGCCGCCGCACGCGACTCTGGAAGTGAGCGGTGGTGCGCAACTGAACCCTTCCATTATCCGCCAGTATCGCGATGCGTCTGCGGCGGGCGATCTGGAGCGCACCCATTGGTTTGGCGGGCGCTATGAAAATATCTATCTACCCCTGTCACGGGTGCCGGCGCTGGAAGCGGTATTGCAGGTGGCGAAACGGGCGGCCGGTGAATTTCTGGATCGGCAACTGCCGCTTGCGGTCGGCTTCTGGTTCAATGAAATGGGCCCGGGCCATGTCACGCTGCCGCATCGGCACGACGAAGATGATGAACTGCTGTCCGGCGTCTACTATCTGCAGGTGCCGCCTGATTCGGGTGATCTGGTGCTGGGCGAGGGCGCCGCACGCCAGGTGCTGCGAGCCCAGGCCGGTCGATTGATCCTGTTTCCGCCGAACCTCATGCACGAGGTCACCCGCAACAACAGCACGGAAATTCGCCTGTCGATCGGTATGAATTTCGGCCCGTTGCGCGATGGCGCGGATTGATGATCAGAGCAGGTAGAGAGTGCCGAGGCCAAGGAATGCGACGAAGCCGACAATGTCGGTCACGGTAGTAAGCAATACATTTCCGGCCAGCGCCGGATCGATGCCGACGCGTTTCAATGCCAGCGGGATACTGAATCCTGCAATTGCGGCACATAAAAGATTGGCGCTCAGCGCGATCCCGATGATCAAACCGATTTCAGTACTGCTGAACCAGACCATGGCAACCAGTCCGACCACCAGCGACCAGCCCAGACCGTTCATCAGGCTCACCAGGATTTCCTTGTAAAGGAGTGAACGAGCATTGCTGGTACCGACCTGTCCCAGCGCCAGACCGCGGATCATGATGGTCAGGGTCTGACCACCGGCAACGCCGCCCATACTGGCGACAATCGGCATCAGCACCGCCAGCGCAACCACCCGGTCCAGAGTTGCCTCGAATAAACCGATCACCCAGGAAGCAAGAAACGCCGTGGCCAGGTTCAGGCCCAGCCAGATGGCGCGGCGCCGCGCGCTTAGCAGCGGCGGCGCGAAGATGTCGGCGGTTTCGTCGAGGCCCGCCATGCTCATCATCGAGTGATCGGCTTCCTCCCGAATGACGTCCACGACATCATCGATAGTGATACGTCCCAGCAGGCGGTTGTCGTCGTCCACTACCGGCGCAGAAATCAGATCGCGATCCTGGAACAGACGTGCGACATCGACATCTCTGGTGGAAGCGGAAATGCCGTCCATCCCCCGATCCATTACTTCGGCCACACTGGCGTCCGGATCGCTGGTCAGCAGGCGCGTCAGTGGCAGCAGGCCCTGATACCTGTCAAAGCGGTTGACCACGATCAGGCTGTCGGTGAGGTCCGGGATCTGTCCGCGCAGGCGCAGATAGCGCATCACCACATCCAGCGTGACGTTGGCGCGCACCGTCACCACGTCCATGTTCATCAGCCCGCCGGCGGTGTCTTCGGGATAAGACAGCACCGCTTCCAGGCGATGGCGGTTCTGTTTATCCATGGAACGCAGCAATTCATGGATCACGGCGCCAGGCAGATCGTGCAGCAGGTCGGCGAGGTCGTCGGTGTCCAGGCCTTCCGTGATCTGCACCAGCTGGTGCGTTTCCATATTCTCGATCAGGCCTGCCCGCACCTCGTCGTTGACTTCGGTCAGCACTTCGCCGAGGTCGGCCGGATCAATCAGTTCCCATAGCAGTTCGCGCGGCCCGTGCGGCAGCGATTCGAGCAGGTCGGCCATTTCCGCCGGATGCAGATCGACCAGCAAATGGCGCACCTGGTCCGCAGTGCCGCTGTGCAACGCTGCAGTCAGGTTTTCCAGTCGAGTCTGGATGTTCGCCTGTTCGGCTGATTCGGCCATACCGCCTCGGAACAGTTTAAGGTTTAGGAAAAAAAGAATGGTGAGTGTAACAGGCTGGCTGCCGCCAACAAACAGGACCACAGGCTGTGTGAAGGGCTCCCGCGCCGCCGAAAAGGTCTTTGTTTATACTGCGGCGTTGCTGTTGTTCACGCGGCGGGCGTTGCGCCGAGCGTTGCCATCAAAGGGAGGATAGCAGCCGGATCATCCTGCTGAAGAATTTGGTCGACAGTGGATTTGATGCTGGCGATGTCGCTACGCTTGATCATGTCCTTGACTTCCAGAAGCGAGGTCGGCTGCACCGAAAAATCCGCCAGACCCATGCCCAGCAGCAGGCGCGTGTAGCGCGGATCGCCGGCCATTTCGCCGCACATGGCCACCGGCACCCCGTTGGCGCGGCCGGCGCTTATGACCAGTTTGATCAGGCGCAACACCGCCGGGTGCAGTGGATCATACAGGTAGGTAACTGCGTCATCGGTACGATCGATGGCCAGTGTGTACTGGATCAGGTCATTGGTCCCGATAGACAGGAAATCGAGCTTGCGCGCAAACATGTCGGCGGTCAGCGCGGCGGCCGGAATTTCAATCATACCGCCGACAGGCATGTTTTCGTTGAACGCCAGTCCTTCCTGGTTCAATTCGTTCTTGACGGCCGCGACCAGTTCCAGCACTTCGTCCAGTTCCCGCGCGCTTGAAAGCATCGGGATCATCATGCGTACCGGGCCGCTGGCAGAGGCGCGCAGAATCGCCCGCAGCTGGGGACGGAACAGCTCATCATGCTTCAGGCACAGGCGCACCGCGCGCAACCCGAGAGCGGGATTCGGTGAGATGCGTTCGCCGGATGCATGGCTGCCGACATTTTTATCGGCGCCCAGGTCAAGCGTGCGGATGGTAACAGGCAGACCCTGCAAGGTATTGAGGATGTCCAGGTACTGCTGCAGTTGTTCTTCTTCGCCCGGAACGTCACTGCGATTCATGAACAGGAATTCCGTGCGGTACAGACCAACGCCATCGGCACCGGCAATTCGCGCCGCCTCCACGTCTTCCTGCAGCTCGACATTGGCCAGCAGCTGGATGGGAACCTTGTCTATCGTCACCGCCGGTTCATTGGTGAGACGTTTGAGGTTGCTGGCCCGCTGTTGCTGTTGTTGCTGCCTGGCGCGGTATTTGGCGAGCGTCATGTTGTCGACCCCGGCCAGCAGCAGACCTTCCGCGCCGTCGAGGATGACGGTCTCGCCGTCACGTAGCTGTTGCGGAATACCATGCGTACCCACGATCGCCGGCATGCCGAGGCTGCGCGCCAGGATAGCGGTATGCGAGAGCGGACCCCCGGATTCGGTGACGAAGCCGGCGATGCCCTGGTGGTGCAGCAATGCGGCTTCGGCGGGTGTCAGGTCATGTGCGAGCACAATGCATTCCCGCAGGTCGCCATCTTCCGGTTCCTCGCAGGTCTGGCCGACCAGGATGCGGTGAATGCGCTTGACCACGTGGTCGACATCATCGACGCGAGTGCGCAGATAGGCATCGTCCATTTCATCGAACACGCGCGCCAGGGTATCCCGCTGAATCTTGAGCGCCCACTCAGCATTGCACTGGTTTTCCCGTATCAATTCGATTGGCGTTGCGGTCAGCAAACTGTCTTCGAGCATCAGCAGGTGAGTATCGATGAAATCAGTGATATCGGCGGGCGTGGTGGCCGGAATCCGGTTGCGAATCGACTTCAGTTGCTGGCGTGCAGTGTTTATCGCCCGCTGGAAACGTGCGATTTCATCTTCGATCAGGTGCTCGGGAATCGCGGTCTGACAGGCGTCTACTTCACCTTTCTCCAGCCGGTGCACGCTGCCGATGGCGATGCCCCGTGAAATGCCGGTGCCGGAGATGCTGATCGTCATTCGTTCTCACCAAAGCGCTGCGCTACCAGTTCGGCGAGACTGTCGATGGCGGCATGCTCATCCTCGCCGCTGGCCCTGAGCGTAATCTCGCTTCCTTTCGATGCGGCCAGCATCATCACGCCCATAATGCTCTTGCCATTAACTTCCTGGCCGTTCCGCGATACCTTGATGTCGCTGGCGAAAGAACCGGCCAGAGTGACGAATTTCGCCGCAGCGCGCGCATGCAGCCCGAGCTTGTTGACGATAGTAACGGTCTGGTCACGCATGGCCGGTTTTCTCCAGGGTAAGAACACCATCACGGCCGCCACTGACTGCCTTGCCGGCAAGTTCGTCCAGATCGAGATCGGGATAGTTCAAAACACGAATCAGCATCGGCAGGTTGAGTCCGGCAATCACTCGCATGCCGCCAGTCTCCTGCAGGCGGGAGGCGACATTGCTGGGTGTGGCGCCATAGAGATCGGTGAGCACCAGCACACCTGCGCCGCTGTCCAGTTCCTGTGCGGCCTGTCGAGCGACATTCAGAAGCTGTTCGGGTTCACTGTTCTGGCTAACCGACAGGTTGGTGGCAGGCAATGGACACACGCCCAGAATCGCGCGTGCTGACTGCAACAGCGTGGTGCCGATCATATCGTGGGTAATCAGCAGAATGCCGACGCTCATGACAGCTCTCGATGGTGGGTCGCAATATTCGGATAGCGCCGGGCGAAATGCTGCGCCATGCGTTCAGTCAGATATACCGAACGGTGTTGGCCGCCGGTGCAGCCGACCGCTACGGTGAGGTAGCTGCGCCGGTCGGCTTCGAAAGCCGGTATCCAGTTTTCCAGAAACGTGCACAGCTCGGTATACAGTCGGGCGACGTTCGGTTCCTTCTCCAGGTATTCGATTACCGCGGCATCGCGGCCGGTCAGCGGACGCAGATCGGGCTGCCAGTGTGGATTAGGCAGGCAGCGCGCATCAAATACATAGTCTGCATCGGTCGGTATTCCATGCTTGTAACCGAACGATTCGAACAGCAGCGACATACGGGTTTCGCAGGGCCGTTGCAGGCGCTTGTGGACCAGGTCGCGGAGCTGGTGCACGGTGGTCTGGGTCGTATCGATGAACAGGCTGGCGCGTGCCGCTATCGGCTCCAGCAGGGTTTGCTCGAATTGCACAGCCTCGGGCAGCGAGATTTTGTCGTTGCTCAGCGGATGGCGGCGGCGGGTTTCGCTGAAGCGTTTGATCAGGGTATCGGATTCGCAGCTGAGAAACAGGATTTCAGTGTCGATGTTGCGTGCTTTCAGGGTGTCGAGTATCTGATCGAAATGCTGCAATGCGTCGGGCAGATTGCGCGCGTCGATACCAACTGCGACACGTTCGGTGGGATGGGCGTCTTTGCCGAGTTCCACGGCCAGCGCTTCCAGCAGCCCGGCCGGCAGGTTGTCTATGCAGTAATAGCCGCAGTCTTCGAGGGTATGCAGCGCGATACTCTTGCCGGAACCGGACAGACCGCTGACGATCACCAGTTTCACGGTGTGTTATTTTCCATGTAGCGACTCTGCCGTTCCATGAACAGGCGAGCCGAATCGAAACCTTTCAGCAGCAGCGTGTGATTGCGTGCCGCGGCTTCCGCCAGTACCGCGAGGTTGCGTCCTGGTGCAACCGGAAGCGTGATTTCCGGGATCTCGACGCCGAGTATGGTCTGGGTGGAGCGCGCTCCATGCAGTCGATCGATCCGGTGCATCTGTTCTTCGCTCATCGGGACCAGCTTGAGTATCAGGCGCAGGTTTCTGTTTTGTTTGATGGCGCTGTCACCGAACATCGCACGCACATTGAGAATGCCGAGTCCCCGGACTTCGAGAAAATCGCGCAGTATTTCCGGACAGCGTCCATTGAGAATGTCGGGTGCGGTTTTTGCAAACAGCGGTGCGTCATCGGCCACCAGTCGATGGCCGCGCGCCAGCAGTTCGAGGGCCAGCTCACTCTTGCCGACGCTGGGATCGCCGGTGATCAGCATGCCGAGGCTGAAAACTTCCATGAACACGCCGTGCAGCGTGAGTTTTTCTGCAAACAGGCTGGTCAGGTAATACTGCAGGTAATTGACCAGTTGGGGAGTGGATTGTTCCGATGTAAACACCGGTGTCAGGCTGGCCTCGGTGCGCCGGCGGATATCGTCGGGGATCTGTTCGTTGTCGCCTATGACAATCAGCTCTGTCTGTCCATCGAACAGCTGGTTTATGAGATTGCGGCGGGTGTTTTCGCCAAGCCGGTTCAGGTATTCGATCTCGGCGCTGCCGAGTATCTGCACGCGGTTGGGATGGATAAGATTGAGGTGTCCAACCAGTTCGGTTCCGGTGTGTTCGGCGGCGGAGACCTTGATAAGACGACTTTCACCCAGCCGGCTGCCGATCCAGCGTAATGCCAGTTTGTCCTGCAGGGCGGCAAACAATGTGCCGACCGAAGCATCTGTGCTCATGCGGATAGCTGTTGGTGAGAATCCCAGTTGCTGATCAGTTTAAAGCATTGTTCGCTGTCTTGACAGCCACGCAGTTTGGCGCAGAAGTCGGGATCGATGAACATTTCCGCCAGGCGCGCGAGGATCTGCAGGTGTTCTTCTGTGGATTCTTCGGGGACCAGCAGGGCGAACATCAGGTCCACTGGCTGCCGGTCTATGGCGTCATAATCTACGCTTTTACTGAGTGTCATGGCGGCCGCCAGCGGGTGTTTCAGCCCCTGCACGCGGCCGTGCGGCAGGGCGACACCCTGACCAAGACCGGTGCTGCCCAGACGTTCGCGTCCGATCAGACTGTCGAAGATTTCCCCTTCGGTGAACTCTGGCAGGCTACTGGCCAGCAGCGCGCTGAGGATTTCCAGGCTGCGTTTCTTGCTGGAACTGTCCTGCCGGCAGGCGATGCGCTCGGGACTCAATAATTCAGAAATTCGCATAATGTATCAACATAGACTGGAAAATTGCAGGCAGCCGGTTGATTCCGGTTGCCTGCTGGCTGTCCGTTCAGAATTCCTTGTTCTTGATCGAACCTTCGCTGCGGTGGTGGTCGGTGACCTTTTCCTTGTGCTTTTTGATCTGCCGATCCAGCTTGTCGGTCAGTCCATCGATTGCAGCATACATGTCTTCCTCAGTGCTGTCCGCGAATAACTTGCCGCCGCTGAGGTGCATGGTGGCTTCAGCCGTGTGGCGCAACTTTTCAACGCTCAGAACCACATGGACATCCGTTACCTGATCGAAATGCCGTTCCAGTTTTTCAAATTTTTCGCTGACATAGTTGCGCAGTGGTTCAGTGATGTCGACATGGTGACCGGTTAAATTGACTTGCATGGAGGTACTCCTCGTCCATGGCCTCACGCGAGGCGTTTACGTTCATTAGAAGGGGGAATAGCCATCGCTTCACGATACTTTGCGATGGTGCGGCGCGCCACCGTGATGCCCTGTTCAGCCAGCAGTGTGGCGATTTTGCTGTCGCTGAGAGGCTTCGAGGGTTTTTCCGCGGAGACCAGTCGTTTGATAATGGCTCGGATGGCGGTGGCCGAACATTCTCCGCCGTCGGACGTGCCGACATGGCTGGAGAAAAAATACTTGAATTCGAATATGCCGCGTGGCGTGTGCATGAACTTCTGTGTGGTGACTCGCGAGATCGTGGATTCGTGCATTTCCACGGTTTCCGCGATGTCGCGGAGCACCAGTGGTTTCATGGCTTCATCGCCATACTCGAAAAAGTTGCGCTGCATATCGACAATGCACCTGGCTACCTTGAGCAGGGTTTCGTGACGGCTTTGCAGGCTCTTCAGAAACCAGCGGGCTTCCTGAAGGTGGTTGCGCAGGTAAGCATTGTCGTCGCTGTTGTCAGCTCGCCTTACCATACTGGCGTAATGGCTGTTAATTCTCAACCTCGGTGTTGCTTCGACATTGAGATCGACCTGCCACTTGCCCTTTTTCTTGTATACGAATACATCGGGAACGACGTATTGGGCAGTGCTGGGGGTGATTTGTGAGCCGGGGCGGGGATTCAGCGACTGGATCAGCTTCAGGATGCCCTGCAGCTCGGATTCTTCCAGCTTCATACGCCGCATGATCTGATTGTAATCGCGGTTTACCAGCAGATTCAGGTGTTCCTGGATCAGCAGCAGCGCCTGCTTCCGCCAGGGGGTTTTGGGGTCCAGTTGCCGGAGCTGAATGATCAGGCATTCGGCCGCACCGCGAGCGCCGACTCCGACCGGATCGAATTGCTGGATGCGGTGCAGCACCGCCTCGACTTCCTCGATACCAATTTCAAGTTCCGGGTCCAGCTGCATGCCTTCGTGCAACTCTTCCAGTGAAACGCTCAGGTACCCGTCGTCGTTGATGGAATCAACGATGGTTTCGGCGATGCTGCGGTCGATATCGCTGAACAGGGTCAGATCCAGTTGCCACTTCAGGTGGTCCTGCAGGGACTTTACATCGCCGTTGTGGGTCTCGAAAAAATCACGACCATCATTGTCGCCGGGAGCACTGTAGATAGTGCTCCCCATATCGAAGGTGTCTTCCCAGCTGGTATCGCCGGGCAGTTCCTCGGGGATGGTTTCGGTGGTGCCGGGGGTTTCTGTCTCGGTGCCGGCGCTGGCTTCCTGGTCGGCCTGCCGCTCGGCTTTGTCCGGTCCGTTTTCCCGCGTGCCGTCGCCGCCGTGACGCTCTATCTCTTCATCGGGTTCCAGCATCAGGTTCGAATCGAGAACACCCTGGACTTCGAGCTGTAATTCGACGGTGGACAACTGGAGCAGGCGAATTGCCTGTTGCAGCTGTGGCGTCATGGTCAGGTGCTGGCCAAGTCGAAGTTGAATAGACTGTTTCATAAACGCTTTAGTACAAATCCTCTGTAGCCCGGCGGGGGCCGCTGTCATTAATTATAAACCTTATTCTACTGCATTTATTATGCCAGTGAAGTGTTTATTCCCACTTTCTCCAGGGCTCTGCACGCCTACATCCGGAACTGGTCTCCGAGGTAAACTTCGCGAACTTTCTGGTTCTGGAGAATTGCATCGGGCGGGCCTTCTGCCAGCGTCCGGCCACTGCCGATGATGTAGGCGCGGTCACAAATACCCAGCGTTTCCCGAACGTTGTGGTCGGTTATCAGTACACCGATACCGCGCTCTGTCAGGTGCTCCACCAGCCGCTGGATGTCTTTCACGGATATGGGATCCACGCCCGCGAAGGGTTCATCGAGCAGCATGAAACGCGGCTCCATGGCCAGCGCCCGGGCAATTTCAACACGCCGTCGTTCACCGCCGGACAGGCTCATGCCTTTCTGATCGTGCAGGTGTGCGATGTGCAGTTCCTGCATCAGGCTGTCCAGTTTGTCGGCCCGTTGCGGAGGCGTCAAATCCTTACGCATTTCCAGTACCGCAAGCAGGTTGTCGGCGACGCTGAGCTTGCGGAACACCGAAGCTTCCTGTGGCAGGTAGCCCACCCCGTGGCGGGCTCGCACATGCATGGGAAAACGTGTCAGTTCCGTGTCGTCCAGCCACACCGATCCGCCGTCTCCCGGCACCAGTCCGACTATCATATAGAAGCAGGTGGTCTTGCCGGCGCCGTTGGGGCCCAGCAGGCCGACCACTTCACCGCTGTCGACATGCAGGGAAACAGATTCAATCACCTGACGGCCTGAATAGCTTTTATTGAGGTCGCGCGCCTGGAGTCGACTCATGGGGTTGCGGGTTCTGGACGCTCTGGTACGGTTTTGGGCTGAATGGTGATGTGTACGCGCTCGTCCGGTTGGTCGGTTCCAGCGTTGACTTTATCGCGCGGCACGTCGTACTCGATCCGCTCGCTGCGCAATACATTGCCTTCCTGCGTGACCTGTGCCTCCCTGAGCATGACGATGCGCTCCGGCTCCGTGTAGTATTCCATGCGCTGCGCCCGGGCATGCACGTCCTCATCCTTGTTGTCGGGCCGTTGCCGATAGGTCGCCGGTTCACCGTCCACTATGACCTTGCGGATTTCGTTATCAGCGCTGTAAATGGTCATCAGGTCACCGGTCAGCTTCATGGTGCCCTGGGTGACTTTCACATTGCCGTGATAGGTGCTGATGCCGGTTGCATCATCCAGTTCCACCCGGTCCGCCTCGATGTGCATGGGTTGCTCACGGTCGGTCGACAGTGCCCAGCCTTGCAGCGGCACCAGCAACAGCAATAATATCCAGCTACGCGGCAGCTTATTCATGAGTGGCTTTTACCTGCTCCAGTAGTTCGATGCGTTGTTGGCCAAGATCGGCGCGCAGGCCCAGCGCGCTAAAATGCCAGTTCCCCGTCCGTAACACAACCGGGGCATCGGTTGAGATGCGATCACCGCTGCGGGCAATTTCCAGATGACTGGTTTCCACGTCGACAGTGGCGTCGGGCTGCTGGTCGCGCAACAGTACATCCTGTTCCAGATGAATCGGTCCCTGGTCGGGAAACGTCCGGCCGCGTTGCGCGCTGAGCAGCCAGCGCCGGTCGCGCTGATCGCGCAGTTCCATGCGCGGTTCGAACAGCAGCGCCGGTTCCTGAGCGGTCCATTGTTCGAGGCGGCTGGCGTGAATTTCCTGTTCTATCTCACCGCCGGTATCGAACAGTTGCCAATGCGGGGCCTCGACCGAGACGTCCGGGTGCTGTCTGGCCTCGTCAACAACAGCAGCATTACGCAACGTCGCCAGAAATAGCCAGACCGACGCGAGGACTGCAATCAGCGCCAGCACCAGGACACCTTTGGGTGCCGCTGTCACAGGTAGCCGTTCAGCTCCATTTCGAGTGCGCCCTGTGCTTCCAGAAGCATTTCGCACACATCGCGCGCCGCGCCCCTGCCGCCGCTGCGCGGCGTCTGCCAGTGCGAATGTTTGAGTACCCAGGGATGTGCGTTCTGTACGGCAATCGCCAGCCCGACCTTGCGCATCACAGGCAGATCGACGACGTCGTCACCGACGTAGGCGACCTGCTCGGGCTCCAGCCTGAGCTGTTCCAGCAGTTCGCCGAAACCTTCCAGCTTGTTTTCCTGGCCCTGATAGATAAGGTCGATGCCGAGATTGCGCATACGATGCTCGACGACTTTGGACGTGCGTCCGGTGATTATGGCGCAGCGTACGCCGTTTTTCTGCAGCATCTTGATGCCATGTCCGTCGTGGCTGTTGAAGGCCTTGTATTCCTGGCCATCATCGCCCAGAAACAGGCTGCCGTCAGTGAGCACGCCATCGACGTCGAAAATTACCAGCTTGATACGTGCCGCTTTTTCCAGAATGTCTTTCATAGGTTCTGATTCCGCTGTCTTCGCCTGATGCTACACCACGCCTGCGCGCAGCAGGTCGTGCATGTTGAGCGCGCCGATCAGCTGTTTGTCGTCATTTACCACCAGCAGTGCATTGAACTTGCCTGCCTCCATTATCTGCAGCGCCTCGGCGGCCAGCAAGCCGGTGTTTACCAGTGTGCAGTCACAGGTCATGGCATCGTCGATCAGGGTGCTGTGTAAATCAAGATTATGATCCAGCGCGCGGCGCAGATCACCGTCGGTGAATATGCCGGCGACGGTTCCATCGGCATTGATGACGGCGGTAGCACCGAGGCCTTTCTGGGTCATCTCCAGCAGCGCGTCACAGATCAGTGTGCCCGAGTTCACTCGCGGCACGCGATCGCCAGTGTGTATCAGGTCGTCAATAAGCAGCAGCAGGCGCCGGCCCAGCTTGCCGCCCGGGTGTGAGCGCGCGAAATCGTCGCTGGTAAAGCCGCGCACCTCAAGCAGCGAGATTGCCAGGGCATCGCCCATCGCCAGCGCTGCAGTGGTGCTGGCAGTAGGCGCCAGGTCGAGCGGGCAGGCCTCTTTGGCAACGCTTACATCGATATTGACGCTGGCGGCGCGCGCCAGTGTAGAGTCCGGATTGCCGGTCAGCGAAATGAGCGGCACATTGAGCCGTTTGATGATCGGCAGAATGCACAGGATTTCCTCGGTCTCGCCGGAGTTCGACAGCGCCAGCACCACATCTTTGGCCGTGATCATGCCGAGATCGCCATGGCTCGCTTCACCGGGATGCACGAAGAACGCCGGTGTGCCGGTGCTGGCCAGCGTCGCGGCGATCTTGCCGCCGATGTGTCCCGACTTACCCATGCCAATGACGACCACGCGCGCTTCACAATCCAGCATATACCGGCAGGCGCGTACAAAATCATCATTAATGCGGGATTTGAGTGCCTCTACCGCTTCGGATTCGGTGGTCAGTACGGCGAGGCCCAGGGTTTTCAGAATCGTATCGTTCATGCGTTGCTGCAGGCAGCTCCTCAATTTACGGTGCTGGAGTATAACAGGCTCTGATAGCCGATATAGGTCAGCAGCAGTGCTGCCGCCTCGAAGCGGTTTATGCGGCCGCCGCGTCCGCGAAACCCGTAGGCCATCAATAGTAACGCCACGGTGAGTCCGATCATGACCGGGATATCGCGCGTCAGCACCTCGGGGTCCACGGCAACCGGATGGATCACACCCGGCAAACCGAGCACCGCGAGCAGATTGAACATATTGGAGCCGAGTACATTACCGAGCGCGATGTCAGGTTCGTTTTTCAGGGCGCTGACCACCGAAGCGGCCAGCTCCGGCAGGCTGGTGCCGAGGGCGACGATAGTCAGACCGATAATCAGCTCGCTGACACCGAAATATTCGGCAACCTCCACGGCTCCCCACACCAGCAGTCGCGAACTTCCCAACAATACGGTAATGCCGATCAGCAGCCACATCAGCGAACGCGTCAGCGTCAGGTCGGTGGGAATTTCGGCGGCATATTCGGCCGCCATTGGATCGGGGCCGTTGCGCGAATTCAGGCCCATCCAGATCATCCAGCCCACCATGATAGCCAGTCCGCCCATCAATAGCAGGCCATCGCCAAAGTCGAGCCGGCCATCGCTGAGCAGCAGCCATGCGAGCACCGTCAGGACAATCAGTATGGGCAGCTCGCGACGCACAGTGCCCGAGTGAACCGATAGCGGCACCACCAGTGCAGTGATCCCCAGGATCAGCGCAATGTTGGTGATGTTGGAACCGATGGCATTGCCCACCGCCAGGTTCGAGTTGCCCTGCAAAGATGCCACTGCCGACACCAGTATTTCCGGCGCCGAGGTACCGAAGCCTACGATCGTCAATCCGATCAGCAAGGGTGACACACCGAGAATGCGTGCGGTACTGGCGGCACCGACGACGAATCGGTCCGCTCCCCATACCAGGAGCGCGAAACCGGCAACAATGGCAAACAACTGCATCCACATAGGTGGCGTATACTAACGGTTTGCAAACAACCGCGACAGAATTGAAATTTCACGGCAAGGTGATGTAGTGAGTGACATACTTCCGTTCAGGCGGCCGCGGCCCCAGGACCGGCACAAGGGCAATACGCTGTGCCGCCGAGGATTTCACAAGTGGGTCATGGTGAACACGCCGTTCGACGTGAAGCAGGGACGGCTGCTGACCTGCTATCGCTGTGCTCGCTGCGGTGCGGAAAAGACTGAAAGTCGTTGATGACTATGAGAAACAGTCAGGTTAAGTATAATGCCGCCAGATGACGGCACCAGACACACCTGATGAAAGCGAAGCGCTGATTCGTATCCGCGGACTGCGCTATGCGCGCGGCGCGCATGTGATATTCGATGGCGTGGATCTGGATATTCCGCGCGGTAAGGTCACCGCGATCATGGGACCCAGTGGCACCGGCAAGACCACGCTGTTGCGCCTGATCGGTGGCCAGTTGTATCCGGATGCCGGGAGTATCCAGGTGGACGGGCAGGAAGTCCCGGCGCTGAATCGCTCGCAGTTGTACGAGTTGCGCCAGCGCATGGGCATGCTCTTCCAGTCCGGCGCACTGCTGACGGATCTCAATGTCTACGATAATGTGGCTTTCCCGCTGCGTGAACACACGGCCCTGCCCGAGTCGATGATTCGCGATCTGGTGCTGATGAAACTGCATGCCGTCGGGCTGCGCGGTGCCATCGATCTGATGCCCGCCGAATTATCCGGCGGTATGGCACGGCGTGTCGCGCTGGCGCGGGCCATTGCGCTGGATCCGACCATGATCATGTATGACGAACCGTTCACTGGCCAGGACCCGATCTCCAAGGGCGCGCTGGTGCAGTTGATCCGTCTTCTGAATGACGCGCTCGGCCTGAGCAGTATCGTGGTGTCACACGATGTCGCTGAAACGGCGGCGATCTCTGATTACGTGTATCTGATTTCCGGCGGCAAGGTGATCGGCCATGGTACGCCGGATGCCATCAGGGACAGCGAATCCGAATGGGTCAGACAGTTTATGGATGGCCTGCCGGACGGGCCGGTACCTTTCCATTATCCGGCACCCGATTACGCTGATGACCTGCTGCGGCACGGCGCGGCGAGCGGGTAGGGCGGCTATGCTGAACGTCATACGCCAGGTCGGCCGCAACAGTATCCGCTTCTTTACCAAGCTGGGGCGTTCGGTATTGTTTTTGCTGAAGACTCTGGCCGGTATTCCCTCGGTATTGCGGCGTCCGCATTTGCTGGTCTCGCAACTGCTGTCGGTGGGTGTGCTTTCGCTTTTGATTATTGCCGTCTCCGGCCTGTTCGTCGGCATGGTGCTGGCGCTCCAGGGCTACAATACGCTGGTGGGTTTCGGCGCCGAGGAATCGCTGGGCGTGATTGTGGCGCTGTCGATTGTGCGCGAACTCGGGCCGGTGGTTACGGCGCTGTTGTTCGCCGGACGCGCCGGTTCGGCACTGACCGCGGAAATCGGGTTGATGAAGGCAACCGAACAGCTTTCGGGAATGGAAATGATGGCGGTCGACCCTATGCACCGCGTCATTGCGCCGCGTTTTCTGGCCGGTTTTCTGTCCATGCCGCTGCTGGCCGCGGTGTTCAGTGCGGTAGGCGTATACGGCGGTTTTTTTGTCGGCGTCGGCTTGCTGGGCGTGGACGACGGCGCCTACTGGTCGCAGATGCAGGCGGCGGTCGATGTTAGCGAGGATGTGCTCAATGGTGTCATCAAAAGCCTGGTATTCGGCTTTGTGGTGACCTGGATCGCAGTCTTTGAAGGCTACGATGCAGTTCCTACCTCGGAAGGTGTCAGCCGCGCCACCACCCGCACGGTAGTGCATGGGGCACTGGCAGTACTTGGGCTCGACTTCGTGTTGACTGCGCTGATGTTTGGAGAAGTTTAATGGCTGGACGATCAATATGAGAGAAAGCAAATCCGTTGAACTGATGGTCGGCATGTTTGTTGCGGCGGGTATCGCCGCGTTATTCGTGCTGGCGATGAAAGTAAGCAATCTGAGCAGTTTTACGCCTGCCGACAGTTATCAGGTCACTGCACGCTTCGATAATATCGGCGGCCTCAAGGTGCGCTCGCCGGTGACGGCGGGCGGAGTGAGAGTCGGTCGGGTCGCGGCTATCGAATACGACAGCACCCGCTTCGAAGCGGTGACTACACTTGAAATAGACCAGCGCTACGACAGCTTTCCGATGGATACCTCGGCCAGCATTTACACCTCCGGTCTGCTGGGCGAGCAGTATGTCGGACTGGAGCCCGGAGGTGCCGAGGAGTTGCTGGAAGACGGGTCGGACATCGACCTGACCCAGCCGGCGATGATCATCGAGAAGCTGGTCGGCAAATTCCTGTTCGACAAGGCGTCGGCCGGCGGTGAGTAAAGTCGCCACACCTGCAGCGAGTCTGCGTGAAGGCGCAAACGGTCGACTGGAAATCCACGGCGACCTTAGCTTCGACTCGGTGCCGGCACTGTGGCAGGCATGCGCCGAGCGCTTCGCCCAGGGTGAGGCGCCGGACGTAGAGCTAGGCCAGGTGCAGCGTTCTGACAGCGCCGGTCTCGCGCTACTGCTGGAGTGCCTGCGCGCGACGCATCAAACCGGAGCTTCAATCAGGTTTTTTAATATCCCCGAACAAATGCTCGCGATCGCCCGCGCCAGCAGCCTCGACCAGTTGTTGCCACTGCACCACGACTGACTCGATTTAGCGCACCTCAACAGTTATCATCCGGATTCGCAATACAAGGTGAACAGTATGCAGGCAGAAGAACTGAAAAAACGGATTGAAGAGGGAGTGCCCACGGCACAGGCTTCAGTCAAAGGCGATGGCGACCATTTCGAGGCTATCGTGGTCAGCCCCGCTTTCGAAGGCAAATCCATGGTTCAGCAGCACCAGATGGTTTACGGATCGCTGGGCGACCTGATGCAGGGCGCGGTGCACGCATTGGCGCTGCGCACGTTTACGCCGGCGGAATGGGAAAAACAGGTTCACTAGGTTCAACAGGGCACGCGCCTCGAAGCGCGTGCTGTGCAGGCACCCGGCATGTCCGAACAACTCACCATTGCGCTCTCCAAAGGGCGTATTTTCAAGGAAACCCTGCCGCTGCTGGCGCATGCCGGTATCGAGCCTCTGGATGACCCGGAAACCAGCCGCAAGCTGATTCTGGATACCAATCACGATGACGTGAAACTGGTGATCATCCGGGCCTCGGACGTACCGACCTATGTGCAGTATGGCGCAGCCGATCTCGGTGTCGCCGGCAAGGACGTGTTGCTGGAGCATGGCGGCGAGGGTTTGTATGAACCACTGGATCTGCATATCGCCTGTTGCAGGCTGATGGTGGCCGGTCGCCAGCCGCGTTCGGAGCAGGCGCAACGGCTGCGTATCGCGACCAAGTATGTCAACAGCACCCGGCGTTATTTTGCCGGACTGGGACAGCAGGTGGAGATCATCAAGCTGTACGGCTCGATGGAACTGGCGCCGCTGGTCGGGCTGTCCGATTACATCGTCGACGTAGTCGATACCGGCAATACCCTCAAGGCCAACGGATTGCAACCGCTGGAGCTGATCGCCGACATCAGCTCGCGACTGGTGGTGAACCGGGCTTCGATGAAGCGCAAGCACGCCCGCGTGCAGGCGTTCATCGACCAGATTGCCGAGGCGGTGCGCAAGCGCCAGGAGCAGGCGGCCTGAACATGATCGGTATCCGGCGCCTCGACAGCAGTAACCGTGCTTTTCACGAGCAACTCGACCAGTTGCTGGCCTGGGAACAGGGCGCGGGTGCTCAGCTCGAACAGACGGTGCGTGACATCCTTGCCGCGGTCCGCTCGCGCGGGGATGCCGCGTTGCTCGAATACACCAATCGATTCGATCGTATGCAGGCGGCCAGCGTCGCTGAACTGGAAATAGACGCCGGACGGATCCAGCAGGCATTCAAGGCCATTCCCTCAATGCAGCGCGAGGCGCTGGAAGTGGCGGCCGCGCGCATCCGGGACTATGCAGAACGTCAGAAAATGGAATCCTGGTCCTACAGTGAACCGGATGGCACGCTGCTCGGACAGCAGGTAACACCGCTGGATCGGGCGGGCCTGTATGTGCCGGGAGGCAAGGCCGCCTATCCCTCTTCAGTGCTGATGAACGCCATACCCGCCAAGGTTGCCGGGGTCGGTGAACTGATCATGGTAGTGCCGACGCCGGATGGCGTAGTCAACGAACTGGTGCTGGCTGCCGCCGCGGTCGCCGGCGTCGACCGGGTATTCGCTATCGGGGGTGCCCAGGCCGTTGCCGCACTGGCATTTGGTACCGAGACGATTCCGCGCGTCGACAAGATCGTCGGGCCCGGAAATGCTTATGTGGCGACGGCAAAAGGCATGGTATTCGGCCAGGTCGGCATCGACATGATCGCCGGTCCCTCGGAAATCCTGGTTATCTGCGATGGCCGCACCGACGCCGACTGGATCGCCATGGATCTGTTTTCACAGGCCGAGCACGACGAGGATGCACAGTCTATCCTGCTCAGTCCCGATGCGGCGTTTCTGGATCGGGTGGTGGCCAGCATCGAGAAACAGTTGCCGCAGATGGAACGCGCCGACATTATCCGCGCCTCACTGGAAGCGCGCGGCGCCCTGATCCGGGTGCGTGATCTCGACGAAGCTGTGGAGATTGCCAATCGCATCGCTCCGGAGCACCTCGAGCTGTCGGTGGAAGATCCGCGACAGATGGCGCTGCGGATTCGTCATGCCGGCGCGATTTTCATGGGCCGCCACACCGCCGAGGCGGTCGGTGACTACTGCGCCGGACCCAACCACGTGCTGCCGACTTCGCGCACCGCACGCTTTTCCTCGCCGCTCGGCGTGTACGATTTCCAGAAGCGTTCCAGTCTGATCTTCTGCTCGGCGGCCGGTGCCGCGAATCTCGGTGGACCCGCGGCGACGCTGGCGCGTGGCGAAGGACTGACAGCGCACGCGCTGTCAGCGGAATACCGGATACCCAAACAGTGAGCCCCGATCCCGACCTGGTACAACGCTGGATCCGCCCGGAAATCCAGGCGTTGACGGCCTATCACGTGCCGGATGCCGGCCGGTACATCAAGCTCGACGCCATGGAAAATCCCTATCGGTGGCCGACCGAACTGGTCGAGCAGTGGCTGGACACACTGCGCACCGTCGAACTCAACCGGTATCCCGACCCTGGCGCAAAAGCCCTGACCGCGCAGCTCAGGGAGGCGATGCAGGTGCCGGATGGCATGCAGGTAGTGCTGGGCAACGGTTCCGATGAACTGATCCAGATGCTGGCGCTGGCAGTGGCCCGGCCGGGGCGGGTGGTCCTGGCGCCGGATCCGGCCTTCGTCATGTACCGGCTGATTGCCGAGGTCGCCGGCATGCATTACCGGAGCGTGCCACTGGCCGAGGATTTTTCCCTGGATCTGGATGCTACCCTGGCCGCCATCGAGCAGCATCAGCCGGCCATCGTATTTCTCGCCTATCCCAACAATCCCACCGGTACTCTGTTCGATGCCGGCGCCATCGAGGCAATTCTGCGCCTGGCGCCCGGACTGGTGGTGGTCGATGAGGCTTATGCGCCTTTTACCGATGCCAGTTTCATGTCACGCCTGACGGAATTTCCCAATCTGCTGGTGCTGCGTACGGTATCGAAAATGGGTCTGGCCGGTCTGCGGCTGGGCCTGCTGGTGGGCGCTCCCGAATGGCTGGGCGAAATCGACAAGACCCGGCTGCCCTACAACATCAATGTGCTGACGCAGGCGAGTGTGCAGTTTGCCCTGCAGCATAAAGCCGTGCTGGACGAGCAGGCGGCGCAGATCCGGGCCGATCGCGCACGTCTGTTCGAGGCATTGAATGCCCTGCCGGGCGTGCAGGCGTTTCAGAGCCATGCCAATTTTATTCTGTTCCGGATACCGGCCGGCCGCGCCGGTGAGCTGTTCGAGAAGTTGCGCGATCAGCACGTGCTCATCAAAAATCTCGCCAGCGCCGGCGGGCGGCTGAGCGATTGTCTGCGCGTCACGGTGGGCCGGCCGGAAGAAAACCAGGCGTTCCTCGCGGCACTCGCAAAGGCGTTACCCGCATGAGGTGCATGCGCTGATGGCGTGCCAGCGCTGCATTATCCGGGGGCGCGTGCAGGGTGTATTTTTCCGCGCCTCCACCGAACGCGAAGCGAACCGGCTGGGTCTGACCGGGTATGCGATCAACCTGCGCGACGGTGCGGTGGAAGTGCTGGCCTGTGGCGAAGCGGCTGCGGTAGAGGAACTCAAAGCCTGGTTGCGGGAAGGTCCACCCGGCGCCGAAGTAAGCAGCGTCGAGTGCGAGGTGGCCGAGGAAACCCCGCCCGGTCGTTTCACAAAGAGCTGACCGCGCTGCGCGATCCGCCGCCATTGCCGCCACTGGTTCCATTGCCGGCCGGCGATACCTGCCGCGGTGTCAGTACCGTAGCGGTAGGCGGCTGACTGTCGTCGGGCTGTGGATAGTCCAGCGTGTAGTGCAGGCCGCGACTCTCCTTGCGCAACTGTGCAGAGCGAATGATCAGCACCGCCACCTGAACCAGATTACGCAGTTCCAGCAGATCGTTGGTGACTGTGAAGTTCCAGTAGTATTCCTGAATTTCACTTTGCAGCAGTTCAACGCGGCGGCGCGCGCGTTCCAGCCGTTTGTTGGTGCGCACGATGCCGACATAGTCCCACATGAAATGGCGCAACTCATCCCAGTTGTGACTGACAACGACTTCTTCGTCGGAATCGGTGACATTGGATTCATCCCATTCCGGCAGTTCCGGGGGCATCGGCGTGGCCGCCAGTTGTGCCTCAATATCGTCGGCGGCGGCGCCCGCGAATACCAGGCATTCCAGCAGAGAGTTGCTGGCCATGCGATTGGCGCCGTGCAGGCCGGTACAGGCCGCTTCGCCCACCACATAAAGCCCCGGCAGATCGCTGCGGCCCTGCAGATCGACGACCACGCCGCCACAGGTGTAGTGGGCTGCGGGCACCACCGGAATCGGTTCCCGGGTTATGTCGATACCGAACTCCAGGCAACGTTGCTGCACGGTCGGAAAATGCTCGCGAATAAAGGCTGCGGACTTGTGCGAAATATCCAGCAACACATGATCGATACCCAGGCGCTTCATTTCATGGTCGATTGCGCGGGCAACAATATCGCGTGGCGCCAGCTCGGCACGCGGATCGAAGCGTTGCATAAAGGGTTTGCCATCGGCTAGCAGCAGCTTGCCGCCTTCGCCGCGTACCGCCTCGGTGATCAGGAACGACTTGGCCTTCGGGTGGTACAGGCAGGTCGGATGAAACTGGTTGAATTCCATGTTGGCGACCCGGCAGCCGGCGCGCCAGGCCATGGCGATTCCGTCACCGGTCGAGGTGTCGGGATTGCTGGTGTAGAGGTAGACCTTGCTGGCGCCACCGGTAGCGAGCACTACGCAACGCGCCCGAAACACTTCCACGCGCGGCTGTTCACGGTCCAGCACATAGGCGCCCAGGCAGCGGTTGTCGGATTTATTCAGGCGCGCTGCGGTGATCAGGTCGACCGCGATATGCTGTTCGAACAGATCGATATTGTCGCGGCTACGCACCGTCTCCACCAGGCTGGTCTCGACGGCCCGGCCGGTTGCATCGGCGGCATGAATCACGCGGCGGTGTTCATGGCCGCCTTCACGGGTGAGGTGAAACAGGTTCTTGCCGGCATCTTGCTGACGTGTAAACGGCACCCCGAGATCGATCAGCCATTGCACCGCTTCGGGACCGTGCTCCACAGTGAAACGTACCGCCTCGGGATTGCACAGGCCGGCACCGGCGATCATGGTATCGTTGATGTGCGATTCAAGAGAATCCTCGTCGTCGAGCACTGCGGAAATGCCGCCCTGTGCATACCAGGTGTTGCCCTCCTGCAACGGACCCTTGGACAGAATCGCAACCCGCGCCGTGGCCGGCAGGCGCAGCCCCAGCGTCAAACCGGCGGCACCGCTGCCAATGATGAGTACGTCGTACTGGTGCTGGGTGTGCATGGCGACTGGTCGGCTCCCGCGGAATCGGGTATGGTGCAGTCCCCGAGTTTTGGTTAACTTGTTCAGATTAAAGCGCTTTGTACATAAACTCTACCGCAAATGACGGCCGCTGGCGAACTCCCGGCGGTTTCCCGGGTCTACTGGAAGCATGCACGCTCTCCGGGACCCGAAGAGGCTAGTCCGGATGGGCGAAAAAAACCTGGATCAGGAGCTGGTCGAGCGCGTGCAGAATGGCGACAAGGCTGCATTCGACATCCTGGTGCGCAAGTATGAACACAAGCTGGCCAATGTCGTCGGCCGCTATATACGTGATTCCAGCGAGGTACTCGATGTGGTGCAGGAGTCCTTCATCAAGGCATACCGTGCATTGCCGAATTTCCGTGGCGACAGTGCCTTTTACACCTGGCTGTACCGCATTGGCATCAATACTGCGAAGAACTACCTGGTGGCTTCCAGCCGGCGCCCTCCTGGCGAGGACGTGGATGCGCAGGACGCGGAACAATTCGATGGCGGTGCTGGTCTGAGAGAATACGCCACACCGGAGCGTATTGCGCTGCAGGGCGAGCTGGCCGACACCATCGTGGCCGCCATCGATGAGTTGCCGGAGGAGCTGCGTAATGCCCTGGTGCTGCGCGAACTGGACGGGTTGAGTTATGAGGAGATCGCCACTGCCATGGATTGCCCGATCGGGACTGTGCGATCAAGAATTTTCCGCGCCCGCGACGCCGTTGAACAACGCATTCGGCCGCTGCTGGAAGGAAGTGATTCAGGTGAATACTAATGACTGATGAAATCCGCGAACAACTGTCGGCCCTGGTGGACGACGAACTTGACGAACTTGAACACCCGCTACTGCTCAGCCGGCTGGAGCGCGATGCCAGCCTCCGCGACAGTCTCGCGCATTACCAGTTGGTCGGAGCCGTGCTGCGCGGTGAAGGCAATATCGATACGCTGGATATTTCCGCCCGGGTTCAGGCTGCGCTGCATGATGATGAGCCTTTGCAAGGCGGAAAGGCGGCTGCCCGCAGCGGCGGGCCGGTCTGGCTCAAACCGCTGGCCGGACTGGCGGTGGCCGCTTCGGTGGCGGTGGTTGCGCTGTTCAGTCTGACATCGCTACGCGAAACCGGGGTGTCCCAGGTGCCGCTGATCGCTGCCGGCGATAACTCGCCGCCGCTGGTGGCACGCGCTGCGGATTCCAGCGGCGAACAATGGGACCGCATCGACAAACGCCTTTCCGGCTATCTGGTGAATCATAATGAGTACGCAGCCAGCCGCGGGGTGCAGGGCGTGACGCCTTATGTGCGCATCGTCGGTTTTGAAAACCGCCAATGAGACGATTAATTTTTTCGGTCTTCTGGCTGCTGCCGGCGCTGTTGATATCCACCGGGGCGGCGGCGCAAAGCGCCCGCGACTGGCTGGAGCGAATGTCGACTGCATCCCAGACGCTCAATTACTCCGGAATTTTCGTCTATCAGCACCAGGGCCAGCTGGAAGCCATGCAGATTGTGCACGCCATGGATGAAAGCGGCGAACGGGAGCGGCTGGTATCACTGACCGGCCCCGAACGCGAGGTGTTGCGGGATAACCGTGCCGTGACCTGTATTCTTGGTGACCGCCAGTCGGTGCTGGTCAACAAAAGCCAGCCGCGGGCACCGTTTCCCCTGAGTTTTCCACGCCAGCTGATGGAGCTGGAGCAACATTATACATTTGACGTGCTGGATGAGGATCGGGTTGCCGGGTTGAACTGCCGGGTGGTAGCAGTACAGCCACGCGATCAGTTCCGCTACGGGCGGCGACTGTGCGTACACGATGCCAGCCACCTGTTGCTGCGTTCCGAAGTGACCGGCACAGATGGTAGAACCGTGGAACAGATGATGTTCACTTCGGTCGAGTTCCCGGAGAAGATTCTCGCTTCAGCACTGTCGCCGCAACTGGATGGCGCGGACTTTACCTGGCAGCGCGAACCGGAACAGCAGCCTCAGATCGATGCTTCGAAACGCGGCGAATCGCGTTGGCAGATCAGTGAGGTGCCGGACGGGTTCATGCTCGTCGATCACACCTGGCACCGCCTGTCCGGTGGCGAACCCGGCGTCGAACACTGGGTCTACAGCGATGGCCTGGCAAGCCTGTCCGTGTACGTCGAAGAGTCGCAGAATGCAGACGAAGCCTATGGCGGGGTGACCCGCCGAGGCGCCCTGAACGCCTATGGGAAAATGATCGAAGGGTATTACGTGACGGTCATCGGCGAGGTGCCGCGGCGCACCGTCGAGCTGGTCGGCAAGTCAGTGGAGAGTCGTCAGGCGGCGCAATGATCGAGGAATCCGCTCGCGTCGTGCAGGTAGAAGGTAGCGAAGTCTGGGTGGAGACCGAGCGGCGTTCGACCTGTTCATCCTGTTCCGCCCGGAGCGGATGCGGCACCGGTGCGCTGTCGCAGGCGCTCGGCAAGCGGCGCAACCGGGTTCGGGTGTTGTCAGAGCTGCCGCTGCAGGTCGGCGATCAGGTGGTGATCGGAATCCACGAACAGGCTCTGGTGCGCGGTTCACTGGCCGTCTATGCAGTGCCGCTCGCTTTGCTGCTGCTGGGTGCATTAGCCGGCGATTTGGGAGCCGGACTGTTTTTGTGGCAAAGTGCGGAAGTGGCGAGCACGCTGTTGGGGATGGGCGGGCTGGCAGCCGGCCTGTGGTGGCTGCGGCGCTTTACGGAGCAGATCAAAACCAATGAGAATTACCAGCCTCTGGTGTTGCGCAGGGCAAACGTGACGCTGGAAATAAATGCGATAAAGTAATCCAGGAGTGACTATGAAAGTGTTGACGCGAAGTTTTGGCACCGCGCTCATTGCCCTGACGGTGCTGATCGGCACCGCCGGCGTGCAGGCCCGGTCGTTGCCCGATTTCACTGACCTGGTCGAGCAGACCGGCGTCGCGGTGGTGAATATCAGCACCACCCAGAAGGTCAAGGGTGGCATGCAGTTGCCGGAAGGGATGGAAATCCCCGATCTGCCGGAAGGCTCGCCGTTCAACGACCTGTTCAAGCATTTCTTCGGTGAAGGCGACGGACCTCCGCAGGAACGCGAGGCCAGATCGCTGGGTTCCGGATTTATTATTTCAAAAGATGGCTACATTTTGACCAACAACCATGTGGTCAAGGACGCCGACGATGTGACGGTGCGTCTCGATGACCGGCGCGAGCTGAAAGCGGAAGTCATTGGAACCGACGAGCGCAGCGACGTGGCACTGCTGAAAATCGACGCCAGCGACCTGCCGGTTGCGAAAATCGGTAAATCCGAGGAGCTCAGGGTTGGTGAGTGGGTGCTGGCCATCGGGTCGCCGTTCGGATTTGACCGTTCCGCGACGGCCGGCATCGTCAGCGCCAAGGGCCGGGCCCTGCCGCGTGAGAATTACGTGCCATTCATTCAGACCGATGTGGCCATCAATCCCGGTAATTCGGGCGGACCGCTGTTCAATCTCGATGGTGAAGTGGTGGGCGTGAATTCGCAGATCTACAGCCGCACCGGCGGTTTTATGGGTCTGTCATTCTCGATTCCGATCGAGGTGGCGATGGATGTGGCCAAACAACTCCGCGAACACGGCAAGGTCAGTCGCGGTTGGCTCGGGGTGTTGATTCAGGACGTTACCCTGGAGCTGGCTGAATCCTTTGGCATGAACAAGCCGCAGGGTGCGCTGATCGCCAGGGTGATGCCGGACAGCCCGGCGCAGAAGCATGGCCTGCAGGTCGGCGACGTCATTCTGTCGTTCAACGGCAAGGACATCGTGCAGTCCTCGAAATTACCCCCGGTGGTGGGAACTACGCCGGTTGGTGAGCGGGTGCCGGTCAAGGTGATGCGTGATGGCCGCACCAAAAACCTGACGGTAGTGCTGGACGAATTGCCGGATCAGGACGAAGCGATCGTTGCCAGGGCGGATGACGGCAAGACGAAGACCGAAAATCGCGTCGGCGTGCAGGTGACGAACCTGACGCCCGCCCAGCGCGATGAACTCGATATCGACAGCGGCGTGCTGGTTGGGCACGTCGGCCCGGGTGCGGCCAGCAGTGCCGGCATGCGTGCTGGCGATATCATTGTCCGCATGGATAACAAGCCGGTGAAGAACGTCGATCAGTTCGAGGACATGATCAACAAACTGCCGGCCGGAAAATCGGTTGCGGTGCTGGTACAACGGCGCGGTGGCCCGATCTTCATGGCTATGAAGGTTCCGGACCGGCGTTGACGGTTCAGCCGGCACAGCTGACGCTGTATTATCGCGAAGGCTGCCATTTGTGTGACAGCATGCTGCAGGCCCTTCGTGGCCTGCAGTCGTGTCTGGGATTCGAACTGGAGGTGCTGGATATCGACCGCGATCCGCAACTCCGGCAGCGCTATGACGAATGGGTGCCGGTGTTATGCGATCGGGATCGGGAGATCTGCCATTACCACCTCGACGAGAATCGTTTGCGCGCGGCCGTCGAGGCCGCGGCGCAGGCGCCGGCAGGCTCCGCCAGTGGGTCGGCAGCCGAATAGCGTGTATACTTGCCGGCGGATTCGGGATCGCTCCAGGGTCTCATGAGTAGCGCCGCTTCGGCGCTTTTTTAATCAGGAAATCGGATTATCTGTGTTATCGAAAATCAGCGGCGGGTGCGGTCATGACTGACCTGGCGCACATCCGGAACTTTTCCATTATCGCCCACATCGACCACGGCAAATCGACGCTGGCGGATCGGTTTATCCAGACTTGTGGCGGTCTGGAGGAGCGGGACATGGAAGCCCAGGTGCTGGACTCGATGGAGCTGGAGCGCGAGCGCGGCATTACCATCAAGGCGCAGTGCGTTTCGCTGGTGTACCGGGCTGACGACGGTCAGGACTACGTGCTGAATTTCATCGATACGCCCGGTCATGTCGATTTTTCCTATGAAGTGTCGCGTTCCCTGTCGGCCTGCGAAGGCGCGCTGCTGGTCGTGGATGCCGCGCAGGGTGTGGAAGCCCAGAGCGTCGCCAACTGCTACACCGCCATCGAACAGGGCCTGGAGGTGGTGCCGGTTCTGAACAAGATCGATCTGCCATCGGCGGAGCCGGAGCGCGTCAAGCGCGAAATCGGCGACATCATCGGCATCGACGCAATGGATGCCGTCGAGGTTAGCGCCAAGACCGGTATCGGCGTTCACGACCTGCTGGAGCGACTGGTCCAGCGCATCCCGCCTCCGGTCGGCGATGCGGACGCGCCGCTGCAGGCATTGATCATCGATTCCTGGTTCGACAACTATGTCGGCGTCATCTCGCTGGTGCGGGTCATGCAGGGTACGCTGAAGCGGCGCCAGAAAATTCGCATTATGTCCTCCGGGCGTGATTTCCAGGCCGAAAAGGTGGGTGTGTTTTCTCCGCGCCGGGTCGAGCGGGAGCTGCTGAAAGCCGGCGACGTCGGGTTCATCATTGCCGGCGTCAAGGAGATCGACGGTGCGCCGGTAGGCGATACCATCACACTGGCGGACCGGCCCGCGACGGACCCGCTGCCTGGATTCAAGAAAGTACAGCCGCGGGTGTTCGCAGGTCTGTTCCCGATTTCCGCCGACGCCTATGAAGACCTGCGCGAAGCGCTGCAGAAACTGCGTCTCAACGATGCCTCGCTGCACTTCGAACCGGAAACCTCGCAGGCACTCGGCTTTGGCTTCCGCTGCGGCTTTCTCGGCATGCTGCACATGGAAATCGTCCAGGAGCGGCTGGAGCGCGAATACGATCTCGAACTGATTTCCACCGCGCCGACAGTCATCTACGAAATTCTCGATACGCGGGGCGAAGTACGGCAGATCGATAATCCATCGGCGCTGCCGCCGGCCAATGAGATCGCTGAAATCCGCGAGCCGATCATCCTGGCGAACATCCTGGTGCCGCAGGAGTATCTCGGCGCGGTCATTACCCTGTGTATTGAAAAGCGTGGCGTGCAACGACGCCTCCAGTACACCGGAACGCAGGTGTCGCTGAGTTATGAAATGCCGCTCAGTGAAGTCGTTATGGATTTCTTCGACCGGCTCAAATCGGTCAGTCGCGGCTTTGCCTCTTTCGATTATTCGTTCGAGCGTTTCCAGGCGGCTTCGTTGATCAAGCTGGACGTGATGATCAATGGCGAGCGCGTCGATGCGCTGTCGCTCATCGTGCATCGCGACTTTGCCGAAAGCCGCGGCCGCGCCCTGGCCGAACGCATGAAGGAAATGATTCCGAGGCAGATGTTCGACGTTGCGATCCAGGCGGCGATCGGTTCACAGATCATCGCCCGCACCACGGTCAAGGCGCTGCGCAAGAACGTCACGGCGAAATGCTACGGCGGCGATATTTCGCGCAAGCGCAAGCTGCTGGAAAAACAAAAAGCAGGTAAAAAACGCATGAAGCAGTTCGGTAGAGTGGAGATTCCCCAGGAAGCTTTCCTCGCCGTGCTCCAGACCGGGAAAAAATAACATGAATCTGGATTTTCCAACGATACTGGTAACCGCCACCCTGGTTACCGGATTGATCTGGGCGCTGGACGCCCTGTTGTGGGCGCCGGCGCGGAAACGCAAGGCCGCCGAGCAGACCGATCCGGAGCGGGCGGCGGAAGTTTTGAAAGAGCCGACCCTGGTGGAATACGCCAAGTCGTTTTTCCCGGTCATCCTCGCCGTTTTGTTGCTGCGCTCGTTCCTGGTCGAGCCGTTCCGGATTCCCTCCGGATCCATGATGCCGACGCTGCTGGTCGGTGACTTCATCCTGGTCAACAAATTCGCCTATGGCATCCGCCTGCCGGTGGCCAATACCAAGGTGATCGATCTCGGCGCCCCTGAACGCGGCGACGTGGTGGTATTCCGCTTCCCGAAAGATCCCGATATCGATTACATCAAGCGGGTGGTCGGTGTTCCCGGTGATCATCTGGTGTATGCAAACAAGACTCTTTACATAAATGGTGAACAGGTGCCGCAGATTCCGATCGGCGATTATGTTGGAATCGGCTCGGGGCTGTCGATGTCGGGTGCCAGCATGCGCCGCGAAATGCTGGGCGATGCGGAGCACGACATTCTGGTGGTTCCCGGTAGCCATGGTATAAATGTCGATGTCGTGGTGCCGGCGGATCAGTATTTTGTCATGGGTGACAACCGCGACAACAGCAATGACAGCCGTTACTGGGGGTTCGTGCCCGATGAAAATCTGGTGGGACGTGCCTTCATGATCTGGATGAACTGGGATTCCGCGGCTTCCGGAGTCGCGTGGGACCGTCTCGGGGATTCCATACAATAGCCTGTGGAGAACATGCAAATGAAAACACGGTATGAGCAACGCGGAATGACGGCGATCGGCTGGCTGCTGGTGCTGGGTCTGATTGCATTTTTTACCCTGATCACGCTGCGCCTGGTGCCGCTCTATCTGGAGCACACCAAGATCGTATCGGTTCTGGAGTCGCTGGAAAAAGAACCGCGCCTCACCAAGATGACCAAGGCAGAAATCTATTCCATTATCAGCAAGCGCTTCGATGTCAACGACGTGCGTAACGTGCCAGTCAAGGATGTCATTATCGTCAGTGACGGACGCACCACCAAGGTTGGTATCGACTACGAGCGCCGCACCAGTCTGTTCTCGAACATCGATCTGGTCGCTTCATTCAGCAAGCATATCGAGGTGGTTGCGCATTGAGCGATGCGCTGGATGCCCTGGGCCGCGCGCTTCAGTACCGGTTCAGAAATCCTGCACTTCTGGAAGCGGCGCTGACGCATCGCAGTGCGGCCAGTCTCAACAATGAACGGATGGAATTCCTCGGCGATGCGGTACTCGGTTATCTCATAGCCGCCGGCCTGTTTGAACGTTTTCCTGAAGCTACTGAAGGACAGCTCAGCCGCTTGCGCGCAATGCTGGTAAAGCGCGACACGCTGGCGAGTGTCGCGCGCAACCTGAAGCTCGGCGATTACCTGCGGCTCGGATCAGGCGAGCTGAAAAGCGGCGGGTTCCGCCGCGATTCGATCCTCGCTGATGCGCTGGAAGCAATTCTCGGTGCCATAGTGCTGGATAATGGCGGCAGCCTCGATGCCTGTGACGCCTGTGTACAGCGTCTGTTCGCGGAGCGTATCGAAAAACTGTCGCCGGTGGACGAGTTGAAAGATCCCAAGACCCGCCTGCAGGAATACCTGCAGTCCCGCCGGCTGGAACTGCCGGTTTATAAAGTACTGGAGATCAGCGGTGATGCGCACGATCAGTCATTTGTGGTTGAGTGCCGGGTGGCGGGTGTCGAGGCGCCGGTGCGTGGCGCAGGCAGCAGCCGCCGGCGCGCCGAACAGGTTGCCGCTGAAGCTGCGCTCGTGCAGTTGCATGCAAGTTCTCCCGATGGCGCCTGAGTCGGACCAGCGCGGGTTCCTGTGAGCGAGAATTTCCGCACCGGTTTCGTGGCACTGGTCGGCCGGCCCAACGTCGGCAAGTCGACCATACTGAACTACCTGATTGGGCAAAAAATCAGTATCACGTCGCGGCGCCCGCAAACCACCCGCCACCGCATTCTCGGCATCAAGACCGACGCGCATGCACAGATCCTGTTTGTCGATACGCCCGGTCTGCACGCACAGCAGCCGCGCGCCATGAATCGTTACCTGAACCGCGCCGCCGCCGACACCCTGCACGATGTCGATGTGGTGGTGTTCGTGGTGGAAGGCAAGCGCTGGCAGGAAGACGATGACTGGGTGCTGGCCAAGCTCGAGCACGTGAAGAGTCCGGTGATCGTGGCAATCAACAAGATCGACCGCATGCCGGACAAGAGTGAACTGTTGCCGCGCCTGCAGGCGCTCGCCGAAAAGCGGGACTTTTTCGCCATCATTCCGATGTGCGCCAAAACGGGTGCGCATCTGGATGAGCTGGAAGCGGCGGTGCGCCAGTGTCTGCCGGAAGCGCCGCCGCAGTTTCCGGAAGATCAGGTCACAGATAAAAGCGAACGCTTCCTCGCCGCGGAACTGGTGCGCGAAAAGCTGTTCCGCAAGATCGGGGACGAGATTCCCTACGGCCTGACGGTCGAAATCGAAAGCTTCAAGACTGAAGGCCGCACGCTGCACATTCATGCGCTGATCTGGGTGGAGAAAGACAGTCATAAACCCATCGTGATAGGCAACAAGGGCGCCATGCTGAAGGCGGTCGGTCAGGAAGCACGCGAAGACATGCAGCAGATGTTCGATCAGAAAGTGAACCTCAAGCTCTGGGTCAAGGTTAAGGAAGGCTGGGCCGACGACGACCGCGCCTTGCGCAGTCTCGGCTATCAGGACGAGTGAAAGCGGTGAGCGTCCAGCTTGCTTCAGCCTACGTTCTGCATCAGCGGCCATACCGCGAAACCAGTGCATTGCTGGAAGTTTTCGCGGAGGAATATGGCCGCGTGGGGCTGGTGGCGCGCGGCGTGCGTTCGGCGAAATCGAAACAGCGCGGCGAGTTGCAGGCGCTGCGGCCGTTGCGCCTGTCCTGGCTCATCCGGGGCGAACTCGGCACGCTGACCGGCGTGGAATCCGATGGCCGCTCGGAACGCCTGCAGGGCGCTGCCCTGTACAGCGCCTTTTACCTCAACGAATTGCTGATGCGGCTACTGGCGCGGCAGGATCCGCACCCGGCGCTTTACCGGCTGTATCGGGACAGTCTGCAGCGACTGGCGCAGGAGACGGACGTCGAACCGGTGTTGCGGGTGTTCGAGAAACGCCTGCTTGAGGAGCTGGGTTACGGCCTGCTGCTGGATCATGAGGTGCAAACCGGCAGCGCACTGGATGCAGAGGGCTATTACGATTTCCAGCTGGAATCGGGTCCGGTGCCGGTGATCGATGCGCAGGCGCCGGGCTTTGTGTTTTGCGGATCGAGCCTGCTGGCGCTGGCCGAGGAGCGCCTGGATACACCGCAGGCACGCCAGGATGCCAAGCGCCTGATCCGTTCCGCGCTGAACCTGTATCTTGGCAACAAGCCGCTCAAATCGCGCGAGCTTTTCCGGGTGCCGAAAAAATAAACTATCATGGATACCGTAATGAACAGCCTCTTGCTTGGAGTCAATATCGATCACGTCGCCACCCTGCGCCAGGCGCGCGGCACCCGCTATCCGGATCCGATACAGGCCGCCATAGCATCCGAACAGGCTGGCGCGGACAGCATCACGCTGCACCTGCGCGAGGACCGCCGGCACATTCAGGACCGCGACGTGGAAATGCTCTGCGGTATTCTTCAGACGCGTATGAACCTGGAAATGGCAGTCACCGATGAAATGCTCGAGATTGCCTGCCGGCTGGGTCCGGCCGATTGCTGCCTGGTGCCGGAGAAGCGCGAGGAGCTGACGACCGAAGGTGGACTGGATGTAGCAGGCCAGCCGGCACGACTGAGTAACGCCTGTCAGCGGCTGGCTGATGCAGGCGTGCGCGTGTCACTGTTTATCGATGCGGATGCACACCAGGTGGAGGCTGCGCATGCGGCCGGGGCACCCTGTATTGAAATTCACACCGGCTGCTTTGCCGATGCTCAAACAGCGGCGCAGGCCCGGGTCGAGCTGGACAGGATACGCGCGGCGGTCGAGCTCGGCGCCGGGCTGGGCCTGCAGGTGAACGCCGGTCATGGTCTGCACTATCACAACGTGCAGGCGATCGCGGCGCTGCCGCAGGTGCGGGAACTGAATATCGGACACGCCATCGTGGCGCGGGCATTGTTCACCGGCTTCAGCGAAGCGGTGCGTGAAATGAAGCGGTTGATGGTGGAAGCCCGGGCCGGATTGCCCGGCTGAGAAACTAGCGGATTTTGCTGGACGGGGTACTGTAGAAGTGCGGTATGCCACCATCATCCTTGGAACGATACATGGCCTCGTCGGCACAACGCAGCAGCGTATCGGAATCCATGCCGTGATCGGGATACATGGAGATGCCGACGCTGGCGGTGATGTGCAGTTCATTACCCGCGACGATATGAGGTTCGCTGAGGGCGCGTATGACTTTCGCCGCGGCGGCGCTGGCATCGGCAAAACTTTTCAAATGTTCCAGACAGATGACGAATTCATCACCGCCGATGCGCGATACCGTATCGGTCTGGCGCATCGCATCGGTCAGGCGCATCGCGACCGCCTGTAACAGGCAGTCCCCCATTTCGTGGCCGAAGCTGTCATTAACCGGCTTGAAACCGTCCAGATCGATATAAAACACCCCGACCCTGCGCTGATAGCGGGCCGCACGGGCAATCGCAGCTTCGAGCCGGTCGCTCAGCAGGGTTCGGTTCGGAAGATTGGTAAGACTGTCATGTTCAGCCTGATGAGTCAGCGCCCGTTCCTGCTGCTCGCGCCAGGTGATGTCGCGAATGACCAGCGTGTACAACCGATAGCCATCCAGATCGCACTGTGACAGTGAAGCCTCGCTCGGAAACCGTTCGCCGTCGAATCGCTTGCAGATGATGTGCTCGATCCTGAAGGCGAGATGATTTTCGCGAGCCAGACGCGTGAGTGTTTTGAGACGCACCCGGTCTTTCTGCAGGAACTGTTCGCATAGCAGTGAGGAGAGCGGCCGGCCGATGATATCGGCCTGTCGATGACCGAACAGTTTCTCCGCACCCTGATTGAAAATAACGATGTTGAATTCGTCATTGACGCAGATCAGCGCCTCGCGAGTGAGTTGTAACAGGCGGACATGATGGTCGATCTGCCGAATCAGTTGCTGGGCTGTCGCATCGTTCAGCTGCCCCGGATCCCGGGCTCCTGCCTGTGGATCGGGAGGATTGTCGCGCGCGCTCACCTGATCCGACCTGCCTGGGTGGCGACCCGTAAAAACAATTTCATAGTTGACGACAGCTGCATGCGTTTCATCTTTCCGGACTGACTAGAGTAGCGATGCACCGCTAGTATTCCCCGTTTTCGACGGGAAATCATTATATAATGCTTACTGTCGCTCGCGCGGGTTCGCGAGCCTGAAATTACGCCACTGGTCTGGACTTGTATTAACAAGGAGTTAAGGTCGATATCATGAGTTTTGCCCATTTGGAAGATTTTGTCGGCAATACACCGCTCGTGCAACTGCAGCGGCTCCCCGGAATCACCAGCAATACACTGCTGGCAAAGCTGGAAGGCAATAATCCCGCCGGTTCCGTGAAGGACCGGCCGGCGCTCAGCATGATCCGGCATGCCGAGCGGCGCGGCGCCATCAAGCCCGGGGACACCCTGATCGAAGCCACCAGCGGTAATACCGGCATTGCCCTGGCTATGGCGGCGGCCATGAAAGGCTATCGCATGGTGCTGATCATGCCGGAGCACATGAGTGCCGAGCGGCGCCAGGTCATGAAGGCGTTTGGCGCGGAGATCATCTCAGTGACGCGCGAACAGAGCATGGAAGGCGCGCGCGATCTGGCTCTGCAGATGCAGGCGGATGGCAAGGGCACTGTGCTCGACCAGTTTTCAAACCCGGATAATCCGCTGTCGCACTACGAGGGCACCGGCCCGGAGATCTGGCGCGATACGCACGGTACGGTCACGCACTTCGTCAGCGCCATGGGAACCACCGGCACCATCATGGGCACCGCGCGCTACCTGAAAGAAAAGAACCGCGACATTGAAATCATCGGCGTGCAACCGGTGGAGGGTGCGTCGATTCCCGGCATCCGCCGCTGGCCGCAGGCCTACCTGCCGAAGATATTCGATCCCCAACTGGTCGACCGGACTCTCGATATCGATCAGGAGGAGGCCGAGCGCACGACCCTGGCGCTGGCGTCGCGGGAAGGGATTTTTTGCGGCGTATCCTCGGGCGGCGCTGTGGCCGCGGCGCTCAAGGTCAGCGAAACGGTGGAAAATTCAGTGATAGTCGCGATCATCTGCGACCGTGGAGACCGCTACCTGTCCACCGGGATTTTCCCCGATTGAGAATACCGGTCGGGGTACTGCTGCTGTTGCTGGTTACGACCGGCGCGGCAGCGGCCGAGCGACTGGTCATCGATCTTGGCAGTCTCGAAGCGCAGGACTGGCGCCTCGATGATCTGCATCTTGAACTGGAATTGCAGCCCCGGGCGCACACTGCGCTGACGGTTCGCGCTGCTGCATTGAGCTTCGGCGAGCAGCGTATCGAGCACCTGAGACTGCGCTGCGATACGTTCGAGCTGCTGTCCACCCAGGTCAGTTGTGCGCAGGGTCGACTTGACGCCAGCAGCGACAGTTTCGATGCGCAGAGCGCCCCCGCCAGCTTTCAATACCACTTCGACACTGGAGAACTCAGCCTCAGAGTGACGGATGTTGCGCTCGCGGCGGGGCAGGTGACGATCGATCTGCACTCTGCGGATGGAGACTGGCGGGTTGACGCCAGGCTGAATGAGATCGCGATCGGCGAACTGTACGGACTGCTCGTCACGGCCGGTACCGAACTGCCCGACCTGCAGTACCAGGGCCGCATCAGCGGTTCGGTGCAGGCGCAGGGAAGCTCAGACGGATTGCGCGAGCTGATCTGGAAGCTCGATATGCATGACACCGGTTACAGCAATGCCGTCGGCAGTCAGGCAGCGGAAGCCCTGCGACTTTCAACTGCGGGCAATGCCACATCGACTGGCGAGGCGTGGCAGATCGAGGCATCGCTCAGAGCGCGCGAGGGCATGCTGTATACCGACCCCCTGTACCTGGAATTCAACGACTCGCAGAACCTGGCTCTGGATGCACGCCTGCAGTGGCGTGGTGCCGCCCGTGAATTGCGGGTGCAGACGCTGAATTTCGATCATTCGCAGGTCGCAGAGGGTACCGCGCGCGGCCTGCTGCAGTTCAATGCCGAGCCGCTGCTGGATGAGGTGGAACTGCAAATCAACGATGCCTGGCTGCCGGGCCTGTATGTCAACTGGTTGCAGCCCTGGCTGTCCGCGACGGTTCTGGCCGACCTCGATACCGCCGGTCATCTGCGGGGGCAGGTCTCTGTGAGCGCCGGTAAACCGCATGCGCTTGCCCTGCAGTTGCAGGACCTCAGCTTGCGTGACAGTGGTGGACTGTTCGGTATCGCCGGTCTGGACGCAGCACTGCACTGGGACCGCAACATACCGCAGCGCGTATCGACGCTCGCCTGGGAAGGCGCGAATTTTTACCAGCTGCAACTGGGCGCAGCCGGTGTCGTGCTCGAGTCCGGGCCGCAGAGCCTGAAGTTGCGCGACCCGATGCGCGTGCCGTTGCTCGACGGCAGGCTGCACGTCGAGGAGTTTGAACTGGAGATCGATGCCGAGGGAGACATGCGCTGGTTGCTGGACGGGAACCTGACGCCGGTGTCGATGCAGGCCTTCAGCCGCGCGCTGGACTGGCCACCGCTGTCCGGAAAACTCTCAGGCATGGTGCCGAAGGTGCGCTACGAGAGTCACGAGCTGACCATCGGCGGCGCACTGCTGGTACAGGCTTTTGATGGCGATATCGTGGTTCGCAACCTGCGTATTCGCGAACCGCTGGGGCTGGCGCCGCGGCTGTGGGCCGATGCGACCATCAAACAGCTGGATCTGGAAACCCTCACCAGTACCTTCGAATTCGGCCGCATCGAAGGCCGGTTGAACGGCGGGGTGGAGAATCTCTACATGGAAGCCTGGCAGCCGGTGGCTTTCGATGCGCAGTTCGGTACGCCGCCCGATGATCGTAGCCGCCATCGCATCAGCCAGAAAGCCGTCGACAATATCGCCAATCTGGGCGGCGCCGGCGTGGCCGGTGTGCTGTCGCGCAGTATGTTGCGTTTCTTTGAGGAATTCCCTTACAGGCAGTTGGGCATCAAGTGCGAGCTGCGTAACGGTGTGTGCGACATGGGCGGCATCGCGCCCGCGGACAATGGTTATTACCTGGTCGAGGGAACCCTGCTGCCGCCACGCCTGGATGTCATCGGATATGCCGATCGGGTGGACTGGGACTCGCTGGTGGAGCGGCTGATTGCTGCGACCCGCAGCGCGCCTTCGATCAACCCCTAACCTTTCGCGGTCGCGCGCGTTAGTCTTTATAATGGCCCGATCAAACAAGGAAGCCTGCTTATGAAAACCCTTCGCCTGAGTCCCCTGCTGAGCCTGTTGCTGATCGGCGCCTGTGTCACCATCAACGTCTATTTCCCTACCGCAGAGGCGGTGGAAGCGGCGGACCGGATTATCCGCGATGTCTACGGGAAAGAAGTCGCGCCTGCCGATTCGCCACCGGCTTCCGAAGAACCGGTGCCGGAGAGCAGCGTTCCGGATAGCTCCCGGCAATCGCCTGCGACCGCGCAGCCGCTGCTGATCGGTGTGCTCGAATGGCTGGTACCGGCCGCGCAGGCGGCGAATGCCAACATCGATATCCAGTCGCCGGCAGTGTCGGCCGTGCGTGCCTCAATGGAAGCTCGCTTCCCGTCGCTGAAGCCGTTCTTTGACACTGGCAGCATCGGCATGACGGCGGACGGATTGCTCACGGTGCGCGACCTCAACAGTGTGCCGCTGCGCGATCGCAAGACCGTCAGCACCCTGGTCAGTGCGGAAAACAAGGATCGCAATACCCTGTACCGGGAGATTGCCCGCGCCAATGGCCATCCTGAATGGGAAGATGACATCCGTTCGACGTTTGCGCAGCGCTGGGTAGCCAACGCGCCTTCCGGCTGGTGGTATCAGGATGCCGGCGGTAACTGGAAGCAGAAGTAAGCATAGCGCGCATGAATCTTTTTGTTTTTGATATCGAGACCATTCCCGATGTCGCGAGTGGACGGCGACTGCATGACTTCGAAGGCCTGAGCGATGCCGATGCCGGCAAGGCCATGCTGCACATGCGGCTGCAGCAGACCGGCAGCGAGTTTCTGCCGCTGCACCTGCACCGCATCTGCGCCATCTCGGTGGTGATGCGGCACGGCGACCGGGTGAAAGTCTGGTCGCTCGGGGAGAAGGATGCCGACGAAGCCGAACTGGTGCAGCGTTTTTTCGACGGCATCGACAGGTTCATGCCGACGCTGGTGTCATGGAATGGCGGTGGCTTCGATCTGCCGGTATTGCATTACCGCGCGTTGCTGCACGGCATCCAGGCGCCGCGCTACTGGGATACCGGCGGCGCGGATCGCGAGTTCAAGTGGAACAACTACCTCAGCCGTTTTCACGAACGGCACACCGACCTGATGGACGTGCTGGCCGGCTACCAGCCGCGCGCCTGCGCAAAGCTCGATGAGGTCGCCAGCATGCTCGGATTCCCCGGCAAGATGGGCATGAGCGGCGCGCATGTGTGGGACGCCTTCAAGGCCGGTGAAATCGACGGCATCCGCAACTACTGTGAAACCGATGTGCTCAACACCTACCTGGTCTACCTGCGCTTCCAGCTGATTCGCGGGCAGCTTGCTGAACAGGACTACGCCGGTGAACTGGAACTGCTGCGCGAGACCCTGCGGCAGGAAAATCGGGCGCACTTCACCGAGTTTCTCGAACACTGGCAAACAGACGGCCCCGGAAGCGGTTCATGAATCGACGGCGCAACAAACCCAAATTACCCAACTACCCGGTGCGGGTGGAGATCGAGTCGCTGGTGCACGATGGGCGCGGACTTGCGCACGTGGACGGCAAGGCCGTGTTCATCGATGACGCGCTGCCGGGCGAGGAAGTCAGCTTTCTCTACACCGGCCGCGCGCGCAAGCATGACGAGGGCACGTTGTGTGAAATCTTCCGCGCCTCGCCGCATCGCGTGGAACCCAAATGTGCCGGTTTCGCCGTATGTGGCGGTTGCAGCCTGCAGCACCTCGATCCCGAACAGCAGATCCTCGCCAAGCAGCAGACCCTGCTGGACAACCTGGAACGCATCGGCAAGGTGACACCGGAGCGGGTGCTGACACCTTTGACAGGGCCGGTGTGGCAGTACCGTCACAAGGCCCGTCTCGGCGTTAAACACGTGCGCAAGAAACACCGGGTGCTGGTCGGTTTCCGGGAAAAACACAAACCCTATGTGGCGGATATCGAACGCTGCGAAGTGCTGCACCCGTCGGTGGGCGAACGCCTGGAAGACCTCGCGACGCTGATCCAGAACATGGAGGCGCACGAACGCATTGCACAGATCGAAGTCGCCATCGGCGACAGCGTGACGGCGCTGGTATTCCGCAATCTCGATCCGCTGTCGGAGTCTGACACCCGGGCGCTGATCGCGTTTGCGCAGCAGACCGGCCTGCACATCTACCTGCAGCCGAAAGGGCCGGACAGCGTGCATCTGCTGTGGCCGGAACAGTCGCAGCTCAGCTACAGTCTGCCGGATTATCAGCTCAGTATGAACTTCCTGCCCAATGACTTTACCCAGGTGAACCCGGCCATCAACCAGCCGATGATCCGCCAGGCACTGGAGTTGCTGGACGTCGGAAGCAACGACCGGGTGCTGGACCTGTTCTGCGGGCTGGGTAATTTCACCCTGCCGATGGCGCGTGCGGCCGCCGAAGTGACAGGCGTCGAAGGGGAGGCCGGACTGGTGCAGCGGGCGCGCGATAATGCGCTCGCCAATGACATCCACAACGTCGATTATCACGCCGTGGATCTGACCCTCGATCCGGCCGCGCAGAGCTGGATGCAGAAGCGCTATACTCGAATTTTAATCGACCCGCCTCGCAGCGGCGCCCAGGAACTGGTGCCACTGCTGGGAAAACTGGGCGCGGAGCGCATCGTCTACGTATCCTGCCATCCGGCTTCGCTGGCACGCGACGCCGGCGTGCTGGTCAACGAACTGGGCTATCGCCTGGTGGCGGCCGGTGTCATGGATATGTTCCCGCACACCGCGCACGTCGAATCAATGGCCTTATTCGAGAAGTGTGGTGGCTGAAGCGGAGTTTGCAAACGACAGGACCGAAGGCCGGTACGACTGGCGGCGGGTGCTGTCGATTGCCGCTGAACATCGGCGCGAGCTGATTGCGGCAAATATCATTGCCATCCTGGCGGTGCTCGCCGCGGTTCCCATTCCCCTGATCATGCCGCTGCTGGTAGACGAAGTGCTGCTCGAACAGCCGGGCTTCCTGGTCGCGCAAATGAACAGTCTGTTCCCGGAAGGCTGGCACGGGCCGGTGCTGTATGTCAGCGCTATTCTGGCGCTGACAGTATTCATGCGTCTCGGCTCGGTGCTGCTCGGCGTCTGGCAGACGCGCCAGTTCAGCCTGATCTCCAAGGATGTGGTGTATCGCATCCGTCGCGATCTGCTGCTGCGGCTGCGGCGCATCTCCATGGCCGAATACGAAGCCATGGGCAGCGGCGCGGTCACCTCTCACTTTGTCACCGACCTGAATGCGGTCGACGATTTCATCGGCATGACGGTGAGCAAATTCCTGGTCTCGGTGCTGTCGCTGGTCGGCGCCGCGGCAATCCTGTTGTGGATGCACTGGCAGCTTGCATTGCTGATCCTGTTCCTCAATCCGCTGGTGGTGTATTTCACTGTGGTGCTGGGCAAACGCGTGAAGCACCTGAAGAAGCGCGAGAACCTCGCATTCGAAACATTCCAGAACGCGCTCACCGAAACCCTCGACGCCATCCAGCAGGTGCGCGCCACCAATCGCGAAGGCTACTACCTCAAGCGGGTGATCAGTAAGGCCTTCGACATCAAGACCGACGCAGCGGCATTCTCCTGGAAAAGCGACGCTGCAAGCCGCCTGTCGTTCTTCATCTTCCTGATCGGCTTCGATCTGTTCCGCGCCGTGAGCATGCTGATGGTGGTGTTTTCAGACCTCAGCATCGGCCAGATGATGGCGGTGTTCGCCTACCTGTGGTTCATGATGGCGCCGGTGCAGGATGCGCTGAACATCCAGTACGCTTTTTATGGCGCGCGTGCCGCGCTGGAGCGCATCAACCGGCTGCTGGCCCTGCATGAAGAGCCGCAGTACGAAGCCGTCGAGAACCCGTTCACCGGCAAGCGCGGCGTCGAAGTGCGGATGAAGGATATCCTGTTCGAATACCGCAGCGGCGAACCGGTGCTGAACGGCGTCAGCCTCGCCATCCCCGCCGGCACCCGCGTGGCGCTGGTCGGTGCCAGTGGCGGCGGCAAATCCACGCTGGTGCAGGTGCTGCTGGGGCTCTATCCGCCAAATGCCGGCAGCATCCACTTCGATGGCGTGCCGGTGGAAAAGATCGGACTCGAAGTGGTGCGCGAACACGTCGGCACCGTCCTGCAGCACCCGGTGCTGTTCAACGACAGCGTGCGTAACAACCTCACCCTGGGCCGCGACTATCCCGACGAAGCACTGTGGGACGCACTGCGCCGCGCCCAGTTGGTCGACGTCGTCAAGGACATGCCCGAAGGACTGGCATCGCAACTGGGACGCCAGGGCGTGCGCCTGTCCGGCGGCCAGCGCCAGCGCCTGGCCATCGCGCGCCTGCTGCTCGGCGATCCCCAGGTCGTCATCTTCGACGAAGCCACGTCCGCGCTCGATGCCGAAACCGAAGCGCAACTGCACGCCGCCATCAAAGACTTCCTCGACGGCCGCACCGTCATCATCGTCGCCCACCGCCTGTCCGCCGTGCGCCAGGCCGACCGCGTCTACGTCTTCGAAGACGGCCGGATCGCCGAGCAGGGCACCCACCAGGAACTGATCAACTCGGACGGGTTGTACAGCCGGTTGTACGGCTAGCTCGCGTCATCACAACGCATCGAACGGGCTTGATACTGCCAGTCCGCCGCGATTCAGCACATGCGTATAGATCATCGTGGTGCTGACATCTGCGTGGCCGAGTATTTCCTGCACGACGCGAATATCCTTGCCGCTCTCCAACAGGTGCGTAGCGAAAGAATGACGCAATGTATGGCTGGTGACCCGCTTGTGAATTCCGCCCTTGAGTGCAGCCTGACGAATCGACTTTTGCAGACTGCTCTGGTGAACGTGATGCCGGCGGACGGTGCGGGTGCGGTAGTCCGTGGCAAGGCGCGTCGCCGGGAACACGTACTGCCAGGTCCAGCTTTTCGCAGCCGTGCCGAGTTTGCGCGCCAGCGATGCCGGCAACAACACCTCGCCATATCCGGCTGCGAGATCGCCTTCATGAAGGCGCCTGACCTGTTCAAGATAGCGGCTCAGTTCCGGAACCAGCTTCTGCGGTAGTGGCACGACCCGGTCCTTGTCGCCCTTGCCTTCGCGCACCGTGATCTGGCGGAACGCGAAATCGACATCCTGAACGCGCAAGCGGACACATTCCATGACCCGCATGCCCGTGCCATACATCAGCGAGGCCATGAGCTGCGGACGTCCCTGCATCGCTGCCAGCAAGGATTTGATTTCCTCCCGGGACAGGACAGTGGGTATGCGTCGTGATTTGCTCGCACGTGTGTACGGAATCGCATCGTCGACGGCGCGCCCGAGGACCTCTCGAAACAGAAACACCAGCGCATTCAGCGCGATCTTTTGGGTAGCCGGCGAGACTTTTCGCGCCACCGCAAGGTGCTCCAGGTAAGCAGCCATGTCGGCGGTGTCCAGAGCATCAATGGATGTCCATCGGTGAAACTGAAGGAAGCGACAGATCCAGTGCTCGTAGGTCTGCTCCGTGCGCACGGCCATCCCGCGCACACGTATCGTTTTGACAAACGCGGCGTGACAGTCGGCGCAAGTCTCCCGAAACCTGATAGTCAGCGGATTGCTGCTCGGCGCAACCAGCAGCGACGGATTGGCGTCACGCATCAGCGTCGGGTGATCAGGCTCCAGTTGCCGGGCGAACGCCCGCCACTGATACCAGTCATAGGTCTTCGCCCATTCCGGCCGCACGAGTTCATGAAACAGCAATCGCAGTGCGTCGGCAATTTGACGAAACCGCCATTCAGGCAAGCCGGCCAGTCTGCCTTTCGCGTTCAGATAGTCATCGATCCTGGCTGGCTGATGGGTCGAAAGCCGAAGCCCGGAGTTTGCGTTGATATACGCTTCAATATGTTTGCGATACCATGGCCTCGCAGCCCTGGGGATATGCGCTTTCTCGAGAACAGAGAGATAGTTATGCCAGAAACGATCGACCAGAACAGCATCGTCAGCGGGATGCTTCGCAGACATTGTCATGCCCTCCATGGCAAAGACAAAAGATTGAATTGTACGACCACTATAACAAAAAGCGGTACCGTGATAGATAGTCTCCATCTATCACGATATATAAAGTCACCGTCTAATTAACTGTTGAACTAAACCGCTTACGCGGGGCCTTTTCCCTCCGATAACCCTCAGGGTTTCATACTTATCTCCACCCCATCCGGGGTTCTAGCACAGGAGATAAGTCATGACCCCACTTCGTCAAAAGATGATCGACGCCATGCTGGTACGAGGCTTTGCAGTGCGCACTCAGCAAAGTTATATGGATGCAGTCATTCATCTGTCACGTTATTACCATTGCTCCCCCGAACTGTTATCCAATACACAGTTGCAGGACTACTTTCTTTACCTCGTCAAAGAGCGGCAACTGTCTCCGGCCTCCTGCCGTTTGTTCTTCAATGGCATCCGCTTTCTCTACCTCAATGTCCTGGGGTGGCCTGAGGTCGAACTGAAGATCCCCCTTCCCAGGCGCAAGCAACGTATCCCCGAACTGCTGACCCGTGATGAGGTGGCGCGATTGCTGATGGCGGTGGAGAACCGGAAACACCGGATGATGCTGACCACCTGTTACGGCTGTGGTCTGCGCGTGAGTGAG
>JAVVEV010000021.1:0-55602 GCA_032251035.1 Thiogranum sp. | reverse complement strand
GCCCTGAATCCGGTAATGCCGCCGGAGCGGCCGCGCTACCTGATGGGGGTCGGCACTCCTGAAGATATTGTCGAGGCGGTGCGGCGGGGTGTGGATATGTTCGATTGCGTGATGCCGACCCGCAATGCGCGCAACGGTCATCTGTTTACCTCGACCGGTGTGCTGCGGCTGCGTAATGCGCGTTTTCGCGAAGATCCGGGGCCGCTGGATCCTGACTGCGATTGCTATACCTGCCGAAATTACAGCCGCGCTTATCTTTACCACCTGGACAAGTGCAGCGAAATCCTCGGGTGTCATCTGAACACGGTGCACAATCTGCGTTACTATCAGTGTCTGATGGCTGGCCTGAGGGAAGCTGTCGAAAATGACGCGATGGAGCGATTTGTCGCGGATTTCTATGCAAAAAGGCACCAACCGGTGCCGAGTGTGTCATAATGCCGCGCGCTAAAAAGACTGCCGCGGTGCGGTATCGCCAGGCAGAACAGAGAGACGATGCGCCCCGCTTGCGGCATGCGCCAAACCAATCAGGTGACTCGATATGAACTTTTTCATCAGTGATGCAATGGCCGCCGCGCCCGAGGCGCAGCCAGATCCGTTCATGAGCTTTCTGCCGCTCATTCTGATATTCGTGGTATTTTATTTTCTGTTGATTCGTCCGCAGACCAAGCGCGCCAAGGAACACAAGAAAATGGTGGAAGCGCTGGCGAAGGGCGATGAAGTCGTCACCACCGGAGGCCTGCTCGGCCGGATTACCGATGTTGGAGACAACTTCGTGCAAGTGAAGATTGCCGAGGGGGTGGAAGTCAAAGTGCAGCGCCAGGCAGTTGCCAACCTGATGCCCAAGGGCAGTTCAAAAGACCTCTCGTAACCAGAAAAAAGGCTGAAACTGCTATGAATCAGTATCCAACCTGGAAATATCTGATGATATTTGCCGTGTTGGTGGTGGGTTTGTTTTACGCTCTACCGAACCTTTACGGAGAAGATCCGGCGCTGCAGATTACTGCACTGCGTGGCACCGAAGTGAATGATACGGTGCGTCGCTCCGTCGAAGCCGGCTTGAGCGAAGCAGGGCTGCCAGCCATGGCCATCGAAACACTGGATGATCGTCTGCTGGTGCGTTTCGAGAATACCGGGACCCAGCTGGCTGCAGCGGAAACCGTTAAAGAGGTGCTCGGCTCCGGTTACCTGGTGGCGCTGTACCTGGCGCCCGCAACGCCTGCCTGGCTGCAGGCGATCAACGCCAGACCCATGTATCTCGGTCTCGATCTGCGCGGTGGTGTGCACTTCCTCATGGAAGTGGATATGGAAGCCGCGGTTAAAAAAGCCCTTGAGCGTTACAGTTCAGACCTTCGCACCGTATTGCGGGACGCAAAGGTGCGCTACCTCGGTATCCGGGACAGCGGCGATGAACTGGTGGTTCGTTTTCGCTCCGCCGAAGATCGCCAGAAAGGCGCCGATGCGATTCACGATGAATACCCTGAGCTGGTCCTGGTCGAGTGGAATGACGCGGGTGCACACCTGCTCAAGGTGCAGCTAAGCGAGAACGAGGTGCAGGAAACCCGCAAGCTGGCGCTGCAGCAAAACATCACCACGTTGCGGAACCGAGTCAATGAACTGGGTGTTGCCGAGCCCATTATTCAGCAGCAGGGCGATCGGCGTGTGATCGTGCAGCTGCCGGGCATCCAGGATCCTGGCCAGGCCAAGGCGATTCTTGGGTCGACCGCAACGCTCGAGTATCGGGCAGTGGATATTCAGGGCGATGTCGAGGAAGCGCGCAGAACTGGCAGATCACCTCCGGGTTCGACGCTCTACCGCCATCGTGACGGAAGTTATTACCTGCTTAAGAACCGCGTCATCGTAACGGGTGACCAGATCGTTAACGCGCGTTCCGGCTTCGACAACAACAGTGGCAGCCCGCAGGTTTCAGTTACGCTTGATGGCAAGGGCGCGCGCAAAATGCTCGATTTCACCAAGGAAAGCGTCGGCAAGCCGATGGCCGTGGTGTTCATCGAAGAAAAGACCACCAGCCGTATGGTGGACGGCGAGACGCAGTATACGCATCGCCAGGTGGAAGAAATCATCAGTGTCGCAACCATCCGTGATGTGTTCGGCAAACAGTTTCAGACCACCGGTCTGGACAGTCCCCAGGAAGCGCATGAGCTGGCGCTGCTGCTCCGCTCAGGCGCACTGGCCGCACCGATCCGGATCATCGAAGAGCGTACCGTCGGCCCCAGTCTCGGCGCCGACAATATTGAGCAGGGATTCATGTCGGTACTGGTCGGTTTTGCGCTGGTGCTGGTATTCATGGCGCTTTACTACAAATCCTTTGGACTGGTTGCCGATCTGGCGTTGACGGTCAATGTGATACTGCTTGTGTCACTGCTGTCGATGTTGCAGGCGACCCTGACCATGCCGGGTATCGCCGGTATCGTACTGACTGTGGGCATGGCAGTTGATGCCAATGTGCTTATTTTCGAGCGTATCCGGGAAGAGCTGCGCAATGGCAATACTCCGCAAGCCAGTATCCACGCCGGTTATGCCAAGGCGTTTTCGACCATTGCCGATGCCAATATCACCACGCTTATTGCGGCGGTTGTGCTCTTCAGCTTCGGTACGGGTCCGATCAAGGGCTTCGCGGTCACTCTCTCACTGGGCATTATTACTTCCATGTTCACTGCAATTATGGGAACCCGTGCGGTAATCAACCTCGTCTATGGCGGACGCCGCTTGCAGCGTTTGTCGATCTGATGGCAGGAATGGAACAATGGAACTAATCGGCAAGACCACCAATTTCGACTTTCTGGGAAAGCGCAGGCTCGCGGCTATCGTATCGGCGGTGCTGATTCTCGCCTCGCTGGGATCGCTGCTCACCCGGGGGTTGAACTTCGGTATCGATTTTACCGGTGGCACACTTATCGAAGTGGCCTATCCCGGAACGGCAGAGCTGGGGAGCATTCGTGAGACCCTGAGCGAAGCGGGTTTTGCGGATGCGCAGGTGCAGCATTACGGCACGGCTCGCGATGTGTTGATCCGCATTGCCCCACGAGCCGACCGCGACAGTGCAAAGCTCAGTGAAGAAGTGCTCACCGCATTACGCAACCAGGAAGCGGCCATCGAAATGCGCCGGGTCGAATTCGTGGGCCCCCAGGTGGGCGAGGAGCTGGCGGAACAGGGCGGGCTGGCGATGCTGTATGCCATCCTGGGAATTCTGATCTATGTTTCGCTGCGATTCGAATACCGCTTCTCTCTTGGTGCCGTGGCTGCGCTGGTGCATGACGTGATCCTGACGCTCGGCATATTCTCGGTCCTGCAGATCAATTTTGACCTCACGGTGCTGGCGGCTTTGCTGGCTGTCATAGGATATTCGCTGAACGATACTATTGTGGTGTTCGACCGGGTCCGGGAGAATTTTCGCAAGATGCGCAAAGGAACCGCAGAGCAGATTATGAACACTGCGCTTAATCAGACCCTTTCGCGGACTGTGATGACCGGTGTGACGACGCTGCTGGTACTGGTGGCGCTGTTTTATCTCGGCGGGGAGATCATTCACGCTTTTGCGCTGGCGCTGATCATCGGTGTTGTGGTCGGAACATATTCGTCTATCTACATAGCCAGCGCTGCAGCGCTGGCGCTTGGCGTGAGTAAAGCGGATCTGATGCCGGTTGAAAAAGAAGGCGATAAAGTCGAAGAGAAGCAGTGAAATATTGCTGTAATACCACCTTTAGCTAGCGGTGGCCGGCAAACAGCCACCGCTTTTGTTTTTCAGTCTCCCATCACAGCAAAGCTGCGAATGAAGGGACCAGCCATGCGCGGGTCCTTGATCATGGCCGTATAGTCTCCGACGTTGAACTTCAGCTTCCTGGATGTGTAGGCTATCCCCAGTCCCATCATTCCCGGTGGCTTGCTCATCCATTTTTTCCAGTTTTCCGGTGTGGCCCGCAGATCCCAGTTGAGTGTTTGTCCTGACCAGCTGCCTGCCTCGACGGCATGACCATTTTCGACGCGCAGGAAACCGCGCGGATTATCTTCGCCCTCGAAGCCGTAAGCGATGGTGGATTGGAAACCTATTTTTTCCAGTGCGCCGGCGAGCTCTGGATCAGCATTCCATCTATCCTTGAAGCCGTTCATCCATTCGTCAGAAAACATTTCAGCCATGTTGATACTCCTCTCTACATTGGTTGGTCTCGTTGTTGTAGGAACAGCTTTCGCAACGGAACTTTGTAACTTGCTCTTATAGACACAAAATAGCATAGAAGTGCACCGAAGCAATCACCTGTACACACCCTGATCCAGTTCCAGAGGGTGTTGCCGATATCGGGGCTATTCCGGCGAGAGCCACGGCAGCAGGTGAATACTCCGATGAAGTTCAAGGGCGCGATCAGTGCATTGCAGCATAACCCGGTGATTACGAGGAACAAAGTCGTGCGCCTTCGGTTCTGGATCAAACAGCAGGCCAGCAACGACCTGTTGCAGTACGGGGATGATCTTTTTTATCTGCATGGCGGCTATGGCGGTGCTTTTCCGGTGGTCGAGCGTGCCCTGGAGGGCTGCATGGTCGGGGATAGCGCCAGTGTGTTGCTGGCGCCGGAAGATGGCTACGGCGAGCGCGACCCTTCGCAGGTGCTGGTGTTGCCGCCGGGACAGTTCGGCGACGAACTGCCGCAGATCGGCGAAGCTGTCGAAGGCCAGCTGCCCAATGGTGACTCTATGACATTCACTGTTACTGCTGCTTCCAGCGAACAAATAATCGTCGATGGCAATCATCCGTTTGCCGGCAAGATGCTGTGCTTCGATTTTGAGGTGCTGGAAATCCGGGAAGCCAGTGCTGCCGAATGCACTGCCGGTTTCGCTTTCGACGGCGTGTTCAGCTGATCCTGCAAATCGTTTGACCGAAGTCAACGCGATCGTTATTTTCCCTGTCTAGTATTATCTTTACGCGGGTGTTTCCGCGCACGACATCTGGCTTCCTGTCATGTCAGGATATGTGCAGCGTATATTCGGTTTGCTTGCCTTGCTGACGGTCCAAACTGCGTCAGCGGATATCCTGTTGCTTGTGCACGGCTACGCTTCCAGCGCCCAATCCTGGGAAATCAGCGGCGTCAATAACGAATTGCAGGCGCGCGGCTGGGTGCGTGCGGGCATCATGGCGCCTTCGAATCCAGGATTAATGCCCCCCGCGGCAGTGCCGGAGCGGCGCAACAGGAGTTACAGCGCAGACCTGCCTGCCCAGGCGCCACTGCTGCTGCAGGCCGAGCACCTGCGGCGCATGCTCAGCATGCTGCGGGCGCGTTATCCAGACGAAAAGCTTACCGTGGCGGGACATTCCGCCGGTGGCGTGGTAGGCCGGTTCGCGTTGATGGGGGGAATCCTTATGAAGTAGACGCTCTGATCACGATTGCCGCCCCGCATCTCGGAACCGTTCGGGCGGCACAGGCGCTGGATATCGTCGACGCCAGACCCTTCTTCTGCCCGGGTCCGGGCATCGATTTTCTCAAGACAGCGGTGGGTGGCGGTGATTATCAGTACCTGAGGCACTCGCGCGGTGTTTTCATCGATTTGCTGCCCGGGATGCGCGGCAATGCCCTGCATTGGTTAAATAACCAGTTGCATCCGGATATCGATTATCATGCCGTGATTCGCCAGACGCCTCATACGGCGGGTGACGAACTCGTGCCTGCTTACAGCCAGAACCTGAATAACGTTCCCGGCCTCACCGGCCGTGTCAGGGTAATCTATACGACCGGCGGGCACAGCTTGCATGCACAGGACGGAATCCTGCTGGCGGCTATCCTCGCAGAGGCTGACTAGCGGGCTTTCCGTACTTCTTCAAATGGATCCGACTCATCTGCGGAACGCGCCCCCGGACTGCAGAATTTGTTTTTCTTGCGCGCGCATTTTTCATCATCGGCATTGCGCAACGTGATCGCCGCCCATACAGATGCAATTATCCACAAAGCTATCCCAAGGCTCACTGTATCCCAGCTGGGCGCCATGAGATTTGCATAACCACCAGCCAGGCCATAGATGATGGCGACAATTCCGGTCAACCAGAACACACCGATTGGTGCCGCGCAACAGCTGGCGCAGCCGTAACGGCAGGCTGCCACCGGCGGGATGGCAATAGTAAGAACTGCTCGGATCATGTGCTACCTCGAAACGCGCTGATGTCTGTCATCTATACCACAGCGGCGGGAGGGAGAAAAGCATGGCGGCCGGAGCTGGCTCAGTCGCCCGCTTTCGCAGATCTGTTGCGGAACAGCAGAACCGGTGCTTTGGGGCCAACCGGGCGTGTCTTCGCCGCCGCGGCCGCATCTCGGGCAGCCGATCCCGGGTTGTGCGCTTGTTTCTTCTTCCCTGCTACGATGTCTCGTCCAATCCTGCGCAACGCTCTATCGCTTAATTTCATATAAGGGGAATCTTCAAGGTGAAGTAGTAGCGAAAAAAATTCTTATAAAATAGTTTGTTATGTATTGTGAAGGCAAGATTTGTAACGGCGGTGCGGGGGCGTTCTTGAGTGCGATCTAGTGTTCCAGTCCCGGAATCAGATGCGGGCGAATTTCACGCAGAATCGAGGGAAAAAGTTTCGGCGTGGAGGCAATGATATTTCCGGTTTCCATATAGCCGTGAGCGCCGCCGAAATCGCCGACCAGACCGCCGGCCTCGCGAACCAGTAGTACGCCCGCCGCCATATCCCAGGGGCGCAGACCGATTTCCCAAAAACCGTCAAAGCGTCCGGCGGCCACGTAAGCCAGATCGAGCGCTGCCGATCCCGGTCGTCGTATTCCCGCAGTGTCCTTTATGAGGGCCTTGAGCATTGCGAGATAGGCATCCAGGTACTGCTGTTCCTTGTAGGGGAAGCCGGTGCCGAGCAGGGCGCCGTGCAGATCTTTCTGCTTGCTGACACGGATACGGCGATTATCGAGGAAGGCTCCGTTACCGCGACTGGCGGTAAACAATTCCTGGCGAACCGGGTCGTACACGACAGCCTGTTCCAGGCGTCCCTTGTGCTGTAATGCGATCGAGACCGAAAACTGGGGAAAGGCGTGCAGGAAATTGGTTGTGCCGTCGAGAGGATCGATGATCCACTGATACTCGTCCTTGCCCTCGTGCAGGCCGCTTTCCTCGGCAAGAATGCCGTGACCCGGGTAGGCCTTGCGGATAATCGCGATTATTTCGTTTTCCGCCTGCCGGTCGACTTCGGAAACAAAATCGTTACGTTCCTTGGTCGCCACCGTCAGCAGATCGATTCGATTCATATGCCGAACGATAATGTCACCAGCGTTGCGCGCTGCGCGCACCGCGATATTCAGCATGGGATGCATAGGAAATCCGGATTATGACAACAAACGGGGAAGCGATTGTACCCGTTCATCACAGGCCTGTGAACTGCCTGTGTCAGCGCCTACTTGCCGCGCCGGTGGTATTCCTCGCGCAGCCGTTCACGCTCCTGCGGAGAAAGCTGTTGATACTCGCGCCGCTTCTGCTCAACCTTGCGACGCTCGTCCGGGGGCAGTTCGAGATAACGTTGCGCACCCTTGCGAATCCGCTCCTGGCGATCGCCGCCGTACTGCTCCCAGTTGCCGCGGTATTCGCGCAATGCATCCTGTTCCTGCGGACTCAGTGACTGCCAGGGAACTTCTCCACGATCAGCCAGATAGAGGCGATTATCATGGCGAGCACGATCAGCCTGCGCCGTGTCCGGCAGCGTCACCAGAAGTGAACTTACAAGCGCCAGTGCAATAAAACAGCTTCTCATAGTCGGATCAGGTTGCAGAGTCTTCATTGGCGTGCTTATGGTCTGCCAGCCACAGATAGAAGTCCAGCTCTTCATATAGCTCCGGCGTTTTCCGGCTGTCCGTAGCCAGTCGGGCGTCGGGATCAGACGTCATTTGCAACGGATTCACCAGTACCACCGCCAGCAGCGCGATTGAAGCCGCCGCTGCCAGCGGAACCAGCCGACGTGACAGCAGCGAGCGGTGCGGCGCCCGCAGTGCCTGCTCGCGGGCATCATCGAGCTGTTGTTCAAGCGCCGGCCCTGCGAGATCTGCCGCCTTCATCAGACCCTGCCAGTCATAGCGCTGTCGACAGACCGCGCATTCTTTCAGGTGTTGCTCCAGTTCCCGCCGGCGCGATTTATCGTCCAGTAAATCCGCGCGCAGCCGGTCCAGTAATTCCCTATCCGGGTGGGCGTTAGGCGTGTTCATGGTCCCATACCTCCGAAAGTAAACCCCGCATCGCCTGCAGAGCACGAAAATGATGCTGCTTGATGCTGTTCTCGGAACAGCCGAGCGTTTCTGCTGTTTCACGAATGCTGAGTCCGAGCTGTTCGCGTAGCAGGAATACCTGCCGCTGGCGATCGGACAGAGTGCCGAGCGCCCCTTCGATATGTTGCTTCAGCTCACCGCCGGCGACGTTCGCTTCGGGATCACTGTAGCCACCATCGTGCCGCTTGCCCGGCAAATCGGCCTCGGCTGTCTCTTCATCGGGGCCGGCACTGGTCAGCCCCAGCATCGTCAATGACAGCAGTTTGCGTTTCGTTTGCGCCAGCATGCGCTTGCGACGCTCGTCATTGATGCGACTGTTGAGTACGCTGCGAAACAACGCCGGCCATTCTTCTGCGGGTTTTCCGTGATAATACTCAACCAGTCGCAGCATGCTTTCCTGCACTACGTCGAGTGCGGTTTCCCGATCCCACAACGCCCCATAGGCAACATGATAAGCCTTGTGCTGTGCCTCCGCGAGGAAGTGGTTCAGCGTTTTGTGCAGGCTCACCGGTGCACGGGCTTGCACTTCTGCATCGAATCGCTTCAATAGTCCGCTCTCCATGAGGGCACTGTCACACAAGATGTTGCGACTCGTTCAGTACCGCCCGCCGCGGCGGCCGTAGTCGGTGCGGGAATGCGACCGGTGCTTCCCCTGATGCCACTGCCGCTCCTGCCGATGCTGGCGGTCTCGGTACTGGTGTTTGCCCTGATAGCCGTGGTCGTCCCGGCGATGATAGCCGCGCCGGTCGATCCAGGCGTTCTTCTGATGGTCATGATGGCGATTGTAGGTATGACCGCGTGAGGGAAACGCGGGCGGCGGCGGATACTGGTGCAGTCGACGTTGCACATGTGCGCTTGCATGGCTGGCGGTGGAGAATGCCAGAGTGAACGTGTCTGCCTGTGCGGCGCTGCCAAGGGCGAGACTGGAAAGCCCCAGTACAAGTGCTGGAATGGAGTGGCTGATAATTCGCATGATGATCTCCTGTTTTGCCTACAGGGACAGCTAACGCGGCATGCTTCGAAAGGTTAACAGGCATCAATGGGCTACTGCGGTTTTCCGGTACAGTCCCGGAAAACTTATTTTCCGGGCTGCGGATTTCTGACGCTTCCCAATGCCTGGCCCATGTTCAGCACCTGGCCGGTCGGTAGCGTTTCCCGCCAGTCGACATGATCGGGGCCGAACAGCAGAATGACCGTCGAGCCCATGTTGAAGCGGCCGATTTCCTGGCCGCGCTCGAAGCTCAGGTTTTGCGACTGCATCGGCTGCACCTCCACGGTGCTGCGGCGGGGTGGTGTGACCAGTCCCGACCACACAGTTTCAATGGCAGCGACATTGATCGCACCCACCAGCACCACGGCCATCGGCCCGGCATCAGTGTCAAACAGTGCCACGAGTCGTTCATTGCGGGCGAACAGACCAGGTACGACACGTGTGGTATGCGGTGCGACGCTGAACAGCCGGCCGGGCACATAAACAGTCTCACGCAGCCGGCCGGTCAACGGCATATGCACCCGGTGATACTCGCGGGGTGACAGGTATAAGGTCACGAAACTGCCATTCTGGAATGGGCGGGCACGTTCCGGATCACCACCCAGAAGATCGACGACACCGAACGAGTGTCCCTTGGCCTGGAATATCGCGTCCTGATGAATGTCGCCGAGTTGGCTGATACTGGCGTCGACCGGATTGATGACAGTCGTAGCATCACCCTCGTTCGGGCGTACGCCCGCACGCAGCGGCCGGGTAAAAAACTCGTTGAAATGACGGTAATCTTCCGGTCGCTGGTATTCAGCCTCGCTCCAGTCAACCTGGTAGTGCTGTGCAAACCAGGCGATAAACCGGTTTTTGAACCAGGGTGCCTCGATGCGTGTCAGCCAGTAAGTCACACGGGATATGGCGTGCTGCGGCAGCAGGTACAGTGGCAGCGACTTCAGGTAGTCAGACCAGCTCGCGCCCTGTTGTTCGCCACGTCCGGTCAAGGCTTTTTTCGAACGTCCGCCTGCACTGAAAGCTTGTCCTCTCCAAAAACCAGCTCAAACGTCACCTGATCACCCTCGGTCAATCGTTCCTCCGGCGCCGGCATCATCAGGTGGTAGCTGCCGGGCTCGAGTTTCAGCTGGCCCTGTGCAGGAATCTTCAGCTCATCAACATGACTCATGCGCGCCACGCCATCGACGACTTCGCTTTTGTGCAGCATGACGTGACGAAAATCCGGGCTGGTGACGGCGTTGAGCACGCGCTCTTCATCACCGGAATTCTCGATCGTCATGTAAGCGGCCAGCATCCGTGCCGAAGGGGGCGCTTCACGCACCCAGGCGTTGGTAACAGTGATATAGGACTCGGCCGCGACCGACCCGCCGAAAACGAAGAGCGTACATGCGAGCAGAATGCGTTTCATCGAATTGCCTCGTAGTATTGTTTAATCGCCAGAAAATCCCCGGCCATCGCCGCGGGATCGTGAGGTACGCCGAATACGGCGTGAAAGGCACCGTCCGGATCGAAAAGAATAATCGCGGCGCTGTGGTCCACCAGGTAGTCGTCAGTGCCGGCATCCTCGGCTTTGGCGTGCAGAATGCCGAGCTGTCGCGTTACCGTCAGAATCTGCTCTTCATCTCCGGTCACACCAAGAAATTCCGGATGAAAATAGGGCATGAATCTGGCCAGCTGTTCGGGTGTGTCGCGCTCCGGGTCAACACTGATGAACACTGTACCGGGCAGGTCTCCGCTGGGCATTGTCTCTTCCAGTTGCCGCCGCAGTTGCACCAGCGAGGCCAGCGTGGTGGGGCAGACATCCGGACAGTGGGTGTAGCCGAAAAAGGCGAATGTCCAGCGATCGTTGAGATTTGCACGGGTAAATGCCGCTCCGGTGTGGTCCGTGAGCGTGAAATCCAGCAAGGATTTGGGCGACGGCAACAATGTGCCACGGCTGAGTTGCGGAGGTTCCGGCGGTGGCGTGCAGGCCGCGAGCAGCGCCGCGGCGCAGAACAACGGTATAATCCGCCGCAGGGCCTGATTCATGGTGCCTGATATTGATATTTTCATGGGTGGGCATTATCCCATCGACGCTGCGTCAACGATAGGGCTTCATCAAACTATGCTGGATCATCCGGAATTACAGACTCTGCGCGACCTGGTGCGCTGGGGGGCAAGCCGCTTTCGCGAGGCCGGCCTGACTTTCGGGCACGGCACCGATAATGCGTTCGACGAGTCGCTGGTACTGATTGCCCACGTGCTGCATCTGCCGACCGGATTTCCCGAGCACTATCTCGATGCGCGCGTCACTGCGGAAGAGCGCGCGCAGGTGCTGGATATCATCGCGACGCGCATAGAGACGCGTAAACCGGCTGCCTACCTGACCCACGAAGCCTGGTTCGCCGGCATGCCGTTTTATGTCGATGAGACGGTGCTGGTGCCGCGCTCACCACTGGCCGAATGGATCGAGCGCGGCTTCGAGCCATGGTTACAGCCGGAACGCGTCGAGCAGGTGCTGGATCTGTGCACGGGGAGTGGCTGCATTGCAGTTGCCTGTGCCGTCAACTTTGAAAATGCCCATGTCGATGCAGTGGATATCTCCGATGCGGCAGTTGCCGTGGCGCAGCGGAACGTCGAGCAGCATGGCCTCCAGGACTGGGTGACGGTGGTAAAATCGGACCTGTTCGAAGCCTTGCCGGCACAGCGTTACCAGCTCATTATCAGTAATCCGCCCTACGTGTCGGAAGAAGAAATGGCACAATTACCTGCTGAATACCGCCATGAACCGGAGATTGGCCTGGCGGCCGGCAGTAGCGGCCTTGACGTGGTGGTGCGCATTCTCGCGCAGGCCGGAGACTATCTGGCACCGGACGGAATTCTGGTGGTGGAGGTCGGCAACAGCGAGGAGATGCTGGCTGAATGTTTCCCGGACGTGCCATTCCTGTGGCTGGAATTCGAGCGCGGCGGGCAAGGAGTATTTCTGCTCGAGGCACAACAACTCGAGCAGTGCAAAGCACTATTTACACAGGCACTGCAGTAACGGAGACAGAGAATAATGCTGGGCAGACCGAAGACCGTTGAACAGTACGTAGACCTCGTCGATCAGGCTATTTTCGAAATAGAAGACCTGCGACTGGCGGCCGAATACGACATGGACTCGCTGGGCGCGGCGACCGAATTTCTGAGTGAACTGGAACGTGACGTGCGCAAACTGCGGGCTTCCATGGCCGATGGCAGCTATCGCTTCGGGAAAGAAGATCTGCGTTTCGTGAAAGTGGTTGAGCCCCAGGACGAGCGCATTCTGCCGTTCAAGCAGTTGTTGTTGAAAATCAACGAAACCCACATCAAGGGTCTGGATGTCGACGCGCAGTGACCGGTGCGTTGATGCAAATCAACGCACACAGACCGGCGGCTGTATAAGCTGCGCGGACCAAACAGGGAGAAATCCATGGTGAATTCGGTCGAATTCGATATTGATCTGATCCGACGCTACGAGGGCAGCGGTCCGCGCTACACCTCCTATCCGACCGCGATGGAATTTTCGCCTGGGGTACAGGCGCAGGATTACATGAACTGGGTGCGCGAAAGCAACGCCACCGGACGACCGCTGTCCCTGTATGTGCATATTCCGTTTTGTGCGCATGTGTGTTTTTTCTGTGCCTGCAACAAGATCATCACCGGAAACCGGAACAAGGCGCAGCCTTACCTCGAACACCTGTATCGCGAAATCGAACTGCAGTCGGCGCTGGTGGATTCCGCGCGTACCGTCGAGCAGTTGCACTGGGGTGGCGGTACGCCGACTTTCCTCAGTGAGCAGCAGATGGCCGAATTGATGGGCCGATTGCGCCGGCACTTCAACCTTCGCGACGATGACAAGGGCGAATACTCGATAGAAATCGACCCGCGTGAAGTGCGTGACGGCACGCTGCCGGTACTGCGGGAGATCGGCTTCAACCGGGTCAGCCTGGGAGTGCAGGATTTTGACCCCGGTGTGCAGAAGGCAGTGCACCGACTGCAGTCCGCCGAGCAGACCCTCGGCGCCATGCGAGAGGCGCGGGAGCTTGGTTTTCGTTCGATCAATATCGACCTGATGTACGGTCTGCCGCTGCAGACCACCGAGAGTTTTTCACAGACGCTCGATGCTGTGATCGATGTGCGGCCTGACCGTCTTTCAGTGTTCAACTACGCGCATCTTCCCGAGCGGTTCAAACCGCAACGCCGCATTAATGTGGAAGAGTTGCCAAGCGCCGATGAGAAGCTTGCCATCCTGTCGCTGACGATCGAAAAGCTGACCGCCGCCGGCTATCGCTATGTCGGCATGGATCATTTTGCGGTAGCCGAGGATGAACTGGTTCTGGCGCAGCAGAACGGCACGCTGCACCGTAATTTCCAGGGCTATTCCACACATTCGGATTCGGATCTGGTGGCCATGGGTGTGAGCGCGATCAGCTCCATGCCTGCAGGCTTTGCGCAGAATACTTCCGTTCTCGAGGACTACTATAGCGAGCTCGAGGCGTCGCGCCTGCCGATCGTGCGGGGTGTTGCGATCAATGACGATGATCGCTTGCGTGGCGAAGTGATCCAGCAGCTGATCTGCAATAACACGCTCGACAAGGCACAGATTGCAAATCAATTCGGCATCGACTTCGACCGCTATTTTTCCGCTGAACTTGCGCAGCTGAGTGAGATGGAAGCGGACGGCCTGGTGCGACTGGATACCGGGCGCGTGGATGTCAGTGCCAGGGGGCGCCTGTTGATTCGGAATATCTGCAAGATATTTGATCAGTACCGCATGCCGACGGAAGAGAAATTCTCGAAGATGATATAGGCCCCTGCGGGCCGCCGTCCATGGCAGTCGGCATCAATCCTTGTGCCGGTAAATCAATCCAGGTTCTATCAACAGTTCGTTTTCACTCAGACGATCGAGCGGGAACTCGTCATCTTCGTATTGTGCGATGCGATCGAACACGTAAGTGTCCTCGCGTAGCTCGATGGATTCAAAAATCGGCTTGCCCATGTAGTTGCCGATCTTCTGACCGTGATGGCTCACGATAGCCCCCTTGCGATTGTACGTAATTGGATCGGGGTGCTTAACGGCGTCGCCTGATCAGGCTTTAGAATCGACGCGGGCGCATTCTCAGCAGACCAAACTCCTGTACAATAGCCGCCTATGTCAGGAAACAGCTTCGGAAAACTCTTCACAGTCACCGGTTTCGGCGAAAGCCATGGGCCGGCTATTGGCTGCATCGTGGACGGCTGTCCGCCGGGCATGGCGCTGTCCGAAGCCGATCTGCAGCTCGACCTCGATCGGCGCAAGCCCGGAAAATCACGTCACACTACACAACGTCGCGAGGGCGATGAAGTGCAGATTCTGTCCGGAGTGTTCGAGGGTAAAACCACTGGCGCACCCATCGGTCTGATCATCCAGAATACCGACCAGCGTTCCAGGGATTACTCAAAGATCATGGATCGCTTCAGGCCGGGTCACGCGGACTACACCTATCAGCAGAAATATGGTTTACGGGATTACCGGGGCGGTGGTCGTTCATCGGCGCGCGAAACCGCGATGCGCGTGGCCGCGGGCGCGGTTGCCAAAAAGTATCTGCGCGAACGCCTGGGTATCGAGATTCGTGGCTATCTGGCGCAACTTGGACCGATTGAACTCGAGCTTAAGGATTGGGATAGCGTTGAACAGAATCCGTTTTTCTGTCCCGATCCGGGTAAGGTCGCCGAACTGGAAAACTTTATGGACGCGCTGCGCAAGGAAGGCGACTCGGTGGGCGCGCGTGTCAATGTCGTTGCGACCGGTGTGCCACCGGGACTCGGTGAACCGATTTTCGATCGGCTGGATGCTGACATTGCCCATGCCATGATGAGCATCAATGCCGTCAAGGGTGTGGAGATAGGCGCCGGTTTCGCCAGTGTCGCGCAGAAGGGCACATTGCACCGCGATGAAATCACGCCACAGGGCTTCCTCAGCAATCAGGCCGGCGGCGTTCTTGGCGGCATTTCGTCCGGTCAGGACGTGCTGGTCAGCATCGCCCTCAAGCCGACTTCAAGCCTGCGGATTCCGGGCCGGACAGTGAATACCGCGGGCGAGCCGGTGGAAGTCATCACCACCGGTCGCCACGATCCGTGCGTCGGAATCCGCGCCACCCCGATTGCGGAAGCCATGCTGGCGTTGGTGCTGATGGATCACTATCTGCGCCAGCGTGCCCAGAATGCCGACACGCAATCCGGCACCCCGGTGATCCCCGCCAGTCCGGCGTGATGGCCTGCGCCGGCAGGGGCAGTGCGCGGCAGGATCGTCAAGCTGATCCTGAAACCGCTGGTGCCAGTGCCGATCTGACCTGCTGATGTATTACTGGCGCCTGTCCGCGTTCTACCTGTTTTATTTCGCCGCGCTCGGTGCGCTGGTGCCGTACTGGGGTCTGTATCTCAAGACTCTGGGGTTCAGCATCGTCGAGATCGGCGAGCTGATCGCTATCATCATGGCGACCAAAATCGTCGCACCCAACGTGTGGGGCTGGATTGCCGATCACACGGGGCGGCGCATGAAGATCGTGCGCATCGCATCGCTGCTGGCGACGCTGACTTTTGCCGGTGTGTTCCTCGGCAGCAGTTACTGGTGGATGGCATTTGTTATGGTGCTGTTCAGTTTCTTCTGGAATGCGGCGCTGCCGCAGTTCGAAGCCACCACGCTCAATCACCTTGGCGCTGACCCGCACCGCTACAGTACGGTTCGGCTCTGGGGCTCGATCGGTTTTATCATTGCCGTCGTGGGTCTCGGCTTTGCATTCCAGTGGGTCGGGATCAGCCTGTTGCCGCTGGTCGTGCTCGCTCTCTTTGGTGGTATCTGGATCAGCAGCCTGGCAGTGCCGGAAAGCGCTGCCGCCCACCCCGCTCTCGACGATGAACCTCTGATGACAGTGCTGCGCCGCCCGGCCGTGGTGTCGGTGCTGTTGTTGTGTTTCCTGATCCAGGCCAGCCATGGCCCTTACTACACCTTCTACAGTCTGTACCTGGTCGACTATGGCTATACGGAAGCGGCGGTCGGACAGCTCTGGGCGCTGGGTGTGGTTGCCGAAATCGGCGTATTCCTCAAAATGCAGAACTGGCTGCCGCGCATCGGTGCACGCCGCCTGTTGCTGATTGCGACAGCGTTGACAGTGGTGCGCTGGCTGCTGGTCGGGCTGTTTGTCGAGCAGCTCTGGATACTGATCCTCGCCCAGGCACTGCACGCGGCCAGTTTCGGCGTCTATCACGCGGTGGCGATACACCTGATTCATCATTTATTCACCGGACGCCATCAGGGTCGTGGCCAGGCGCTCTACAGCAGTCTCAGTTTTGGTGCGGGCGGTGCGGTCGGCAGCCTGGCGGCCGGTTATCTGTGGGACGGCGTGGGCGCTCAGTGGATGTATATCGCTGCGGCGGTCATTGCGGCGCTGGCCAGCTGGATTGCCTGGCGCGGTATCGAAGAGGAGCCTGATCGTGCAACCTGAGGGATATGCATCCGGCGCGCGATGGCGGCTGCATTTGCTGATTGCCCTGTTGCTGATTCAGCCGGGGGCCCAGGCATGGGAACGCAGGATTTCCGGATTCATTGCGGCGGATCTGAGGGCGTTCGTCGAAGCGCCGCAGTTCGAGGATCAGTTCCGGGGTCTGGAACCGGGCCTGGTGCTGCAGCCGGAGTTCGGGTTGGAAAGCGAAAACCGCAGCAACCAGTTTTCGCTGATCCCTTTTGTGCGCCTCGACGGGCGTGACAGCCGCCGCACCCATGCCGACCTGCGCGAACTCTGGTGGCAGCATTTCGGTTTCAACTGGGATCTGTTGCTCGGCGTCAACCGGGTGTTCTGGGGCGTGACCGAATCGCGTCACCTGGTGGATATCATCAATCAGACAGATCTGGTTGAGGATATCGATGGCGAAGACAAACTGGGTCAGCCGATGCTCAGGTTGTCATACCAGCAGGATTGGGGAGCGGTAAGCCTGTTTGTGCTGCCTGGATTCCGCGAACGCACGTTCTCGGGCGCGGAAGGGCGCCTGCGGTTTCCTCTGGTTACTGACAGCGACGCTGAGTACGAGGCGGATGCGGAACAGCGTCACGTCGATGTGGCACTGCGCTATGCACATTTCCTTGGCGCCTGGGATATCGGGCTGCATTACTTCAAAGGTACCGGACGTGAGCCGAGTTTTATCCCCAATGCGGATTCTACGCGTCTGATACCGGTCTATGACCTGATAGATCAGGCGGGTGCGGATATTCAATATACCCGGGGCAGCTGGCTGTGGAAATTCGAAGGCCTGTGGCGCGCCCAGCATGGCGATCATTTTTTCGCGACCACTGCCGGCTTTGAATACACGCTCTATCAACTGTTCAAATCGGATGCCGACCTTGGCCTGCTGCTCGAATATTCATACGATGGCCGTGATGATGACTTTACCGAGGCGCCGCCGACGCTGTTTGAGAACGACCTGTTCGCGGGAATGCGTCTGGTGCTGAACGATGTGCAGGGTACATCCATGCTGGCGGGTTTCGTGGTTGATGCTGATGAGCGCTCGATACAGTTGTCGGTCGAGGCGGAACGGCGCCTGACCAATCACTGGAGTGCAGTGCTCGAAAGCCGCTGGTTCCTTAACACCGATGATCAGGATATTGTCGCGGCATTCGCGGATGACAGTTACATCAGTCTGCGTCTGGCGCGGTATTTCTAGGGTCCTGTAATTTGCTCCAGCTAATCAGCTTTTCTTTTCGTGATGTCCGCCAAACTGATAGCGCATGGCGGACTGCAGCTTGTCGCAGAATTCGGCTTCGCCGCGTGACATGAAACGGCTGTAGAGGGCGGTAGTGAGCACCGGAGCTGGCGCACCGGTTTCGATAGCCGCGATGCTGGTCCAGCGGCCTTCGCCGGAATCCGATACCCGTCCGCTGAACGCGGCAAGCCCCGGGTCTTCCTGCAGTGCTACCGCGGTCAGGTCCAGCAGCCAGGAGCTGACCACGCTGCCGCGCCTCCAGACTTCTGCAACGTCGGCGACATCGATGTCGTACTGAAATTCTTCCGGGTTACGCACAGGTGAGGTTTCAGCATCGATCTCGGCATCTGTTCGGCCGATTCCGGCATGCTTGAGAATATTGAAGCCTTCCGCGTAGGCCGCCATCAGACCGTACTCGATACCGTTGTGCACCATCTTCACCAGGTGCCCGGCGCCGGGCGGACCGCAATGCAGGTAGCCCTGTTCTGCAGCCGCTGCTTCGCCACTCCGACCCGGAGTGCGCTCGACTGCACCGAGCCCCGGTGCCAGCGCTGCGAATACCGGTTCCAGATGCGTGACTGCCCCGGTATCACCACCGATCATCAGGCAGTAACCGCGTTCCAGGCCCCAGACGCCACCGCTGGTACCGACGTCGAGATAGATGATGCCCTTCGATTCGAGGGCATGGGCGCGCGTGATGTCATCCTTGTAGTAGGAGTTGCCGCCATCGATGATGATGTCGCCCGGCTCCAGCCGCTTCACCAGTTCCGTGATTTGCTGATCGACGACCCCGGCCGGCACCATCAGCCACACTGCGCGCGGCCTGTCGAGTCTGGCGATGAAGTCATCCAGATCACTGGCACCGATCGCGCCTTCACTGGCCAGTTCCTGTACCGGGCCGGGGCTGCGGTTATACACCACGCACTCGTGTCCCGCCTTCATCAGGCGTCGTACCATGTTGGCACCCATGCGTCCCAAACCAATCATGCCCAGTTGCATAGCGTCTCCTCGTTATCCCTTGTATTTGATCAGGCCTCGCGCGCCTTGTAACCGGCTTTGGTGATCGCGCCGATCAGTGTTTCCGGCGCCGCACTGCCCCTGACAATGGCGCGCCCCGATTCCAGTTGCACGTCCACAACTTCATACACGCCGGGCACGTCGGCAAGCGCCTCACGTACCGCAGTCACACAGTGATCACAGGTCATTCCATCGACTATCAGGGTAGTGCTGTCATTCATGTCTTTACTCCACAGGTTTGAACAGGCGCAGACGGTTTGCATTGCTGACTACGGTAACCGAAGACAGTGCCATGGCAGCGCTGGCATACATGGGATTCAACAGCCAGCCGGTAACAGGGTACAGCAGGCCGGCAGCCAGCGGAATGCCCAACGTATTATAGATAAAGGCGCCGAACAGGTTTTCGCGGATATTGCGCAAGGTGGCCTTCGACAGGGCAACTGCTGTGGCCGCACTCGCCAGAGAGTTGCTGGCCAGCGTCACGTCTGCCGTTTCGATTGCGACGTCGGTGCCGCTGCCAATGGCGAAACCGATATCAGCCTGCGCGAGTGCCGGCGCATCATTGATGCCATCGCCGACCATGCCGACGCTGTGACCTTGCTGTTGCAATTGCATTACGATGTCAGCTTTCTGTGCCGGCAGTACGCGGCTGTGCACCACGTGAATGTGAAGTTCGCGCGCGATTGCCTGCGCGGTCTCGGCATGATCGCCGGTGCACATCACCACTTCGATCCCGCGCGCCTGCAACTCCGCAACCGCGGCGCGGCTGTCTTCTCGCAGCGGATCGCTCAGCCCCAGCACCGCCAGCGCATTATGCTGATCGGCCAGCCACACCGGCGTTGCGGCAGCGCTGGCAATAACGAGCTCCTGCGCCAGCAGGCCCGGGTCGATGGCGATGTCCTGCGCCTGCAGCCATTCCAGCCGACCGATCAACAGTCTGCGTCCGTCGAGCGTAGCGGTAACGCCCTGACCGGCTTCGGCCAGGAAATCCTGCACTGGTAGCAACTCCAGCTGGCGCTGTTCAGCACTTTGCACGAGCGCCTGCGCCAGCGGGTGCTCGGAGGCGTATTCGAGGCTTGCAGCCCATTGCAGCGCCTGGGTTTCCTGAATCCCCGCAAGGCAGTGCAGCTGGGTTACGCGTGGCCGGCCTTCGGTGAGGGTGCCGGTTTTGTCCACCACCAGATGACTGATGCCGGCGGCCGCCTGCAGGGCGTCGCCGTTGCGGATCAGCACGCCCAGTTGCGCGGCGCGGCCCATCCCGACCATGATGGCGATGGGTGTGGCGAGTCCCAGGGCGCAGGGACAGGCGATCACCAGCACCGCAATCGAGGCAGTCAATGCGAACGGCAGCGACGGTGAAGGGCCAAGCTGCAGCCAGCCAAAAAATGTCAGCACTGCAATGACTATCACCACCGGCACGAACACCGAGGCGACCTGGTCGACCAGCCTGCCGATCGGCGGCTTGCTCATCTGGGCCCGTTTCACAGCCTGGATGATATGTGCCAGCGTCGTGTTTTCGCCGACCCGGGTGACGCGAATCGTCAGGGTTCCGGAACCGTTCATGGTTCCGCCGGTGACTCTGTCGCCGGGTTGTTTTGCCACCGGTAGCGGCTCGCCGGTGAGCATTGCCTCGTCGACGCTGGAGCTTCCGCTGCTGACCACGCCGTCGGTTGCCACGGCGGTCCCGGGACGCACCAGAAACTCGTCGCCAGGTTGCAGCAATGTCACCGGCAGTTCCAGCTGCTCGGATCCGCGCAGCAGCACCGCAGTGCGGGGAGCCAGTTCGACCAGTGCACCGATCGCGCGACCGGTGCGGGCCTTGGCGAGGATTTCCAGCACATGCCCGACCTGCAGGAATGCCAGGATCACCATTGCGGCTTCGAGGTACAGGTGGCGCTGCTCCAGCGGTACGAAATCGGGGGCCAGGACCAGCAATAACGACGCCAGCCAGGCGGCCCCGGTTCCCACCGCCACCAGGGTATCCATGTTCGCCTGGCCATGGCGGGCCTGCTTCCAGGCGCCGGTGTAATAGCTGTAGCCGCTGTAGGCCATGATTGCCAGGGCCAGCATCGTGATGAGCAGCCAGAGTCCGCGCCCCTGCAGGTCGGTAAGCGGTGAAGCGGCTTCGATGGACGGCAGCATTCCACCCATGGTCCCGAACACCAGCGCGAAACCCGCGACGCCGGCCAGCGCCGCGCGCCGGGCCGCGCGACGCAGCAAGGTACGCGCCTGCTGTGTCTGCTGGCGGTGAGGGTCCTCGGTGGCTTCCAGGATATGCGCGGTAAAGCCGGCCTCGCGCAGCGCCAGCAGATAATCCGCCGGATGCTGCTTCGGCAGGAAGCGGGCCTGTTGGGGATCGTCCCAGTTGACAACGATGTCAGCATGAACATTGCCGAGAATCGCCTCCGCCTGCTGGCGCCGGGCTTCATCCAGAGGCCGATCGAAGCGCAGGTCGATTGCGGTGGCTGGCGCGTGCGGAGCGGGGCGGGCAGGGTAGCCCTGATCAGTGACCGCAGCGGCTACCTGTTCTGCATCGCCACCCACCACATAGGCGGCGCCTTCCACCAGATTGACCGACGCTTCCTGCACCCCCGGCACCGCGCGGATAGCCTTTTCCACCCGCGCCACGCAACTGGCGCAGGTCATATTCCCGATGTCGATGCGGTAACCTTCACCAGCGGCGACAGCCGGTGCAACGGCGGGTAGCGGGGCCGGTGGAATGCCGCAGGATTGAGCCGCCGCCTCTGTGATCCTGGCGTGGTAGCCGGCAGCTTCGATGGCGGCAATCACGGCGTCTGCGTTGCCACCCTGCACCTGCGCGCGGCCGCTATCGAGATCGATCTCGATGACATCCACGCCCGGGACGCTTTGCAGCGCCGATTCAACACGCGCCACACAGTGTCCGCAGGTCATCCCCTCGATTATCATTTCAAGATGATTCGAGGATTTCGGAGTTGTGGACAATACGTCTTGAGAAGCCATGCTTTTTCAGTCCTTGCCGCCTCGCGGCAGTCAGTGAGACTTGCGCTAAAAGCATAACACGCGCGGGCATCCGCGCCGGTGGGTCAGCGCATGAACGCGCAGCGAAGCCAGTAGTCGATGCTGACAAAACGTCCTGCGCCGACGCCTTCGTTGTGGTTATTGTTGAACGCCCTGAACAATCCCGCGCTGCCGCCATTGTTCGAGGATCTGCAGTCCGCCGGCGATGACCGTTTCCGGCTCGGGATGCGCAAGTTCATTGCAGATCTGTTGCAATGCCTGCAGGCCAGTGCACTGCGGATCGGTCTCCAGCAGCGAGAACAGGCGCGCGCTGACCGGGTTCAACTCGATAAAAATTACATTATCTTCATGGTTGCGATACACCAGCAGGTGGCTTGGCTCCGCGCCTGGCTCGCGTGGCTGAAACTGCGGTCCGATGCGATGAACCGGGAATTGATAGCTGCATAGCCACGCCAGCGGAGACAACACCGGTTGACTCTGCAACAGGTCGCCCTGCGGATCGGCAGCGAGTGCAGCCGGATCGGCTTCGGCAGTCGCCAGCGCCAGTTCCACCCACTCGTAATGGGCCAGTTCGCGCAGGAACGGTGGGTCATCCGCACGCTCGCCGCGTTCCTCCTCGAGGTAGCCGAGAAACTCCCGCGAGATATCCAGAAACAACGGAGAATGGCAGGAATGGCGGGAGAAGAAATCACGAACCATCGCATGCCACTCAGCATCGCGGGTCAGCGCCCGCAGCACCGGAAAGCCGTTGGCAATGAAGCTTTCGACATTGTTGTAGAACAATTCCCGATAGATTTTCATGCGCCGGTCTTCAACGTCGGTGGGCGCAGGATTGACGGCCGGGTCGCGGATATGCGCGGCGAATTCATATTGCCGCTGCATGAATACCGGCCTAGCCACGTGTCTGTCTCCGGGGATCGCTTTGCGCCTGTCGGTGTTGCGCATCGACAATGCGATCGACTTCGATCAGCAGTTCCGGGACTGGTGGAATGTTGAAGTCGCGTTCCAGTAACGTCGGCACCACGCCAAAATGTGCGTAGGCCTTGTCCAGCAGGTCCCACACCGTTTCCACGACTGCAGCGCCGTGTGTATCGACGACCAGATCCTCGGCTTCCCGGTAATGACCGGCAATGTGAAAATAACTCAGCCGCTCGGCGGGCAGGGCCTTCAGAAACTGTTCCGCATCGTACTGATGATTGATGCTGTTCACATAGATGTTGTTGACATCGAGCAGCAGATCGCAATCGGCTTCCTCGAGTACGGCATTGATGAAATCGATTTCCGGCATCTCCTGGCCGGGTGCCGCATAGTAAGACACGTTCTCCATGGCGATACGCCGTTCGAGTATTTCCTGGGTGCGGCGGATGCGTGCCGCGACATAGTGCACGGCCTCTTCGGTGAACGGGATTGGCAGCAGGTCATACAGGTGACCGTGATCGCTGCAGTAACTCAGGTGTTCGGTATAGGCGCGGATCCGGTGCTGGTCGAGAAAGCGTTTGAGGCGCTGTAGAAATGTTTCATCCAGTGGAGCGGGACTCCCGATGGATAGCGACAGGCCGTGGCAGACGAACGGATAGCGTTCTGTAAACGCGCGAAACTGCTTGCCATAGCGGCCACCTACGCCGATCCAGTTCTCCGGTGCGACTTCATAAAAATCAACCTGCTCGGGCGGACGGTCCGCGAGCGGGCCCAACAGGGTCCGCCGCAGTCCGAGACCGGCACCATGCACTGGGTAAGACGGAGTGTTCATGAGCCGAGTCTCCTTTGCACAGTTGCCGGGAATATACCGCTACTGGAAGGCCGGCTACTTGGCCGCCCCGCCGCACTTGCCCTCACCGCATTTTCCCTCCGCCGGTTCCTTGGTGTCAGCGTCCTTCATGGCTTCGCCGCACTTGCCTTCGCCACATTTACCTTCAGCCGTTTCCTTGTGATCCGCATCGGTTGCAGCAGCGGCTTCGCCACACTTGCCTTCACCGCACTTGCCTTCCGTCATATGTGCATCGGCAACGGTATAGCCGCTGCTGAGTTCGGTCATGGCGAACGGATTTTCGGCTGCGTGAGCGACCGAAGCTCCGGCCAAAGAGGTTACAAATGCTGCGCCAATTGCAGCTGCCACGGGTTTTAATACGATTTTTCTGGACATGTAATCAAGCCTCCTTAAGGCGTTGGGACTAAACAAACTCTCAGGGCATAGACCTGAGGGATGGAGAAAAGTTGCATTAGCGGGTATGTGGGTCAGCATCGAGTAACGATTGTATACAGGTCATATAGGCTTTTTCGTCCGGCTCAATGCCCTGTTTTTGTGCATTCCAGATCATCTCGGCCAGGCAATCCATACACTGGTGTTCCAGCTGGTGACGGTCGCCGGTCGTCATCAACAGGCGCTGATAAGACTCGCGCATACCGGCCGGACGATCGGTGGCGAGCTGTTCGCGTATGGCCAGGTGCATGCCCATGTGCAGGAACGGGTTGGTTTCGCCCAGTTCCGGCAAATAATCCCTGGCAAGCGCCTGATCAGGGTGTTCCACCAGCGGCTGGTATTCCGGGTGTTGCTCGATCACCTCGGCAATCTGCAGCTGCAGGGGTTCCAGCGGCAGGCCCTGACGGCGTGCGGCCCAGGTGTCGCAGTAAAACTGGCGTAGCTTGTTGCGGTCCTGTCCAAACAGCATCGGGTTTCCTGGCGAATGTGGGAACGCAGATTACTCAGTCCCGGGTATTGATTGCAAGCCGGCTATTTCAGGTGTCAGTCTTATGACGGTACTCGCAGAGGTCTTCTATGACGCAGCTGCCGCAGCGCGGCGTTCGCGCAACGCAGGTGTAGCGTCCGTGCAGGATCAGCCAGTGGTGAGCGTCGTGGAGAAATTCCTTTGGCACCACTTTCAGCAGCTTCAATTCCACTTCCCTGACGTTCCTGCCGGGCGCGATGCCGGTGCGGTTGGCGACCCGGAAAATGTGCGTATCCACGGCGATGGTGGGCTGCCCGAAAGCGGTGTTCAGCACCACATTGGCAGTCTTGCGTCCGACGCCGGGAAGCGCTTCCAAAGCTTCGCGTTGCGCCGGAACCTGCCCATCGTGCTGTTCCACCAGCAGGCGAGAGGCCGCGATGACATTCCTGGCTTTGGTGTTGAACAGGCCGATGGTCCTGATGTGTTGTTTGAGGCCGGCTTCGCCCAGTTCCAGCATGGCTTGCGGCGTTGTAACCGTTTTGAACAATGCAGCCGTCGCCTTGTTGACGCCCACATCGGTGGCCTGCGCAGACAGGGTAACCGCCACCAGCAACTGGTAGGGATTACCGTATTTGAGTTCGGTGGTCGGGTGTGGATTTTCCCCGCGCAGGCGCTGGAATATTTCGATACGTTTTTTTTGATTCATAAAAATGGCGCCCTGGTGCAAGGCCAGAGCCTGCTGACGGGATGTTCAGGTGGCCTGTGCGATCTGCGCGGATGGCGCCGCCTGGCGGATGCTCCTGCGCTCCAGGCGCCTGTCGATGAGATTCTTGACCGCGATAAGCAGGCCCAGACCGATAAAGGCACCCGGTGGCAGAATCGCCAGCAGAAAACCACTGTAGTCTTCGATAAGCACGTAAGTCAGGGCCCGCGCTGCTTCACCGAACATCATATGTGCCTGCGCGAACAAGGTGCCGGCACCGATGATTTCACGCATCGCGCCGAGCACCACCAGCACCAGCAGAAAACCGAAGCCCATACTGAAGCCATCGACCATCGCGCGACCGACGGTGTTTTTCGAGGCGAAAGCTTCAGCGCGGCCGATGATTGAGCAGTTGGTGACAATCAGGGGTATAAAAATACCGAGCACGCTATAGAGCTCGTGAAAATACGCGCTCATGCCCAGTTCGATGACCGTGACAATCGAAGCTATCACCAGCACGAAGACCGGGATGCGGACTTCCGGGCGTACCAGAGTGCGGATCATCGAAATGATGGTGTTGGACGCAACCAGCGTCAGCAGCGTTGCCAGCCCGAGTCCCAGGCCATTGATGAAGGTGCCGGTGACGGCCAGCAGCGGGCACAGCCCGAGCAATTGCACCAGACCGACGTTGTTGCTCCAGAAGCCGTCGCGCACGAGTTTCGGGTAAGACGTCATGATGGCGTTTCCTGTTCCGGCTCCGGGTCCTGTGCGAAAAGTTGGTGACGATTGGCCTTGAAGTATATCAGAGCATTGCGCACGGCTTTTACCACGGCGCGCGGTGTAATGGTGGCGCCGGTGAACTGGTCGAACTCACCGCTGTCGCGGCGGACTTTCCAGCCGTCCAGGTCCGGATTATTCAGCGATTTGCCGGTGAAACGGCGAATCCAGTCAGACCGCTCCGCCTCGATGGCGTCGCCAAGCCCCGGCGTCTCCTGATGACGCAGCACCCGTACGCCGGTGACGGTGCCGTCCAGATTGATCCCGACCAGCAGCCGGATTGCCCCGTTATAGCCGTCCGGTGCCACTGGCGACAGCACTGCGGCCACCGGCCAGCCGTCCTGGCGCGCCCGGTAGACCGGCACCGGGGCGCGGGTTCCCAGCAGCGGACTCTGTACCAGAATAACGTCGTTGAAGATGTCGTTGTCGTAGCTGTCGGTGTCAACCACTTCATTCAGTTTGCGCAACAGCGCGCGCCGCTCATTATTGGCAATGCGTTCGGCTGTGGTGTCATAGGTGTAAGCGACCAGGCCGGTCCCGAGCACGGCGAACAGGAACAGAAAGCCGGCGGAAATCAGGATCGACCGGTAGCTCATGCTCTACTCGTCTGACTTGGCATGACCAAACACACGTGGCCGGGTGTAATAGTCGATAGTCGGCGCCGCCATGTTCATCAGCAGTACGCCGAAGGCCACACCATCAGGATAGCCGCCCCAGGTACGGATGATGTAGATCAGCACGCCGATGCCGGCACCGAAATACAGGCGCCCGCGCGGCGTGGTTGCTGCGGATATCGGATCGGTGGCGATAAAGAATGCGCCCAGCATGCTTGCGCCGCTGAACAAATGGAAAGCCGGAGACGCGAAGCTATCCGAATCACCGATATAAAAGAACAGCGAAATCAGGAACAGCGCGCCGAGCATGCCCGCGGGAATCTGCCAGGCGATAGCGCGCTGCTGCAACAGGATCAGGCCGCCGAGCAGGAACGCCACGTTGATCCATTGCCAGCCGCGACCGCCAAAGCTTCCAAACAGAGGATTGCTCTGGATTTCAGTCCAGGTCAGATCCTGACTGAGATCACTCTTGGCCCGGTCCAGCGGCGTCGCCATGGTGACAGTGTCCACCGGCGTGTCGGCCGGCAGCGTTTCCAGCATCGTCATGCGAAAAGTCTCGGTAAAAGACAGACTCTCCTGGCCCATGCCGGCCGGCGCTGACCACTGGGTCATCTGCAGAGGAAACGAGACGATCAGCACCACGAAGCCGACCATCGCCGGGTTGAACGGGTTATAGCCGAGTCCGCCATACAGGTGTTTGGCGACCACGATCGCGAACAGCGCTCCGACCACTGGAATCCACCAGGGCGCCAGCGGTGGTAATGCCAGGCCCAGCAACAGGCCGGTCAGCACTGCGCTGCCATCCATCAGCGTGCGGCGCACCGGCCTGTGGCGCAGGCGCAGCACCAGCGCTTCCCCGGCCACTGCGGTGGCGGTCGCGATCACCAGATTGAACAGGATGCCCCAGCCGAAGAACCACATCAGGCACAGGGCTCCAGGAATCAGCGCCAGTATGACGGTCAGCATCAGGCGTCCGACATCGTTGCGGGGTGGCAGGTAAGGTGAACTCTGGGTAGGAAATTCCATGGCTGTCAGGGTTCGCTGCGTTGTGACTGGCGGCGCCGGTCGGCCTCGGCGATTTTCGCCTGCTGCTCCGGAGTGAGGTTATCGGTATTGGCCGGCGGTTGTGTCTGGGCGGCTTTCTTCGCCTTCACGCGTTCCAGCGCGGCGGCAATTTCCGCCTGCTTGGCGTCAGCATCGCCCTGTTTCGGACGCAGCGCTTTCTTCGCTTTGGCACGCCGCGCCTCCAGCTCCTGCTTTTCGCGCTCCAGGCGGTGCTGGCGGAATTCGTGGCGCTGACGGGCGATATCCGCTTGCTCCCTTTCACGTTCGAGATTCCAGATTTCGGTTTTGGCGAAACGGTAATACTGCACCAGCGGAAGATGGCTGGGGCATACATACGCGCAGCAGCCGCATTCTATGCAATCGAACAGGTCGTAGTCCTGTATTTTGTCAAAGTCGCGGGCGCGCGCATGCCAGTACAGCTGTTGCGGCAGCAGCACGGCGGGGCAGACCTCGGCGCACTTGCCACAGCGGATGCACTCGACGGCCGGTGGCGGCGGTGGAGTTTCCTCCCAGGTGGTAGCAAGAATGCAATTGCTGGTCTTGATGATCGGCAACTGATCGCTGGGTAGCGAAAAGCCCATCATCGGTCCGCCCATTACCAGTCGTGCCACGTTTTCCGTGTAGCCGCCGCATTGCTCGATGAGTTCAGCGATCGGGGTGCCGATCCGCACTTCCAGATTGCCGGGCCGCTTTATCCCGGCGCCGCTCACCGTCACGATGCGCGAGATCAATGGTTCGCCGTGCATCAGTGCGCGCGCCACTGCCGCCGTTGTGCCTACGTTATGACAGACGATGCCGATGTCGATGGGCAGGCCCTGGCTCGGGACCTCAAGCCCGGTGAGCGCATAGATCAGCTGTTTCTCGCCACCGGCCGGATAACGTCCCGGTACTGTAATCACGGATATGTCATGGTCATCAGTGTCCGACAGTGCTTGCTGAAGGCAGCGGATGGCGTTCGGCATGTTGTCCTCGATGCCGATCACCACCTGCCTCGCATGCACCGCATGGCGGATGATGTGGATGCCATCGATCACATCCTGAGGACGCGCGCATATCAGCGCCTCGTCGCAGCTGATGTAGGGTTCGCATTCGGCGGCATTGATGATCAGCAGATCGATGTTGCGCCCGGGGCCGGGATTGACTTTGACGGAGGTCGGGAAGCCTGCGCCACCGAGACCGACGATACCGGCGTCGCGCACCCGCTGGCGTATTTCCGCCGGGTCAGCGTCGAGCACCGCGGCAAGCCTGAGTCCGGTATCCGCCATCCGGTCCTCGCCGTCGCTGTCGATCACGATGCAATCGGCCGAGAGGCCGGCAGTGTGCGGTACTGGATAGGAGCCGACATCGCTGACCGTGCCGGAAGTCGGTGCGTGTACAGGAGCGCTGATGTAACTCAGCGAACGCGCGATCTGTTGCCCCTTGAGCACCTTGTCGCCGACGCTGACCAGCGCCTGGGTGGGTTCGCCGATGTGTTGACTGAGCGGCACGTACAGGCGGCCGGGAACCCGCGCAATGCGAATCGGTTCCTGCAGCGACTGCGCCTTGCGGGCGTCGAGATCCACGCCGCCGGGGAATTGTGCCGGTGTTTTAAGGAGGCTTACCCTGCATGGTGCATCGGGCAGTGGCAGGTCGGCCGGCTCAGGTTTTGCCATTTGCAATCCGACGCTGCTGGTCTTCCGGATACGGCCACTTCCAGTGTCGGATGTCCGTCTCTACCGGCACCATGTCGATGCAGTCGACCGGGCAGGGCGGCACGCACAGTTCGCAGCCCGTGCATTCACTGGCGATAACCGTGTGCATCTGCTTGGCGGCGCCAAGTATGGCGTCGACCGGGCAGGCCTGAATGCACAGCGTGCAGCCGATGCAGACATCTTCATCAATTATTGCGACACGCTTTTCGGTGTGCAGACCATGCTCGGCATTCAATGGTTTGGGATCGCGTCCCAGCAGATCGGCGAGTGCCTGGATGGTCGCTTCACCGCCGGGCGGGCACTGGTTGATATCGGCTTCGCCGGCGGCGATCGCCTCGGCATAAGGGCGGCATCCGGCATAGCTGCACTGGCCGCACTGGGTCTGCGGCAGAATCGCATCGATCTGGTCCACCACCGGGTCACTGTCGATCTTGAAACGGATGGCCGAGTAACCCAGCAGCAGTCCGAACAGGGCGGCGAGGATACCGATAGCGAGTATGGCGGTCAGCATGGCATCCTCGCTTCAGCCCTTGATCAGTCCGGAGAAGCCCATGAATGCCAGTGACATCAGGCCGGCGGTAATGAGAGCGATTGCCGAGCCCTTGAATGCGTCCGGCACGTCGGCTACCGCGATGCGCTCGCGCATTGCTGCGAACAGAATCATCACCAGAGAAAATCCGAGCGCCGCACCGAAACCGTACAGGGCCGATTCCAGAAATCCATGCTCAGTCTGTACATTCAGCAGCGCCACCCCGAGTACCGCGCAGTTGGTGGTGATCAGCGGTAAAAAAATTCCCAGCACCTGGTAGAGCAGCGGACTGGTTTTGTGAACGACCATCTCGGTGAACTGTACCACTACTGCAATGACCAGAATAAACGTGATGGTGCGCAGGTATTCCAGACCGAGCGGCGCCAGCAGGTATTCATTGGCGAGATAGCTGCAGATCGAAGACAGCGTCAGCACGAAGGTTGTGGCCAGTGCCATGCCGGTTGCAGTCTCCAGCTTGCGCGAGACGCCCATGAACGGACACAGGCCGAGGAACTTCACCAGCACGAAGTTGTTCACCAGTACCGTGCTGACCAGTATGAGGGCAAACTCGCCCATTATTTGACCCGCATCCCCGGCTGAGCGCCGTCATCAGGCTCCAGTATGAACAGGTCTTTGCCGCCGGGACCCGCCGCCAGCACCATGCCCTCGGATACACCGAAGCGCATTTTTCGCGGCGCCAGGTTGGCGACCATGATAGTGAGACGGCCTTCCAGATCTTCGGGTGCGTAGGCGCTCTTGATGCCCGCAAACACATTGCGGGTTTCGCCACCCAGATCGAGGGTCAGGCACAACAGCTTGTCGGCTTTCTCGACGGTTTCTGCTTTTACGATGCGCGCCACGCGCAAGTCCAGCCGGGCGAAATCATCATAATCGATGATCGGGCTCAGCGGGTCCTCTGTCAGCGGGCCGGCGGGCGCCTGTGGTGCCTCAGTCATTGTCTCCTTCGATGCCTCCAGCAGCGCACTGATGGCACTCGCCTCCACCCGTGTGGCCAGATGTTTGAACGCCGCGATGCGCGTCGGAAAACTGGTCAGATCCTCCCAGAGGAAATCCCGCGACAGGCCGAAAAGTTCACGCGCCACGCGCGCGCTCATGGCGGGAAGTATAGGCGCCAGGCAGATCGACAGGCTGTAGAAACCGTGCAGGATGCGTGAGCAGATGCGTTGCAGCTGGTCCTTGCGATCCGGATCTTTGGCCAGCTTCCAGGGTTCCTGCTCATCAAAATCCTGATTGATGCCATCAGCCATTTCCATGATCTTGCGCACCGCCTGGCTGTACTCGCGCGCCTCGTAATGTTCGGCGATCTGTTGTGCCGCGGTCGAGACCTCAGCCATATACTGTGCCTGCCGGTCGGGGCTGGCGGAAAATTCCGCCACGCCGAGCAGTTCACCATCGAACTGTTTGACAATGAAGTTCGCGGTTCGACTGGCGATGTTGACATACTTGCCGACCAGATCACTGTTGACGCGCTTGACGAAGTCGTCGAGGTTGAGATCGAGATCGTCGATGTCGCTGCCGAGCTTGGCGGCAAAATAATAACGCAGGTATTCCGGATTCAGATGTTCGAGCCAGGTGCGCGCCTTGATAAAGGTGCCGCGTGACTTGGACATCTTCTGGCCGTTCACTGTGAGAAAACCGTGCGCGAAAATCGCCGTCGGAGTGCGGAAGCCCGCGCCCGACAGCATGGCCGGCCAGAACAGCGCGTGAAAACGGATAATATCCTTGCCGATGAAGTGGTACAGCTCGACGGCGCTGCCGGCACGCCAGTAGGCATCGAAATCCATGCCGGTGCGCGCACACAGATTCCTGAAACTGGCCATGTAGCCGATCGGCGCATCCATCCACACATAGAAAAACTTGCCCGGCGCGTCCGGAATCTCAAATCCGAAGTAGGGGGCATTGCGGGAGATGTCCCACTCCTGGAGGCCTTCCGCAAACCATTCGTCGAGTTTGTTGGCGACTTCGGCCTGCAGGTGTCCGGCGCGGGTCCACTTCTTCAGCATGGTCTCGAAGTTGCCCAGGTTGAAGAAATACTGCAGCGATTCCTTTGCCACCGGTGTCGCTCCGGAGACCGCCGAACGCGGGTTTTTCAGCTCGGTGGGCGCATAGGTCGCGCCGCAGGCTTCGCAGTTGTCACCATATTGATCGGCGGCGCCGCAGCGCGGACATTCGCCCCGGATGAAGCGATCGGGCAGAAACATCTGCTTTTCGGGGTCATAGGCCTGGGTGATGGTGCGGGTGGTAATATGCCCGGCGTCGCGGTTGCGGCAATAGATCAGCTCGGAAAGCTCGCGGTTTTCGGGCGAGTGGGTGCTGTGGTAATTATCGAACCCGATCAGGAAGTCGCTGAAGTCGGCACGATGCTCCCGGGCGACGTCGGCAATCAGCTGTTCCGGTTCGATGCCCGCCTGCTGGGCACGTAACATGATCGGCGTGCCGTGCGCATCGTCCGCGCACACATAGGTGCAGTCATGGCCGCGCATCTTCTGGAAACGCACCCAGATATCGGTCTGAATATACTCGACCAGATGCCCCAGGTGGATGGAGCCGTTGGCGTACGGCAGGGCGCTGGTCACCAGCATGGTGCGTTTCTGATCGGACATCAAATTTCCTGACAGCACTTATAGATAGCGGCGCATTATGCCAGATGCAGGGCCTGACGGGCACACCGCCGGCAACCGGGGATCTAAACCGCACAAAACCCGTTGAAGACCCGCGCAGGACGGTTGTGTAGAATAATCGCCTAGTTTTTCACAATTTTTTCATGCCGGACTCCCGGTTACGCTACCAAGAATATCCAGAGGAACCTGACCATGGCTGAGGTAACCCAGCAGCAGATCGAAACCAAGCTGAAGGAATATATTGATCCCTATATGGAAAAGGATCTGGTTTCGACCAGGACCGTGCGCAACATCATGATCGAGGGTGACCAGGTGGTCGTCGACGTGGTGCTGGGATTTCCCGCCGGCGGTTATCGTGAGGAGCTGTCGGTAAAGCTCAAAGAAATGATCGAATCGCTGGACGGTGTCGCCAAAGCGCGCGTGAACGTCAACTTCCAGATCGAGGCACACGCCGTGCAGAAAGGCGTGAAGATGATCAGCAGCATCAAGAACATCATCGCGGTGGCTTCAGGCAAGGGTGGCGTCGGTAAATCCACTACCGCGACCAACCTGGCGCTGGCGCTGTCAGCCGATGGTGCCAAGGTCGGTATTCTGGATGCGGATATCTACGGTCCCAGCCAGCCGCGCATGATGGGCATCACGGGCAAGCCGGAGTCCAAGGACGGCAAAACGCTTGAGCCGATGATGAGTTATCACGTGCAGACCATGTCGATCGGTTTCCTGGTCGACGAGGAAACCCCGATGATATGGCGTGGCCCGATGGTCACCCAGGCCCTGCAGCAGTTGCTGAATGACACCAACTGGAGCGATCTCGACTACCTGGTCATCGATCTGCCGCCGGGTACCGGTGATGTGCAGCTGACGCTGGCTCAGCAGGTGCCGGTCAGCGGTGCGGTGATCGTCACCACGCCGCAGGACATTGCCCTGCTGGATGCGCGCAAGGGTCTCAAGATGTTCGAGAAAGTCGAGGTGCCGGTGTTGGGTATCATCGAAAACATGAGTATCCATATCTGTAGCGAATGCGGCCACGAAGAGCACATTTTCGGTGAAGGCGGCGGTCAGCGGATGTCCGACCAGTACGAAGTCGACTTCCTCGGTGCGTTGCCGCTGGACCGGTCGATTCGCGAGGAAGTGGACAATGGCCGGCCTTCGGTCGTTGCCAATCCGGACGGGCGCATTGCCCAGATCTACCGCGACATTGGCCGCCGCACCGCAGCCAAGCTGGCCATGCAGGCAAAAAACTACGCGGCCAAGTTCCCGCAGATCGTCATCCAGAACAACTGATCCAGTCTCACGCCGGGGCCAACAGGCCGTTCCTTCGCTGCTGCAGCGCGGGAACGGCGGGTCCTGGCGTGACTGCTTTTCTTATGTCACCGTTCCCGGTATCGTTGCCGCTTCAATTTTTGGCGGGATAAAGAATGTCGATAAAATCCGATCGCTGGATACGCCGCATGGCCGAGCAGCATGGCATGATCGAGCCGTTCGAGGCGGGCCAGGTACGCAACAACAGCAAGGTCGGACGGCTGATCTCCTACGGCACCTCCAGCTATGGCTATGATGTCCGTTGTGCCGACGAGTTCAAGATTTTTACCAATATCAACTCCGCAATCGTCGATCCCAAGAACTTCGATGCCAGCAGCTTTGTGGACCTCAAATCCGATGTCTGCATCATCCCTCCCAATTCATTCGCGCTGGCGCGCACTGTGGAATACTTCCGTATCCCGCGCTCGGTACTGACCATCTGTCTCGGCAAGTCCACCTATGCCCGCTGCGGCATTATCGTCAACGTCACACCGCTGGAGCCGGAGTGGGAGGGGCATGTGACCCTGGAATTTTCCAATACCACGCCGCTGCCGGCCAAGATCTACGCGCATGAGGGTGTTGCCCAGATGCTGTTCCTGGAATCGGACGAAGTCTGCGAAACCTCCTACAGTGACCGCGGCGGCAAGTACCAGGGCCAGACCGGCGTCACCCTCCCGAAAGCCTGATCTCCACCTCTGCCGTCTATTTACAGGCGCCTCCCGGCGCCTGCATGGCTGGTTAATTGTCCCGCTGTCCGGCCGCTAAAAGGCGCTACATGGACTGTGCGACCGTGCCCGGAAAAGGCCGCGGTCAGCTCCCGATTTGGCTGAGAATGATGAACGCTGTAACTGACGATTCTGCTGATTCCCCGGTTGTCGAAGTATCCGATCTGGTGGCGCACTATGGCGACCGCGTGATTCTCGATGGAATCGATCTACAGGTATTGCCTGGTGAAATTCTCGTCATCATGGGCAGCAGCGGGTCCGGCAAGAGCACCCTGCTGCGGCATCTGCTGGGCCTGAAGAAACCCAGCAGTGGGCAGATCCGGGTGCTCGGCGAAGATCTCACCCGCCTCGATCAGAAACAGCTGTTCAGGCTGCGCAGGAAAATTGGCGTGGCATTCCAGAACGGGGCCCTGTTCGGATCGCTCACCGTGGGAGAGAACGTCGAACTGCCGCTGCGCGAACACACTGACCTGGATGCCAGCACCATCCGCGTGATGGCGCGCATGAAGCTGGAAATGATGAACCTGGCGGGCTTCGACATGCTGATGCCTTCCGAACTGTCCGGCGGCATGTTGAAACGCGCCGGTCTGGCGCGCGCACTGGTGATGGATCCGGAGATTCTGTTTTTCGACGAACCCTCAGCGGGCCTGGACCCGGTGACGGCAGCCGAACTGGATGATCTGATTCTCAATCTGCGCGGCACCCTGGGCATGAGCATCGTGGTGGTGACCCACGAACTGGAGAGCGCTTTCAAGATCGCCGACCGGATCGCGGTGCTTGACCAGGGACAGTTGATGGTGACCGGAACTGTTGACGAGGTGCGCGCGACTGATAACGAGCGCGTCCAGGATCTGTTCCACCGGCGTCCGCGCAACGAAGCTGTCGATCGCGATGCCTACCTGCACCGACTCACCGGCTACCGGCACGACGCGCCATGATCCGCCTGCTCCATCGCATCGGTGACAGCAGTTTCGGTTTTCTCGAACAGGCCGGGCGCCTGTTGCTGTTTCTGATCCGGGTGCTCGCGAAGGCGCTGCGGCCGCCGTATTGCTGGCGCCGGGTGCTGCGCCAAATACATTTCATCGGCGCACGTTCGATGCTGGTTATTCTGGTGGCCGGGCTTTTTACCGGCATGGTTCTGGCCCTGCAGTTTTATGACACGCTGGTGCGCTTCGGCTCCACCAGCCTGCTCGGGTCGGCGGTGGCGCTGGCAATGATCCGCGAACTGGCGCCAGTCCTGACCGCGCTGGTGGTGATCGGTCGCGCGGGTTCGGCGATTTGTTCGGAGCTGGGCATCATGCGCAGTGATGAACAGATCGATGCGCTGGAATGCATGGCCATCGATCCCTACCGCTATCTGCTGGTGCCGAAGCTGCTGGCCTGTGTGATCTCGGTTCCATTATTGACCAGCCTGTTCATTATGATCGGGATTGGCGGTGGCTGGTTCGTCGCAGTGGTGCTGTTCGGTCTTGGTGAAGCCGCCTATTTTCAGGGCATGTACGAGACGGTGGTTATGCACGATATCTACATGGGCTTTACCAAATCGCTGGTGTTCGGTCTGCTGATCGTCTGGATCACCTCGGCCAAAGGGTTTTTTCTGCACCTGGAACGCTGCGGTGCCTATGGTGCCGAAGGCGTCAGTCGTGTGACTACCGATGCTGTAGTCGCCGCTTCCATCTCGGTGCTGTGTGCGGACTACCTGATCAGCGCACTTGTGTTATGAGGTCATTATGAATCGTTGGTCAATAGAAACCGGTGTGGGTCTGTTCGTGGTGGCGGGTCTCGCCGGGCTGTTTTTCCTGGCGACCAGGATGGGCGAGGTCGGCGCTTTCGAACCGGAGACCTGGAGTGTCGAGGCGCGTTTCACGTCGGTTTCGGGACTCAAGGAAGGCAGCCTGGTCGAACTGGCCGGGGTGCGGGTCGGGAAGGTCAGGAGTATCACGCTGGACCCCGATACTTACGAGGCGGTCGTGCACATGAATCTCGACAGACGCGTGGCATTGCAGGAAGACAGCGTTGCATCGATTCGCACGGCCGGCATTATCGGCGACCGCTATGTGAAATTATCGCCCGGCGGGTCCGCGCTGACACTGGAAACGGGCGACGAAATCATTGAAACCGAGTCCTCGATCAGCATCGAGGAACTGGTGAGCAAGTACATTTTCGAGGGGGGGTAAAGAATGAAAAGTCTGATGCTGATATTGCTGCTGTGTTTGCCGCTTGCGGTTGCGGCGGGGTCGCCGACCCAGACGTTGCGTGACACCATCGATGGCGTGCTGGTCGTTCTTCACGATGCGCAGATGGAGAAGAGCGCTAAACGCGAGAAGATCCGCAGTCTCATCAATGACCGTTTTGATTACGAAACCATGTCCCGGTCGACACTGGCGCAGAACTGGAAACAGGCCACGGCGGAGCAGCAACAGCGTTTCGTCGCGCTGCATGCGCGCATGATGCAGGACACCTACCTGGTGATGGTGGAGGAATACAATGACCAGGCCGTTCAGTACCGGGATGAACGAATCAAAAAGGAACGCTATGCCCAGGTCGATACGCTGATCCTGGATGCCGGCAAAGAAATTCCGGTGAACTACAAGTTGCGTCTGAAGGACGGCGAGTGGCTGGTGTATGACGTGGTGATCGAAGGTATCAGCATGACCAGCAACTACCGCAGCAGCTATCAGCAACTGGTCAAAACCGACGGACTGGATGGACTTCTGGCGAAGCTCGGCAGCAAGCTCGACGGCGCTACGGAATAGCAGCGTCGAGTTCCTGTGGTCCCTTGAATTCGAGGTCGCGCAACAGGATTTCGGTCTTTATCCCATTGCTTTTCTGCTTCAGGAAACGCACCGGAAAATATTCCAGTTCCGGCGCGCTCCAGATCCAGCTCTGATCGCTGCTTTCATCCAGACGCTCCAGCTTGAGCGTCTCATAGGTGCCGAACGGCAGAGTGATCGTTTCGCTTCCGGCGACCCCGAATTCATAATATTTTATGCGGCCGCGCACGGCGACCGGATACCGGAACCTGCGCGCGCCGTCGCGCAGATCCAGCAGCATGGCCAGCTGCATCACCAGCGGGTCCAGGGTGCCCTCGGGAATCTCGACCTCCCAATGCTCACCGGCGCCGCGATTGGCTACCCGCAGGCGCTCCCGGTCGAACACCAGCCTGGCATTGTCATCGGCATCGCCCTTGTCGCGCTCGGCAACGTATTCGATCACCTGGATGCGATTGTCGACATAGCGCCAGCGGCTGCTTTCCCGGGCAACATCGGCAGCGAGCCATTTTGCCAGTCCGCTGGTGCCGGCCTCTGATTCATACAGGTATTCGTCCGCCTGCAGGTGCTGCAGACTGAAGCGCGCATAACCGACCTTGACGCCATTGACGCGCACATCATAGCCAGCGCTGAATTCCGGATAGGGATCGGCGCCATCCGCCAGCGCCGCGACACTGAACAGCAGTAATGCAGCGGATAAAGCGCCGCGTAATGCTCTGCCCACCGGGTTCTGGAGAGTCTGTCGCATCTGCTTATTGTCCCGCCGGGCTGTACAGCTGCCGGGGCTGTTGCAACGGTTGTTCGTCAAACCACACCTGTTCCGCTTCACAGCGTATCCGGCCTTCGGCGATCCAGGCGATCACCTGCACATACAGCCGATGCTCCTGTTCCAGGACCCGCGCTGCCAGCGTCTCGGCGGTATCATCCGCCAGTATCGGCACCTCCGCCTGGGCGATCACCGGTCCGCCATCCAGTTCCTCGGTCACGAAGTGAACGCTGGCGCCATGTTCGGTGGCGCCGGCTTCCAGTGCCTTGCGATGCGTGTGCAAGCCGCGAAAGGCGGGCAGTAACGAAGGATGGATGTTGATCAGCCGGCCACGGAAGTGCTGCACGAATTCCGTTGACAGCACCCGCATGAAGCCCGCCAGCACCACCAGCTCCGGGTTGAAACGGTCAATCAGTCCCAGCAACGCACGGTCGTACTGTATCCGGTCTGGATAGTCGGCGGGGTCCAGCGCCAGAATGTCGATGTTGTTGCTGCGCGCGTATTCGAGACCGCTCGCGGAGGCATTGCTACTGATGACTGCACTGACGGTGGCGGCTAACCGGCCGCTGGCAATAGCATCGAGGATCGCCCTGAGATTTGAACCGCGTCCCGATATCAGAACCACCAGTGACAGCGGCGTTGGCTCAGCCATCCAGTTCGATGCGCGGTTTTCCATCGCCGGCTTCCACCCGGCCGAGTATCCAGGCGCTCTCACCCTGTTGTTCGAGTGTCGCCAGGCATTGCCGGGCCTGGTCGTTCGGCACACAGACCACCATGCCAATGCCGCAGTTGAGGGTGCGATACATTTCCGGCAGCGCGACATTACCCTGTTTCTGCAGCCAGCTGAAGATGGCCGGCCAGGTCCAGCTGCCGGTGTCGATACGTGCCACGGTGTTGTCGGGTAACATGCGCGGCAGGTTTTCCGGCAGGCCGCCGCCGGTGATGTGACAGAGGCTGCGCACCTCGACGGTTTCCAGCAGCGTCAACAGCGACTTCACATAAATACGCGTCGGCGCCATCAGCCAGTCCAGCAGCGGCTTGCCATCCAGTTCATAGTCCATGCCGACACCCGACCGCTCGACGATCTTGCGGATCAGCGAATAGCCGTTGGAATGCGGACCCGAGGATGCCATGGCAATGAGCGTATCACCGGCCTGCACCGACTGTCCGTCGATGACTTTTTCCTTCTCGACAATGCCGACACAAAAGCCCGCCAGATCGTAATCTTCGGTTTTGTACATGCCGGGCATTTCCGCAGTCTCGCCGCCAATCAGCGCGGCGCCAGCCAGTTCGCAGCCGCGACCGATGCCGGCAATCACGTCAGCTGCGATGTCGACGTCCAGTTTGCCGGTCGCGTAGTAATCGAGAAAGAACAGCGGTTCCGCACCCTGCACCACAATGTCATTGGCGCACATGGCGACCAGATCGATGCCGATCGTGTCATGGCGCCCGCTGTCGATGGCGAGCTTCAGCTTGGTACCGACCCCGTCAGTCCCCGATACCAGCAGCGGCTGGCGGTAACGGTCGAGTGGCAGTTCGAACAGGGCGCCGAAACCGCCCAGGCCGGTAACGACACCGGGTCGACGGGTTTTGGCGACCACAGGTTTGATCCGCTCGATGAGCGAATTGCCGGCGTCGATGTCGACACCTGCGTCCCGATAACTGATGGAATCGGGAGAAGAAGAATCGTGCCCAGACACAGCAGGCTCCGTCGCTGGAAAAGCCGCTATGGTACTCGTACTGCGGGCAGTTTGCATGGACCGGTTGGCGGTCGGGCGGGAGCGCGGGGCGCTGCCGGGCTTAGCCGCGGACGGCGCCTATGGTATGGTAGCGCCGAAATTCCGCGGGTTGTGGTGAAGTCCTTGATTCTACGTTATTGCCTTGCTGGTCTGTTGGGCCTGGTGTTGTTATGGCCGGGTGCGCATGCTGCGCGTCTGGATAACCTGTTTGAGGCCGAAGTGGCTGTCGCTGGCCGCGACGAGGCAGCGCGCGACAGCGCCATGCGGCAGGCTCTGCGGCAGGTGCTGGTGAGAATTACCGGTGCCAGTGCCGGTGTGCAGCAGGCTGCGGGAGAACGGCTGCTGGTGCAGCCGGATCGTTTCGTCGAGCAGTATCATGTTCGCGAGGTGCCGGATGCGGACGACGCGGCGCTGCGGTTGTGGGTCCGGTTCGACGGCGTCAGCCTTGCGCGTGAGGTGCGTAAAGCGGGTCTGCGTTACTGGGGCCCGGATCGTCCTGACACGCTGGTCTGGCTGGCGGTCGACAATAGCGGCCAGCGTCACCTGATGGCGGAAAGTGCGGATAGCGAGGCCGCCGAGGCGCTGCGGGAAGCGGCGCGTGAATATGGCCTGCCGGTGACCTTGCCGTTGCTGGATCTGGAAGACCAGCGCGCTGTCGACTTCACCGATATATGGGGCGGCTTCCGGGGTGCCATCGAGACCGCGTCGCAGCGTTACCGGCCGCAGGTTATCCTGATCGGCAAAGTTGGTCGCGCCGGCGCCAGCGGCTGGCAGGGCGGCTGGACATTGCTGGCCGGCGGTAGCACCCAGACCTGGAATAGCTACGCCGCCACACTCGACAAAGCTGTCGCTGCGGGCGTTGCCGACGCCGCAGAATGGCTGGCCGCAAAGTATGCAGTCGCCACCACCGGGCAGAGCATACGCGCGCTGACCGTGGACGGTATCCGCGGCATCGATGACTATGGGCGCGTATACAACTATCTGTCTTCCCTGACGCCGGTGGACAACGTGCAGGTGGTGCGGGTGGCGGACCAGCAAATCGAATTCGAGCTCAGGCTCAATGCGCAGGAGACCAACCTGGTGCAGCTGATCACCCTGGGCAGAGTGCTGCGCACTGACGATCCTCTGTCCTGGCGGTTCCGCGTGAACCCGTGATTCTGCGCCCCCGCGATATCCCCAATCTGATCACCATCGGCCGTGCGCTGCTGGTGGTGCCCACCGCCTGGGCGCTGGTGGAACACCAGTACTCGCTGGCGCTGATTCTGTTTCTGGTGGCCGGGATATCCGATGGGCTGGACGGTCTTCTGGCCAAGCAGTTCGACTGGCACAGCCGTCTGGGCGGCATACTCGATCCGCTGGCGGACAAGGCCCTGCTGATCGCCTGCTATGCGGCGCTGAGCTGGACCGGACTGTTGCCCGTCTGGCTGTTCGTTCTGGTGGTGTTGCGCGACGTGGTGATCGTGGCCGGTGCCGTTGTCTATCACTTCCGGGTTGCGCGCCTGGACGCGGAGCCGACGCTGGTCAGCAAGTTGAATACGCTCATGCAGATCGTGCTGGTGTTCGCGGTCATCGTGCAGCAGGCCAGCGGCTGGGGCCAGCGCGAGTGGCTCGATCCGCTGATCTGGCTGGTCACAGCAACCACCCTGTGGAGTGGTATCGATTACGTGCTCACCTGGAGCCGGCGAGCACGGGCGACACGATGAGCCGTCAGCTGGCGTTGGGTCTACGGCTGAAAGCTTCGGCCCGGTTCGATAACTTCATTGCTGAGTCCAGTGCTGAACTGGTGGACCAGTTGCAGCGCTGCGCCAGTGGCCAGGGCGAGACGTTTTTTGCGTGCTGGGGCGCGCCCGGCTCGGGGAAAAGTCACCTGTTACAGGCCGCCTGCCAGCACGCCGCCGATGCCGGCCGCTCGGTCAGCTATGTGTCTCTGCGCGATCATGCAGCGCTGGAGCCGGAACTGCTGGAAGGCTGGGAGAACTTTGACCTGGTATGTATCGATGACATCGATGCCATTGCCGGAGATGCGCGTTGGGAGACTGCGCTGTTTCACCTGTATAACCGCATCCGTGAACGGGGCGCACAGCTGATTATCAGCGCCGCCCGCCCCCCCGCCAGGCTTGATATCGATCTGGCCGATTTGCGCTCGCGGCTGAGCTGGGGAGTGGTCTATCAGTTACAGCCGTTGCGCGATCAGCAGCTGTTGCAGGCTCTGCAGATGCGTGCCCGCGAACGCGGTTGCGAGATTCCCGATGACACCGCCGCCTATCTGCTGAAACGCCTGCCGCGTGACACTGCCAGCCTGTTCGACATGCTCGAGCACCTGGACCAGGCATCGCTGGTGGCGCAACGCAAACTTACCGTTCCGTTTGTGAAGGCGGTGCTGAATCTATAGCGATGGCGGCGTTCGGTGAGCTGGTGCGGATGAACATAATGCCGCCGCCCAGCCAGCACAGTGCCAGCATCACTTCAGCAAGCGCCGGCCACAATGCCGCTGGATTACTCCAGGCTTCGACGATGCCGTGGGTGAGATAGAGAAGCGACAGGAACAGACTCCAGGCCACGGTATAGCGGCGCGCGTGCAACAGTCCGCGCAGTGGCGCGAACAGCGGCAGTCCCAGCAGCAGCAGAGCAAAGGGTGCGGAAATGAACTGTGGTGGTGCCAGCCACCCGTACCAGAGCAACAGCAATACCATGACGCCAAAATAGCCGCACAGCGTCAGGACAAAAAACAGCCGGGTACGCGACACGTTCAGCGGCTCAGCTTCACGCCTAACGTTGCCAGGCGTCGGCCCATTGCCCGGCACAGGCGCAGTTCGGCATCCGTCAGCGGGTTCTTGCTGTCGACGCCGGCCAGATGGCTGGCGCCATAGGGCGTGCCGCCGGCGTCAGTGTGCATCAGGTCGGTTTCGCTATAGGGAATTCCGCTGATCAGCATGCCGTGGTGCAACAATGGCAGCATCATCGACAGCAGGGTGGTTTCCTGGCCGCCGTGCAGTGACGAAGTCGAGGTGAACAGGGCTGCCGGTTTGCCGGCCAGATCGCCTGCCAGCCAGGCACTGCTGGTGCTGTCGATGAAGTATTTGAGCGGCGCCGCCATGTTGCCGAAGCGGGTCGGACTGCCGAGCGCCAGTCCGCTGCATGCACGCAGGTCATCGATATCTGCGTAGGGCGCGCCCTGGGTCGGAATACTGTCTTCCACTGCCTCGCAGACTGTCGAAACCGCCGGCACCGTGCGCAGGCGCGCCTGCATGCCTTCCACTTCCTCGACACCGCGCGCGACGTGCTGTGCCATTTGTTCAGTGGCGCCATGGCGGCTGTAATACAGAACCAGTATTTCCCCCATCACAGAATCTCCAGTATCCGTTCAGGTGGACGGCCGAGCGCCGCGCGGTCTCCATGCACGACAATTGGCCGTTGGATGAGGCGCGGATGGCCGACCATTGCCTGGATCAGCTGTTCGCATGTCAGTGCCGGATCGTCGAGTCCGAGTTCAGCATATTCCGCTTCTTCGTTGCGTATGAGATCGCGAGGTTGCAGTTGCAGGAGTTTCAGGAGCTCGTCGAGCTGCGCAGCGTCCGGCGGGCTTTCCAGATACTCGACGATATGCGGTTCGATACCACGTGCCTGCAATAGCTCGAGGGTCTGGCGCGATTTGCTGCAGCGCGGGTTGTAATAGAGTGTGACTTTGGACATGCGAGGCATTTTCCTTGATACGCGCCGGTCCGTACAGGGCTTTCTTGACCCGCTCTGTCGCGGGTGCTAGCGTTTAGCCGAATTCCTCGAGTTACTGCATATATGTCACTATCCAAAACGTTCTTCGGTTGCCGCGGACTGTTGTTGATGTTGCTGGTGACGATGGCTGCGTGCGGTACAGCACCGGTACAGGAAATGAGCGAGGCCCGGCAGGCGATCGAGGCGGCGCGCATTGCGGGGGCCGAGCAGCATGCGGGCGAGCGATTCGAACATGCCAGCACCTTGCTCAGGGACGCCCAGCAGTTGCTCAATGAGCGGCACTTCCGCGATGCTCGCCGCAGCGCGACGCAGGCGCGTGACGAGGCAATCCTGGCCCGGGAAATCGCGCAGCAGGTCCAGGAGCCATAACGGAAATCGAGCGCAACGGAATGAATTTGTGCCTGATGCGTCTTGCCAGAGACGCAGCCTTTGGCAGCGGGCCGGCGCACCCTGCATCTGCGTTAATAAAGAAAGCGTAAAAATTATATATGAATCAGCCACTAACGGAGAAACCAATGACATTATCATCTTCCAGACATCTTCTGATCGCATTTCTGGCTGCATTTTTGGTGGCTGGTTGTGCCGGCACCTCCAAACCGGTCGAACCGACGGGGGCGCGCAACGATGTGGCGCAAGCCATCGATAGCGCCAAAGCGGCCGTTGCCCAGGCGGCGGGGCTGGACGCATTGTGGCGTGACACGGAAAGCTTCCTGAAAAGCGCGGAAGAAGCCGCAGCCAGCGGCGATAACGAGACGGCCCTGAAACTTGCCAACAAAGCGCGTAGTGAGGCTGAAATGGCAGTCAATCAGCACTACCTGGAAAAGGCCAAAGTACTGTATGCCAAAGCCAGCGCTGCCGGCGGCGTGAGCGCTGCACAGCAGAGCACGATGGTTGAAGCGGCCGAGGCCATCCGCAATGGTGAAGGGCGCAAGGCCTATGATCTGCTGGTTCCGCTGGTGGCGGAACTGGGTGCCGCGTCAATGCAATACAACGTGGCGGGAGGCGACAGCCTGTGGTCCATTTCCGGGCAGGAAGGCGTGTACAATAATCCCTACCAGTGGCCACTGATCTACAAGGCCAACCGCGATCAGATCAGCGACGCCGACCTGATTTATCCTGGACAGATCTTTTCCGTGGATCTCAATCCGTCCTCCACAGATGCCAGCGCGGCAGTTAATCACGCGCGCAACCGTGGCGCCTGGTCGGTCGGTGTCGTAGAAGAAACGGATCGCAACTATCTGGGTGGAACCGTCGAACTCAGATAGTTCCCCGTTGTTCAGGAAAGCAGCTGGTAGATGAAACGATCGAAACCTGATCCCGATTCCAGCAGCTCGATACAGCGGGCGCGGTGTTGCACACCGCGATTGTCGTAAAGCGTGAAAGCAGCGCCGGTGTGTAGCTGGTTCACACACGCGATAATGGTGCGGACACTTTGTTCCCCCCGCTTCTGATCGGCCGTGATCGCCGGCTGGAACCCACCCGCAGTCTCATTGGTGTCGAGCGGTCTGATCACCGCCGCCACCGGTTCGCCCGCCAGATACTGCAGCCCGGCATCAAAGCCGTTCATCGACTCCCGCTCCGCCAGCCAGCGGAACACTCCCAGTACCCAGTTGCCCGGCGTGGGCGGTGCGCGGCGTGCCGCGAGTAGCTGCCCGACCCGCGGTGATGCCGCGGCTCCCCGATAACCGATTCCGAGCCCACCGCTGTTGCGGTTCATGGTCATGCACTGAAGAGTTTCCGACGGCGAGTTTCTCGGCGCCGCGTCCGAGGCCGCGGGCGCGCCGATGTTGATGTGGTTGTCTTCGTCGCCGGTAAGGTACAGCTTCGGGTCGAAAGGGCGGTTGCCATTGATTGCGCAGTAGGCCGCCTCCAGTCCCACAACCAGCTCGATGCTGATAGCTGCATCCTCGCGCGCTGTGGATCGCTCGCGCCGTTCTTCCCAGTACCCGAGGATTTTTTTCAGGGTCGCCAGCAACAGCGAGCCGGGAACGCCTGCGGCCATGCCCCCGATCTGAGTCTGATCCTGATGCTTCTCCAGTCTCAGGATGTCGTTCTGCATCTGCTTGAGCAGTGCGGTGATGTCGATCGCAATGCCATCGCTTTCTGAGCTGTGCAGGCGCTGATCGTTTGCCGGAACCTTCAGTATTGCAGCATCCAGGTCGTGATCCGGAGTGCCCATATGAGTCAGATCGATGTGACTGCGGAAGTAATGTTGCAGGGCTGCCAGCATGCCGGGGCGCAGCTGATAAGGATCAGCCAGTTTAAGCAGTGCGATGAGGCGGAAGCTGGCATCGATAGCGATCGGCTCATTGCCACCCAGTCGCGCTGTATAGCCGCTGCGATTGCTGCGTTGCGCGTGCCGGAAAACGGTCAGGCATTCGCCCCAGAGCGCGCGCGGCACGCGTTGATAATGAATGTAATAGTGGATCAGTTGCTGGCCGAGCGCATGCACGGCACCGAGCATCGCCGCCGGCAAATGTCGCGTATCGAAAAAGCCGCCTTTGCCGGTTGCCAGGACCTGCACCAGGATCTTGTAGCCGAATCCGATGTTCTGCGACAGATGCTTCAGCAGCGGTTGTAAAGTCGCGGCATCGGCCGGATCGCCAGGTGCAGTTTCCGAGAGACGCTGGTAGGTGCGCAGGAATTCATCCAGTATTTCGAGTCGCGCACCCGGCGCAATCACCTGCCGATTGAGCAGGCGCAATTGCTGGTTGGCGAGCTGCAGAGTGCGCGGGGCATCCATGTAGGGGAGGTTTTGTAGCCATTGGCGAACTTCCCGCGGTTTCAGACGGACGCCCCGGCTGTCGCGGTCCTGCGCTGGTATAGTGAGCTGTAATTCGGTCATGGATGCTGAAAATGTTGCATTAACTGGCGCTTATAACGGGCGTCGGGAGAAAAACTGGACCGGTACGGAACGTTTGCCGGGATGTGCGGGTCCTAGCCTTAGTCTTGAAACAAAGCAAAGCGGGAATTTTAATGAGAAACTGGATTGTTGTTTTTCTTGGCCTGTTCGCGGGCACGGTATGGGCCGAGCCGGTTGATTACAGCCTGCCGGATCTGGATGGTAAAGTGCATTCGCTGGCGGACTATCGCGGCAAATGGGTCATAGTGAATTACTGGGCAACCTGGTGCCCGCCATGCCTGGAAGAGATTCCCGAGCTGAATGATTTCCACGACCGGCATCAGCCGGCCGGTGATGCGGTGGTGATTGGCGTAAATTTCGAAGACATCGGCCAGGAACAGTTGTCAGCGTTCGTGGACTCGTTTTTGATGACCTATCCGGTGCTGCGCACTGAGCCGTCATTCGCCACACCACTTGGCTCCATACCCGGTCTGCCGACCACCTTCATCATTGACCCCACCGGAACACCGGTGGCGACCCAGGTCGGGCCCATCACCGGCGAGCAACTCGACGCCTACATCGAGCGCAAGAAACAGGAAGCCGGCGACTGACCGCCGATCTACCCCGTGGGCGGACGACCACTGATCGCTTTGGCGCGGAACGCGCTACCGTTCCGCATACCTTCCAGCAGCACGGTGCTACCGGGACGTGAACGGCCGATCAGGAACATGGCGCTGTAGGCGTCGGTGACAGCTTTGCCATCGATGCTAACCACCACGTCACCCGGTTGCAGGCCGGCCGCGTCTGCCGGGCCGTTGCGTAATACGCCGGCGACCAGCATGCCGCGCGTGTCATCCAGACCGAAGGTTTCAGCCAGCTGGGGCGTCAGGTCCTGGGCTTCGATGCCCAGCCAGCCGCGGTCGACACGGCCGTATTCGATGATCTCCGTCATGACCTCGACTGCCAGCGCTACCGGGATCGCAAAACCGATTCCCTGGAAACCCCCGCTGCGACTGTAGATAGCGCTGTTGATCCCGATCAGTTCGCCGTGCGCGTTCACCAGTGCCCCGCCCGAATTGCCCGGATTGATGGCCGCGTCAGTCTGGATGAAATCCTCATAGCGGTTGATGCCGAGCTGATTGCGCCCGGTGGCGCTGATGATGCCCATGGTCACGGTCTGGCCGACTCCATAGGGATTGCCGATCGCCAGCGCTACGTCGCCGACCCGCAGCTTGTCCATGGATGCCAGCGTCAAAACCGGCAGGTCGTCCATTTCGATTTTCAGCACCGCCAGATCAGTGTCCTTGTCGGCGCCGACCAGCGTGGCACGCGCCTGACGCTCGTCCTGCAGCATGACCTGGATCTCGTCAGCACCATCGATGACGTGATTGCTGGTCATGATGTAGCCCTGATCGGAGACGATCACGCCGGAGCCAAGACTGGTCTGGAGACGCTTGCGCGAGCCGCGCAACTGGTCACCGAAGAAGTGCCCGAACAGCGGATCGTCGAGCAGCGGGTGCTGCTGGCGGATCACTACTTTGGCGGTGTAGATGTTGACTACCGCGCGGGCCGCCGGTTCGATGGCATCAGCGTAGGATGTCGGCTGCCCCGGAAGTACTCCGACAGATAATGCAGGTTGGCTGCCTCCCGCGCGTTGCGGCGCCTGATGAACTTCAACGACCGGCGATTGCCAGTCCAGCCACTCGGGCTTGAACAGAACGATACCGACGGCGACGGCGATACCGACAGTTGCCGCCTGCAGGAAAAAAGAAACCGTATCACGTATATTCATCGCAGCTCGCATTATATAAGCGCGGGGATTATCCCGGAATATAGTCAAGGAGGCCAACATTGGCTGCGCTGTATGACCTTTTAACCTATTGTGACAGGCTGCTCGATGCGCCGCGCTTCCAGGATTACTGTCCCAACGGCCTGCAGGTCGAAGGGACGGGCGAAGTCACGAAGCTGGTCACCGGGGTCACTGCCAGCCAGGCCCTGATCGAAGCGGCAGTGGCCGAACAGGCCGATCTGCTGCTGGTCCATCATGGCTATTTCTGGAAGGGCGAAGATCCGCGGGTGACCGGCATGAAGCAGCGCCGTATCAAGATCCTGCTCGCCAACGACATCAGCCTGCTGGCCTATCATCTACCGCTCGATGCGCATCCCGGCCTGGGCAACAATGCACAGCTGGCGATCCGCCTCGGGCTCACGGTCGAAAGCTGTTTCGGCACGCCCGGCGGTCCGGAGCTGGCAAATATCGGCAGTCTGCCGGAACCTCTGGCCGCAGCCGACTTCAGCGCCCGCATTCGGGACGCGCTCGGTCGTGAACCGCAATGGATTCCGGGCCGTGCGGAATCGATCCGCCGGCTCGGCTGGTGCACCGGCGCCGCCCAGTCCTACCTGGAGGAGGCCGCCCGGCGTGGGCTCGATGCCTTCGTGAGCGGCGAGATATCCGAGCCTACCGTGCACATCGCCCGCGAGTATGGCATTCACTATTTTGCCGCCGGCCACCACGCCACCGAACGCTATGGCGTCAGGGCGCTGGGCGAGCACCTGGCGGAGCATTTTGGTCTGCACCACGTGTTCTGCGACATCGACAATCCCGTGTAGACCTTTTTATCGACATATCAAGCTTTTTAGCTGCGGATTACTTGACCTGTTCAGGGACTTCCGACATGCTATGCCCGCTGTTCGAGCAAGGGTTTGAATTTTAGAATATTCTGATATCCATTGGCGTTTGCGTTCCGCTAACTGCTTGTGACTAATCGGTATTAACCGGTGTTTTTTTACGGAGACCAATGAATGAGTGGTGACGGTGTAGATACCAGCAAGCGCCGGTTTCTGACGGCCGCGGTGTCGGTTGTCGGCGGCGTTGGTGCAGTTTATACCATGGTGCCTTTCCTGGCGTCGTGGATGCCCAGTGAACGTGCCAAGGCCGCCGGTGCTCCGGTCGAGGCCGATATCAGCAAGCTGGAACTCGGACAGATGATCCGCGTTCAATGGCGCGGCAAACCGGTCTGGGTAGCGCGCCGCACGCAGAGCATGCTCGGCGATCTGCGCGAACTTAATCCGCTGCTGCGCGATCCGGAGTCCGAGGCTCCCCAGCAGCCGCCTTACGCGCAGAACCTTGGCCGTTCCATCGAGCCGGAGATTCTGGTGCTGATAGGGCTTTGCACGCACCTGGGCTGTTCGCCGGGCTTTGTGCCGGAAGCGGAACCGCAGCCGTTCGACCAGAACTGGAAGGGCGGTTTTTTCTGCCCCTGCCACGGCTCGCGTTTCGACATGGCCGGCCGCGTCTATAAAGGCGTGCCTGCACCGCTGAATCTGGAAGTGCCGCCGCACAAATACATCAGCGACACTCTGATCCTGATCGGCGAAGATAAAGGAGTCGTGTGATGGGTATGTTATCGAGCACGCGCGACTGGATCGATGCACGTTTTCCGATGACGAAAATGTTCGAAGAGCATCTGTCCAAGTATTACGCACCGAAAAACTTCAACTTCTGGTACTTCTTCGGATCGCTGGCCCTGCTGGTGCTGGTGATCCAGATCGTCTCCGGCATCTTCCTGACCATGAACTATAAGCCGGATGCCGAGCATGCCTTCGCGTCCGTCGAATACATCATGCGCGACGTGGAGTGGGGCTGGCTGATTCGCTACATCCATTCCACCGGCGCCTCGGCGTTCTTCCTGGTCGTCTACCTGCACATGTTCCGGGCCATGCTCTATGGTTCTTATAAAGGTCCGCGCGAACTGATCTGGATCTTCGGCATGTTGATCTATCTGGCGCTGATGGCCGAAGCGTTCTTCGGTTATCTGCTGCCCTGGGGCCAGATGTCCTACTGGGGTGCACAGGTCATCATCTCGCTGTTCGGCGCGATCCCGGTGGTCGGCGATGAACTGGCGCTGTGGATACGCGGCGACTTCGTTATTTCCGATGCCACGCTGAACCGGTTCTTCGCCCTGCATGTCATCGCGGTTCCGCTGGTGCTGGTGGCACTCGTCGTCATGCACATTCTGGCGCTGCACGAAGTAGGGTCAAACAACCCGGACGGCGTGGACATCAAGAAAATCAAGGACGAGGGCGGCATTCCCAAAGACGCCATTCCCTTCCACCCCTACTACACGGTGAAAGACATTGTCGGTGTCGTGGTGTTCCTGATGTTCTTCTCCATCGTCCTGTTTTTCATTCCCGAAGGCGGCGGTTATTTCCTGGAGAAACCGAACTTTGAACCGGCGGATCCATTGAAGACGCCGGACCATATCGCACCGGTCTGGTACTTCACCCCGTACTACGCCATGTTGCGCGCGGTGACCATCGACATCGGACCCTTGACTGCCAAGTTCCTCGGCGTGGTGGTGATGGGTGCGGCAGTGGTAATCCTGTTCTTCCTGCCCTGGCTGGACCGCAGTCCGGTGAAATCGATCCGCTACCGTGGACCGATCTACAAGATCATGCTGGCCCTGTTCGTGATCGCTTTCGTGGTGCTCGGCTGGCTCGGTACCCAGGCGACCACCGACGCCAAGACACTGATGGCGCAGATCGGCACTGCCGTGTATTTCGCGTTCTTCCTGCTGATGCCGTTCTACACCCGCATCGACAGGACCTTGACGGTCCCTGACCGGGTAACGGGGTAACGATCAATGAAAAGACAACTACTGGCACTTCTGTTGATTGTATCCCCCGGACTGACGCTGGCTGCGGGTGCTGGCGTGCATCTCGATGATGCCAACATCGACCGGACCAATCTGGAAAGCATGCAGCGCGGCGCGAAAACATTCGTCAACTATTGCCTGAGCTGCCACTCGGCACGCTTTCAGCGCTACAACCGCCTGGCACGCGATCTGGAGATCCCGGAACAGGCGGTGATCGACAACCTGATGTTCACCGGCGACCAGATCGGCGACCACATGACTGTCGCTCTGACCAAAGCCGATGCCAAGCGGTTCTTCGGTGCTGCGCCCCCGGATCTCACCCTGGTGGCAAGGGTGCGCGGCGTGGACTGGCTGTACACCTACATGCGGACCTTCTACCTGGATCCGGCGCGCCCCTTCGGCGTGAACAATATGGTGTTCCCGAACGTCGGCATGCCGCACGTGCTCTGGGAATTGCAGGGGTGGCAAGCGCCGGTCTACCACACCGAGACGGATGCGAAGGGCAAGGACCACCAGGTCCTGACTGACCTCGAGCTGGTGACACAGGGCTCACAAACGCCTGCCGAGTACGACCGTACAGTGCGGGATCTGGTAAACTTCCTGTCCTACATGGGCGAGCCGGTCAAGCTGGAGCGCCAGCGCCTGGGTATCAAGGTGCTGCTGTATCTGCTGGTGTTCTTCATCCTGGCGTACTTGCTCAAGAAAGAGTACTGGAAAGACGTCCACTGATCCCTGCGCCGGTAGCGGTCGGGACAGCCCCGGCCGTTGCCGGCGTATTCATTGTTACTGGAGAACTTAAATGGCTGTAATCGCCAACCGCCGTTCGGTGATGACCCTTTTTTCCAACGCATCCTGCCCGCAGAGTCATCGCGTGCGGATCGTGCTGGCGGAAAAAGGCATTACAGTCGAGATCGCCAATGTCGATCCGGACCATCTTCCGGAAGACCTGATCGACCTGAATCCCTACCAGAGCGTACCGACGCTCATCGACCGTGAACTGGTGCTGTATGACGCCCAGGTAATCATGGAATATCTCGATGAACGCTTTCCGCACCCGCCGTTGATGCCGGTCGATCCGGTATCGCGGGCGCGCAGCCGGCTGGCCCTGTACCGCATCGAGCGCGACTGGTATTCACTGATGACCGAAATGGACAAGGGTGAAAAAGCCGCGACCAAAGCGCGCAAGGCATTACGCGACAGCTTGACCTCCAGCGCCGAGGTATTCAGCGCCAAACCCTATTTTCTGAGCGATGAGTTCTCGCTGGTCGACGCCACCATCGGTCCGATCCTGTGGAGGCTCAAACACTACCGCATCGAACTGCCCCCGCAGGGCAAACCGGTACTGGAATATGCTGCCCGGCTGTTCGGCCGCAAATCCTTCCATGCCAGTCTGACTGAAGCGGAAAGGGAAATGCGCGACTGACGCGGCTGCCGCTGGACCTCCCGGTCCACGGTGTCGCGCAGGCTATAGTGTTGTCATGACTTCGAATCGTCCTTACCTGATTCGCGCTATCTATGAATGGCTCCTGGATAACGAGTGCACCCCGCACCTGTTGATCGACGCCAATGCGCAGGGCGTCGAAGTGCCGCAGAAATTTGCCCAGGACGGCAAGATCGTTCTGAACGTCGGCCCGTCGGCCGTCGAAGCCCTGCACATCGATAATGAAGAAGTGACCTTCATGGCGCGCTTCAGCGGCGTATCGCAGCTGGTGGCGCTGCCGGTGCACGCGGTGCTGGCTATCTACGCCAAGGAAAACGGGCGCGGCATGTTGTTCGAGGAAAGCGAGAACGGACCCGACGAGCCCGGCCCGAAAGGCAAACCCGACACCAAACCGCCGGCCCTGAAAGTCGTCAAATAATCGCTCCGCCGGCAGCCCGGCGCGCCGCGTAATTCCCCAGCCCCTGCAGCGCTGCATCGCCGTAGCAGATCACCCGCACCGGCATCGCCTCCAGCAATCCGCGCATCTTGCCCTTGTCCAGGAATGCGTGCATGAAAGCCGGCATCTGCAGCGCCGGCAGAATCTTCGGCGCAATTCCGCCACCGATATACAGACCGCCGATCGCCTTCATCTTCAGGGCCAGATTCCCGGCCTCCGCGCCATACAGGCGCACGAACCAGTGCAGCGCGTCGTAACAGAGCGGATCGCTGCTCGCCAGCCCGCGTTCGGTAATGGCCGCCGCCATATCCTGTCCCGGGTCCTGCCACCAGTCCGGCGCCGCATTGCCGGACTGCTCCAGCAGGAACTCATACAGGTGCACCATGCCCGGACCCGACACCACCCGTTCCCAACTGGTGCGGCCGAAGCGCTTCTGCAGGAACGCGCACAGCTCCCAGTCCTGCGGCTGGGTCGCCGCGAAGTCGGCATGACCGCCCTCGGTCGCAAACGGCTGATAACCCTCGCCATCGAAAAACAGCCCCGCCTGGCCCAGCCCGGTGCCCGCCGCGATCACCGCCCGATTACCCGGTCCGGGCAAACCGGTCTGCAGGGACGTCAGCTGGTCTTCATGCAGCGTCTCGACGCTCCAGGCCAATGCCTCCAGATCGTTCAGCAGATAGACCGACGACAGCCCGAGCTGCTCCGAGAGCTCCGCCTGCGCGATCCGCCACGGCAGATTGGTGATCTGACTGATCCCGCCGCGCACCGGCCCCGCCACCCCGAACGCCGCCGCATCCAGCCGCAGATCCCCCTGGTCTCCCAGATACTTCGCGACAACCGCGTTCAGCGACTCATGCGCCAGGCTTGAGAACTCCTGCCGGCAGCTGATCCCGACCGTCCCCGTATCCCACTCCAGCAGCGCCAGGCGCGTATTGGTGCCGCCGATATCCCCGGCCAGAATCCGCATTCCGTACTCCTTTCGTTGGTCTTCTTCCTTAATATAACGTTACAGCAGATTACCGCCCCCGCGCCACCCGCCAACATTGCAAGCCGCCCCTATCTGGTATAACCTGCCGCGCTTTCCGCCCGCCTTTGCAGCGGCCGGATTTCCGGAGAGGTGTCCGAGCGGCCGAAGGAGCACGCCTGGAAAGTGTGTATACGGTAACGTATCGAGGGTTCGAATCCCTCCCTCTCCGCCACATCCAGTACTATTAACCAGTTATCTATATATCAGGTAGTTGGCCCTAGAATCCGGCGTTAGAAACGGATCGAGCGGGAGAGGTTTAGTGTCAGTCGATAAATACCTCAAGGCCCCCGCTGGTCGGATCAGCCTTTATTACCAAAGCGCCGTACCAAAAGACCTGCAACGCGTATTACGATGCCCTGTAAGCCATACGGAGAAAGGTCGTCAACAGGCGGAAATCACACTTGAAGGTGCTGAAGGACAATTTATCCGGATTCTTAACCGATGTGGCGAACTGTTGGAATTCATTGAAGAGCGCGCGAGATAAAACTTGTGCTCGTGCCTCATAACCAGGTCGAGTATTGTATATTCCAACGTTTACCATTCAGAAGAACGAGAACAAAAATTGGGCTTTATTGACAAGGTGAGGGACGGCGCAGATCTGGCCAATAAACCGCTAAAGCCTTTTCTGAAGTGGGCTGGTGGTAAACGGTGGTTTGTGGCGAATCATTCCGATCTGATACCAACAAACTTTAATTGCTATATCGAACCCTTTTTGGGCAGCGGAGCCGTGTTCTTTTATCTCCGCCCGAACCGCGCGCTATTAGGCGACAGTAATGCTCAGCTGATCGAAACCTATCAAGCTATAAAGGATAACTGGGGTTTGGTATGGAAGTACCTTCGCGAGCATCACCGGAACCATTCGTGTGATTATTATTATCAGGCACGCAATTCGGAGCGCCACAGCAGTGCAAGCCGTGCAGCACGATTTATCTACTTGAATCGTACCTGTTGGAACGGGCTGTATCGAGTGAATAGAAAAGGCGTCTTTAATGTTCCGAAAGGAACGAAGAGTTCAGTTGTGTTCAAAGACGACTGTTTTGATCAGATATCTGATGCATTGCAGGGGGCCGAGCTTTTTGCCTGCGATTTTGAGGATCTCATTGACTCCGCACAACGAGGTGACCTTGTATTTGTAGATCCTCCGTATACTGTTCGCCATAACCATAATGCATTTATAAAATATAACGAGAAGCTTTTCTCTTGGCTTGACCAGGAACGGCTTTTTTATGCGCTGAAGCGAGCGCAAACCCGTGGCGCCTATATCGTGGGAACTAACGCTTATCATAAATGCGTTCGCGATCTCTATGAACAAACGTTTGGCTCGTTGGCGGTAAGTAGAAACAGCTGCATTTCATCCAAAACGGATTCCAGGAAGAAATTCGAAGAGCTCGTAATGTTGATTTGCGTTTAAAACTGACCCGGGATTTGCACCCAAAAATGACCCGCCCGTCAGGCCGGATTATGGCCTGAG
>JAVVEV010000020.1:0-56051 GCA_032251035.1 Thiogranum sp. | reverse complement strand
ATGCGGCTCGCCCACCGACAATCCGCCAACGGCATAACCGTCGAAACCGATCTCCGTCAGTCCGCGCAGCGATTCGAGCCGCAAATCCGGATACATGCCACCCTGCACGATGCCGAACAGTGCCGCCGGTGAATCACCATGCGCTTCACGGCTGCGTTGCGCCCAGCGCAAGGACAGCTGCATCGATGCGCGGGCGATTTCCGGCTCGGCCGGATACGGCGTGCATTCATCGAAGATCATCACGATATCCGAACCCAGCTTGCGCTGCACGGCCATAGATTCCTCCGGACCGAGAAACACCTTGTCACCATTGACGGGGGACCGAAAATGTACGCCCTGCTCGGTGATTTTGCGCAGGTCGCCGAGACTGAATACCTGAAAACCACCGGAATCAGTGAGTATCGGCCCGGGCCAGTTCATGAAATCATGCAGGTCACCGTGTGCGCGGATTACGCTGGTACCCGGCCGCAGCATCAGATGAAAAGTGTTGCCGAGTAAAATCTGCGCACCCGTCTCCGCCACCTGTTCCGGACGCATCGCCTTGACCGTGCCGTAGGTGCCGACCGGCATGAAGGCAGGCGTTTCCACCACCCCGCGGGGAAAAGTCAGGCGTCCGCGCCTGGCAGCGCCCGAGCGTCCAAGCAGCTCGAATTTCATCAGTCGGCCTCGCTGTCGCAGCGCCGCAGCAACATGGCATCGCCATAACTGTAAAAACGGTAGCGCTGCTCTATAGCGTGACGGTAGGCGGCCATTACCGGTTCATAGCCGGCAAAGGCGCACACCAGCATCAGCAATGTCGACTGAGGCAGGTGAAAATTCGTAAGCAGCGTGTCCACGACGCGAAACCGGTAACCTGGCGTAATAAAGAGCCGCGTATCACCACTGAAAGGTTGCAGCTCACCTGCGGCCGCTGCGCTCTCCAGACTGCGCGCCACCGTGGTGCCGACCGCAATCACGCGGCCGCCGCGCTCGCGAGTGGCCGCGATCGCCGCACATACCGAGGCATCGACATCGACATATTCCGCATGCATATGATGTTCCTCGATACGCTGAACCCGCACCGGCTGAAAGGTTCCGGCACCGACATGCAGCGTCACAAACGCCGTCCGGGTCCCGCGCCGCTGAATCTCCTGCAGCAGGCCCTGGTCAAAATGCAGGCCTGCGGTAGGCGCTGCGACGGCGCCGGGGCGCCGCGCATACAGGGTCTGGTAAGCGGTGCGATCGCTGGTATTGTCGTCGCGTTCTATATACGGAGGTAATGGCACGTGACCGTAGCGATCCAGCAGCTCCAGCACCGGCAATGGACCAGCAAAGGCCAGCTCGAACAGTTCACCAGCCCGGCCAAGCACCTGCGCAATCAGTTGCTCGTCGGCCAGCCGCAGCTCAGCACCGGCACCCGGCGACTTGCTGGCTCGCACGTGCGCCAGCACCCGCTGTTCATCCAGCACCCGCTCGATCAACACCTCGACCCGGCCACCACTGGTCTTGCGCCCGAACAGGCGCGCCGGTATGACCCGGGTATCGTTGAATATCAGCAGATCATCGTCTTCCAGAAATGTCGGAAAGTCGCTCATGTGCCAGTCCACCAGCCGGCCCTCGCAGCCGACCTCGAGCAGCCGACTGCTACTGCGTGGCTCGGCGGGGCGATCGGCAATCAGACCGTCGGGAAGAACATAATCAAAGTCGCTTACCTGCATGGCGCGGCATGGTATCACAGCGCCTAAAGCGTCCGGCACATCTTGCCAGCAGGGCAGGAATCCTTATACTTGCGCGCCTGTGCCGGGGTGGCGGAACTGGTAGACGCGCCGGACTCAAAATCCGGTTCCTTCACGGGAGTGTCGGTTCGATTCCGACCCTCGGCACCACATATTCAAAAAGGTCAGCGGAACGCACCCCTGCACCTGTTACTCGCATCGACCCGAATTGATAGCGCCCTGTGGCGCGTTCCTGCCGCGGAATCCTTCCGTTCATGTCCTGTGGATCAACTATCCGCAGCAACTGGCACGACTTCTGCTTGAATGCGGGAAAGCTGCAGCAATCTGCAACCCTGACGCGGAGACATCATGGCCGGAACACGTTTCGCCCTGGAAGTACAACCGAAAATTCCGGACAACCTGATACGGCTGGAAGAGCTGTCCAACGATCTTTTCTACAGCTGGGACCGCGCTGTACGTTCACTGTTCTTCCGTCTGGACCCGGCACTCTGGGACAGCTGCGGCCACAATCCCAAGGTGTTCCTGCGCCGCGTATCCCAGCAACGTCTCGACGAGGCCGCCACCGACCGCGTTTACTGCGACGCCTACAACCGCGCGCTGGCCGCGTATGACTCCTACCTGAACGAACGTCAACGCCCGAATATCGACCGTTACCTGGATGCGAAAACTGATCTCGTAGCGTATTTCTGCGCCGAATTCGGCCTCCATGAAAGTCTGCCTATCTATTCCGGCGGGCTGGGCATACTGGCTGGCGATCACTGCAAGGCCGCCAGCGATCTGAGCATACCGTTCGTTGCCGTGGGCATGCTCTACCGTCAGGGCTATTTCACCCAGACCATCGATGAACATGGCACGCAGGTCGCTCACTATACGACCACCCATTTCGATCAGCTGCCGCTGGCGCCGGTGTGCTGTGACGATGGCAGCGAACTGCGCATCAGTATTCAGTTTCCGGGACGACCGGTGCATCTGAAAATCTGGAAAGTACGCGCCGGCCATATTTCTCTGTACCTGCTGGATACTGATATTGCCGAGAACAGCCAGGCCGATCGCGCTATCACCTATCAGCTTTACGGCGGTGACACCAATACTCGCATTCAGCAGGAAATGATTCTGGGTATCGGCGGCGTGCGGGCCCTGAGGGCGCTTGGCATAAAGCCGACTGCGTGGCACATCAATGAGGGCCATGCGGCATTCCAGATTCTGGAACGCTGCCGCGAACTGGTCGCCGGCGGGCTGGACTTCGACAGCGCCCTGGAGCACACAGCGGGGGCCACAGTTTTCACCACCCACACGCCGGTGGCGGCGGGACATGACATTTTCGACCACAGCCTGATATCGAGCTATTTCGGCGACTATGCCCGGCAGCTCGGTTTATCGATGGAAGAATTCCTGGCGCTCGGGTCCAGTCCGAATAATCAGGGAGCCTTCAATCAAACCGTGCTCGCGCTGCGCGGTTCGCGCTTTCACAACGGTGTCAGCAAGATTCATGGTGAAGTCGCATCGCGCATGGAAGGTTATATCTGGCCACAGATTCCAGACCGGGAAAACCCCATGCGCCATGTCACCAATGGCGTGCACGTACCGACCTTTCTTGCCTACGAATGGATCAACCTCTACGACATGCGCTTCGGCATGGAGTGGCGCAATGAGTTGATCAACGAAGAGTACTGGGAACGGATCGATGAAATCCCCGATCACAGCTTCTGGAGCTTGCGACAGTCGCTGAAGTCGGAACTGCTGAATCAGCTGCGCCGCCGCATTGCCCTGCAGGCGCGGCGCAACCATGTCGGAGAAGCACAGATCGATCGCCTTACGCGACTGCTCAGTCCGCATGAAACAGACATACTCACCATTGGTTTCGCGCGCCGCTTCGCCACCTACAAACGCGCCACGCTGCTATTTTCCGATCCGGAACGTCTGGCCCGCCTGCTCAACGATCCGGAGCGACCGGTACTGCTGGTATTTGCCGGCAAGGCACATCCCAACGATGCGCCTGGACAGCAGCTGATCCGGGTCATCCACGACTTCGCCCGCCGTCCTGAATTTGTCGGCAAGATACTGTTGATGGAAGGTTATGACCTGTCACTGGGCCGCAAGCTCGTGTCCGGTGTCGATGTATGGCTGAATACGCCCGAATACCCGCTCGAGGCCAGCGGCACCTCCGGACAGAAAGCCGCTCTCAATGGCGTCATCAATCTGAGTGTGCTGGACGGCTGGTGGGGCGAAGGCTACAACGGCGAAAATGGCTGGGCGATTACGCCGCACGGCCAGCACTATGACACAGCTTTCCGTAACCATGAGGAAGCCAACGAGCTGCTGGACATCCTCGAACACCAGGTGGTTCCGCTCTATTATGCGCGCAACGGGCACGGGTATTCAGAGGGCTGGGTGCGCATGTCCAAGGCGTCTATCCGATCGATCCTGCCGCATTTCAATTCGCAGCGGATGGTGATGGATTACATCAAGGGCTTTTACGGCCCTGCTGCCGATCAGGGCCGCGCGCTGGCAAAAGAGCAGTTCAAAGGTGCGCAGGAGCTCGCGGCATGGAAGAAAAAAGTCCGGCGTCTATGGCCCCTGGTGACGCTGCGGCGCAGCGATGCCGCTCAACAGGCGGTCACTGCCGGAGACCAGTTACGCATCGAGGTGGTCGCGAATCTTGCAGGACTTGCACCCGACGATGTTCGTCTGGAATGCGTGATCGGGCGCGAAGATGAACACCGCACATTTCACGCCAGTGACTACTACGCGTTTGCCGCCGAGGCCAGCCTCGACGGTGGCGAGACGTCTTTCGTACTGGATCTTGATCCCCCGTTACCCGGCCTGCAACATTACCAGATCCGCATCTATCCGTTTCATCGCCTGCTCAGCCATCGCTTTGAACTCGGCTGCATGATCTGGTTGTAGCTGCCTTACCGGTTTACCGATCGTAAAGACTGACCCAGTCGCTGAGCCGGGCGCGCTGGTCGTCGCGCAGCTGATCCCAGCTGAAGCGCCAGCGCCAGTTGCCTTCCGTAACGCCCGGCACATTCATGCGATCCGCAGCGTCCAGGCCCAGAACATCCTGCATGGGAATCACCGCCAGACGCGCCACTGATGCGAGCGCCGCGCGCACCAGCAGCCAGGGCATGGCTTCGGGACTGTCGCCGAGATAATGATGCAGCAGGCTGCGCTGATCATTCGACAGCTCCTGGTACCAGCCCAGGGTGGTATTGTTGTCATGGGTGCCTGTGTATACGACACCCAGCACTTCGTGGTTGTGCGGGAGGTAGGCATTATCCCGTGAACCGTCGAAGGCAAACTGAAGAATTTTCATGCCAGGCAGGTTAAAGCGCTTGCGCAAGGCTGTAACCTCCGGCGTTATGACACCGAGATCTTCGGCGACCAGCGGCAGCTGCTCGGGAAAATCCCGGGTCAACGCACCAAGGAACTCATCCCCCGGTCCTTCGACCCAACGTCCTTCGACCGCTGTTTCGCAGTGGGCATCGATCTCCCAATAGGCCTCGAACCCGCGGAAATGATCGATGCGCACCAGATCGAACATTTCCAGTTGCGAGTGCACGCGCTGCCGCCACCAGCCAAAGTCATCCTCCCGCATCGCATCCCAGCGGTAATGAGGATTGCCCCAGCGCTGTCCGGTCGAGGAAAAGTAATCCGGCGGCACCCCGGCCACGACCTGCGGCTGACCTTCTTCGTCCACGGCGAACCACTGACGCTGCGCCCAGACATCGGCACTGTCATGGGCGACGAAAATCGGTATGTCGCCAAACATCAGCACGCCGCGCTCGTTGGCGTAGTGCCGCAGCTGCGCCCATTGGCGATAGAAAAGAAACTGCTGAAAACGCGCCTGCTCGATCGGACCGGCAAGACGCCGGCGTTCCTCGATCAGGGCTTCCGGCTGGCGATCCCGCACCGGAGCCGGCCAGTGAAACCAGGCCTTGCCGCCGTACTCCGCGCGCAGCACCTGATACAGGGCATAGTCATCCAGCCAGTGCGCGTGACTGGCGGAGAAGCGCGTCAGCGCCTCGCGCTCAGTGCTGTCCGCCCTGCTCTGGAAACCGTTGTAGGCTGCTGCCAGCCGCATCAGTCGCTGCGGATCGACAGGTGCCGCCGGATCCAGAGCCGCATCATCCAGCCAGCCCCATTCCACCAGCACCTGCAGATTGATAAAGCGAAAGTCCCCGGCATGCACGGACATGCACTGATACGGCGACAGATCCTCATGAATCGGCCCCAGCGGCAGGGTTTGCCATAGACTCACGCCGCTTTCGACGAGAAAATCGACAAACCTGTAGGCATCCGGCCCCAGATCTCCGTTACCCGGACTGCCCGGCAGGGAAGTCGGGTGCAGCAGTATCCCGGCTCTACGCCGTTCAAATACGTCCATTGTCAAGATACGTCCTGCGTCCTGTCGCGTTGATCGTCCAGCATCAGGCTGGAAAGAGTACTCAGTTGCGCAGCTGCCCGTGCCGCATAACACCACCTGCTTCGGGCTTGCCAGAGCCGCGCGCGAACGTATGTGCCAGGTATTCCGGCGGCTCCACGCCCAACAGCTGATATAAATTGGCGAGATGCAGACGGAACAGGCTTTCAAAGTCGCTCACTGAATCAGCCGGATTGTAATCGCCAAACCACCAGAACCAGTCCGACCCCTCACAGATCGCCAGTTGCAATTGTGCAGCGGCTATCTGTTCTCCGTCCAGCGTTCCATCCGAACAGATCTTGTCGAAAGCGCGCTTGGCATCTCCCAGCATATCCCAGCCGCGGTTTTTGTCGCGATCGCCGATCCAGGTAGAGAAGGTGCCGTACACCCACGAACCGCTGACCAGCGTATCGAGCGAAGCCACCTCCACGTCATCATCCAGACACTCGGAAAAAGTCGACAGCTTCAGGGTCGGATGCTCGGCCAGCTTGCGGTAGAGCCCACGCAGAAAATAATAGCCATTTTCGGGGAAATGTTCCCAGGCATTTTCGCCGTCCAGAATTATCGGCACTGCCAGCTTTCGTCCCGCATGGTTCGCGGCAATATTCTCCAGGTGGTGAATAAAGTTGGCGACTGCATCATCGGCATGCCACTTCGAATAGGAAAAACCAATTTCATCCGACAGATTGTCATCGCGAAAGAAACACACCAGTTTCCCCTTGTCGACCCGGTAGCCCTTGAACACTGCTTCAGCGACAGCCTCGGCACCCTCCCCGGCGGCGCGCAGGCTGTTGCGCAAGACGGTTTCACCGCTGGCCGTCCAGCGGAATCCCGCCGTTTCGAACAGCTTCAGTGTAGCATCGCTGACGCTGCCTTCTGCCGGCCAGCAACCGGCAGGCTTACGCCGGAAGTACTGCTCGAACACATTCAGCCCTTCGCGGATATGCCATTCGGCACGCGCTTTACCGTCCTGATAAAACTCCAGTTCCGGCAGTTCGACGCCGGGCATGGCTTGCCGCGCCGTATCGATGTCGAGCATCAATGGAATTATCGGATGCGCATAGGGAGTCACAGACAGCTCAACCTGGCCCCGGTCAGCAAGCGAGGCATAGCGTTCCACCACGCCTGACAGCAGGTCGCCGATAATCGATAACAGCTCGCGCCGATCGTGCAGGGAAAAATTATTTCCCTGCTCCTGCCAGCGTTGAATGCGCAGATCATTGCGTCGCACGGTTTCACCAATCCAGCCGAGGTGATACCAGAACACCAGGTCGGAGAGGAGCTGATCGCTGATGTAAACCAGGTCCTTGCAGTTTTCACGGAACGGCTCGGCGAGTTCCACAAGCCGCCGAAACGGCGCGAAGCGATCGATGACACGCTCCCGGTTGACGCGCAGACAGGCGTTGAGCAACTCCAGGCGCCGCTCCGGGTGCGACGGCAATACCGGCTCCACCAACGCCGCAAGCAGCGGATCCCGGATTGCCTTATGCTCACGCAGAAAGCCGTTCACCTGAACTGCATAATCATCGAGTTGCTCGAGCAGCACCGGCGCGAAATTAATCACGGCTTTGGCTTCCGGAACGGCCTCCAGATGCGCCGCCATGTCGACATAGTCCTTAATGGCGTGCAGGTAGGTCCAGGGCAACTTGTATTCGCCGCTGATCAGATCGCAATACTGAGGCTGATGCATATGCCAACAAAGCACCACGCGCAACGGCTGCTTTTTCTTATCGGACATGGTGCAGTTCCTGCCCGAGCATTTCGGGTGTAACCAGCACCACTCCGCCGGGAGTCACCGAGAAGCGTTCCGCATCCCTGGCCGGATCCTCTCCGATTACAGTATCCGGCGGGATTCGGCAACCCTTGTCGATAACGGCCTTGCGGATACGACAATTGCGTCCGATCTGCACGTCCGGTAACACTACAGCATCCTGCAACACCGCATGCGACCTGACCTTCACGTTTGAAAACAGCAGCGAATGGCGCACCGTAGCGCCGGAGATCAGGCAGCCACCGGAGACCATGGAATCCACCGCCATACCACGGCGGGTTTCATCGTCGAATACAAATTTGGCAGGTGGCATTTGCTCCTGATAGGTCCAGATAGGCCAGTCCACGTCATATAGATTGAGTTCGGGTGTAATACCGATCAGTTCCAGATTCGCTTCCCAGAACGCATCGACTGTACCGACATCCCGCCAGTATGCCTGGCGTCCACTCAGCGTGTTTCGAAACGGGTGCACGAACACCCGGTACTTGCCAATGATGCCGGGAATGATGTCATGGCCGAAATCGTGGCTGGATTTCGGATTATCCGCATCGCGAATCAGCTGCTCAAACAGGAACCGCGTATTGAAAACATAGATGCCCATCGACGCCAGCGCCGTGTCATCGTGCCCCGGCATCGGCTTCGGTGATTCCGGCTTTTCATTGAACTCCGTGACCCGCCCGTCGGCGGACACTGTCATGACACCGAAGGAACGCGCCATGTCCAGACTCACTTCGAGGCAGCCGACCGTCATGTCCGCGCCATTTTCCACGTGCTGGGCGATCATCGGACCGTAGTCCATCTTGTAAATATGATCACCCGCCAGAATCAGCACGTATTCGGGATTGTGATTACGGATGATATCCAGATTCTGATAGACGGCATCGGCAGTACCGGAATACCAGGATGATTCGATACGCTGCTGAGCCGGCAGCAATTCGACGAACTCGCCGAATTCACCGCGCAAAAAGCTCCAGCCACGTTGCAAATGCTGCAACAGGGAGTGCGCCTTGTATTGCGTAATGACGCCGACACGGCGAATGCCCGAGTTCATGCAATTCGACAAAGGAAAATCGATGATGCGGAACTTGCCGCCAAATGGCACGGCTGGTTTGGCCCGCCACAGCGTCAACTGCTTGAGCCGCGAACCGCGGCCTCCCGCCAGAATCAGCGCTAACGTATCGCGGGTCAGGCGACTTACAAAACGCGGTGTAGCACCGGCATTCATACAATTTCCCCATGCAATCTGCTATGTTGCCTGTATGTTACCATTTGCACAGCTACTGGGAAGTTAACATTTCTATGAGTATAGACACCGGCTCTATGGCACCGCAGGCATCCGGCCTGAAAGGAACACGGCCGCCGCTGCCCGAGCCACTGGTGCGCTTTCTGGAAGCGCGCCACCATAATCCCTTCGAAGTACTCGGCAGACATGCGCAGGGTAAAGGTGAACTGGTGCGCGCGTTTCTGCCGCGTTGCAGCGGGGCGCGACTCGTAGACCTGGATGAACCGCTGGTGCGTGTGGCGCATACCGACCTATTCGAATGGCAAGGCGCGCAAGGCCGCCTGCCGCAGCACTATCAGATCGCCTGGACCGACGAAGATGGTATCGAGTACATTGACTATGACCCCTATAGTTTTCCGCCCCAGCTTGGCGACCTCGATCTGCACTGGTTCGGCGAAGGCCGCCATCTGCATGCCTATCGGGTTCTGGGTGCGCATGTCCGCACCATAGAAGGTATCGAGGGCACGCGGTTTGCAGTATGGGCGCCGAGTGCCGAGCGGGTCAGTGTCGTGGGCGACTGGAATCACTGGGACGGGCGCTGTCATGGCATGCGCAGTCGTGGCGGCAGCGGTATATGGGAGCTGTTTATTCCCGGCATCAGCGGCCACGACCATTATAAGTATGAAATCCGCAATCGCAGCCATGGGAGTCTTCATTTAAAAAGCGATCCCTATGGTCAGTCGTTCGAACTTCGGCCCGGCACAGCGTCAGTTATCCGGCGCCCGAGCGCACACCAATGGCAGGACGCCGGCTGGATGGAGGCGCGCGCCAACAGCGACTGGCTGCACGCGCCTATGTCAATCTACGAGGTACATCTGGGATCCTGGCAACGCGACAGTCACGGCCAGTTCCTGAACTACCGGCAACTGGCTGAGCGTCTGGTGGCATACGTCAAGGGGCTCGGCTTCACGCACATCGAACTGCTACCGGTCACCGAACATCCTTTTGACCGTTCATGGGGTTACCAGACCACCGGCTATTTCGCACCCACCAGCCGGCACGGAAGCCCGGACGACTTCCGGTTTTTCATCGACTTCTGTCATCAGCATGACATCGGTGTGCTGCTGGACTGGGCACCGGGACATTTTCCCAGGGATGACTTTGCCCTGGCGCGTTTCGATGGCACACCGCTCTACGAACACGAAGACCCGCGGCGCGGCGAACATCGCGACTGGGGAACCCTGATTTTCAACTACGGGCGCAATGAAGTACGCAACTTTCTGCTGTCGAGCGCCATGTTCTGGCTGGAGGAAATGCATATCGACGGGCTGCGCGTCGATGCCGTGGCATCCATGCTGTATCTGGATTACTCACGCGAACCGAATGACTGGATTCCCAATGAATACGGTGGCCGTGAAAACCTGGACGCGGTGCGCTTCCTGCGTCACCTGAACCAGGTGACACATGCCGAACAACCCGGCAGCGTCATTATCGCCGAGGAATCGACTGCCTGGCCGCAGGTTACACGCCCGGTGGACAACGGCGGCCTGGGTTTCAGTATGAAATGGAATATGGGCTGGATGCACGACACGCTACAGTACCTGGCAATGGAACCCATTCACCGTAAGCACCACCATGACCAGCTGACCTTTGGTCTGCTCTACTCCTTCAATGAGAACTTCGTGTTGCCGTTCTCGCACGACGAGGTGGTGCACGGCAAAGGATCGATGATCGACAAGATGCCGGGCGACAGCTGGCAACGCTTCGCCAATCTGCGCCTGCTTTACACCTATATGTACACCTATCCCGGCAAAAAGCTGCTGTTTATGGGCAGTGAGTTTGCACAGTACGCGGAGTGGAATGTCGATGTCCCGCTGGACTGGCATCTGGCGGCTGAACCCCGGCATGCCGGGCTCCAGCAACTGGTCGGCGACCTGAACCGTCTGTATCGCAGCGAAGCGGCGCTGCATGCGCTCGAATTCGAAGCCGCAGGTTTTCACTGGCTGGAATGCAATGACGCCGACCATTCGCTGCTCAGCTACTACCGCGCGCAGGATTCACAGAAGGCGCTGGTAGTACTGAACTTTACACCGGTGCCGCGCCACGGCTACCGCCTTGGCGTACCGGATCATGGCGAATACCGTTTGTGCCTTAATTCAGACGCGGCATTCTATCAGGGCAGTAACATGCCGGTTCGCAGCCATTACCACAGCGAAGCAGTGCCATGGATGCACCAGCGGCAATCGATCGTGCTGGATGTGCCGCCTCTGGCCGGCCTGATACTGATGAAAGTCTGAGTGCGGTGCGAAAGGCCATCAGCATTCCCCCGGTACAAAAACTGCAATTCCGGTATACGCTGTAAACAAGAAATAGATGGTATAACCACGCAGTCAGGGAGGAAGCCGGCATGCCACAGATTCGCGAGCCCGCTGTCGCCGGGTTGTTCTACCCGGACGATCCCCTGCTACTTCAGCAACAGCTGAAAGGTCTGCTCACGGCTGAACCCGGTGTCGCTAGCCAGCCCAAGGCGCTGGTGGTCCCGCATGCCGGCTACATCTATTCCGGCCCGATCGCGGCCACCGCCTATGCTCAGCTGATTCCCTTTGCCGGACAGATACGCCGTGTGGTACTGCTGGGTCCGGCGCATCGCATGGGCTTCAGGGGTCTCGCTGCCAGTAGCGCAGAATATTTCGCTACTCCACTGGGAACGGTTCGGGTCGATCAGCAGGCGATGGATCAAATTCTCGTGTTGCCGCAGGTGCGCGTGCTCGATGAAGCGCACCGCAAGGAACACAGTCTCGAAGTTCAGTTGCCATTCCTGCAGGTCATACTCGAACAGGATTTTTCCCTGATCCCGCTACTGGTCGGCGAAGCTGATGCAGCAGAGGTTGCAGCCGTACTTGAAACGCTGTGGGGCGGACCTGAAACATTGCTTCTGATCAGCTCGGACCTCAGTCACTATCTCGACTACACCAGCGCAGGACGTCTGGACAGTGCGACTTCGCGAGCCATCGAACAACTCAATCCGCAAGCGATAGACCTTCACCAGGCCTGTGGCCGTAATCCGATCAATGGGCTGCTGGTGGCTGCACGACACCACCATCTGGATGTGAAAATTCTCGACGTGCGCAACTCGGGAGACACAGCTGGCAGCCGCGATCGAGTCGTCGGCTATGGGGCCTATGGCTTTTACTGAGCAGCAACGTGCAACGCTATTGCGTATTGTCCACCAGTCGATCGAACATGGACTTCATCGCGGAATCCCGCTACAGGTTGATCCTGATGATTACGAAAGTCCGCTATGCAAGGACCGCGCGAGTTTTGTCACCTTGCACCGCTGCGAAAAGTTGCGCGGCTGCGTCGGCAGTATCGAGGCGCGACGCCCGTTGATTCGCGACGTAACTGAAAATGCTTATGCTGCAGCTTTTCGCGATGCGCGCTTTCAGCGCCTGCAGAAATATGAGCTGGAGGGGTTAACCGTCAGCATCTCGGTATTGAGCCCGCCGCAGATGCTGCAGATCGATAACGAAAAGCAGCTTCTGGAACGGCTTCGACCTGGCGTGGATGGCGTCATCCTTGAAGATGGCTCCTTTCGCAGCACCTTCCTGCCCAGCGTCTGGACGTCACTGCCCCGGCCAGAAGATTTTCTTCAGCACCTGAAACTCAAGGCCGGCCTGCCGATCGACCACTGGTCCTGCAATATGCGTATCTGGATCTATACGACTGAATGCTTTGGAGACACCGACAGCCGCGCGACGTCTACCGGCTGATCGATGCGTGCCGGCATACGCCGATCGAATCTGGTGCGCAGGGACGCTGATCGACCCAGATGGCGCGATCAAGAATGGTTCCGGTGAAATCAGTCCCTTCGATATTGGCGCCGCTCAGATTGGCGTAAGAAAGGTCTGCCTCCCGCAGATTCGCATAGCGCAGATCGCTGCCGCGAAGCGTCACACCGGTCAAGCGGGCGTAACTCAGATCCGCGCGTTTCAAATCGCTTCCATTGAAACTGGCATATTCGAGATTGGCCCCGACCAGCTGAGCTCCGGCCAGTCGAACAGCATCCATACGTGCATTTTTCATTCGCGCGCCGGTCAGCTCGGAGCGATCCGCCCGCAATCCGGAGAGATTGCAATTGCTCCAGTTCACTCCGGGGCGCGGACCTGCCGCACAGTCGGGTGGCACGTTGTCCGCTTCCAGCTGCTGCAATACATAACCAGTCAAAAACACCAGCACTACGATCGCGGTGAATATGAGCGGGTAACGATACAATCTTGTGCTGCCCGCAGTGGCGTGTGACAGCTCGTACTTCAGGGTGCGGTAGCGCAATGCGGCATCGGCCTCATTCTGGCGCCGCTCGACTCCGGCGCGGCGTTCCAGCACATCTTTCGATGCCGCGGGTCCGCGGTCGCGGCGGTCGATGGGGCGCCGCTCATCTTCACGCATGCGCGCCATCAACAGCTTCTGAAGATTTTCTTCGGTGGGTGGAAGCTTCATGACTTCGGGGATCAGTTCCGGATATCCCGACAACGGTTTCCAGTCGCCCTGCTCCTGACGCAGTTGGTCACTGTCGCGTATGCGCCCCAGCAGGAGGTATCGACTGATCTGTTTTTCCGGATACGGACCACGCTCGATGCCGTCGCGGAGCGTATACCACAGAGCGCGTTTCAATTTGATCTCAGCCATACTACCCGACACTTGTAGAGGCGTTCCTTTCTAACCATAAATGCTGCAGTATAGATACCAGATTTAATTGTCAGGCCGTTTTCATGAAAACTTCCGGGCCCACTTCCGGCATTCCCCCGACCAGTGTAAACCCCGCCCCTGCCGGCACAACCCAGTGGCAGGTCGGCCAACTGCTGCGAGCAACCGTGATGGAGACTAACATCGGGAAAGTACTGCTGGCGATAGGTAATCGGCAGGCTACTGCGCAGACTTCACTGCCACTGCAGAAGGGGCAGCAACTGACGCTGGAAGTACGAAGCCTCGGCAGCCAACCGGTATTGAAGCTTGTTTCTGCCGGAACCGAGTCTTTACACGCAGCAGCGGCGCGCACGCTGATGCCAGGGCAAGGCTCCCCTGCACCGTTGCTCGCCAGCATCAGTCAGACAGGACGCACTCCCAAGCCCGGACTCCCGCCGCCTGTCAACAGGCTGATGCGTGAAATGCTGCACCAGCTACCGAGTCCAGCCGGGATAACCAGCGCTGCCGGTGTGAAGAAGGCGATCCTGAATTCAGGGATATTTCTGGAAACCCGCCTGCTTCAACAGGCCGGCACCCAGCGCTCCGGCTTGACGCTAACCACGGATTTCAAGGCCAACCTGTTACGTCTGGTACAACTGGTCCGCAGCTGGCCCGGCAGCAGCAACATGGCACCGTCCCGCCCTGCGGCGGGCGCCGGCGCGGCGGCCTCTCCAGCTGCGGCTTCGACTCAGAGCGCAAAACCGCTACCTGGCGCGGCGCCGGTGCAACAGACACGGACCACTCCCGCGCAGGTCGCACGGACACTACTGAATCTCGCCACTACCGCACCCACCAGCCCGCCCGGCGGCGGGATATTGAACACTTCGCCCGCTGGAGCGACTGCGCGATCACCAGCGACACTGGCGGGAACGCCCTTGCCGCAATTGCCACCCCCGCTTCCCGGCAACGTGCCAGTCCCCCAGGCAGCCGTCGTCGCCAGTCTGGACTGGCTCAACCGAAGCGGCACGTTACGCGCAGATCTCTTGCTTCAGGTTGAAGCCGCACTGGCTCGCACACAGCTGCAACAGCTCGCTGCCGTGCCCCGCGAAGGCGAGCGCGGATTACTGGAATGGCTGCTGGATCTGCCGGTGCGGCGTGACGAAGCCATTGACCTCTGGTCACTGCGCATTTTCCGCGAGCCGCAGGACGGGCGCCGGCCACCACGCCGGCACAACGCCGGCTGGACGGTACAACTGGCCATTGATCTGCCGGGCCTCGGGCCGATGCAGATTCATGTGCATCTGGAGGGCGAACAGATTTCTACGCGCTTCTGGGCGGCCCAGGAGGAAACCCTGCCGCTGCTTCGCAACCATCTGCACGAACTGCGCAGGGCCTTGCAGGATGCCGGACTCGAAGTCGGCGAACTGGATTGCCAGAACGGCGTAGCACCAGCCGGCAGGTCCCGCGGTCGCGAGCCCCTGATCAGTGAAAAGGTATGAGCGAAAAAATTGAACGGCCGCCACTGGCGATTGCGCTGCAATATGATGGTGACCGCGCGCCGCGTGTCACTGCAAAAGGGCGCGATGAACTGGCGGAACAGATCATCGAGCTGGCGCGCGAGCACGGGATTCCGATGCAGGAAAATGAACCGCTTGCAGCACTGCTGTCGCGAGTCGATCTGGGGGAAGAAATTCCGGAAGCGTTGTATATCGCGGTAGCGCAGATTATCGCCTTCGCCTATCACCTGTCAGGAAAAGCGCCGCGGCAGGAATAGATTTCCTGTTATGAATCTGAATCGTTCAGGCCACGCCGCGCTGCATCATGACCAGTAGTTCGGCCTCGCCATGGGTCAGGCCGCAGCTGTCTACCAGCTCTTTGATATTGGCGCCTTTGTGCACGAGCTCGCTTGCGTGACCATAAGGCCGCTCGCTGGCCGCGCGCATCTCCAGGTGATTCTGACGTTCTATAAGGCGCTCGACCTGACGCTCCAGGGTAACCACATGATCGCCGGCACTGAGCGAGGCCCTGCAAAGGGCGCCGAGTTCCTGTTCGACCTGCTGTACGCGTAATTGCGACTGACGAAGCGTTTCGACTATTTCCTGCCGCGCGCGCGTAGCCCGCAGGTACAGGTAACCAAGTGCAGCCAGCCCCGCGATCAGAGTTACAGCCAATGCATTCAGCAATAAGATTGTCATGGCGTCACCTCATGCATATTCGTCAACGTGTGCATCGTCATCATCGTTCCTGCGTCGGCGCCGTTCCTCGTCGCGCCGCTCCGGATCCGCATCCGGTTTGCGTTGCGGGGCTTCCCTGCTTTGTCCGACGCCAGACCCTGGCAGGGCTGGCGGTATGCGATAAACAGGGGGCAGTGGTCCGGTTTGCGCCATGCTTGCATCTCCCGCATCTCGTGAAGTCGAGCAGCCTATATGCCGCTCAGATCATCCCACTCCTCATCCGTGAGCAGCTTGTTAAGGTCGACAAGAATCAACAGCTCGTCGTCGCGGCTGGACACGCCCTGAATGTAGTTAGCGGTCTCGTCTTTACCGACATTCGGCGGTGACTCGACATCCGACGCGCGCAAATCAACCACCTCGGCGACACAATCGACAAGAATGCCAACCACGTGTCTGGCACCTTCGATAATGACGATGCGTGATGAATCGGTCAGTTCGGTACGGGTCAGCCCAAGGCGAATGCGGGTATCGATCACGGTCACGACATTACCGCGCAGATTGATAATGCCAAGCACATAATGCGGCGCACCAGGCACCGGTGCGATTTCCGTCACCCGCAGGACCTCTTGCACCTGCATCACGTTGATGCCGTAGCTCTCTTCCGCAAGCCGGAAGGTAACCCACTGTATTATCGGATCGTTTTGACTCGCACTGGCTGCCACTTTGGACATATCGAAACCTCGTTGATTACTGTTTGACGCGCGCTGGCGTCAAAATACAGACACCTGAGCCGGTGCTATTATTACAGCACTAATCATGCCATTCCGCCTTCGAGCAGCTGGACCAGACCGTCGATATCGAGCACGGCACAACCACGCTGAGTTGCCATTCCGGCCAACCAGGGACGCTTGCCCGCCGCCGTGCGCCAGGTCACCTCCGAATCCGCCAGCTCGATCTCGCTGGCAAGTTCGTCGCACCCCAGTGCCCATTGCCCGCCATCCAGGATCAACAGCTGGCGGCAGCGCTCCGCAGGATTTCTGTTCAGATTCTCCGCACGCTCTGCGGGCAACACCAGACGCGCGGTATCCACGATCTGCAGCGGTATCCCCTGCCAGTCGACCACGCCCGCAATCGGCGAAGCCGGTTGGGAATGCTGCTCACAGTGGTTTTCTATCACGGCTCGAAGCCGCGCGACTGGTATCGCAAGCACCAGGCCCGACACCTTGAACACCTGCACCCGCAAGCTAGCGGCACTGGCATCAGCGGCGTTATCCTCAACCGCCGCGGGGACCGGTGAAACCGCTTCTGCATGCACCGGCTCCGTGGCTTCGCAATGGAACAATGCGTCGAAATAGATATCCAGCGCCTGTTGCTGAGTGTTCAAAGCGGTTTTTTCGTGCGGCGATTTCATTGCGCCAATGCTGTCCGGGCAACCGTCTCTTCCGGCTGCAGGTAACGCAACAGGGATGCGTACGCTTCGCTGCCGCGGGCATTCGGATTGAAGCTGTTGATCGGAAGGCCGGCACGGCTGGCGTCACGAAACTGCGTGTCCACAGGAATGACCCGCGGCCACAGATGCTCTCCGTGCTGGTCGCGCAGTACCCGCAATGCATCTGTGGAGGCGCGCGTGCGCCGATCGAAAAATGTCGGAATAATGCAGTATGGCAATGGGGTCCCGCGAGAGCGCCCGATCATCTGCAAAGTACGCAGCATGCGTTCCAGTCCCTTGATTGCGAGAAATTCCGTCTGTACCGGCAACAGCAGCTGTTCACAGGCGGCCAGAGCGTTCACCATCAACACGCCCAACATCGGCGGACAATCCATTATAACAGCGTCGAACTGCCCCTCCAGGCGCTGCAACATCTGATTGATGACCAGGCCCATGCCATCCCGGGCACCCAGCTGGCGATCCAGGGTAGCCATCGCCGTCGATGCCGGTATCAGAGACAGTCCAGACACACCGGCAGGTTCCAGCAGGTTTTCCAGAACCTCGACGCGGCTGGCATTCGCCTGCGCTTCAAACAGTGAATATACACTCTGCCCGATACCGTCGGGATTCAATCCGAAATAGGAAGTCATTGAACCCTGCGGATCAAGATCGATCAGCAGAACGCGGCATCCCTGACTCGCCAGCAGGCCACCAAGACTGACGGCGGTCGTGGTCTTTCCCACGCCGCCTTTTTGATTCGATACGGCCCAGACAATCATTGATCAGCTCCTGTCATTCCGAAGCCGCCGGTTCCGCCGCAGATGCTGGCTGCGGCTCTACCCACTGCGGACGCCCTTCCCGGTGAATCTGCAAATGGTTCATACGCTGGCTCACCCTGCCATCCTTACCTGACATAATCACCAGCACCACGCGCCGGTTTTTAGCCCGACCTTCCGCAGTCGTATTAGTCGCAATCGGCCGGAATTCTCCATAGCCGATCGCTGCCATACGCTGCGGATCGATTCCGATGCCGGTAAACAGGTGTACCACGCTCGCTGCCCGGGCAGCGGAAAGTTCCCAGTTCGAGAAAAAATCGAAGTTCCGGATTGGAACATCATCAGTGAATCCCTCGACATGAATAATATTATCGATCCCCTCGAATTTATCAGCCAACTGGCGCAGTATCGGTATCGACTGTGCGGACAGTTCGGCGCTACCCGACTCGTAGAGGATGCTCGAATTGATTTCAACTTCGATCCAGCGCTTGTCTCTTCGAACCTGGATAAGATTATCTTCAACCAGATCCGCCATCGCTTCCTCGATGGAATCGGCGAGTGCTTGCGACGCCGCGTCGAGCTCGCCCGAACCCTCGTCCGGTAACGGCTCTTCGGCCTGCGAGTCCCGGGGTTCCTGATGCTCCTGGCGGCCCCGATCTTCAATCGGCGTCGCCGCCAGGGGAACGCTGAACATTTCGATCACAGGTGCATTGTTGCTGATCAACGAGTTGGAAGGTGCGGGCGCTCTCGTCAGGGTACCGATCTGTACCGGCTCCAGGCTGCGGGCCGGATCGCGGAAAGCGGTGACAATGGAGTCGGACAATACCCGGTATTTACCTTCATTAACGGATGAGATCGAATACATGACAACAAAGAAAGCAAACAGCAGCGTGATGAAGTCTGCATAGGAGACCAGCCATCTTTCATGGTTCTCGTGTTCTTCAACGCGCTTCTTTCTCGCCATATAGCCGCCCGTTAAACCGGTGCGCCGGTCACTGGTAGTAACCCTGTAGCTTGGTTTCGATATTGCGTGGATTCTCTCCTTCGGCAATCGAGATCACGCCCTCGACGATCATTTCCCGGAACAGTGTCTGGGCGTGAACCTGGCTCTTGAGTTTATTTGCCATTGGAAGGAACAGCAGATTTGCGAAACCCACCCCGTAGATCGTAGCCACAAAAGCTGTCGCTATGCCGCTACCAAGCTTCGAAGGATCCGCCAGATTGTTCATAACATGAATCAATCCCATAACGGCACCGATAATACCGATAGTCGGACTGTATCCACCCATGCCATCGAAGACTTTGGCGGCCTGTATATCCCGATGTTCCCGGGTCTCGATTTCAACTTCCAGAGTTGAGCGAATGACTTCGGGTTCACTCCCATCGACAAGCAGTTGCAATCCCTTGCGTGCAAACTGGTCTGGCTCTTCCTCGGCTATTGCTTCAAGGCCGAGCAGTCCTTCACGGCGTGCAATGTTGCTCCAGTTGACGATCTTGTCCGCCGCTTCTTCAGGCTTGAGCTTGATGGGCACCAGGACCCAGCGTGCTATCTTCATCGCACGCACAAATGTATCGATAGGCGTCTGCACCATCACCGCGCCCAGTGTACCGCCCGCTACTATCACAAAGGCGGTCAGCTGCACCAGCGATGAAGAATGTCCACCCTCGAGAATATTGCCGCCGACGATTGCCAGCATCGCCAACAGAATTCCAAGCATGGTCAGGACGTCCACGTTCAGTCACCGGCCACATGCGTCAGTGCCGGACCGATATCGCGCAAAGGCAGTACCCGGTCACTCAGCCCCGCCTCGGCAATGACCATCGGCATGCCGTAGATAACACAGCTGTCCTCGTCCTGGGTCCAGATCAGGGAGCCGCTTTTTCGGAGTGCCCGGGCGCCTTCGCGACCATCCGCACCCATGCCGGTCAGCACCAGGGCCAGAGCGTTAGCGCCATATACAGATGCCACGGAATCAAAAGTAAGATCCGCGCAGGGTTTGTAGTGCAGGGATGCATCGCCGTCACTGATCACCACCTGAACCTGCCCGTTGCGCTGCTGCACACTCATCTGGCGTCCGCCTGGCGCCAGCAGCACCTGGCCCGCCTCCACAATGTCTCCATTGGCGGCTTCCTTGACGCGAATGGCGCATTGCTGGTTGAGGCGTGCTGCGAAGGCAGGCGTGAACGTCGCCGGCATATGCTGTACGACAAGAACCGGAAAACGGAAGTTGGCCGGCAAACTGGTGAGAACCTGAGTCAGAGCGACCGGGCCGCCCGTGGAACAGGCTATCGCAACTACCTGGATCTGTCCCTGCCGTCCGCATGGAACAATCGGCACTATTGCCGGCTTAACAGATTGCCGGACGCTCGCCGGGGCGGTTATCCGTTGCGCTTGCCGCGACACGGCGTGAATGCGCCGCCGCAGCAGCATCTTTGCCTCATCACGATCTTTGGCGATATCTTCGAAACGCTTGGGAAGGAAATCTACGGCACCGGCTTCCAGGGCATCCAGCGTTGCCTGCGCACCATCGTGTGTCAGTGATGAAAACATCAATACCGGCGTCGGCTTTGATGCCATGATCAGGCGCAGTGCTGTAATGCCGTCCATCACCGGCATTTCAATATCCATGGTAACGACATCGGGGCTGAGTTCTTTGACCAGCTGAACAGCTTCTTTGCCGTTGGCTGCCGTGCCGACTACTTTGATCCGTGCGTCAGTTTCGAGTATCTCTACAATGCGCCGCCGAAAGAATCCCGAATCGTCTACTACTAAAACCCGCGTCACCATGAACTTGCATCCCTGGACCCGATATTGCCAGCTGCTGCTGCAGCATCTACAGGATAATTCGTGTCAGGGTTTCCCTGCGGAACAACCGCCTTGAGCATCCGATGGCCGGTCACTGTTCATCCCTTCAAAAAGCGTGTGCGTGAGCTTTCATCAAGCTTGGCACATCAAGTATCAACGCGATCTTTCCGTCACCCGTGATCGTCGCTCCGGCAAAACCGGCAAGTCCCTGAAGGAAGGCTCCCAGCGGTTTGATTACCACTTCCTCCTGGCCAACCAGTTGCTCGACCACGAACCCCACTTTCTGGTTGCCTACATTCACCACTACAACGTGATTAACAGTTTCATTTCCGACTGCGGCAGTGTGCCCTATCAGCCACTCGCGCAGATAATAAAGCGGCAGCGGTTTGTTGCGCACCATCACAACCAGCTGTCCATCGATCAGGTTGGTACGCCCGGCCTCCAGGTCAAAGATCTCGCTGACGCTACCGAGCGGCAGTGCAAACGGCTGATCGCCGAGCTTGACCATCAGCGTAGGCATGATTGCCAGCGTGAGTGGTACGCGAATCATCAGGCGACTGCCCTTGCCTAACAGAGAATCTATCTCGACGGTACCGTTGAGCTGACTGATTCGATTCTTTACCACATCCATGCCGACACCACGGCCGGACACATCGGAAATCTGTTCCTTGGTAGAGAATCCGGCGGCGAAGATCAGGTTGTAACAATCCTTGTCATCCAGCCGGGCCGCGGAATCTTCATCCATCAGACCTTTTTCAACAGCTTTTTTGCGCAGCGTTTCCGGGTTCATACCTGCGCCATCATCTGCAATGGACAGCAGAATATGATCACCTTCCTGCTCCGCCGACAGTATCACTGTTCCGCTTCTCGGTTTGCCGGCTGCAATACGAGCTTCCGGGCTTTCAATGCCATGATCCACGGCATTCCGAACCAGATGCACCAGGGGATCCGCCAGCGCTTCTACCAGATTCTTATCGAGATCCGTGTCTTCACCCTTAAGCTCGAGATTCACTTCCTTTTGCAGGCTACGAGCCAGATCACGTACCACGCGTGGAAAGCGTCCAAAGACCTTTTTGATAGGCTGCATCCGCGTTTTCATGACTGCGTTCTGCAGGTCGGCGGTCACCACATCGAGATTGGCGATCGCTTTGGACATATCTTCGTTGGCCAGTGTCTCTTTCAGATTTGCCAGGCGATTCCGCGCCAGTACCAGTTCTCCCACCATGTTCATTATGTCGTCGAGACGTTTGGTATCGACTCGCACTGTTGCTTCCGCCTTGGCTGGCGCAGTACTGGAGGATGCTTTTCCCGCCGTGGAACCTGCCGCCACCGAAGTTGCGACACCCTGCTTCGTGGATGCAGGTACAGCAGACAGCGGCTCTTCCGCGGTTACCGGTGCAGGCCCGCGGCCGGCTCCGTGCAACTGGTCGAGCATGGCCTCGAATTCTTCTTCGGTGATATCTGTGCTGTCCGCACCAGCCGCGGTGCTTTCAGGTTCGGCCGTCGCGGCGACGGGCTGCGCGAGATCCGGCACGACAGGTCCTTTGCCTTCTCCATGCAACTGATCCAGCAGCGCGTCGAATTCTTCTTCAGTGATGCTGTCACGACCAGCGACGACAACCTCCGGCGCAGGAGCCGGCTGCTTTACTGCCTGGTCCAGCATGGCCTCGAATTCTGCGTCGGTGATATCACCCTCGCTGTCTTCCACCGAGGGCGCCGGCGTCGCTGCTGCGCCACCCGGAACGGCCAGGAATTCAAGCTTTTGCAGTAGTGCAGTGGCAGCCGGAGTCGGCATCTCGCCCTGCTGCACCTCAGCAAACATGACATTGACTATGTCGAGCACCTGCAGCACGGTATCCATGAGCTCGGTATCAACACTGCGGTCGCCGTTGCGCAGTACGTTGAACACATCTTCCGCCCGGTGACAAACCTGAACCAGCCCTTCCAGACTCAGGAAGCTGGCTCCGCCCTTTATGGTATGGAATCCCCGGAATACCGCATTCAGCAAATCCACATCGTCAGGGCGCTGCTCCAGTTCCAGCAGCTCTTCGTTGAGCCGCTCCAGTATCTCACCGGCTTCAACCAGAAAGTCCTGAAGAATTTCGTCGTCGGCATCAATACTCATTATTCGGGTCCTCTAGAATCCCAGGCTGCTCAGCAGGTCATCGACTTCGTCCTGTCCGGACACCGACTCGCTGGTATCGCTGAGTCCCGGCACCTCTGGTCCCAGGCCCTCCATCATCGCCGTTGTCGACACCGGCCTGGGCGCGACTTCCGGAGTCGCGGCTTTGAGTTCTGAGTAACCTTTACCGGACAGCCGGATCAGGCCCACCATATTTTCTTCAACGTCCTGCACAAGCGTAATGACGCGCCGGATAATCTGGCCCGTAAGATCCTGGAAGCCCTGCGCCATCATGACTTCGGAAAGATTTGTAGTGATGACTTCCGCATGATCTTTGGTCACATCAAGAAAATGATCGATTTCCTTGCTCATGGCCCGGAATTCTTCAACAGTCATGTCTTTGTTTCGAAAGCGGCTCCATTTCTCATGCAGGGCATTTGCCTGTTCCTGCAATGCACTGGCGATCGGCACGGCATTTTCAACTGCCGCAAGCGTCCGGTTAGCCGAGTCTTCGGTCATGGTTATGACATGGTTGAGTCTCGCCTTGGCATCGGGAATTTCGCTCTCCGCCATAGCCACGATGCGCGCGTCCACTGCGAATCCATTGAGCGCGTCATGCAGCTGCCGGGTCATCTTGCCGAGTTCCTGGAAAAGATGTTGCTCGCGTTTCCGGCCGAGTTCATCAAGCATGTGCTCGACGGTAACGTCATTTCCGGATTCCAGTGCAGTGACCAGAGCGCGTGCCTGCTCCAGAAGGGTGACATCATCGAATTTGCTTGCCGGCTCCATACTGCTCACCCCGCAGTCGCTGCAAGGCGCTCAAAGATCTTGTCTATCTTCTCCTTCAGAGTGACGGCAGTGAAAGGCTTGACGATATATCCATTGACGCCCGCTTGCGCCGCTTCGATGATCTGCTCACGCTTGGATTCCGCGGTCACCATAAGTACGGGGAGTGATGCGAGCTTCGCATCGGCGCGCACGGCTTTCAGAAGCTCGATTCCTGACATCCCGGGCATATTCCAGTCCGTTACCAGAAAATCGAAATTCCCGTTCTGTAGCATAGGCAACCCGGTATTCCCGTCATCAGCTTCGTGGGTATTGTTAAACCCAAGATCCCGTAACAGGTTTTTGATAATGCGTCTCATCGTGGAGAAATCGTCCACAATGAGGATTTTCATATCGGTATCCAAAGGTAATCTCCTGCTACACCAACGCTGTCAAGTCCTGCTTTGCGGCCGACCTGCGCAGTTCTTGTGTGTTACTCGCCAATCCATTCGCCCATCCGAGCCCGTAATCGGATCAGGGCCTGACCGTGTATCTGACAGACCCGGGATTCACTGACGCCAAGCACCTCACCGATCTCGCGCAAGTTCAGCTCTTCGTCGTAGTACATAGCCATCACCAGCCGCTCGCGCTCGGGCAAACCCGAAATTGCATGCGCCAGCGCCGATTTGAAATCCGCATGTTGCAGATTGTCGAGCGGTTGGTTGCGTGGTGCATCCGCGATCTGCTGTTGCGATTCCTCGCCGTTGGGGCCGGTGTCATCGGTACTGAATACGCGGCAGCCGGTGGCATCCTGCAGAATCTTGTGGTAGTCATGCAGGCTGATCCCCATCTTCTCCGCTACCTCGACATCGCGCGCGTCGCGGCCCGCCTCATTCTCGATAGACCGCACTGCCTCGGCGACCTGCCGGGCCTTGCGATGCACGGAACGCGGTGTCCAGTCTGTGCGACGAATCTCATCCAGCATGGAACCGCGAATGCGGATGCCGGCATAGGTTTCGAAACTTGCGCCCTGGGTTGCATCGTAGTTTCTTGATGCCTCCAGCAGGCCGATCATGCCGGCCTGGATGAGATCATCGGCCTGAACACTGGGCGGCAAGCGGCTCATCAGGTGGTAAGCGATTCGCTTTACCAATGCTGCATGCTTGACTACCAGGTCATCGCTTTCGGGATCAGGGGTGACGACGTACATAGCTGCTCCATTCATACTGGCATCTCCATGTGTCCATTGTGGGACTGAATCAGACGCTCGACGAAGAACTCCAGATGTCCGCCAGCCGCGCTCGGCACGGGCCACTTATCGGTCTTCTGGGCCAGAGTCTTGAATGCCATTGCGGATCGGCTGCGGGGATATGCCTGCACCACAGACCGCTGCTTCTGCACGGCTTTTCGCAAATACTCGTCGTGCGGCACAACGCCCATAAACTCCAGCCTGACATCCAGATACTGGTCGGTAACTCTTGAAATCTTGTTAAACAATTCCCTTCCCTCCTGCGCACTGTTCGCCTGATTCGCCAGCACCCGAAAATGATGTTGCCCGTACTCCAGGCTCAACACCTTTATGAGCGCGTAAGCGTCAGTTATTGATGCGGGTTCATCGCAGACCACCACGACAACTTCCTGGGCAGCGCGACTGAAACTGGTAACGCTCTCATTAATGCCCGCCGCCGTATCGATGATCAATACATCCACGCTGTGACTCAGCTCGCTGAACGCGCGAATCAGCCCGGCATTTTCCATTGTTGAAAGTTCCGCCAGACGCTTCACACCCGAGGCCGCTGGCACGACCATGATGCCGGACGGTCCGGTTACAATAATTTCTTCCAGACTTCGGGTCCCCTCGATCACGTGGGACAGATTCATTTTCGGATGCAGGCCGAGCATTACATCGACATTGGCCAGCCCCAGATCCGCATCCATCAGCATGACGCGTTTCCCGGCATCCGATAAAGCAACCGAAAGGTTCACCGAAACGTTGGTTTTGCCTACGCCGCCCTTGCCACTGGTTATTGCTATGACCCGCACGGGGTTCGGTTGTGCCATACGTCGCAATCCGGCCGCCTGATCTACTCGCATTTCAGACATGAACATTCGCCCGGAACCCTCCAAATGTTTCTGCCAATACCGTTTCATGCACTGCCGAGGCACTCGAACCCAACATTGCAGCCTGCTGCGCCAGGTCTTCGACCCGCGCCAGATGAATATCCTCCGGAACCCGTTGGCCGTTCGCGACAAAGGTAAGTTGCAAGCGCTGATGGATGACGGCCGAGAGAACGCCGCCCAGCGACGCGGCTTCATCGAGCTTGGTCAGAATGGCACCATCAAGCGGAATGTCCGTAAATGCCCGAACCGTCTCGTTCAAAACCGATGCATGTGCGGTTGCCGAAAGAACCAGCAGTGTACGTATAGGAATGCCGGTATCAGCCAGCGTGGAAAACTGTTCCGTGAGCCTGACATCACGCTGGCTCATACCGGCGGTGTCGATAAGCACCAGTCTCTTGTCGGCGAGACTGTGCAGTGTCGAGCGCAGTTCCTTCTGGTCCGAGGCTACCTGCACCGGGATGCCCAGCAGGCGACCATAGGTCATTAATTGTTCGTGGGCCCCGATGCGATAGCTGTCGGTCGTAACCAGAGCAACATGCCGTTGGCCATAGCGCAATACGTACCGGGCCGCGAGTTTTGCAACGGTGGTGGTTTTTCCCACGCCTGTGGAACCAACCAACGCGATGACACCATCCTGCTCAATCATTTCATGTGGGGCAACGGGAATGCTGGCGCTCAATTCAGCGATAGTCGCCCGCCATGCCTCCTGCGGATTCCGTGCTCGTGCGGCAGGTGCCGAGAGCCGCTCCACCAGTGAAGCATCAAGTTCCATGGCACTGAGTTTGCGCATGGCGTCTGCTTGCAACGGCTGTGTTCGCTGCAGATCGCCCCAGGCGAGATGTGCGAGCTGGTTTTCCAGCAGGCCGCGCAGCTGCCTGATTTCCTCACGCATCGAGACGATCGCGGGATCCTGCGCCCAGTCCATGGCGGCAGATCTGCGTACGGTTGCCGAAGCAGGCTGCGCAGGCGCGTTCACATAAGTCGAAGTCGCAGGCTCTACTGCCGGTGCTCCCGCTTCTGTACCCGGTTCCCGGGTATTGTCGTTGAACACCGATTCGTCAAAATCCTGGGCCGCGATTATTTCGATGCCACCGTCGACTTTGCGGTTGGAAAGGATCACCGCATCAGGACCCTGTTCTTCACGAACCAGCCGGATTGCCTGACGCATATCCGCCGCAAAAAAGCGTTTTACCTTCATCCGACCACCTCGCCAATCCGCATTGTTTTCTCTATTGCATCAGATTGCATTTCATTGCCCCTGCCCGACACCTGGCACGTCCTGTCCAATGTTGGCGACTACCTTTATCTGCTTGTTGTCCGGTATTTCGTTGTAAGCCAGTACATGCAGACCTGGAATGCTGTACCGCACCAACTTGGCCAGCCATGGCCGGATCGGTGGAGCGACCAGCAAAATGGCCGGTTGTCCTGCCGCTTCCTGTCTCTGTACGCTTGCAATCAGGGAGCGATGCATGCGTTCAGCCAGTCCTGGTTCGATTCCTGCGCCGCCATCCGAGACGGCCTGGATTGACCTTTGCAATATCTGTTCCAGTGATGGATCCAGAGTAATGACCGGGACCGAGGGCTCCATCCCATTGATATGCTGCACAATTGATCGCCCGAGGGCGACGCGGGCCGCGGCCGTCAAACCGCCAGGATCTTGACTCCTTGCCCCTGCCTCCGCGAGCGTTTCTGCGATGGTCCGCATATCGCGAACCGGTATGCGCTCTTCGAGCAGGTTCTGCAGCACCTTCAGGACCACGCCTATAGACAGGGTGTTGGGAATCAGGTCCTCGACCAGCTTCGGAGCCGCTCTCGACAGGACATCCAGAAGCTGCTGCACTTCCTCGTGGCCTATGAGTTCGTGGGCGTGACTCTGCAGCAATTCGCTGAGGTGGGTGGCGACAACGGTGCTGGCATCCACGACCGTATAACCGAGCGTCTGGGCATTGTCCCGATCCGAGCGATTGATCCAGACTGCATCCAGGCCGAAAGCGGGATCCTTTGTCGCGATCCCCTGCAGCGTGCCGAATACCTGACCGGGGTTGATCGCCAGCTCACGGTCAGGATAGATATCTGCTTCGCCTACCGGCACGCCCATCAGAAGAATCCGGTATGCGCTTGGCGCCAGTTCCAGGTTGTCTCGAATGTGGACCGGCTGAACAAGGAAGCCGAGTTCCTGGGAGAGCTTCTTGCGCACACCTTTTATGCGATCCATCATCTGACCGCCCTGAGTGCGATCCACCAGCGGAATCAGTCGATAGCCTACCTCCAGACCGATGATATCCACCGGCCCGACATCATCCCAGCTAAGATCCCGAGCCTCCGGCGCAACGTCTTTCGGCACCTCCACCTTGACCGGAGGCTGCTGCGCGAGCTGCTGGCGCTGCCAGCTGTAGTAAGCACCGGCACCGGCAAGTGCAGCCAGCGTCAGGAATGCGAGGTTAGGCATGCCAGGGATCAAGCCCATTATGCCCATGATGCTGCCGGACACAGCTAACACCATCGGGTTCGCAAACAACTGTTCAATAATTTCTTCACCCATCTTCTGCTTGCTTGATACGCGGGTGACGATAATTGCAGTTGCCGTAGACAAGACCAGCGAAGGAATCTGCGCCACCAGTCCATCACCGATGGTCAATAATGTGTAGTTGCGGATTGCATCGCTGAACGACAGATCAAACTGCAATGTACCGATCGCCAGTCCGCCGATAATGTTGATGAACAGAATAAGGATGCCCGCGATGGCATCACCGCGCACGAACTTGCTGGCGCCATCCATCGAACCATAGAAGTCCGCTTCGCGCCCGATCTCTTCGCGCCGAGTGCGCGCCTCGTCCTGGGTGATCAGGCCAGCATTCAGATCGGCATCGATAGCCATCTGTTTTCCAGGCATCGCATCCAGCGTAAAGCGCGCCGTGACTTCCGATACGCGTCCCGCACCTTTGGTCACAACCACGAAGTTTATAATCACCAGGATCGCGAAAACGACCAGACCTACGGCATAGTTGCCGCCAACCACGAATTCACCAAACGCCTCGATGACTTTACCCGCGGCATCGGTTCCCGTGTGTCCCTCCAGAAGCACCACACGCGTCGAAGCAACATTCAGGGCAAGCCGCAACAGCGTTGTCACCAGCAATACCGTAGGAAATATCCCGAAGTCCAGCGGGCGCAGCGCATAGATGGTCACCATCAACACCACCAGCGACAGCGTTATATTGAATGTGAAGAACATATCCAGCGCTATCGGTGGCAAGGGAACGATGATCATTGCCATCATCATTACCAGTAAAACCGGCGCTCCCAGTCCGTTACGACTGAGCTCTCGAAAACTTACACCAGCTGCTTCAGTAGCCATAATATGTTCCTGTCTTTTTATATATCCGGGGTGCGGTCATCCGCTGCCGGCGAACCCGGCCCCTGGGAGAATTCATCGGGCACCGGAATATCCTTCGGTGCGGGAGGCGCGGTGGTGCCGCGCACCACAGTTTTGAGCTGAAAGACATACGCAAGAATCTGGGCAACCGCAAGGTACAGCCCAGCGGGTACTTCCTGATTGATTTCGGTGCTGTAGTAGAGGGCCCGCGCCAGTGGCGGCGCTTCGAACAGCGGCACGTTATTGGCAGTCGCCACGGTGCGAATCTGCCCGGCGACGAGCTCGACACCTTTCGCCACGACGACCGGCGCGGTCATGTTATTCGCGTCATAACGCAGCGCCACTGCATAATGGGTCGGGTTGGTAATGACGACGTCAGCCTTCGGGATCTCGGACATCATGCGGCGTTGCGCGATTTCACGCTGCATAGAACGGACTTTCGCCTTCACCTCTGGCTTGCCTTCAGTATTCTTGTGCTCGTCCTTGACTTCCTGAAGCGTCATGCGCTGGTTCTTGGCGTGATCCCATAGCTGGAACGGGACATCGATTGCGGCAATAAGTACCAGCGATGCGCTGAGCGCAATGAATGAAGCCGATAGCATACGGCCGGTTTCCGCCATACCCGAACTTACGGATGCGCGGCCCAGCGCCATGAAATCCGGCAGGAAGTGCCATAGCAACATGGCCCCGATCGCACCGATCAACAGGAATTTCGCCAGCGCCTTCAGCAGCTCGACCAGCCCCCGCACCGCAAAAATTCGCTTCATTCCTGAAATGGGATTCAGCTTACTGGCCTTGAAGCTCATCGCTTCAGCACTGAATGACCAGCCTCCCAGAAGTGCGGGAGCTGCCAACGCTGTGACAACCATCACCAGGAGAAACGGAATCATCAGAAATATGCTGTGCACGATAGCGTGCCCCAACTGCTCGAGCATCCCGAAAGGATCGAACAACTTGGCACGCTCGACGGTAAGGCTGATGCGCATGATCTCCCCCAGTCCGGCAATCATTTTTTCGCCCATCAACGACAGTGCCAGTGAACTTGACAGCAACATGGCCATGGTTGTCATTTCACGTGAGCGGGGTATCTGGCCTTTCTTGCGCGCCTCGTCCTGGCGCTTGGGGGTCGCCTGTTCGGTTTTCTCCTGACCGTCCTCATTTTCGGCCATCTCCTCAGCCTCCCGACCCGAATCGGGTCAACGCGCTGAGTCCGCCTTCCAGCATCACTTGCATTTGCGGCAGAAGATTAGTCACGGCAAAAATCAAAACGACAAAACCTAATGTCAGCGTGACCGGAAAACCCACGCCAAAAATATTCAGCTGGGGCGCAGAGCGACTGACCACGCCGAAGGAAAGATTAACCAGCAAAATGGCTCCGACTGCCGGTAGCGCCACCATCATGGCGTCGGTAAACATGCGCGTTCCCCAGTATGCGACAGCACGCATGTCTTCACGGGTCAGCGAGTCAATGCCGATCGGCAGAAACTGGAAACTGTCGACCAGCACCTGAATCAATGCAAGATGGCCATTCAGGGCCAGAAACAGCAGCGTTGCTATAACGACATAATACTGGCCAATAACAGGGACATTGACACCGTTCTGGGGATCGACCATTTGAGCAAATCCCAATCCCATTCCCATGGCAATCGTCTGTCCGGCAATGACGAGGGTGGCGAATATCAGTTGCAGGCTGAAGCCAATGGCCATGCCAATAATCATTTGCTGCAATGTCACCAGAACGCTGGCAGCCGACAACGGGTCAATCGCGGGGACCGGTGGTATAACCGGCAGCACGACCCAGGTAAGTAATAATGCAGTGACCAGCCGGATTTTTGCCGGCACCATGCGTGCGCTGAAGACAGGAGCGATTGCCAGCATCGCTGCGATCCGCACAAACGGCCAGAAAAAGCTTCCTATCCAGTTGGCAATGTCGGCGCTGGTAAATAACATGGATTCGCCAGCAGCACCGATCAGCCGATCATTTCCGGTATGCCTTGAATCAGCTGTATAGTAAAGTCCAGCATGATCTGCAGCAGAGCGGGCCCGGCGAACATGATCACCAGGGCCACTACCATCAATTTCGGAACAAAGGTCAGAGTCATTTCATTGATCTGGGTCGCGGCCTGAAACATCCCGACCAACAGACCAACCAACAGTGCAGCGATGAGCAATGGCGCAGCCAGCATGGCTGTCACCGTCATGGCCCGAATACCGACTTCCATCACTGTCTCTGGTGTCATAAAAGTATCCCTTTCAAACCGAAAAACTGGCGGCGAGCGTCCCCATAATCAACGACCAGCCGTCAATCAGAACGAACAACATGATTTTAAACGGCAGGGAAATGATCATCGGTGACAGCATCATCATGCCCATCGACATCAACAGCGTCGCGATCACCAGATCGATAACCAGGAATGGAATCAGTATCAGGAAGCCGATCTGAAATGCGGTTTTCAATTCACTGGTAATGAACGCAGGCATCAACAGAGAAAACGGAACATCATCGGCGGTCTGGAAATCTTCACTGCGGGAGATATCTGCAAATAGCCTTAAGTCATCATCACGAGTCTGGGCCAGCATAAAACCGCGTAGTGGCGAGGCCGCAAGTTGCACGGCATCCTGCGCGGAAATTTTTTCATCCATATACGGCGCCAGCGCGTCATCGTAAACCTGATCGAATACCGGCATCATGATGAACATGGTGAGGAACAGTGCCAGGCCTATCAGCACCTGGTTCGATGGCGATGACTGAGTGCCCAATGCCTGGCGCAAGATTCCCAGCACAATCACAATCCGCACAAAAGAAGTCATCATCATCAGCGCTGCGGGCAGCAGGCTGAGCGCCGTCATGAACATCAGCACCTGGATGGTGACTGAATATGTCTCGCCGCCATCGGCGTCGGGCTGAACTTTCAGCGCAGCGAAATCGGGCGCTGCCGCGGCAAAGTCCGGCACCCAGAGCAACAGCAGGACCAGCGCTGCTAACCATGACTTCATCATGATCTGTCCTTCTTCAGCATGCGGGCAAGCTGTTCGGCAAAGTTTCCTGGCATCGGATTAGCCGCATTCACAGCCAGCGGCTTTTCAAGTACGTGCAGCGTCTGGACGCGGCCCGGGGCGACGCCCAGCAGCAATTGCGTTTCGCCGACTTGCATCAACACTACGCGCTCGCGCGCACCCATCGAAAGTCCACCCAGAATACGCAGGCTGCCACCTGCCGCCATCTGAAATCGGCCGCTGCGCTTCAGTACCCAGGCAATAGCCATGATCAGCCCGAGCACCACCAGCATACCGAGCGTGAGTTGCCACAAGTTACTCATTGCTATCGGATCCTGCGCGGCTGTTTGTCTCGCAGACTCCTTCACAGTTCCGACAGAAGCGTTGGTTTTCTGCGCTGCCAGGTCGACGGCTCCAGCCGTCGCTGTAAGCAGTAGAAGCGCAGTCATCAGCAGCTTCGAACAAATGGCCCGCATCGCGCGCATCCTATTTAAGCTTCTTGACGCGTTCGGCCGGACTGATGACATCAGTGAGACGTATACCGAATTTCTCGTTGACTACCACCACCTCGCCATGCGCAACCAGCGTTCCGTTGACCAGCACGTCCATCGGTTCGCCTGCGAGCCTGTCCAGTTCCACCACCGAACCCTGATTGAGCTGAAGGAGATTACGAATACTGATACTGGTGCGCCCGATTTCCATCGAGATGGTCACCGGTATATCCAGGATGACGTCCATGTTGGCCTCGATGCCAGCCGGACCACCGGATGTATCCTGCAGATCTTCAAACTCTGCAGATGCCAGTTGCCCGTCTTCTGTCACCTCGGAATCTGCCTGCTCCGCCATTGCTGCGGCCCAGTCGTCACCGGCTTCGAGGTCCTGATTATCGCTGCTATCTTCACTCATCATTTGCTCCCGCTGCCAACCTATTCACCATGATCGGCGATGATTTTTTTCTCGATCTTGATCGCCCTGCTACCATTGTGGATGCCAAACTTGCCTCTGAATACGGGTGTCAGTTCTGCTTCCAGCGTCACCAGTGGTGGCAGGTCGATGGGAATCACATCTCCGGCTTTTAACCGCTGCAGATCCCGCAGCGACAAACTCGTTTCCACCAGCGTTGATTTCAGATCCACGCGGGCTTCTTTCATTTCCTCCCGGATCGTCCGCGTCCAGCGTTCGTCGCGATCGCTGCGATCGCTCTGCACACCGGCATCCAGCAGATCACGAATCGGTTCCACCATCGAATACGGCATCGTGACATGCATATCACCGCCACCACCTTCAAGCTCCACACGGAAGGTGTTCACCACCACCACTTCTGTCGGACTGACGATGTTGGCGAAGTGGGGATTGACCTCAGAGCCCTGAAAATCGAAGCTGATTTCCAGAACCGGTTTCCATGCCTGCATCAAATCCGAAAAGGCAAGGTCAAGCACCATTCGGATCACACGCAATTCAGTTGGAGTAAATTCCCGGCCCTCGATCTTGGTATGGAAACGTCCACCACCACCGAAAAAGTTATCTACCAGTGCAAAAACCAGCTTGGGCTCCAGAACGAACAATGCAGTCCCGCGCAGCGGTGCAATGCGAACCAGGCTCAGGCTGGTCGGAACGAACAGGCTGTGGACGTATTCCGCAAATTTGAGCATCTGTACGCCGGATACGGAAATTTCACCGGCCCGGCGCAACATGTTGAACAGACTGATACGAAAATAGCGTGCGAAGCGCTCATTGATCATCTCCAGCGTGGGCATGCGCCCACGCACGATACGATCCTGACTCGCAAAGTCGTATCCCTGTACCTGTCCCTCCGGGATCTCCTCATCAGAGCCGGTTTCGACGTCGCCACCGGAGACGCCGTGTAACAGTGCATCAATTTCGTCCTGGGAGAGTAAATCGTTCATCGTGTGTCCTTACTGCATTACAAAGCTGGTAAAGAACACGTTCTCGACACCGGAAACACCCGTCTCGATTTTCAACACCTTGCGCAGTTCAGCCAGCGTAGCGGCGCGCAGTTGCTCTTTGCCTTCGCGACTGTTGAGTGCCTGCGGATCCTGACTGCTGAACAGCATCACCAGACTGTTACGGATTGCTGGCCGATGCGCCTTGATCGATTCGATGACCGCAGGATCCCGACTGCCTGCCTCCAGAGTAATCTGCAAAAAACGGATGTCGCTGTCAGCGCTGAAGTTGACCACGAACGGCGGGTCCAGTGGCACATAATTCATGGGGTCCTTCTGCGCGGCTTTGGCAGGCTCCACCGAGGACGAATCACCTGATTCTGCATCTGTCCCGGATGCGCTTGCTGCGCCCGACGTGGGACCGGAGAACGCGCCTGTCAGCAACAACGCGGCTGTTGCCGAGATCCCCAGCAGAAGCACGACGAGCGCGCCAATGATCAACAGCTTTTTTTTGGATTTTGGGGATGCTTCAACACCCTCGACATCGAGATCCAGGTCGTCTTCTTTCATCATGTTGCTTGCCCTGTGTAGCGTTGACTAGTGGGAAAGCAATACATGTGCCAGAAGAGAAGCTGTTTTTATACGCTTATAATCAGTAAGTTGCGAATGTTATTTTCCGGAGTGCCGGACTTTTGGCGAAAATAGCCCGAGATGATCGACGGATCGCTGGCTGGGGGTATGAAGCTACGAGAGGTAAGGGTTCCGCAGGTTTGCAGAGAATTCAGTGCAGTGACAGCCACTCGCGGAAACCGGCATCGGGTAACGGCTTGCTGATGTGGAAGCCCTGCACCAGATCGCATCCCATTTCCTGCAGGTGCAGGCGCACTGCCTCGCCTTCCACACCTTCGGCAACCACCGTGCAATCAAGATTATGACCCAGCTCGATGATAGACCGCACGATGGCGGCATCTTTCGGATTGCTGCTCATGCCTTCGAGGAAGGACTGGTCGATCTTGAGCGTATCAATAGGCAGCCGCTTCAGATAGGACAGAGAAGAATACCCGGTGCCGAAATCGTCAATCGCAATCGAAACGCCAAGCGCGCTCAGATCCTGCAGAATGCGCGCGCCTTCGTCCAGGTTGGCCATCAGCGTCTCTTCGGTGATTTCCAGCTCCAGGCACGAGCCACTTACACCGGCTGTCGCCAGCGCCTGCCGGATTCGGCCGACCAGGCCCGGCGACTGGAAAGAACGTGCCGAGACATTGATCGAGATCGTCATCACCTCTCCATCGCCGTCATTCAACCAGCTCTTGCTTTGCTGCAACGCGGTTTCCAGCACCCAGTCTGTAATCGATGAAATCATGCCGAGCTGCTCGGCGACCGGAATAAAACGCTTCGGCAAGACCATGCCCTGCTGCGGATGCTGCCATCGCAACAGCGCTTCGGCGCCTCGCATCCTGCCGCTGATCAGGTCGATCTTTGGCTGGTAGTAAAGCTCGAATTCTTTCCGCTCCAGCGCACCGTGCAGCTGTCCGGAAAACTGTAGATGCTCGCTGGCCGATTCGGCGGATTCGTTTTCGTAGAACAGATATGGCGCCGCGTTCCATTTGGCTCGATACATGGCACTGTCGGCATGACTGGCCAGGGTATGGGCATCTTCGCCATGCTGCGGAAATACAGCGATGCCCATGGTACTGCTCAAACAAAGCTCTTTCTGCAGATAGGTAAAAGGCGCGCTCAAAGAAAGCATCACTTCGCTTGCTACGCGTTCTGCGGCTTTTTCAGCATCCTGCACCATCGGAAGGATAATTCCGAATTCATCGCCGCCCAGACGCGAAAGGGTGTCAGTGTCACGTAAAAGCTTCTCTAACCGCCGCGCCGTCTGGCGCAGCAGTTCATCACCGGCTTTGGTGCCGAGCGAATCGTTATACATTTTGAACTGGTTTATATCGAGCACCAGGGCTGCGACAGACGCCCCCGGGTTGCGCCGCGCCACTGCCAGCGCAGAGGCCAGGCGGTCGTACCACAGTGCACGATTTGGCAGGCCGGTCACTTCGTCCTGGGTGGACAGCTGCTCGAGACGTTCCCGGTCAACGTGCAAGTCAGTCACGTCCTCCATCAGACAGTGCACGCGTAACACGCGTCCACGCCGGTTAGCGGTGGGATAAAAGGCCATACGGAACCAGCGTTCGCGATCCTTCTCTACAGCCACCCGCACTTCCAGTTGAACCGTATCGTTATCTATGACCTGTTGCCAGGCGGTCAGAACACGCTGACGTTCTGAGCCATTAATCCGGTAAAAGCAGGGAATCGGTGCCTCCAGCTCAATGTCACCGCAGAATGCCTGGGTGCCGGGACTCGCGTAAGTGATTTGATTGGCTTCTATATCCACGGTCCACAGCAGCTGCGGAATATTACCGAGAATTTCTTCGGCCAGATTCTGTTTAAGCCCGAGCTCGTCGCGCTGATCCTTCAGTTGTTCAACCGCCGCGCGCCAGTATCCTTCGCTGGTGATGGCCAGGTCGCGGAAGATCATCTTGATGAGCGCTGACTCAAGGGCGACCCGATCCTCGCTTGCAATCTGCGGGTCAGTCGCCATCAGCTGCCTGAGATGCTCCAGACACAGACGATATGCCCCCAACGACCAGACCGGCTTTACACCCCAGAGGAAATGCGCCCGACCGAGCTGCTCGCTGCGCGCGGTAGCGGGTTCATTCAGCTCACCTTTCAGGAGACTCAACTGATGGGCAAGTTGTCCGCGCACCAGCTCCCCGACGTCACCGCCCTGACGCTCATAAGCGTACATGACATCAGCAATATCCGGATTATCGAACAGGTAGTTATAGGTGGTCTCGGCGAAGCCGGCGGCGCCCTGGATCAGCACATCATGATAACGCCTCAGTAGCAGCGTGTCCTGGGCATCGAGATGGAGAACGTAATCGAATTCTTTACCGGCGATCGCAGTCAGGGTTTTCTTGCGCGCGCCTGCACGCCGATCCTCCTTGCGATTCCGGTTTTTCGTGGGTGTTGGCATTGCCAAATCCAGCGTTGTTATAATTGTGGCCTGAAAGTTAGCACAAGCAGGTACATAAATACAGCCAATCCAGTAGTCGCGCGTTACCGGCTAATTCCTCTAAGTGACGCATCGCCGGGGCAAAATAATCCGTGTACCTGCGCGCGACTTACACGAATAAATCCAGCCTTCCTGTCTCGGCGGCCGGAAGCAGCGCCGTTTCCAGGATGACATCCGGATTTTCGCCGCTTTCGCCATTGGAACCAGTCCAGCGAGCCGGCTCCTGCTCCTCATTAGTGCGCTGCTGTTCGGCGAAAGACTGGCCGGAAATATCAACATCAACCAGCTCAACGCCGGATGCACCAAGCATTTCACGCAGCCGCGGCAGTGCCGCCTCCAACGCCTCTCTCACCACTGCATGAGTGGCGGTAAACTGCACGGTTGCCTGGTCATCCCGCACCTGAATGCGAACCTCCATCGGACCCAGATGCGCAGGATTGAGCTTGATCTGGGCGCTCTGACCCGCCTGGGCACCCTGGCTGATCAGCCACTGGATACGCTCCCCAAGCGCCGAATCCCAATTCGTCTGGTGCAGAGGCACGCCAAGTGGCAACATCGGGGAAGGATTCACGGCTGCCGCCGGAGGAGGAAGCGTGCCGGGTGGCGCCAAACTCGCTGAGCCGGGTGTGATCGCGTCACTTTTCAGCAAGGCATCCTGTCTGGCGCCCGATCCTCCGGCCAGACGCCTGATCGCGAGCAGCGTGGCCGCCAGTTCCGAGTGTGCCGGCGCTGCAGGGCTGGCCGCCACCACCGGTGTCAGCGCCGCGAAATCGAAGGTGCGCTGACCGGCATCGGTCCGGCCCTGCTCAGGATGCGCCAGACCCGCGCGTGGCCCCCTGTTCGCCAGCTGCTGCCAGATATCTTCCAGGACCTGTCTGGAGAGCGGCTGTTGAGGCATGCCCTTACCGAAATATTGTGGATTGTTCTGCACCACCTGGTGCAGTGCTGCAGCCACCGCTTCCAGCGCTTCCGATCCGGATACTTCAGTCAGGTCTGCGAGCGACTCGTTGAATTCCATGAGGATTTGCTGCGCGTCCCCATTCATGGCTGCGCGATCGACACCTTCCAGAAGCTGGTTGACCAACGGCAACAGCTTGCCGCTGTCCGGCAGAGATCGTAGCTGGTCGAGGAGATTTTCCGTGTGTTGCCCGGCCGCATCTGCATTTGCCGGCAGTTCGCCAGAGAGTTCTGAGAGCGCCTCGCCAAGCAGCTTGCCAAAGCCACCGCTCTCTCCATCAATTGATTGTTTTACATCGCTTTTCCGTGCACCCTGAAGCGCGGCAGCGGCACCATCCACGGGTATGAGAGAGGCTGTTACTGGGGCGGTCATTGCATAGCTCCTGCGCGATTTTCATCAATTACCGCATACAAAAGCAACAGACATGCCAGTTCAGGTTTTGCGGTGCCCGGGCGCCCTTTCATCCTGCTCCCGCTGTTCCTGTTTATCCTGTTGCCGGCGCTCCTGCCGAACAAAATTGTCCATCACCTTGCCGATCGCCCGGGTATGGCTGCGGACCGCGATCCATTGCTCACGCGACTGCTGGTGCCGGGCATCGCACTGGGCGACCACAGTCTCCTGCTGATGTATCGCTTCATTGAGACGACCGAGAAACACACGATAATCCCGCATCCGGATCGCCCCTAAACCGGTGTCTCCCGAATCTTCAAACTGGCGCGCATACTGGTCACGGTAACCGCGCAACTCTTCCAGCTTGGCCCGCTGGGCATCCAGTTGCTGCTGAGTTTGACCCAGTTTCCGGATTGCCTCCTGCTCGCGCCGCTGTGCGACATCTTGAACGGGTTGCATGCGCTTGGAGCGTGTCATCGTATCCAGGGCCATCTGATTTCGAATTCCTGATTAAAATCGGCAGGTGGTTATGAGGTCTTAGCGGGAACCTGCACAGGCGAACCAAGCGCCGTGGCCAGTCCACCAAGACTGTCGTTCCAGCTGACGCGTTCGCGCAGATTCTGCTGCAGAAAACTGCTCAGCTGCGGGTACATCGCCAGCGCCTCATCGACCCGCGTGTCGCTGCCAGGTTGATATGCACCGACATTGATCAAATCCCGATTCTGTCGATAGGCCGCATTGATCTGCTTGAAGCGGCGTGCTGCCTGATCGTGTTCGGGCGTCACGACATCCACCATCACGCGGCTGATGGATGCTTCGATGTCAATAGCAGGATAATGTCCGCTTTCGGCAAGTTCCCGTGACAGCACAAGGTGGCCATCGAGAATTGCTCGTGCTGCATCCGCGATAGGATCATTCTGATCGTCACCCTCGGCCAGTACCGTATAAAATGCCGTGATCGAACCGCCGTTTTCCCCCGTGCCGGCGCGTTCGACCAGCTGCGGCAGCTTAGCGAAAACGGACGGTGGATATCCTTTGGTGGCAGGAGGTTCCCCGATAGCGAGAGCAATCTCTCGCTGCGCCTGAGCAAAGCGGGTCAGTGAATCCATCAGCAGCAACACCTGCTTACCCTGGTCGCGAAAGTACTCTGCGACGCTGGTGGCCAGCATCGCACCATGCATGCGCATCAGCGGAGAATTGTCGGCCGGCGTCGCCACCACCACCGCACGCGCCAGCCCCTCATCGCCCAGTATATTCTGTACAAACTCTTTTACCTCCCGGCCGCGCTCACCAATCAGTCCGACCACGATCACATCTGCAGTCGTGTAACGCGTCATCATACCCAGCAATACACTCTTGCCCACGCCACTGCCGGCAAACAGGCCCATACGTTGCCCGCGGCCCACGCTGAGCAGCGCATTGATCGCTGCAACTCCAACATCCAGAGGCTCCCGGATCGGTGGACGTGCCAGCGGATTGATAGAGCGCCCCGTTAACGGCACATACTGCTCCGCATGCAATGGACCTTTTCCATCCAGCGGATGTCCCGCACCATCCAGTACCCGGCCAAGCAGGCTCTGCCCTACTGGTACCTGATAGGCTTTATGCGTCGGTATAACCCTGGCGTTCGGACCCAGTCCGTGCAATTCGCCGATCGGCATCAGGTAGATTCGATCATCATGAAAACCGACCACTTCCGCTTCGATTGGTTTGCCACAGGTTGATTCAATCAAACAGCGCGCACCGATGGCCGCCTGGCAGCCGACCGCCTCCAGTGTCAGGCCGACCATGCGTGTCAGTTTCCCGGAGACAACCAGAGGCTGAGGTTGCGCCGCCCTCTGCAGATAGGGCCGCACGCGCTGTTTCCAGATTTCTGATCGGCTGGTGTGCAGCATCAGGACTCCAGATCCGAGCGGCGCTGTCCGCCGAGCACGTTGACCACCACCGCATTGAGCCGCGATTCAACCGTCGCGTCGATCTGTGAGGTTTCAGAGAGAACCCGACAGCCACCCCGGCTCATTAACGGATCTTCGACAATCTGAACAGGATTATTGGTCTCCTGTAAAGCCAGCGCTTCGCGAACCAGCACAGCATCTTCCGGATTCAGCATCAAACGGGGTTCTCTTGCCGCCAATGGCAATACCGCCAGCGCTTCGCGCACCGCGCCAATGACATGCGCGGGATCGATTTGCAACTCCCGACGGATCAGCTGCCGCGCAACAATAATGGCAAGCTCGGCAAGCTGTTTCTCCATCTCTTCATCCAGCTGTTCAAGCGGCTGTTGCAGGACCTGAAGAATCTTATCGAGATGCTGGCTCTTCGCCGCAAACTCTTTGCTTCCGGCCTCGCGGCCTTCTTTCTGGCCTTGCGCGAAACCTTCGCGGCGAGCCAGATTCTGCACCTGCTCCAGCTGGCGCGCAGTCATGGGTCGATTGGCAGGTTTTCGCCCGCCTTGCATATCCGGCACCTGCCATGCCTGGCAGTTAGCGACGTCTTCGCTCGGGATCAGTTTAGACAAATTGCTCCGCTCCCTTTCCACCGAGAACTATTTCGCCGGAATCGGACATACGTCGAGCGATTGCCAGAATTTCCTTTTGTGCCGCTTCCACTTCGCTCAGCCGTACGGGACCCTTATTCTCCAGATCATCACGCATCATCTCTGCTGCACGCTTGGACATATTGCTGAAAATCTTTTCTTTCATCGTTTCATCCGCGCCCTTCAATGCCAGAATAAGGGTTTCCGAGGAAACCTCGCGCAGCAAGGCCTGAATACCCCGATCATCGACATCGATGAGATTGTCGAACACGAACATCAGGTCCTGGATCTTCTGGCCAAGTTCTGCATCCATATCCTTGATAGCATCCATAATTTCACCTTCCAGGGCACTATCGACGAAGTTCAGAATATCCGCCGCAGCCTTCACGCCACCAACACTCGATGACTGCACATTCTGATTACCTGCGAACTGACGCTCCAGTATCTCATCAAGCTCCTGAAGAGCCGAGGGCTGGATACCATCCAGTGTCGCGATTCTCAGCAAGACATCATGACGCGTACGTTCAGGAAAAAACTTGATCACAGCCGCAGCATGATCGTTGTCGAGATAAGACAATACGATCGCCTGTATTTGCGGATGTTCCAAACGAATCAATTCCGCCACTGCACGCGCGTCCATCCACTTCAGCGCCTCCAGTCCCTTGTTGCCACCGCCCAACAAAATGCGGTCCATGAGGCCTTTGGCTTTGTCTTCACCCAGCGCTTCCACCATAACCGTGCGAATGTAATCTTCCGAGCCGACGCCTAGTGCAGTTTGCTCCTGCACCGACTCGTTGAAACCTTCGAGCACGACCATAACTTTTTCGCGGGGCACATTAGTCATTATGGCCATAGCGGAGCCGATCTTCTGGACTTCCTTGGGCCCCATATGCTTCAGAACTTCCGCTGCGCTGCGTTCACCCAGCGTCAGCAGAAGAACTGCCGCACGTTCGGTACCGCTAAGTGCTACCTTTGCTTCAGCCATCTTCGGCCACCCAATTTTTAACTACCTGCGCCACCCGTTTGGGATCATCGGACACAACCATCCTGGCATTTTCAAGTTGCCGATCATATCCGGCTCTTGGACCATCCAGCTGTGCACGCCCCGCACCGCCGCCGGAAAGGCTAAGCTGATCCTCGCCGATACCGCCTGCGCCAGCCATTGCCGGCATCGGTTGTGCACCTTTTTCGGCAAGGCTGCGCATTACGGGCTTCAGCACTGCGAACACAATCAACAGAAATGCGATCGCTCCTGCCGCCTTCTTCGCAGCATCCCATACCCAGGGCTGCTCCAGCAGCGGCAGGTCGGGAATGGCTTCAGCAACGGGGGCTCGAATGAAAGATGAACTCATCACGTTCACGGAGTCACCACGTCGCACGCTGAATCCTACCGCCTCCTTGATCAACGTGGTGAACTGATCCAGCTCCTCATCGCTCCAGGTCGCACTCCCGGCATCTCCGGCACCATCAGTCTGTTGTTTATCATCGATAACAACAGCAATGGATAGACGGCGTATGCTCCCGGTTGCCAGCTTCGTGTGACTGATCGTCTTGTCGAGTTCGTAATTGCGCACTCTGCGCGTACTGCTGTTGCCAGGATTCTGCTCGCCTGCCAGAGAATCTCCCGCAGCGGGTCGTTGCAGCGTGCCACCCTCCGGAGGCTGGTTGGATAAGGCGCCTGGAATGCCCGACGCCCCATTTGAACTGGATGACTGATCTTCGCTAACCTGCTCACTGCGTAGCGATGGCAGATCCGGATTGTATGTTTCCTCAGTCCGTTCCGTCACCGTGAAGTCGAGATCCGCATTTATGGTCGCACGCACCCGACCCACACCTACCATAGGCTCCAGAAGCTTGCGAATGCGTTCCGCATATGTGGCTTCAAGTTTACGATTGTATGAAAACTGACTTGAGCTTGGTGCCATACTGTTGCTCGAGGCACCATCACTCAACAGATTTCCGCTCTGATCAACAACAGTGACATTTCCCGGCTTGAGGTGGGGAACGCTGGAAGACACCAGATGGACGATTGCACCGACCTGCTCTTCCTCCAGACTTCTCCCCGAGTAGAGATCAATCATTACGGATGCTGTAGTCTCGGCACGATCCCGCAGAAATACCGACCGCTTGGGGATTGCCAGATGTACGCGAGCGCCCTTCACATTACGTAGCGTCGCAATAGTTCGACTGAGCTCACCTTCAAGTGCTCTTTGAAAGCGTGCCGTCTCCATCGACTGACTGGTGCCGAAACCCTGATCCTTTTGCAATATCTCGAACCCGATAGAGCTTCCTTCCGGTAGGCCATCCTTCGCCAGTTGCATGCGCGCATTATGCAACTGATCACTGGCAACCATGACCGCGCCCGTCACCTGATCCACTTCAAAACCGATACCGGATTTCTGCAAAGCATCGATTACTGCGCCCGCATCCTTACTGGAAAGATTGGCATACAGGAGCGTGTAGTCAGGTTTCTGCGACCACATCGCCGCGGCAATACCTAGCGCAATGCTCGCCGCGAGACCAATCATCAAACCGATCTGGCGCAACGCTGGCAGGCGCTGGAATCCTTCAACTGTTTCTGCTCTTACCAGTGCCATAAAAAACGACTCGTTAGATTTTTGTTAGACGCGAACTGAAGCTTCAAGTGAAGCTTCACCCCTAGACCGGCATACTCATGATTTCCTGGTACGCGGTTACCAGCTTGTTGCGAACTTCACTCATGGCCTGAAAAGCAACACCAGCTTTCTGCAAAGCAACCATGACTTCAGTTACATCCACATTGGGATCGCCGGCACTGAATGCGTCCCGCATGGCGCCGGCCGTGCTCTGCAACTCATTCACTTGCTTCACGGACTGCTTCAACAGTTCCGAAAAATCCGCACCACCTGTCTGCGCCTGTTGCGATTCAGCGATACCACCCTGAGCGGTAGCTGCCAATCTGCGCATTTCCGACAACACCTGATCTACATTGCTGATAGTACTCATATCCCTCTCCTACACGCCGACGTTAATGCCCTGCTCCCGCATCCGCGCTAATTTATAACGCAGGGTGCGAGGGCTTATGCCAAGACGCTCTGCCGCCGCCTTTCTACTGCCCTTGTCACAGCGCAATGCATCCAGAATCAGCTCCCATTCACGGCTCTTCAGATCGTCGCCAAGGCCTTCGGATAATTGTTCACCCGCCGTCTCTGTCACCTGGTCCTGAGGATCGAACTGAGGCATTTCCTGTTCGAAACACAGGTCCGAAACTTCAATCCTGTCTCCGATCAGCAAGATAAGCGCACGTTGGATGACGTTATCGAGTTCGCGAACGTTTCCTGGCCATTTGCGCTGAAGCAGTGCTTCGCTCGCAGTTCTGGATAACCGCGGCAAAGCGCAACCCACCGGGCAATACTTTCTGATCAATCGGTTTGCCAGAGGAATAATGTCAGCCTTTCTTTCACGTAGTGGTGAAAGATGCAATGGAAACACGTTCAAGCGATAGAACAGATCTTCACGGAAGCGTCCTGCGGCGACTTCTTCACGCATGTTTCGGTTCGTCGTTGCCACAACACGGACATCCAGTGCGATCGTCTCTCTTCCGCCAAGACGTTCTACCTCACGCTCCTGCAGAACCCGGAGTAATTTCGCCTGCAGTCCCAGATCCATTTCAGAAATCTCATCCAGAAGCAGGGTGCCGCCCTGCGCCTGTTCGAACTTACCGGCGCGGGCCTGATAAGCTCCAGTAAACGCGCCCTTCTCATAGCCGAATAATGACGCTTCAAGCATATTCTCCGGTATCGCGGCACAGTTGATTGCTACGAATGGTCCTTTGTCTCTACGCGAATGGCGGTGGATCATCTGCGCGAAAACTTCCTTACCAGAGCCGGATTCTCCACTTATCATCACCGTCGCATCTGTGAGTGCGACGCGCTTCGCGAGAGAAGCCAGTTTTCGCGTCGCGGGATCTTCAGCAATTACCTGAGAATCCGCATCACCATCTGGAATATAACGGCGGATCATCTCAACCAACAATTCAGCGTCGAATGGTTTCACCAAATAATCCGCAGCCCCGGCGCGCATTGCATCAACGGCTTTCTGTATTGTTCCGTACGCAGTCATTAATACTACGGGAAGATCAGAACCACCTGATTTCAGCTTGTGAAGCAGTTCATAACCGTCAACACCGTTCATCTGAACATCGCTCACAATCAGCTGAAATGACTGCGTTTCAAGCATCCGCAAAGCTTCGCTGCCATCATCAGCAGCATCTACACCGTAGCCCGCGAGTTCTACGGTCGCACACAGAGCATCACGCAGGGCTGGATCATCTTCAACTATAAGGATGTTGGCTTGATTCATTGAACACACCTCAAATTTGCCGCATCTTTAACTTGTTTTTTGCTTTGCAACATTTGGCTCGGAAGCTGCTGATGTAGCTCGATCAGAGGCAACCGTGCAACAAATCGGGCGCCGTCAATGAATCCTGTGTCCAACTCGATGGTACCCCCATGGGCATTGACTATAGCTCGAACTACCGGAAGCCCTAGCCCTGTACCATTTGATCGTGTCGTAAAGAATGGCTCGAAAATTTGCTCAGCAAGCTGCTCTGGGACTCCGGGCCCGTCATCCTGAAGCACCAGTTGCGCATGCCGCTGATCACGATCACATGCCCAGTGAAGGTGGACACCTTTCCCACCAGCGCATAGCGCATTGGTAGCAAGATTTGTCAGCGCACTCACAAGCACCTCACGGTGTCCACGGATCACCATGTTGTCGTCAGCAGAGGTCACAGTCCAATGCGCCTGGTGCTCGTGCAGTTGCAGCGCCAGAGACTGATGAACCTGTGTAAGCAGATCCTGGACTCGCAAAGCTTCGTCCTCAGCTGTTCCGCCACGCGCGAATACCAGCATGTCATTGACCATGTGATCGAGATGTTTAAGGCCGACCAGGAGTCGATCGACGAAACAGTCATGCTGATCGAGACGGAGCGTCTTCTGCTTAAGCTGTGAAGCGTAAAGCAGCGCAGTGGACAGTGGGGTACGTATCTGATGGGCAAGGCGGGCAGTCATCTGACCCATGGTAGAGAGCCGTTGCGTCCGACTTACTTCTTCCTGAAGCCGGTGGATCTCGTCGAGTAGCTGATGCCGCTCTGACTGGGAAGCTTCGAGCTTCTGCTCAAGAGAAAGGACCTGCTGCTGAAGGACCTCATAGGACCCGGACAGACGCTCCGATACCTGATTAAATAGCTGGAACGCATCTCGCAGCTGATCGTTGGCAGAGATCGGTTTATTCATGAAAGGGCCTACTCCTAGTGCTTGTGGAACCTGGCTTACGCCATGACTCCCCAAGCAAGGAATGTGCCCGAATTAATTTATTATTTTATTTCAATAGGTTGAAAATCGTTGTCAGAACTTGTGTCAAACTCCCGTCGCGCTTTCAGACCGGTGTAAACCATATTTCCGCAGTTTCTCGACAAGTGTGGTCCGCCGCATACCCAGGCGTTTGGCCGCCTGTGCCACCACACCATTGGCATCATCCAGCGCCTGCCGAATAAATCCAACTTCCAGGCTACTGAGGTGCTCCTTGAGGTCCAAACCGCCACGGGGTAGGCGCGGCTCATGATCCAGCGCATATTGCAGCGGCTGCGGGTATGGATTCGCGACGTCACTATTGGCGGGGCTCGATTCGGCACGAACTATATCGGTCTGAAATTTCTCCGGCATGTCGCCTATATCGACGACGCCGAATGGATACAGGATCGCCAGCCGTTCGATTAGGTTGGCTAATTCACGCACGTTTCCCGGCCAGTTATATTGGCATAGCGCCAGAATAGCGCCCTGCGTCAGTCGCACCGAGCCGCGCTTTTCATGCTCGATACGTCGTATCAGCTCATTGACAAGAAGCGGTACATCTTCCGCCCGGTCCCGTAGGGGTGGCATCTCAATAGGAAACACATTGATTCTATAAAACAGATCTTCGCGGAAATTGCCTTCAAGGATGGCTTCTTCAAGATTGCGGTGTGTGGCTGCAATAATCCGTACATTTGCAGTAATACTTTTGTTGCTGCCTACTCTTTCAAAGGTCCGTTCCTGGAGCACGCGTAACAGTTTGACCTGCATATTCAAGGTCATGTCACCGATTTCGTCGAGAAACAGTGTGCCGCCTTCCGCCAGTTCAAAACGCCCCTGGCGTGAGCTGATAGCTCCCGTAAAAGCGCCCTTCTCATGTCCGAACAACTCGGATTCAAGCAGATCACCGGGTATAGCCCCGCAGTTCACTGGGACAAAAGCATGGTCGCGCCTGGATGAGTAATAATGAAGATTGCGAGCCACCACCTCTTTGCCGGTACCTGATTCCCCAAGAATTAGTACATTCGCGTCTGAGTTCGCGACCTGCTGAATCATTTTACGGACAGTCTGCACAGCACGACTCGTCCCGACAAGACTGCGAAACAGATCGACCGGCCTCTGGTTCGCACTGTCGGCCTGACTTTCGCGATAAACCTCAGCCTGATGCAGAGCGCTGGTTAACTGTGTGTAATGTGCCGGCATCTCGACGCGCCCCAGGATGCATGAACTGGGTTCGATTGCTACGGTAGGCTCCCTGTTTTTCTCCGCTAGAAGAAAGATCGGCAAATGCTCGTCCAGTTCGTGCACTTCCTTTAAAAGCTTTTCCAAAGCCTTATCGCTTTTACAGCTCCCGATTAACACCGCCAGAATATCCTGGGGGTCTTCAACACTGTCATTCCATCGGCTGCAGTCCGCGGTTAAAACGGGCTCATAATTAATGAAGCGCAGCACAGACTCCAGCTCGCGCCCACGCTCTGTATTCCCTTCAATGATTAATACCTTTGGCTCGCTGATTGACACGTGAGCTCCCCCTCTTTACCGGATTCTGTGCGGATTGCGTGCTGTCTGCATAAGCAGACACCTTTTGCACCGCAAAGTTAAGCACTGTTGGGGAGGAATGTCAAAATTTTGTCGGAAGCTCGAGGGAAATGAGGTGGGATCACAATCGACTGATTTCATGGGTATTTGTTCGTTCGCAGCAGATATTCCTTCAACCGATCAGAAAGCTGGCGAGCAGGAACAGATATTCTTTTTGTTTTTGTTGCTTGTTAATTAGCTCGCCAGTGAGCTGTCACTCAGCGCACATGATTTAAATAAGCGGCCGCCGCAGCTCTACCGGCGCTGTTGGTGCGCATTTCCGCGCCAAGAAAATCCCGGCACTTTTCGCCGAGTTCCGTGATCAACTGGTTCAGTTTGAGAATCTCTCTAATTGCGATGGCAACTTCCGGAGCATCCTGGCGTAGCGCTGGCTGATCGAAATACCCGTGCACCAAGGCTTTTCGCTCGAGCTCCAGTTCCGCTACAGAGGTCCATTCATTCTCATGCGCCTTGCACAGCATGCGATTACTGATCTTAACAATGCTTTCAAGCTCTTTCCTGCGATTCGCGTCCATCGTCCTCTCTCTTCGATCAAGCCGCCGGTTCGTGATTGACATGATCTGCAATCGCATCCCATGCTTCCTTAACCTGCCTTAACAGATCGGACACCTCATCCAGCAGCGCAGCATCATTGACGCGATTTGCTTCTATCAGTCGACGCTCCATGTAAATATAGAGATCGTCCAGATTCTGTGCGATTTCCCCGCCTTTCTCCTTATCGAGACTGGCCTTCAATCCTTCCAGAATAGAAATTGCGGAACCGATTTGCTCTCCCTTCGCCTTTATTTCGCCGCGCTCCATAAAACCTTTGGCAGCAGCAATTTTTCCCAGCGCACCTTCCATCAACATCTGTATCAGCCGGTGGGGGCTTGCTGACTCAATTCCCGTCCTCACCGCATTCTGACTGTACTGGTTTAGCGCGTTTCTAACACCTGCGAAGCTCATCGCTTACTCCTTAATACCCATGAACGAGCTAAAACTTAGCTGTTGCGTAAATTCAGCGTCGGTAACGCTGCAAGTTGTTGAGATAAAAAGTTACTGGTTCCCTGAAGCTCACCCATCAACGTATCCAGCGCCGTGAATTGATTTCGAATTCGCTGCTCACGCAGTTCCAGTCGATATTCCATACTGGCAATGCGATCGCTGGTGGAATCTATCCGGCTCGTCAACCCGTCCTGGCGAATATCGATCAATCCCTCTGCTGCAACGAATCCATCAATTAATGCATCGACTCTAAAGAGATAGCCTTGGTCATCATGCGCAAGAACCTCAGCGACACCTTTGAAATCATTGCTGACAGCTGTCTCAAGTTTCGCGGCATCAAGAGCAAGTTTTCCATCACGCTGGAACGACAAACCAATATCAGAAAGATAGGTATAACTCCTGCTCAGGCCTGCCGGCACGGTATTGAAAAGATTCTGAATCTGGTTCTGAATACCGCGCAGCGTGCTATCTGCTTCAAGATCATTTCCTTTTCCGGACAGGCTGCCAAAGACTGTTTTCATCTCGTTGTAAGCATCGACAAATTCCTGGACTGACTCTTTCACTGAATCTGTATCGCGGCTGATGTCCAGCTTAACATTACCCGCAGTCTCTGCCAGAAGGTTGAGGGTTACGCCGGAAATCGCATCATCGATAGAATTGCTTGAGCGCGAAATAGTGTACAGATTGTCGATCAGTATCTCTGAATCCAACAATGCCGGATCATTGATATTCGCAAGGCCAAGATCCGTGCCTAGTGAGCCGGTAAAGGACAGCCCGACTGCGTTATCATTTCCGGTTTCAGTCGATGTCAGCACCAGGCGATGACTTCCGCTATTCTCGCTTATTATACTGGCCGATACGCCGACGTTGTCAGGCGCACCGTTAATTGCATCCCGTAGCTGTGCAAGTGACATGTCGCCACCAGCGACTGTGAAGGCTTCACCATTCACAGTAAACGTCATTTCATCGCCTGCCCCCCCCAATAGAGTGGAGTCTGTATCTGCTATGGAAACCGAACCCATTTTATGCGACTCGGCAAGCCGGACGACCTTGATGTCATTAAAACCAGGTGTCGCATTGCTTGTTGTCGTAGCGGTGAAAGCAGTTTCATCGGACGACACTGCTTTATATACTTCGAATGCGTCCAGGGATTTAAGGTTCCCCAGTGCTGACTGGAAGGTGGTCAGAGCGCTTTTCAATTTTCCGAATGCACTAACCTGGGCTTCCAATCCTTTCTTGTCGCTTTCCAGGCGATTCAATGGCTGGCGTTCGATAGCCATCAGCTGATTGACAATCGAGTTTACATCCAGTCCGGAGCCTACCCCTGGTGCGCTAATCATGCTTGAGCCTCTTGAATTTCTCGCGTGACTTTATATAAAGCAAATGCAGTGCCAGTTCAGGCCTGTTCGCGGAAAATCAGGCTTTCTGCCGAGTCCAGATTCCTTGCGATCCGCAGCATTTCCTCGGAAGGAATCTGTCGAATCACTTCTTGTGTTTCAGAATCAACGACTTTAACAATCAAACGGTCGCTTTCTGTATCAATACTGAACTGCAAGGCACGTTGGTAATTCTGGACAAAGTCACTGATCTGGCTGACTGCTGATTCAATCTCTTCGGTTTTTTCCGCCGTTTCCTCATGCTTCAGCGGCATATTCTGGCCGCTCTCCACTGCCGCTTTATACCGCTCAGTCACTCTATTCGACGGTTCGATATCTTGCAGCTTAAGGAATGGACGCGCTAAATCGGAAAGTTGAGTCAGCGAATGCTGCCGCCCAAGTGAGAAATTGTGCAATGATGGATTGTAATCGGAGGACATAGGGTTCTGCCTTCAACTGGGTGGCGGTGCGTCCCTGCACCACACATCCTAGTCCTATTACAACGTTACGCTTACTGCAGTAACGACAGAGCGGATTGCGGTAATGTATTAGCCTGCGCAAGCATGGCTACACCAGCCTGTTGCAGAATCTGCGCTCGGGTCAAATTTGCAGTTTCTGCTGCGAAATCCGCATCCTGGATACGACTACGTGCCGCTGAGAGGTTTTCCGAATAGCTGGTAAGGTTGACAACAACAGATTCGAAGCGGTTCTGTATAGCACCGAACGTGGCCCGGTTGGTCGAAACACTATCGATGGCCGTATCCATTGTGGAGATGGCAGCGGAAGCGCTCGCCGCGCTACTCACATCCACCGTGCCAGTTGCGGTCAGATCCGCCGCGTATCCGGTAACCGAGGTCAAATCAACCCCCGATACGCTGATTTGCTGATCAGTATCGCCGTCCGATCCGATCTGGAAAGTCAGGGTGCCGGCACTACCGTCGAGCAGCTTCGTACCATTGAATTCAGTGGTCGCAACGATACGTGACAGCTCCTGGGTCAGCTGATCAACCTCTGCCTGTAGACCGTCCCGGTTTTCAATCGTTGCATTGGCGGACTGAACAGAGATTTCACGGATACGCTGCATTGCCGACTGAACCTGATCCATGGCTGATTCGCCGGTCTGCCCCAGTGAGATACCATCCTGTGCGTTGCGGACAGCCTGGTTCAGGCCACGAATGTCTGCAGTCATTCGCTGTATACTATAAAGACCTGCAGCGTCGTCCTTGGCGCTATTAACTCGCAAACCGGAAGACAGACGGCGCAGCGAGGTTTCCATAGTACTCTGCGAGGAAGTCAAATTACGTTGTGCATTCAGAGATGCGATATTGGTGTTAACAGTTAAAGCCATGATAGAAACTCCAAATATTTCAAGGCGGTGTTCCCGAATTACATCAACGAGAGCCAGCGCCTGTTTTTATCTAGCGGATATACCATCAATCTGGTATTCACCGCTTCCGAACAAGTTAGCGTTCGGAAGGGGGCAAACTTTAAGCCCCACAAGGGAATCTCTATCAGGGGCTTCTTCTTGAATTTATTCGCAATACAGCAGATTATTACTGCGCTCTATGACTGAAGACTCCGCATCTCCGCCGGAAATGCTGCACACATCTTTAAAGCGCTTGCAGCGGGAAATCCATGTGTGGTTCGTCAAGCCACCGGCCATTACCAATCGACTCGTCCTGGACCGCTGCCGCTCAGTGCTTTGCCCTGATGAACTGGCCCGGTATCAACGCTTCTATTTTGAAGAAGATCGGCATGGCTACTTGATTTCGCATGCCCTTGTGCGGTATGTGCTTTCACGTTATTTCGATATCCCTCCCAAAGATTGGATATTCTCCAGATCTAAAGATGGCAAACCGGAAGTTACTAGTCCAGAAGCCCGAATGGTCCGCTTTAATCTAACGCACACCGACGGACTTGCTGCATGCATTGTCACGCTCTCTGATGATTGTGGCATCGATGCAGAAATAATCAGCAATCGCCACAACATCGAAGGTGTTGCGAATCGTAAATTCTCAATATTTGAACATGAACAACTGAAAACACTGAGCGGGCGGCAACAGCTGGAATACTTCTTTGAACGATGGACCTTGCGAGAAGCTTACGTGAAAGCGCGTGGAATAGGACTAGTATTTCCAATGCACGAGCTAACTTTTGACATCAGCGGCGATCGCGTGTCGGTTTGCACAGCGCCCGAACTGGATGATAAAAATGAAAACTGGACGTTTCAGCTGATCAGGCCGAGCCGTGAGCATATTATTGCGGTAGCAGTAAAGGCGGCGGATGCCACCTCAGGTAAGGCTGTCCATTGCCAGGAATTTGCGTTTCCAGGCGCGGACGAGTTATAGGAAGTTGAACAGGCTGAGATTCTGAATTTTGACAAATGCCTGCTGTGCAGCCTGCAGAGCAATACTCTCCCGGCTTAAGCGGCTTGCCGCTTCCGCATAGTCCAGGTCCTGTATGCCCGATCGCGTCTGCTCGATCTGAATTAATAGAGACTCGTTTATACCGCGTTGACTGTCGATCGCATTCAATCGTGCACCCGATGTGGCACGGAATCCCAGGATATGATCAATCGCATTATCGATCTGATCCAGGCTAGTTCCATTGGGAGCATCAGCTTCGAGTTCAGACGCCAATGTGTAAAGGGTCGTAAAAATGTCTTCTGTACCACCTGACACACCAGGAATGTCGCGAAAAACAGCCTGGCCTGAATCGCCATCACTGATCTGCCGGCCCGCGCCAATCTGAATCTGGCGCTGACCGCTGTCGCCGGCATAACTAAAGGTGCCGCCACCATTATCGGTAAAGGGTACCGTGTTCACCTGAAAACCAGAAAATAAATAGTTACCATTACTGTCTTTGTAATTCGCAAGTCCCATAACTTCATCCAGAAGTTGATGGACCTCCTTAGCCAGGCCAATACGCTGTTCAGCGCTATTGGTATCATTGAGTCCCCGCACCGCCAGTTCCCTTGCCCGTTGCAGGCTCTCCATAATGGACCCCAGGGAGGAATCCTCCTGCTCGAGACGAGCACGTGCCTGGTCGGAATTACGCAGAAATTGCTCAGTAATCCGCGCGGTTTCAGATAAACCAACCAGTTGGGCTGCGCCAGTCGGATCATCGGAAGGACTGATAATCCTTTTCCCGGTCGACAACTGGTTTTGCGTCCGGACCACCTCTGTCTGCTGGCTAAGTATCGAATCGATACCCTGACGGAACATTTGCATGGTACTGATACGCATAATTAACGACCTATCGCGCCTAATAATGTCTGGAAGGTGGAATCCGCCACTGAAATCACCTGTGCGATTGCTGAATACGCCTGCTGGAAACGTATTAAATCAGCCGCTTCCTCATCCAGATTCACTCCGGAGACAGCATCCCGGACTTCATGCGCCCGAGCAAGTATGGCTCCCTGAGCTTGAGCCGTGATCTGCGCTGAGCGCGTCTTTGTGCCAAGGTCACCGATCAGCTGTCCATAAGCGCCTTGAAAGTTGGTGGTGCCCCCTTCCATTGTCAATGCTGTCTGCAGCCCCGCCAGCAAGAGGGCATTACTATTGTCGCCAGGTGCCGGGCCTGCTGCCTGCGCTGCCGCCGCAATATCGCGAGGATTATCTATCGCCACGGAAAGGCCGTTGCCTCCCCCTTCCGTCGGCTTGATCATGAAGCGATCGCCTGCAGTGGCTCCGCCTGCAATCGCGATCTCGATGCCGTTGGCAAAATAAGGTCCGGTACCTGTCATACTGACTGCCTGACCATCGCGTGCACGGCTTAGTGACCATACAGCACCGTCAAAACCCAATATATAATCGTCAGTGGTTAGTTCATCAATGTTGGCACTGTCGAAAGCGGCTGTAATTGTGGCACCACCGGAATTATTCGCGTTAGGCGCTACTGTGGGTGCAGAGATCCCGAAAAAATCTCCACCGGCAACTCCGTTTAGATCCATACCTGAATTATGCTGAGCATTGAATTCTGTGGCCATCGTCACAGCGATGCGTCCAAGTGCATTTTGAGTCGGGTTCAATACTTGCTCCTCGAAATCCAATGTCGCTCCGAGTTTGCCGCCGGTCATGCTGTCAGTCACAATCGCGACAGCGCCCCCGGTACTAATTCCGATTTCCAGTCGTTGGGCATCGAATGCGTTTGGAATGGTGCGCAGTTCAGATGACAGAACACCGGTCACCAATGACTGCCCACTACCTACAAATACATTTAAGGCACCATCATCCTGTTCCAGTGTTCGCACAGCCACCAAACCGGACAACTGATTAACCAGTTGATCCCGCGCATCCAGCAGATCATTTGGCACCTCACCCTGGCTGCGACCTGAAGCATCGACGATCTTCCTGTTCGTTTCGGCGATCGCGTTACTAAGGCTGTTAACCTCCGAAACCATCGTCTTGAGCCCAGCATTGATTTCATCGCGCATCGACTCGAGCTGGGTGTCCAGGTTTTCGAAGCGAGACACCAAAGAACCCGCTTCAGAGATTAGTAACTGGCGCGCCGGTCCGGACGACGGGTCATCCGCAACAGTCTGTACCGCATTAAAGAACTCTTCCAGGCCAATATTTAGACCAGTCTTCTCGTCACTGAGAAGATTCGAGACACGGCTAGAATAAGTCGCTAGCGAGTCATATCTGGAACTGGAACTGGTAGCAGTCCGTAGATTATCGATCGCGAACTGATCATACATTCGATCTATCCCGCCGATCTGGACGCCATTGCCTATGTAGCCTGCCCCCGTGTAGCTTGCCGCACGCGTATTCAGCTCTACACGCTGGCGAGAAAATCCTTCGGTATTGGCATTAGTGATATTATGTCCGGCCACTGAAATGCCACGCTGAAATGCCTGCAGACCGGAAACCGCAACACCCAACAATCCTGAGCTCACTGGCTTTTCTCCGGGATTAAACTGACTGAAACAGGACCATTTGCGATTTCGGAATGCATTGCTTCACCTCAGACCTGATTTAACGGCTCTGGCGCTGATGCCTTGATTTCAGCCACAGTCGCCCGTACCCGCTCACTATTCATAATATTATTGATTTTCTCTGAATAAGCCGGATCCGTGGCATAGCCTGCTTCCTTGAGTGAACGCGTAAAAGCGGGCGTATCAGCCGTATTCGTCAGAGCATCCTGGTAACGAGGATTCCTTTGCAAAAACTCCGCATAATCATTAAAGCTGTCTTTCAGAGAACCATAAACCCGAAACTGGGCGCGCTCCTTGCGCACGAGCCCGTCCCGGAATTCCAGAGTCTCGCTAGCGGTCCGATCGCCCTGCCAGCGTGAATCCGCTTTGATCCCGAACATGTTGAAGCTGCTTGCGCCATCATGCGCCTTGATCATGTGCTTTCCCCAACCGGTTTCGAGTGCGGCCTGAGCGACCAGCGCTTCAGGCTGCACGCCCAGCGATCCGGCAGCGCGTTTGGCATGCGGCCAGACGTCCCTGATGAATTGCTCCGGTGAGGCCGGCGTCCACTGCTGCGGCGTCGCTGCGGAACCCGATTGGCTGTCA
>JAVVEV010000001.1:0-173820 GCA_032251035.1 Thiogranum sp. | reverse complement strand
CAGGTCAGCGCGCGCCGCGGCACGCACAAGGCGACCGTGGCGCTGGCGAACAAGCTGGCGCGTATCGCCTGGGCGGTGAGCGTCAATGAAACCGCCTTTGACGGACGACCGGCACCATAACCAAAGGCCAAAAGTTACTTCCACTCTCGGACATTGCGACGTAGAAACTGATGACACTACAGGTCACACCAGCACGCAGAAAACCTGATCATTGCGACGGCCAGCCAGGCCTTGTGCTCGTTAAGGACTGTGTGCGCGGCTGCTCATCAAGGCCAGCGAACCTTTGGATTCGCATCCAACAGGCCGGATATACGCGAGCATCCCTGTCCCTGTCGACTTTTGCGTTGCAATCAGGGAGGAGACCATATACGCAATGACGGCAGCAATTCGTCATCGCGAGGCACGTAGCGCATCCAGACTGCAACTACGAGCCGGCAGCTCGATATAGAAGGTCGCGCCGGTATCCACTGCCGCCTCAGCCCACACCCTGCCGTAATGGCGGTGCACCACCCGTTGCACGGTTGCCAAACCGATGCCTGTGCCCTCGAACTCAATATCCTGATGCAGACGCTTGAACGGCTGGAACAGGTTTTCAGCGTATTTCATATCGAAGCCGGCGCCGTTGTCGCGGATAACAACAACGGCTTTACCTTCCCTCGTAAAGGTGTCTATCTCGATCCGGGCCGGCACGCGCCCGCGGGTATATTTCCAGGCGTTGCCGAGCAGGTTTTCCATGGCGATGCGGAACAGACGCGGATCCGCCCAGACATGCAGGCCCGGCGCAATCCGGTATTCCAGCTTGCGTTCCGGCGCAGTTGCCTGCAACTCATTCAGCAACTCCTGAGCCATGGCGCTCACGTCGATGTCAGAACGGTTGATGTCAGAACGTGAAACCCGCGACAGTTCCAGCAGGTCATCGATCAGCTCGGCCATGCGCTGGCTGGCTCTGATTACGCGGTGCAGGTGGTCGCGGCCTTCTTCATCCAGATGCTCTGCATGATCCGCAAGCAGAATCTGGGTAAAGCCACTGATACTGCGCAGTGGCGCACGCAGATCATGCGATACCGAGTGACAGAAAGAATCCAGTTCACGATTGCTATTCTGTAACTCCAGCGTGCGCTCGCGCACCAGGTCCTCCAGATTCTTGCGTATATCATGCAATTCCGCGCTGGTGCGCTTCAGTTCATCGTTGTTACTGCGCAGCTTTGTTTCACTGTCTTCGAGATCGGCGATCTGGCTGGCAATCGCACCGGCCATGAAGTTGAAGGCCGCGCCCACCCGGGCGATTTCGTCGCGGCCGCGCACCTGTACAGGCTGTTCAAAGTCACCGCTGGCGAAGCGTTCCGCACTGGCCTGCAACACCTGCAGACGCCGGGTCAACAGGTATCCCATGAGCACCCCCACCACCGCAATCAGCAGCATGCCGATCAGCGCGATACTCCATCCCAGGGCGAAGGCATCCCGGCGCGCATTGACCAGCCGTTCGTTGGAAAATTCGATTGCCAGCGTACCGAGCAAACCGGCGGCATTGGCGAGAGGTTTGGAGACCAGGTAGCGATCCGGATGGCCGGCCCCGGTCGGCATCGTCCCGCCCAGCAGGCTGATATCGGAACTGACGACCACCCGGTTGTTCTGGTTGGCTACCAGCACGCGGACGACCGATGGATCTTTTTCGACGTCAGCGATATAGGCGACCAGCTCATCGTATTCCTCGATAAACAGCGCCAGCCGGGCCAGGGTGCCGAGAAGATTCAGGGTCACAGCCTGACTGGCGGCCATCTGTTCACGTATCGACTCATCCGCATGCGAAAGGGTCTGCCATAACACCAGCGACATCACCATCGCTTCAAGGATGAAAATGGTCAAAGCGATGCGGTAACGTAGTGACATTGGTGTTGTCAGTCTTCTTCCTGATGCCGGATGTAGCGCACATCATCGTATTCATCGTCGGTCGCAGGAACAAAAGGCGACATACTGCCCTGGGCGAGAATCTTCTGACCTTCCCGGCTCCTGGCCCAGCCTAGTACAGCGTCCCTGATGCGTTCGCGGTTCCGCTTCGGCACCCGCTCGTGGACCGCAAACAGCACCTGCGGAATTGGCGGTGTCTCGTAAATGATGCGGAAACCATTCTTGAGCTGCGGTTCGGCCAGGCGCATGGACTGGCGCGCGGTGCCACAGGCATCGGCTTTACCGATCAGCACTTTCTGCAAACAGGAATAATGGGAACGCACGTATCGCAGGGTAACATCCCTACCGGGATGCAGACCGGCAGCGAGTACCGCCTGCCTGGTCAGAAAACTGACCGCTGCAGTCTCCGGCGGATTAGCGAGCACCTTGCCACGCAGATCGTCCAGCGATTGGATGGCGCTGTCATTCTTCACGATGATAATCGAAGTGAGTTCTTCCGAGCGCCGCGCGACCGGCAGATAGCCATGCTGATCATGCGCCCAGACGTAATCGAAGGGCTGCAGCAGAACAATGTCGTAGGCTTCGGCAGCAAGTCTTTCGGAAAAGCGCGCGAAGCTGCCGCTCGCACGGAATTCTATGTCTCGGCCCAGCGCTCTCCTGAAATCGAGCGCCACAGGCAGATAAACCTGTTCCAGCCGCGATGGCGGCAGGTGTGGGAAAACGCCGAACCGGTACACCTGACGCACTTCGTTCCCGTCCCCGGCGGCCTGAACACTCCCGATCGGCGTACCGGCGAGCAGTGCCACAATCAGCAGGCGAAGCGCCCGCAACCGGCGGTCGCTAATCAACTTTCAGCAGCTCGACATCGAAGATCAGAGTCTCATCGGGGCCAATCGCTGCGCCTGCGCCACGCTCGCCATAGGCCAGTTGCGAAGGGATATAAAGCTGGTACTTCGCGCCTTCGCGCATCAGCTGCAGGCCTTCTGTCCAGCCTGCGATAACCTGATTCAACTTGAACTGAATCGGCTTGTTCCGCTGCCAGGAGCTGTCGAAAACCCGGCCATCGAGATGGCGTCCTTCATAGTTGACTGTAACCTTGCTGCGCGGCCCCGGCTGCTCGCCGGTTTCGTTGCCAGCTCTGAGGACTTTGTACTGAAGACCGCTTTCAGTTGTCGAAACGCCATCGAGTTTCGCATTGGCCTCCAGAAATGCCCTGCCTGCCTCCCGGTTGACCAGCACCGAATCAGCCTGTGCAAGCTGCAGTCCAAATATCAACAGCATACCTGACAGAATGCTTCGAATTACCTGTGTTCTCATGCCTGCCCTCCCGGCAAGGTAAAGTAAAAACTGGCACCCAGATCTTCTTCGGCCTCGGCCCAGACCTTGCCGCCATGCCGCTGAATGATACGCGCTACCGTCGCCAGTCCGATACCCGTGCCTTCAAATTCGTGCGCCTTGTGCAGACGTTGAAAAGCGCCGAACAGCTTTCCCGCGTGTTGCATATTGAAACCCACTCCATTATCGCGGATCCGGTAAACTTTCGTGTCATTGACTTCCGAAACGCTGAACTCGATGCGCGGGTGTCTGGTCCTGCCGGTGTATTTCCAGGCGTTGCCGATCAGGTTGTCCAGTACCACATCGATCAGGCAGGCATCGCCCCAACCGCTGATTCCCGCCTCGATCACCACCTCGATGTCACGCTGCGGCTCGTATTCACGTAACTTGCGAACCGCCGTTTCCGCGATCTGGCTGAGATCGATATCCTCGCGCCTGATTTCGCAGCTCGCCATGCGTGACAGCGCCAGCAAATCATCGATCAGCCGCCCCATGCGCTGAGCGGCATGGCGTATCCGGTGCAGGCAATCTTCACCTTCCGCATCGAACTTGTCCGCGTATTCCTCCAGCAGAATCTGACTGAAACCGTCGAGCGCGCGCAATGGAGCACGCAAGTCATGCGAGACCGAATAAGCAAAAGACTCCAGCTCCCGATTGGCATTCTCGAGTTCCGCAGTCCGCTCAACCACCATCGCCTCGAGGTCACGGCGATGCTTCTGCAATTCCAGCGCTGCCTCCTCGCGTTCAGTGATGTCACGGGCAATTCCCAGCATCCCGACGATCCGCGCTTGCTCATTGCGCAACGGCAGTTTATGCGTATCGAAAATCCGCGTACTGCCATTGATATTGGCGGGATCACAGAAATTATGCACATGCAGTCCGGACAATGCATCGCGGTCATCGTGGATGAACCCGCGAATACCCTGGTCAGGATTCCCGTACACCAGTCCCGGCTCCCAGCCGTTTTCCAGATCGGTTTTTCCGTACATGGACTCGCGGTCTTTTCCTACCGCCCGGGCATAGGCCTCATTACAGAGAATGGTTTGCAGCCGATCATTTTTCACGAAAATCAGATCCGGCGTCGAGTTGATGACGTTCTCCAGCAGAGTCGCGGTCTGTTTCAGTTCGCTCTCCATCTGCTTGTGCGCTGTGATGTCGTACAAGGTTACCAGGTGCAGGTCGTTTATCTGCGCATCCAGTGCCGAGGCGCCGATCATTACGATCCGCCGGCTTCCGTCATTGCAGCGGATGTTCACCTCGAGCGGTTCGAATGGTAGCCCCTGCTGTCGCGCCTGGTCCAGACGCTGCTGCCAGCTGCGCGCGACCCACTGACTGTAAGCAGGGTCCGGATAGGCGCGCGGCCACCAGTCGGACAAGGTGGGAATATCGTTCAGCGTATAACCGAAGGTGCGGATGAAGGCGGGATTGAGATGAACGATGTTCTGCGCGTCGTCATTCAAGGCGCAGGGAACCGGCGAAGCATCGACATAGAGGAACCTGCTATGGTCTGTGGCAGGCACATGCGCCGCTTCCAGCTCGGCAATCCGTGCCTGTGCTCGTGCCAGCTCCACGCACAGCTGATCATGGGTCTTGCCGCCATTCCCGGACAAGTCATTACCTCATTCGCACGTTATCGTCGCGCTTCGGTCAGGAAGCCTATCAAGAGGCCTCAGTTCACCGCAAAGCGGCCGTCAGGTCAACAACCGCTTCCAGTCAGGGTTCGAATGTAAAGAAAAATGTTGCGCCCGCGCCGGGTTCGGAGTTCGCCCAGACGCAACCGTTGTGGTGATGGATAATCCGTTGCACCGTTGCCAGACCGATACCGGTACCGGATGCCGGCGACTGCGGGTCCAGCACCTGAAATGGATGAAACAGCTTGTTGGCGTACTGCATCGGAAAGCCTTTGCCGTTATCGCGCACAAAAAACACCTTCTCACCGTCGATCAGGGTAGAACCGATTTCAATAGCCGTGTCGACACAGCCGGCTGTGAATTTCCATGCGTTGCTCATCAGGTTGGCGAGGACCGCATGCACCAGGCCCGCCTCTGCGTGCGCCTGCAGGTCGGGTTGTACGGTGATACTCGCGGAACGTTCGCCGCGGCTGTTCAGCAATTCTTCGGCAATCTCTCCGGCAAGCGCACTGACATCCACCTGTTGGCGTTTCAAACGCATGCGGCTGATGCGACTCAGATTGAGCAAATCGTCGATCAGCTTGCCCATACGTTGCGCGGCCCGGCGCGAGCGATTCAGATAATCAAGACCGGTCTCATCCAGACGTTCGCTGTAGTCTTCCAGCAGCGCCTGGCTGAAGCCATCGATTGCGCGCAATGGCGAACGCAGGTCATGTGACACCGTATAGCTGAAAGCCTCCAGCTCCTCGACCGTCTGTTCGAGTTTTGCAGTGCGTTCGGCGACAGTGTTTTCCAGCTCTTCGCGGTACTGTGTCAGCCTGGCTTCGGCAGTCTTGCGTTCGGTAATATCAATGAAGGCTTCCAGCAACAGATCCTGGCCGCCCTCCTGCAGGGCTACCGCAGTCCGCAGCAGCGTTCGCACGCCAGCTTCCGGCGTACGGATCTGGATCTCACTCATCTCGATGTGTTCCTGGCCATTCCGCACCGGACAGTGCTGCTCTGATTGCGTATAGCAGGAAAGGCATTCACTACAGCTCAGGCCCACTGCGTAGCGACGCTGGATACCGAACAAAGCCTCGGCCGCGCGATTTATCTGCACCACCTTGCGCTCGCCGTCCAGCAGAATCAGTGCGATCGGCATCTCCGTAAGCAGGAGCCGTATCAGGCGTTCATTCTCGATACGCGCGAGCGACAGCTCCCGGACCTGCTCACACAGTTCCTGCCTGTCGGCGTGCAGGCGCGCCAGCGGCCAGCCGCCGGATTGCAGCTGTTCTTCCGCGAGCGTGAGCATGACGCCTTCCACTGCTGCAGAGTCTTCATTGATCACCGGCCGCATGTTCAGTGTCAGCGGGATCTCGATGCTGCGGTCGCGCACAAAAGTATATTTCAGCTGCCGGGCGGCGCCTGCCGCGCAGGTCTCCGCCAGCAGCTCGCGCATTGCCGGCAGCGCCAGGATGCCACGCTCCTCCGGACCGGCATTGCGGTGGTGGTAAAGCAGGCTCTCCAGCCGCTGCGCCGCCGGATTCAGATAGCAGACGGCAGCATCCGGCGTCAGAAGAATAACCGTGGAATCAAGCCAGCCATATGCCGAAGTCTGCTGGAGCAGACTCGATATTCCACCGGATAGGGTAATAGTGGAGGACACGTCTAGAAGGTCAGCACCTTTTCTGCCTCGGCGGTGAGCATATACAGTTGCTGCATCGAACCAAGCTCGCATTCCAGATCGCTTTCCAGGAACGGCATACTGTCCTTGCGCAGTTCGCAACAGACCCCGCAACCGAGCATCTGGCCGCCGTGTTCCCGGAATATGTCGATTTGCTCCCTGATGTCGAACTTGATGGTGCCAAGGGTCGGCGCCTCAACGCCGGCGCCGAGCAGGAACACAGTCGTTTCATTTTCATAAACGAGCGAAGTGGTAGCATAGCGAAACGCGTTCCAGATAGTTTCTGAATCATTCGCGCTGATTATCACGAGCACTTTCATCCCGGGTCCTTTATCTTTCTTGATAGTACTTTTTTAGACGCCAGCCAGTGTACCTGCGCCTGCGCCTTTCGGCCATGCCTTCTGCATCTGTACTTGCAGACCATGATGAGGGAAAATACGCGCCATGATATTAGGCATACTATTGATTACCCGCGGATATACTGAAGATGTCCTGGGCCTGGTCGGGGCCGCCGTGCGGCAGGGACACCAAGTCAGGCTGTTCATGATGGATGACGGCGTATTTTACAGCCAGGAAGCCCCGGTCGCCGCACTGGCGGAACATCCCGGAGTCGACATCAGCCTGTGCGAGCGCAGTTGCCAATGGCGCGACATCGACGAAAGCATGATTCCGGCCGGCATCACGTCCGGCAGCCAGATGCAGAACGCGGTCATGCATAACAGCGCCGATCGCATGATCGTCATCTGAAGGACCAGCCATGCACAGGAAAATCGCCATCATTGTCCGGGACCGTCAGAGCGAGGCGCTGCGTATGAGCGCCGGCATTACCTTCATGGATGACAGCATCGAACTGTTTTTTATCGATCGGGTTCTGGAGAATTCCGAAACAGTGGAAATCAATCTCGAAATCGCCAGTGAAATGGAAATCGTCATGTACACCAATCGGCCCGAGAACGCCGACATGACCTGCCTGCCGACACCGGAACTGCAAAAGAAACTGCTCGAATATGACCACATCATCGTCTACTGAAGCGCGAGCCCCCGCTATGAAAGTGCTGTACATCATCAAGCAGGATATCGATGCCACCGGTCAGGCGCTTATTGCGCAGCACCAGGAACATGCCGAGGTTTCGGTTGTCGATATCAGGGAACACAAGAATTACGACACCCTTGTCGAGCAGGTATTCCGCAGTGACAGGGTAATTTGCTGGTAACGCGTCCGACGCGCTGCCGGTAACCGGCAGATGGGAATCATGTGGTGCAATACTGATGACAGCTATGGGCGCATCAGCATCAGCCTGCACTGGCTGATTGCGGTCGCGGTAATCGGCCTTTTCGCACTCGGCCTGTGGATGGTCGAACTCGATTATTATGATCCGTGGTATCAACGCGCACCCGAGCTGCATAAAAGCGCAGGGGTGCTGCTGTTCGGCCTGGTACTGCTGCGACTGGTTTGGCATTACAGCAATCCGCGCCCCCGGCCGGTCGGGTCACGCTGGGAAAGCCGTGCCGCCACACTGGCACATGCTTCACTGAATCTGCTGCTGCTGGCAACACTGGTGAGCGGTTATCTGATCTCCACTGCCGATGGTCGGCCGATCGATGTATTTGGCCTGTTCCAGGTTCCGGCGACCCTCGCGGGGCTGCAAAACCAGGCCGATCTGGCCGGAAAAATTCACGAACTGCTGTCCTTCATCCTGATCGGGCTTGCCGGCCTGCACGCACTGGCCGCACTCAAGCACCACTTCATTAATCACGATGCGACGCTCCGGCGCATGCTGGCCAGCAGGCAGGAACCCGTCGATTGACTAGACTTCACAAGACCAGGAGAAAACCGAATGCTTGACAAGACCTTCATCCGCGGCCTGGTGGTCGCTTTGGCCCTGTCCGGGCCGGCAATGGCGCATGCCGCCGACTACCTCATCGATACAGACAAGGCGCACGCGTTTATCCAGTTCCGCATCAAGCACCTGGGCTACAGCTGGTTGCTCGGCCGTTTCAATGATTTCAACGGCAGCTTTTCCTATGACGAAAAGAATCCGGAGGCGTCCAGTGTGACGGTTACTATCCGGACTGACAGCATCGACTCCAATCACGCCGAACGGGACAAGCATCTGCGCGGCAAGGATTTCCTGGACGTGGACAAGTATCCGGAGGCGCGCTTTGTCAGTAGTGGATTCAAAGAGAAAGGCGATGGCACCGGTGTACTGACCGGCGACCTGACTCTGCACGGGGTCACCCGACCGATCAGCATCGATGTCACTCACATCGGCCATGGACCTGATCCATGGGGCGGCCAGAGACGCGGTTTTTCCGGGGTGACGACCTTGACGCTGGCCGACTATGACATCAATTACAACCTCGGGCCGGATGCCCGCGAAGTCGAGCTGTTCCTGTCCGTCGAAGGCATAGAACAGCCATCAGAATGAATATGACCGCACCCGTTTTCGCCGTCCGGATCGCAACCCTAGCAGCGCTGCTGGCGCTGTTCTGGTTGAGCGGCTGTGCCCGCGCGAGCGCACCTGCCGGAGCACCGGCGTTATCTGAAGTCGCAGCGACACCGGCACTGGACCTCAGTGCCCTGTCGACCGTGCAGGATATTATCCCGCGCCTGGCGGATACGCGGGTGGTGATGGTTGGAGAGCAGCACACCCGCTATGACCATCACCTGGTACAGCTCGACATCATCCGCGGACTGCACCGGCAGAACCCGCGCCTGGCGATCGGACTGGAGATGTTTCAGCAGCCCTTCCAGCGCCACCTGGACGACTATGTGGCCGGTGATATCGATGAACAGGCGATGCTGCGTGCGACCGAGTATTACCAGCGCTGGGGCATGGACTACAGCATGTATGCACCGATCCTGCGTTATGCGCGTGAACATCGCTTGCCGCTGGTGGCGCTGAATGTGCCGGTGGAACTGACTCGCGAGGTCGGGCGGGTGGGTCTGGATGGATTGTTAGCCGCGCAACGCGCCGCCCTGCCTGCCGAGATACAACCTGCCGATACTGCTTACCAGCAACGCATGCGTGAGGTGTTCAGCCATCATCCCAACGATCATGATCAGGACTTCCAGCATTTCCTGGATGTGCAACTGGTCTGGGATGAAGGCATGGCAGCGTGTGCCGCCGAATACCTTCAGTCCAATCCCGAGCAACGCATGGTAATCCTGGCGGGCAATTCACACCTGGCATATGACAGCCCGATCCCCGGCCGCCTGGCCCGCCGTACCGCGGTGACAATGCGCGTGATACTCAACAGCTGGAGTGGCCCCATCGAACCGGGGCTAGCCGATTTCCTGTTGTTTCCCGAGGAACGCCAGGCGCCTGCAAGTGGAAAAATCGGCGCCATGCTGGAGCCGTCCGATGAAGGTGTCATCGTAGCCTCATGCCTCGAAGACAGTCCCTGCGCCAGGGCCGGTATGCGTAGCGGTGACCGGATTGCCAGCATCGACCAGACGGCCATCGACAGCATGGCAGATCTGCGCCGGGCCATGTGGCATCGAAAACCGAGCGAGCAGATTCAGGTCGAGGTGGTACGCGGGCGCCTGCTGGGCGGCGATAAAACTTTCCGCCATCAGCTTACCCTGCAATGATCGGGCGCGTTGCGCTGTTTGCGCTGTGTCTCTGTTGTGCGTCCGGGGCTGGTGCGGCGCTTGTGCATCACCAACTCGACATCAGTCTGGACCCCGCTGCCAGCCACATCGAAGTACGCGATACCGTCACTCTGCCACCCGGCGCTCCGCGGGTTCTGGACTTTGCGCTGCATCCGCATCTTGAAGCGCAACTCACCGACCCTGAGGGACAGCTGGAGGAACTACCTGCCGGTACGGAATCCGGGGCCTCGCAATCCGCTGCGGAACTTCGTCCACGCCGCTACCGTCTGCGCCTGCCGGCCGGGACACAGCATTTCACCCTCCGCTATGCAGGCCGCATTGCGCATCCCCTGCAACAGCAGGGCGAGGAGTATGCGCGCAGTTTCGAGCAGACCCGCGGGGTCATCAGTAGCGAGGGCGTGTTCCTGGCCGGCTCCAGTTACTGGTACCCGCAGTTCGCGAACGAATTAATGACCTTCGACCTGCGCGTGCAGTTGCCTGCCGAGTGGAGAGGCATGAGCCAGGGCCAGCGCGTTAACCAGACCACAAAGGAGAACGAACGTAATGAACACTGGCGCTGCACAACGCCGCAGCAGGAAATCTATCTGATAGCCGGCGCCTTCAGTGAATACACCAGCAGTGCGGGCGGCATCCTCGCCCAGGTGCTGCTAAGGCACCCGGAACCGGAACTGGCTCAGACCTACCTGGACGCGACGCAACGCTACATCAAGCTATACAGCGAACTGATCGGCCCCTACCCGTTCGAGAAATTCGCGCTGGTCGAAAACTTCTGGCAGAGCGGCTACGGCATGCCTTCCTTCACGCTGCTGGGATCGCAGGTGATTCGTTTCCCGTTCATCCTCGGATCTTCGTACCCGCATGAAATTTTGCATAACTGGTGGGGCAACAGCGTGTATGTCGACTACGCGAGCGGCAACTGGGCCGAAGGGCTGACCAGCTATCTGGCCGACCACCTGATCAAGGAACAGCGCGGCGAAGGTGCTGAATACCGGCGCACGCTGCTGCAGAAGTATGCCGACTATGTCGACGCAGACAGGGATTTTCCACTGACGGAGTTTCGCGGCCGTCACAGCGCCCGCACCCAGGCAGTCGGATATGGCAAGACACTGATGCTGTTTCACATGTTGCGCCGGCAGCTCGGCGATACGACTTTCCTGGAGGGCCTGCAGGCGTTTTATCACCAGCACCGCTTCCGGGTAGCCGGTTTTGCCGATCTCGAAGACACTTACAGCAAGGTTGCAGAACAATCCACCGATGCGTTCTTTGCACAATGGGTGGAGCGCAGCGGTGCGCCCGAACTGCGGATCAGCGACGCACAGATCAATGACACCGGCGACGGCTATCGTCTGAGCGCAATTGTCGAGCAGATTCAATCGGGCGCAGCTTATCGGCTCGAGCTGCCGGTTGCAGTGCAGCTGGAAAATCGTGCCGGAGCCTGGCAGACCGATGTACAGATCACCCAACGCCGGCAACGCCTGGAACTCGATCTGCCGACGCGGCCATTGCGGCTCGATATCGATCCCGAGTTCGATATCTTCCGCCGCCTGCACCGCAGTGAAATACCTCCGGCTGTGAGCCAGGCCATGGGTGCCGATCGGGTCCTGCTGGTATTGCCGGCCGAAGCCGCGCGCGCGATGCAGCGGGCCTATCGCACCCTCGCCGAAAGCTGGCGCGATAACCGGCCGGAACAGGTTTCCATCGCCTTTGACAACAGCCTGGAACAGTTGCCTGAACAGGGCGCCGTATGGCTGTTCGGCTGGCGGAACCGGTTCCGCCCTCAGCTGCAGGCGGCACTGCAGGAACAGAATTTTTCGGTCACCAGCGACAGCGTGCGGATCGAACAGACGCGGCTGGATGCAGGACGCCATTCGGTCGTGGTGCTGGCCCGGCACCCGGCGCAACCGGAACAGGCGTTCGGCTGGCTGGCCGCCAGCGATGCCGCCGCCGTGCCCGGCCTCGGCCGCAAGCTGCCGCATTACGGGCGCTACAGCTACCTCGCCTTCACCGGCGACGCACCGGATAACATTCTGAAGGGTCAGTGGCCAGTGTTGAACTCACCATTGTCGATCCGCTTTGCAGAAGGCCATGTTGATGCCGCGTCCGCGCCTGCGCAGCTGGCACCGCGCCCGCCGCTGGTTAAAGAGTAGAACCGGCGGCGGTACATCCGAAGATTGCCGCGTCGCTGTGCTCCTCGCAATGAGGAATTAATTCGTCAGACTTTCAGCAGCGCGCTCTCGCAGACGTGTTCGGCGAAGCCGGTGCCCGCTTCCAGATAAATATTGAACACGACATCGACGCCCATATCATATAGCTCACGCGCATGATCATCATGACCCACTACCGCCGCGATGCGGCGTGTGTAACCCATCGCCTTGAGCCGCTTGGCAGCGTAGAGATTGCCCTGGTGCATGGGCATCGACAACATCACCAGCTCCACATCGGCGCTCATGCGCACTTTTTCCCAGAAGTCGGAATCCGTGGCATCGCCCTGGATGACATTGCGGCCGAGCGCCCGGTGACAATCCACTGCATCATGATTGAGATCGATGCCGAGCACCTGTTTGTCCGGATGATGTCCGGCCATATAATCATAGGCACCGCTGCCTACCCGTCCCATGCCGAGCACGATGATGTGCGCATGGCCAGGATCAATTGGACGGTCCTCGATATGCAGGGGATGACGTTGCCAGCTCATCAGCCAGGTCCGCACCGGCAGGTATATGAGCGGCGCCCGATCATGCAGCCAGGCGGCAAGCACGAAAGATAACGACAGCGCCAGCGCCATGGCAACCAGCCAGTCGGGAGAAATAATGCCCGTGGAGACGCCGACCGCGCCGACGATCAGGCCGAATTCGCTGTAATTGGCAAGCGTCAGTGACGTCAGCAATGCACTGCGGGCGCGGAACCTGAACAGCGTCAGCACCAGGTGATAGAGCATCACCTTGAGCGGCAGAATCAGTGCCAGCAGCGCCCCGACCAGCAGCGTGTCCCAACCGGGAAATGCCGCCAGGCCGATGTTGAGGAAGAATACGACCAGCAGCAGCTCCTTGAAATTGAGCAGCGAGCGCGCCATCTCACCGGCCTTCGGGTGGTTGGCCAGCAGCATGCCGACGATCAGCGCACCCAGATCAGGCTTTACGTGCACCAGTTCGAACAGACCCGCACCCAGCGACAGCGCAAGAAAGATTCCGTACAGCACCAGCAATTCTTCGTGCCCGGCCCGATCCAGCAATCGATACAGCAACGGCCGCAGCAATGGCAGACCCAGCAGACCCAGCGCCCAGACGGTCGGCAGCTCCCCGGAGGACACAGCGAGAAAAATCACCGCGAAAACGTCCTGCATGATCAGGATGCCGATCGCGGTACGACCATACAGCGAGGTCAGCTGCCCCTTCTTTTCCAGAATTTTTACGGCGAAAACGGTCGAAGAAAAACACAGCGCGAATGCCAGCAACGCCAGCATCTGCAGATCGGTTCCATCAGTCAGGGGTAAATCCAGCTGCAGCAACAGATACAGCACCGCCAGATTGACAAGGAAGATGAGCGCCATGTGCAGGCTGGCGCCGGCCCAGACCTCGCCGTGCAGGAGGTCCTTAAGCTTGAGTTTCAAGCCGACCGTGAACAGCAGCAGCGTGACGCCGAGATTGCCAATGGCTTCCAGCGTGTCTGAGGATTCGAAACCCGCCGCGTTCAATACAAAACCCGCGACCAGAAATCCGACCATCGGAGGCAGCCCGAGTTGGTAAATGGCCAGACCTGCGACAAAGGCAATACTGATTAACAGCGGATCCATGCAGACTCTCTTGTTTTTTCTGGCATCAGGCGGTTGGCAGCCTGGCCAGCCCTGTCAAGGTCATGTGCCAGGCATGCGCCGTTACACCTCAGTGTCTGTCGATTGGAGTGACGCTGGCGCCGGTGCTTTTCGGTTGCCGTTCCTGTACCAGTTCCAGCGCCTTTAGAAACTCGCCCTGCAGGTGAGTCATGATCTGGGGACCATTCGGATCATAATAGATGCAAGTGAATCCCACCGGAGAACTCAGGTCATGACGCTCCGCAACCTCGAAATCACGCCACGAAATCCCGATATTACGCGGCCCCAGGCCATCGACAAAGATGACTTCTTCCTGATCGACAGCGGCAAGATACTGCATGGAGCGGATCGGAACAAACAGAGTACCGCTGTCGCTGCGCGCAAACAGCAGGTGCAACCGGTTATAGAGCCGGGCCGGAACGCTGCGCTGTTCCCGACTTAGTTCCTGACCGCGGTTGAACTTCAGCTCCATGCATAAACCCGCAGGTCAATCGTCATCCCCGAGGTCCGGATTCCAGCCGGCCGCCCTGGCGCGTTCCAGGGCCTCCGCCTGGATGCGCAAAAACCGCTCGCGCACATCCTCCGGCAACCGATTGACCTGGTAACCGTATTTGGACCATTCATCCTGGCTCTTGCGCCACAGGTCCTCTATGCCCTGCGACAACCAGCCTTCACAGGTCTCGGTTTCAGGAATCAGCCCGAATACCCAGGCATCGCGGATGATTCTGCCGGTGTCGGTCATGCCGCCGTCGATTTCGTTGTTGATGCCGACGTAACGTTTTTCTGCCTTTCTGTTCATCTGTGTATTGATCCGCTATGTGGTAAGGCTTGCAAACAGCGTGGGTAATTTTTCAGGCAGCCGCTGCACATTGTCGATAATGGTGTACTGGTTTTCACCGAAAATACGCTTCACGTAATGATCTGCATTCGGGTCCAGCGTCAGACAATAGGCCAGTATGCCCTTGCTGTACAACTCCTCGACGGCTTTCTTCGTATCGTGGCGCAGGTGCTGTGGATCACGCTCATCGATATCGGCAGGTTCACCGTCAGTGACCAGCAACACCAGCTTGCGCCGTTCCGGCTGTTTCAGCAAATGCTGAGCCGCATGCCGCATGGCGGCACCCATGCGCGTCGACAGGCCACCCTTCATGCCGGCCATGCGTGCCTTGGCCTCATCGTCAAAGCGCTGACCGAAATCCTTGAAACGGTAGTACTGCACATCGTGCCGGCCATCCGATGCGAAACCGTGTATCGCAAAAGGATCGCCGATACCACTGATGGCCGTGGCAACCAGCGAAGAGGCCTCGCGTGTCAACTGCAAGACTGTCTTTTCCGATCCCGATACCACTTCATTGGTGGACTCGGACAGGTCGAGCAATACCACCACGGCAAGATCACGACTCTTGATCACGTTACGCATGGTGATGCGCGGGTTGGGCTGCTCGCCCATGCGAATCGCGACCATGGCATCCACCGCGGCATTGAGATCGATTTCGTCGCCGTCTTCCATGTTGCGCACCCGCTGCACGCCTTCCGGTGTCAGCAGATCGATGATCTGCTTGATCCGGTGGGCCACCGGTTTGTATGCGGTGAGGATATCTTCGATATCTTCCGGATCGCCCATCGACGGGCGGCGTTCATAAACAGTCACCCAGTCCGGCCGGTGCAGCTGCACCTGGTAGTCCCATTCATGATAATGAAAGGGAGCGGAAACAGGTTCCTTGCCCCACATCTGGTTATAACTGATGCCATTATCTTCGTAGGGAAACAGCTCGGTTTCGCAGGTCCAGATTTCCTGTGCATCATCGCCGGCGAATTCGCAATCCAGCTCGTTAGCCATTTCGATAGCGCTGACCCGGCGTCGCACCTGGCGTTGTCTGGCCGGAACATATTCGACATCCCGCGCCCAGTCGAATTCTTCGAATTCCCAGGCATAGCGGTTGTCATCCCGATAGGGAATACGGATATTCTGCAGGATCCGCAGGCTCGGCACTTCGCGCCGCGCAACGAACAGATTGAACAACTCCATGCCCATATGCCAGGAGAAGGTCACGTTGTCCTTGTTCTCCTCGATACCGGCATGAAATTTTTCCGCAAAGGCGTTGAGCTGTTCATCGTCGGAACTCACGCTACTGTCGAGCAGCATGATGGCCAGATGTTCCAGCACCGGCACTGCAGAGTGTTCTACAGCCTCTTCGTACGGCGCCTCGAGCAGCGATCTCCAGAGTTTTTTCAGCCCCGGAAATTCCTGCACCGCGCAATACTCGACCCGCGCATCCTCGATATGACCGATAAAAAACATCTGTGCCTGGCTGAGCTGTTCCGCCGAAATGGCTTTACGGGTGTAGCGCATATGCGCGCCCATATGCGCAGCGATGGCGCGATAGACTTCCAGACCCTTTATACCACCGATGTCATCGACTGCATCCGGCATGTGCAGGACCCGGTACTCTATGTACGGTTTGAAGCCTTCGTGATCGGCCGCCGTCGGCCGCAGGAAGAAGTCGCGTGCCCACAGGGCGCGCAGGTAAAAATTCAGCTTGCGCTGGGTGTCGACGAACAGGGTGCCGCGCCGTTCTTTCTGTAGCATCGCCTGGCTATCGGTTGTTTCCAGGTTGAAGTAGCCCTGCAGGTTCTGGAAGTCACGCCGGTAGGCGTCGGCACCGAAGAATGCCCAGCGTTTGAGTCCGCTCAATGTCAGCTTGGAAAGCAGTTCTTCCATGTGATTGAGCATCGGTCGCAGTCCGCGCGCCGCTTTCGCCGACAACTGGTGAATGAAGCCGAGATAGCCACGCAGCAATTCCGGATCGCCGAGTCTGCGGGCGGCAGTCGGCAGCGTACTGAACAGGAGCGCGATGACTTCGCCGGAAGTCATTGAAGACAGCTTCATCGCCGCTTCGATAACATCGGTGATGATATCCTCGCCACATTCCTTCACCACTGCCGGCATTTCCTCGAGATAGGAAATGACGATGTTATTGCCGCGGCCGAGCTTGCTCAGCCCGATGGCGCCTTCAAGGTAATCGTGCAATCCAGCGGGCGACATCACCCGCGAAGCCTCCTGAAACGTACCTTCGAGCGTATCCATCACCGCCGGATCGATGTCCTTGAGTGAATCGCGGTAATCGTCAAGAATTATAGTCATAACATCTGCCTGTCAAATCGAGGCTCCGACCTGGAGAGTTCAACCAAAAAAGGTCTGCACAGCGGCATTGAGCGTATCACGCATGTCCGGATCATCGGTGAGCGGTGTCACCATGGTCATGGTGCAGGCAGCGATGGGTTCGATGCCCTTGACGATCAGCTGTCCTGCATAAACCAGCAGGCGCGTTGAAATACCTTCATCCAGTCCATGTCCCTTCAGGTTGCGGGTACGGTGCGCGATCTGCACCAGCTTGCCGGCAATCCCGGCATCCACACCGCTCTCTTTCGCCACGATGCTGGTTTCGGTATCTGCGTCCGGATAATCAAAATCCAGCGCACCGAAGCGTTGCTTGGTGGACTGTTTCAGATCCTTCATCAGACTCTGGTAACCCGGGTTATAGGAGATCACCAGCTGAAAGTCCGCGTGCGCCTCGATGAGTTCGCCCTTCTTGTCCAGCGGCAAAGTGCGGCGATGGTCAGTCAGCGGGTGAATGACTACGGTTGTGTCCTGACGGGCTTCCACCACCTCATCGAGGTAACAGATAGCGCCGAAACGCGCGGCTGTGGTCAACGGTCCGTCCTGCCATTTGGTGCCTTCCTTGTCGAGCAGAAAGCGGCCGACCAGGTCAGAAGCCGTCATATCTTCATTGCAGGCCACAGTGATCAGCGGGCGGCCGAGTTTGTAGGCCATGTATTCGACAAAACGTGACTTGCCGCAGCCGGTCGGGCCTTTCAGCATCATCGGCATGCGCGCGTTATAGGCCGCCTCATAGAGGTCGACTTCCGTGCCTACGGCTTCGTAGTACGGTTCCTTTTTGACTTTGTACTGACTGATATCAACGTTACTCATAGCGTAATCCCTGAATTTGGTCGGGAGTCATACTCCGATTTTCTGCCCATGAAAAAAGCCCCTGCCCGCGGATACGGTCAGGGGCTTTTAGCGGTTCAAGCTACCCTGCCGATTCAGGCCGTCATCGGACCGCGGTAGATAACCATCGAGGTACCCTGTGACTGGGCATAGTTGTCATAACCGATCAGACGCACATGATTGTTCGGGTGCGCGGCATGGCAGGCATCGGCTTCGGCCAGGATCGTGTCGACATCGGTTTCGCCGAACATCGGCAGCTTCCACATGTACCAGTAGTGATCAAAGGCATTCGCCGGTTCGGTGTGCTCGATAGCCGGATTCCAGCCCCTGTCGACGATATATTGCACCTGCTTTCTGATGTCTTCCTTGCTCATCTCCGGCAGGTAGGAAAACGTCTCGAACTTGCGGCTGGTCGTATCAGTCAGGCTCGACTTGTAATCTTGTACTTCGCTCATTGCTAAATCCTCTGTCTATGATTTCGAATTCATAACGTCTTTAATGACTGTGGCGTTGCGCCGGTCCATCCAGCAGCGATGGACCGGCTCTTTGCCCCGTTCGCTACTTGTGCGCTACGTCAAGCTTGTCGACAGTGTCGAATTCGAATTTGATTTCTTTCCAGGTGTCCATCGCAGCGTTGAGTTCCGGGCTGGACTTGGCAGCTTCACGCAGCACATCGCCGCCGCGCACTTCCAGGCCTTCCACACCGTTCTTGTTGCGATCTTCGACACAGGCTTCCAGCGCGACGCGGTTAGCGGCGGCACCGGCAGCGTTACCCCAGGGGTGACCGAGAGTACCGCCACCGAACTGCAGGCAGGCATCGTCACCGAAGATGGCAACCAGCGCCGGCATGTGCCAGACGTGGATACCGCCAGACGCAACAGGGAATACACCCGGCATCGAGCCCCAGTCCTGATCAAAGAAGATACCGCGGCTGCGATCTTCCTTGATGAAGGAGTCACGCATAATGTCGATCCAGCCGAGGGTGGCTTCACGATCGCCTTCCAGCTTGCCGACCACAGTACCGGAGTGCAGGTGGTCGCCACCGGACAGGCGCAGGATCTTGGCCAGCACGCGGAAGTGGATACCGTGCTTGGGATGACGATCCAGCACTGCGTGCATGGCGCGGTGAATGTGCAGCAGGATGCCGTTGTCACGACACCAGTTGGCCAGGCCCGTGTTGGCGCAGAAACCACCGGTGATGTAATCGTGCATGATGATCGGTGCGCCCAGTTCTTTGGCGTGCTCGGCACGCTTGTACATTTCTTCCGGGGTCGGCGCGGTTACGTTCAGGTAGTGACCCTTGCGTTCGCCGGTTTCTCTCTCGGCCTTGTGGATAGCTTCCATGACGAAATCGAAACGCTGGCGCCAGCGCATGAAAGGCTGCGAGTTGACGTTCTCGTCGTCCTTGGTCAGATCCAGACCACCGCGCAGACATTCATAGACGGCGCGGCCATAGTTCTTGGCTGAGAGACCGAGTTTCGGCTTGATTGTGCAACCCAGCAGCGGGCGACCGTACTTGTTGAGGATGTCGCGTTCGACCTGAATACCGTGGGGCGGACCACCACAGGTCTTCACGTAAGCAATCGGGAAGCGCACGTCTTCGAGGCGCAGATGGCGCAGTGCCTTGAAGCCGAATACGTTACCCACCAGGGACGTGAATACGTTGACTACCGAACCTTCCTCGAACAGGTCGATCGGATAGGCGATGAAAGCATAGAAGGATTCATCGTCGCCCGGCACGTCTTCGATGGCATAGGCGCGACCCTTGTAATAATCCAGGTCGGTCAGCAGGTCCGTCCATACTGTTGTCCAGGTGCCTGTGGAAGATTCTGCGGCAACTGCCGCGGCAGCCTCTTCACGCGGCACGCCTGGCTGGGCGGTGATTTTGAAACAGGCGAGGATATCGGTATCCAGTGGGGTGTAATCCGGCATCCAATAGGTTTCGCGGTATTCCTTGACGCCAGCATTGTAGGTCTTCACTGCCATAGTATTTCTCTCCAAAGGTTATTCGAGAATTCAGTTCCGCTGCCATTCATATGGATGGGTGCGGGTGTAATGCCCGGCGGAGTGCAAAGTATGCCCGTTTAATCATAATTGTAAATCAGTATTATTGATCAAAATGATAAGTATCAGTTATCATTCGATTCTGTTCAACGATACCCGGTAAATGTGTCATAGCCATGAACATCACCCTACGCCAGCTGAAGGTGTTTGAAGCGGTCGCGCGGAATCTCAACTACACGCGTGCGGCCGAAGAACTGTTTCTGAGCCAGCCCGCTGTTTCCATGCAAATCAAGCAATTGGAAGAATCCCTCGGGCAGCCCCTGTTTGAGCAGATGGGCAAGAAAATCTACCTGACCGAGACCGGCAAGGAGGTTTATCGCTACAGCCTGAGTATAGCCAGTCAGATCAGCGAAATGCAGATGGTTGTGGAAGAAATGAAAGGACTGCGCCAGGGCAAGCTGACACTCGCGGTGGCCAGCACCGCCAACTATTTCATCCCTACCCTGCTCGGCAGCTTTATTCAGCGCTACCCGGGCGTCACCGTGGACATCGACGTCACAAATCGCGAAAACCTGCTGAAGGCGCTGACCACCAAAAGCATCGACTTTGCCATCATGGGGCAGCCACCGGACGGCCTGGAACTGGAAGCGCATCTGTTTCTGGACAACCCGCTGGTGGTGCTGGCGCCGCCGGATCACCGGCTGGCAGGACAGCACAACATTCCCCTGGAAAACCTGCGCAACGAAACCTTCATCGCCCGCGAGCGCGGGTCGGGCACGCGCCTGGCGCGCGAACGCTTCTTTGCCAAATATGGCGAGGAGAGTTTTCGCGAGGTTATGGAAATGAGCAGCAACGAAGCGATCAAACAGGCGGTGCAGGCGGGTCTCGGTCTCGCTGTTTTATCCTTGCATACGCTGGAAGTCGAACTGTTGCTCAAACGCCTGGTGGTGCTGGACGTGGTGGATTTTCCGATCATGCGCCACTGGTATATCGTGCACCGCCAGGGCAAGCGCTTTTCCGCCGTGGCCCAGGCTTTCAAGGAATTCGTGTTGAACGAATCGAAAAATCTGCTCACCATTCCGTCGGCGACCAGCTGACGATGACGGCTGCAGCGGAATCGATAATCGATGTCGCCGTTGGCGTCGTCATGCATCCGGACGGGCGGGTGCTGCTGGCAGAACGTCCCGCCGGCAAGCCGGCAGCAGGTTACTGGGAGTTCCCCGGCGGCAAGCTGGAGTCCGACGAGAATCCCCGTCAGGCTCTGGCACGTGAACTGCACGAGGAACTGGGCGTGGAAATCGAAGCAGCCCAACCCTGGATTACTCGCCTTCACCGCTATCCACATCTGACTGTGCGGCTGCACATTTACCGCGTGTGGCGCTGGCATGGCGAACCGCAGGCGCGTGAAGGACAGCGCCTGGCGTGGGAAGATCCACACGCCCACAATGTGGAACCCCTGCTACCGGCCAATCACAGCATTCTCGCGGCTCTGGCCCTGCCGCCGGTGTATGCCATTACCCAGGCATCGAAGTACGGTGCGCGGGATTTCATGCAGCGCCTGCAGCGCGCCCTCAACAGCGGCCTGCGCCTGATCCAGGTGCGGGAGCCCGGCATGCCGGCGCAAGCACTGACTGAATTTGCCCGTCAGGTGGTTGAACTCGCTCATGCCTGCCAGGCACGGGTGCTTATCAACGGCGATGAGCGACTGGCCGCGGCAAGCGGCGCCGACGGCGTCCACCTGCAGGCGCGGCAACTCATGAGCCGCAACAGTCCACCGGACACCGCCGTCTGGAGCGCATCCTGTCACGATCGCGCAGAACTCGTGCGGGCCGCGGAACTGGAAGCATCTTTTGTAGTGCTGTCGCCGGTGCTGGCTACCGCCAGTCATCCCGACGCAACACCACTGGGCTGGGAGCATTTCGAGACGCTGTGCGCAGACCTGCCGATGCCGGTTTTCGCGCTTGGTGGAATGCAGATCGGCATGCTCGAGACAGCCATCAACCGGCATGCACATGGCATCGCACTGCTGAGCGGAATCTGGCAGTAATTACCCGACCGAGTTGTCTGTCACACCGAGGTCCCGCGCCTGCGCGCGACCAGTGACAATGCGACCATACCGCTGCCGAACAACCACAGCGCCGCGGGGATCGGCGTTTCGACAGCATTGACAGGAGCCAGCCCCCCCTCTCCGGTTACCCCGGTCGCCCCGGCCGCCCGGAATTCGACACTGGAAACGATGGCGATGCCTTCATCGAGAAGGAAGATGTCGTTCTGCGCCTGGGTGCACCAGGACTGATCACAGACCCAGTCGATCGCATGGCTGCTGACCGGCTCCAGCAGGTCGAGGTCCGCCTGCCAGCCGAAATCCGAAAATCCACCGACGAACGAAAACGCGGTCAACTGCCGAATACGCCCGCATTCTCCTCCGGGGCAGGCTTCAGAACCGCTCAGATCAAACAGTGAATTGCTGGAAAAAACGCTGAGCCCCGGAATCGCGACCCCGTTTGGCAGCCCGTTGCCCGCTGCCTGAATGGTCGAAAAATCATCCAGCGTAAGGCCGTTGGCGGGCAGCAGACCTGCCCTGCTCTGCGGCATAATCCCGAGCAGGATCAGCCCCGTCACCACTGCGAGTTTGTAACGCATCTGGTACTCCTCCGTAAGTTTTTAGCGCCGGTGCATCGTGCTCCGGCTCATTCAATCACCATCAAACTCAGCAAACACTGTACCAGTGCACGCTAGCTGCTGATATCCCAGCGCTTATTCAAATTACCTGGCCGGACGATCGCAGGCAATGTAATCCTGTCCGACGTCAATGGCCTGACGGCACCCAAAGATTGCGGCTATATCTGCTTGGTTAACCAAGGCTTGCGGGCGCGCTGACATTCTGTCACTGGTGTTAACCACGCCGACAGAATCGATAGCAATAGCCACTGTTCTACTCGTCTTCATGCTGAGCCCACTGCCGCCGGTTGATCGCGTACTCGGTTACTTTTCCGACGAATGGAATCACCAGGATACCGGACAACCAGGCACACCACTTCTCGTCGCGAAAACTGCGGATGCCGATGTTCATGTCCTGGTGCCCGGCACGTGGCTGGGCCCGGTAGGTGCCCAGCAGTCGATCCCACCAGGGCAGATTGAAGCCAAAATTACTGTTGGTTTCATCATCCTCGACTGAATGATGCACGCGATGCATGTCCGGCGTCACCACCAGCCAGCGCAGGACCCGATCGATTCCGACGGGGATCCTCACGTTGGAATGATTGAACATGGAAGTGGCGTTGAGCAGGATTTCGAAGATCACGATCGCGACCAGTGGCGGTCCCAGCAGCAGGATGACGGCGAACTTGATGAGCATCGACAGCAGAATTTCCAGCGGATGAAAACGCAGACCGGTGGTGACGTCGAAATCGAGATCCGCATGGTGCACCCGATGCAAACGCCACAGCAGCGGCACCGCATGTACCATCACGTGTTGCAGCCAGATAAAGAAGTCCAGCACCAGCACTGATGCCAGGACCGCCAGCCAGAAAGGGGCATCAACGTAGTTGAACAGGCCCCAGCCCAGTTCCTGTGCAAGCAGCCCCATGCCGACGGCGGCGGCCGGAAACACCATACGCAGGATCAGGGTGTTGAGTACCACCAGGCCGAGATTATTGCCCCAGCGCAGGCGTTTGGAATGCAGCAACACCCGGCGCGGCGCAAAAACTTCCCAGACTGCCATTGCGGCGAATATACCCAGGAAAAAGCCCAGCCTGAGTGCTGCCTCATTAATCATCAGGAAGTCTTCAAGAAGCATCAGGGGGTCTCCGGTCAATATATTCAATTGAATGATTGATTAGTCAATAGTCTAGTGGGCGCGAATCGGGCCTGTCAATCAGAATCACGCGAACATCCAGCCGGACTGGCGCCGCCGAACCGGTTGCCAAACCGGCTGCGTTGCGCCCAGAATGCGCGGCAGACGAACGAATCGAGGCAGCTTCCGGCGATCTGATGACCGAACTGGACTTGCAAATTGCGCCCCCTGCTTCCGCCGCACGCGGAACAGTACCCCTGAATAACGCACAGCTCCGGACCCGCCTCGAAGATCTGCCGGCGCTGGATCTGCCGTCACGCCTCTCCGGTCTGCTGGCACTGGTCAGAGAAATCAATGCCGCACCGGCAGCTCCCTCGCAACACCGCGAACTGTTGAACATCCTCGACCGGGAACTGGAAAGCCTGCTTTCGCTCTATCAACAAAAAGTTCGCCACTACGCCTTCCCGCTGTCGGTGCAGGCCTGCCAGCTGCACACAGAGATCCAGGCGCTGTTCGCAGAGACGGCGCAAAGCTACAAGCGCCTGATCATGAACCTGCTGGCCGAACCCGCGTCCAGCGCCCGCGCCGCTGCATTGCGCTATGCCACGCTGCACTGTATCAACGCCATTGGCCAGCAGGCGCTGCAGGCTTTCGCCATTTATCAGGATGCGCCGAATGACATCTGGCATGACCTGCACAGGCTCTACACCTATGCGCAGCGACAGGGTTTCGATGCCGCCAGCGACGCATCGCAGCCCGACATCCCGATCCGCGGCGCCTATGCGCGGCTGCTGCTGCTGGCGATTGCAAATCCGCAGCACCTGTTGCTGGGAGAAATCTACCAGACCGATGAATTACTGAGGAAATGGGCGCTGGCAGTGCGTCTCCAGGCACCGGTTCCGGCAGACGCCGTCACCGGACACTTTTTCTGCGATCTGGCCGGCGATCAACCGCCCGCCTTCGGTGTGCCGAACATCAGCGCGGTTCCGGTGGCGGAGCCGTGCCTGCTCGAACTGGACGAGTTGATCGCCATTATCAACAAGCGCATGAAAGTGCTGGCACTGCAGCATCAGCAATCCCTGCAGCTGCGCTCGGAATGGGACCTGCTGTTACGCCTGCGCACCGCCTGGGAAAAGCGCAGGGTACGCAGCGAACAACGCCAGCCGGAACGCGGCATCACTGTGAAAGCGATCGTCGGCCTGTCCAGCTGCCACTATTTTTTCAGCGGCTATACACCGTTCGAACCCGAACAGTCCGAGATCGAACTGCACGACGGTGACTTCAGACAGGAAGCAACTCTCAGCCTGCTGCCCTCGGATGAAACTCCGTGGCTGGATGCGGATGTTCAGAACAAGCTGAAGAGCGGCGTCATCAAGCCGCGCGCCTATGGATTCGACGTAGACAACCGCGAAGATGACGTGTGGAAAAAGGCCCACGCCAGCGGGCAGCGTATCGACACGGAGATGGAGAAAAACCTCGAGCAGCGGTCGCTCGGAAAAATCTTCAAATTCAGTCTGGTCAACATCAGCGCCGGTGGTGTGGGACTGGAAACAGCACTCGACTCGCCGGCCCGGTTGCGGGTCGGGGAAATGATAGCGGCGTTTCCACATGGCGATAGCGGGGATGGCGATCCGGTGCTCAACGTGGTGCGCTGGATGCATTGCGATCATGCGCGCCGGTTGTACATCGGCCTGCGGCACATCGACGGAGAACCGGTTCCAGTAGCGCTGCGGTCGCTGGACAAGGATGCGCACTACCAGAATTATGCGCGCGGTTTTTCGCTGGTCGACGACGCCGGGAGACAGTCAGTGATAGTACCTGCCGGTCTGTTCAACAATGGGAATATGCTGCTGGTCAACCATGGCGACCGGATGGAAGTCGTGCAACTGAAAACTCTGGTGCAGAACACCCGGGCATTCGGGCAGTTCACCTGCGAGACCGTGCAGGCGGACGAGATTCTTTCGGAGCACATCATCCATTCACTGAAAAAGCTGTTGTCGCAGGATCTCCACTGAGTGCTGCGCGCGTCAGCCTTCGCGCAGCAGCAGCATCGGGCTGCGCTGCAACACCGGCCGGGTGCCGTGGAAACCCGCCGCTCCGACCAGCACCGCACCAGCCAGCGGAGCGAGAATCCAGACCTGCCATTTAATGCTGTAATCCAGATTCAGCACCTGGGTGTACAGGAGCCATGTCAGCAGTTCCGTACCGAAAGCCGCGACCAGTCCCGCTACAGCGCCCAGCAGCGCGAATTCCGCCAGGTGGCCAGCCCGCAATTGCCTGCGGCTGCCACCCAGCGCACGCAATAACGCGCCTTCATACAGGCGCTCATCCAGACTCGACTGCAGGGCCGCGAACAGCACTGCGAAACCAGCCAGCAGCACAAACACCAGCACGTATTCCACCGCCAGTGTGACCTGCCGGAATATGCGTTCGACCTGCTCGATCAATTGATCCATTTCCAGCACGCTGACCGCCGGAAAACGCTGCACCAGCTCAGCAAGCAGCGGCTTGTCACCGGCGTCCAGATAGAAGCTGGTCATGTAGGTGATAGCAAAGTCATCGATCACGCCGGGCGGGAAAACCATATAGAAGTTGGGACGGAAAGAATCCCACTCCACCGTGCGCAGGCTGATGACACGCGCACTGAAGGCCTGGCCGCCGACCCGGAAGCCCAGCTCGTCGCCCATCCCGATGCCGAGCCGTTCAGCCAGTTGCGCCTCCACCGACACCAGTGGCTGACCGCGATCGTCGGTCCGCCACCAGCGTCCGGCAACGATGCGGTTGTCCTCCTGCAGCTGCATAGTCCAGGTCAGGTTGAGCTCGCGGTTGAGCGCATTATCAGACTGCGCTTCCTTGGTTACAGCGCGTTGCACCGGCTGCTCGTTGATGGTCGTCAGCCGTCCGCGCACCATCGGGTACAGTTGCGACCGCGGCACATCATGGGTATCGAAAAATGCTTCCACCGCGGCGAGCTGTTCCGGCAGTATGTTGATGGCAAAATGATTCGGCACATCATCCGGTAGCTGGGTGCGCCAGGCATCGAGCAGATCGGTACGAACCAGCGTGATCACCGCCATTGCCAGCAGCGCCAGGCTGAATGCCAGGATCTGCGCCACACTGCCCCAGCCGCGCCGCCACAGGTTATTGATGCCGAAACGCCAGGCTACCCCGACCTGGCGCTGCCCGAGCCGCCCGACCGCCAGCAGCGCAAAGCCGAGCAACCCGAGCAGCGCCGCCATTGCGGCGGCCCCGGCCAGCACCGCAAGCGTCAGCGTCCAGTTGCCGGTGTAACGCCACATCAACAGCAGCAATGCGATCAGCGCCGCGCCGTAGACCAGCCACGCCTGACTCGGCAGCGGCGCCAGGTCACGCCGCAACACGCGCAACGGCGAGACCGCGCGCAGCCGCAACAGCGGCGGCAGCGCAAATCCGCCCAGCGTCACCAGGCCGGTGGCAAACCCCGCCAGTATCGGCCAGGCGCGGGTGCCGGACGGCGCCACCGGCAACAGGTCGCGCAACAGATACAGCAGACCGTATTGCGCAGCCCATCCGACCACACATCCGAGGGCGCTGGCCAGCACTGCCACCAGCGCCAGCTGCGGCAGAAACAGGCCGAGCACCTCACGTTGCGAGGCACCCAGGCAACGCAGCATGGCACTCATGTCGAAATGCCGTTCACTGTAGCGGCGCGCGGCCATTGCGATGGCGACACCTGCCAGTACTACGGCAACCAGCGTAGCCAGCCCGAGGTAGCGTTCCGCCCGCTCCAGCGCTGAACCGATCGCGCGTTGTCCCTCGCGCACGCCCACCAGCTCATGACCGGGAGTGATGCGATCGGCCAGCCAGTTGCGATAGCGATCGACGGCAACTTCCGGTCCGGCGAACAGGTAGTGGTAGCTCAGGCGGCTGCCCGGTTGCACGACACCGGTCGCAGCCACGTCAGCCAGGTTCATCAACAGACGCGGCGACAGGCCGAATGCCTGGGCGGCCTGACCGGGCTCGAAGGTCAATGCGCGGGTGACCCTGAGGCGGTGTTCGCCGACTTCGACATAATCGCCCGCCTGCACCTGCAGGCGCTGCATCAGGCGCGGCGCCAGCCACGCCTCCCCGACTTCCGGTGCGGTATCCACGGGGGCATCCGGTGCATACAAGGCGGGTGCGGTGCGCAGTTCACCGCGCAACGGAAAGTCCGGCTGCACGGCCTTGACGCCGGCCAGCTGCAGGGCGCCGTCGTGCACCACCATGCTGGCAAACTGCAGGGTTTCAGAGACTTTCAGATCGCGGGCGCTGGCCTGCGTTAACCACGCCTCATCAATCGGGCGCGGACTCTCCAGCACCAGGTCGGCGCCGAGAAAGTCCGCCGACTGATTGACCATGCCACGACTCAGGCGATCGGTAAAAAAACCCACCGCGGTGCTGGCGGCCACGGCGATCACCACTGCTGCCGCCAGCACCCGCTGCTCGCCGGCGCGCCAGTCGCGAACCAGCAAGCGCAATGCCAGGCGCCAGCGTGCCAGCCAGCTCACCGCGACACCACCGGCGCGGCGACAATATGCCCGCCATCCAGGTGGATGCGCCGCTGACAGCGCGCCGCAAGCTGTTCATCGTGTGTTACCAGCACCAGTGTGGTGCGATGTTCGCGGTTGAGATCGAACAACAGGTCGATAATGCGCCTGCCGGTGGCGCTGTCCAGATTTCCGGTCGGTTCATCAGCGAACAGGATGGCCGGCTGCATGGCAAAGGCGCGAGCGAGTGCGACCCGCTGCTGTTCACCGCCGGACAGTTGCTTCGGATAATGCGTTTCACGCGCTGCCAGATCGACACGCGCGAGCAGCTCGACCGCCTGACTGCGAGCGTCCTGGCGCCCCGCCAGCTCCAGCGGCAACATGACGTTTTCCAGCGCGGTCAGACTCGGCAGCAGCTGGAATGACTGGAATACGAAACCGACGTGCTGTCCGCGCACTCGCGCACGTCCGTCTTCATCGAGCAGGTGCAGCGCTTCGTCAGCCAGCAGCACTTCGCCCCGACTCGGCAGATCGAGACCCGCCAGCAGGCCCAGCAGCGTCGATTTGCCGGAACCCGACACACCCAGTACTGCGACGCTTTCTCCCGCATTGATTTCCAGATCGATGTCGGACAGGATATCCAGAGGGCCGGCGGCCGTAGTGACGCGCTTGCCAAGTCCTCGCGCAGCGATAATGGTGTTGAGCCTGGTGTCTGACATGAAAATCCCGATCCTGTTACTTGTTTTGTTGAGCGCCTTCGGCATGGCGCAGCCAATCCGCGCCAATACCGTTCTGGTGCTCGGCGACAGCCTCAGCGCCGCCTATGGAATGCCTGAGGAACAGGGCTGGGTGGCCCTGCTCGAGCAGCGTCTGGAGGCGGAAAAGCCGTCCTGTACTATCATCAATGCCAGCATCAGCGGAGACACGACCGCCGGTGGCCGCGCCAGACTGCCACAGGCAATGGCCCGGCACCAGCCCGATATTGTCATCATTGAACTGGGTGGGAACGACGGCTTGCGCGGCCTGTCGCTGGCCGCCATGCAACAGAATCTCGCCGCCATGATCGAGGCTGCGCAGCAGCAACCGGCCCGGGTGCTGTTGATCGGAATGCAGCTACCGCCGAATTATGGTCCGCGCTATAACCAGCAGTTCGAAAAAGTTTACCGAACCCTGGCACGACAATATGACATAGCGCTTCTACCGTCGCTGGTCGAAGGCGTGGGGACCCGCAGCGATTTGATGCAGAACGACGGCATACACCCGAACCGCGAGGCGCAGCCGCTGATTGCGGCGCGCGTGTGGCAGCACCTGCAGCCGCTGCTCGCGGAACAGCAACAGACTGGATCAGCTGCGGAGGCCGGCACTATCATAGCCTCAGGGAATTGAGACAACGAACTATCAGCATGGAGAGCTTATGCAACACTCAACGATCAGCACAGATCTGCAACGCATTCTCGAGGCGCGCCACCACGATCCGTTCGCGGTGCTGGGCCGGCACCAGCAGGAAGATGAAGTTGCCGTAACCACTTTCATTCCCGATGCCACGGAAGTCACCATCGCCGACGGCGATCGGCCGATGCAGCGTCTCGGCCCCTCGGGGTTGTTCCGCTGGCAGGGCGCGGCACATGACCTGCCGCAGCATTATCGACTGTTATGGCGCGATGCGGCACAGCACCAGCACGTCTCCCATGATCCCTACACCTTCCCCGCGCAGATAAGCGATTTCGATCTGCACCTGTTCAGCGAAGGCCGGCACTGGCATGCCTACCGATTCCTCGGTGCGCATTCGCATCAGGTGGACGGAGTTCCGGGCGTGCTGTTCGCGGTCTGGGCGCCGAACGCGGAACGCGTCAGCGTCACCGGCGATTTCAACCACTGGGACGGGCGCTATCATCCCATGCGGGTGCGCGGCAGTACCGGAGTCTGGGAACTGTTCATACCGAATCTGGAACCGGGAGCGCTGTACAAGTACGAAATCCGCAACCGTCACAGTGGCGCGGTGATGCTCAAGATCGATCCTTATGGCCAGGCATTCGAACAACGTCCCAACACCGCGTCGATCGTGACACCCGAAGACAGCTACCGCTGGCAGGACCGGGACTGGCTGGAACAGCGCCGCACACTCGACTGGCAACATGCGCCGATGTCGATCTATGAACTGCACCCTGGTTCCTGGCAGCGCGGACCGGAAGGCGAATTCCTCAATTACCGCGAACTCGCTGAGCGGCTGGTCCCGTATATCCAGGAGCTTGGCTTCACGCACATCGAGTTGCTGCCGGTTACCGAACACCCCTTCGACCCCTCCTGGGGCTACCAGACGACCGGGTATTACGCGCCCACCAGCCGCTTCGGCAGTTCCGATGATTTCCGCTACTTTGTCGACTTCTGCCACCAGAATGGCGTCGGCGTGTTCATAGACTGGGTGCCGTCGCATTTCCCCAAGGACGCGCATGGACTGGCACGATTCGACGGCACACCGCTGTACGAACATGAAGACCCGCGGCTGGGCGAACACCTCGACTGGGCGACGCTGATTTTCAACTACTCGCGCAGTGAAGTGAAAAACTTCCTGCTCTCCAGCGCCATGTACTGGCTGGAAGAATTTCACATCGATGGTCTGCGCGTCGATGCCGTGGCATCCATGCTGTACCTCGACTATTCGCGTACCGACTGGATACCCAATCGCTTCGGCGGACGCGAGAATCTCGACGCCATCGAATTTTTGCGCGAGATGAATACCGCCGTGCATGCCGCGCACCCGGGGGTATTGACGATGGCCGAGGAGTCGACCTCCTGGCCCGCAGTCAGCCGGCCGGTGCATGTTGGCGGCCTGGGCTTCGACCTGAAATGGAACATGGGCTGGATGAACGACACCCTTGATTACATTGCCCACGAACCGGTCCACCGGCGCTTTCATCACGATATGCTGACCTTCAGCATGTTGTACGCCTTCACGGAAAACTTCCTGCTGCCCCTGTCGCATGATGAGGTCGTGCATGGCAAGCAGTCGATGCTCAACAAGATGCCCGGCGACGAATGGCAGAAGCACGCCAACCTGCGCGCGCTGTATACCTACATGTTCACCCATCCAGGGAAAAAACTGCTGTTCATGGGCACTGAGTTTGGACAGGGAATCGAATGGGACAGCACCCAGACTATCGACTGGTATGTACTCGAATACCCGCTGCACCGCGGCATCAGCCGCCTGGTCGCCGATCTCAACCGCCTGTACCGCAGCAGCCCGGCACTGCATCACTACGAGTTCGACTGGCAGGGCTTTGAGTGGATCGACTGCCACGACTCGGAACAGTCGATCATCAGTTTCGAGCGCAAGTCGGATCATGAACGGCTGGTAGTGATCGTCAACTTCACGCCGGTGCCCCGTCACAACTACCGTATCGGGGTTCCGCACGCCGGTGGCTGGCGGGAGATATTCAATTCCGATTCCGAATATTACGGCGGCAGCAATCTGGGCAACGGCGCGGGAACCCTGCAGGCGGAAACGCTGGAATGGATGAACCGGCCGGCTTCGCTGGCGCTGACGGTGCCGCCGCTCGGCGCCCTGATTCTGCAGCCGGAAACCTGAACGCCCGAACTGATGCGAGGTGATTGGTCGTAATGAACTCTCCGGGTTCTGCTGTGTGGCCGGGCCGGCCGTATCCGCTGGGGGCTACATGGGACGGTGAAGGCGTCAACTTCGCGCTGTTCTCGGAGCATGCAGAACGTGTTGATCTATGCCTGTTCGACGCCAGGGGCCGGCGTGAAATATCCCGCGTCGACATGCAATGGCGCACCGACCAGGTGTGGCACTGCTACCTGCCTGACGCGCGCCCCGGCGCCCTCTATGGCTATCGGGTCCACGGCCCTTACGATCCGGAAAACGGCCACCGGTTCAACGCGAAAAAGTTGCTGCTGGATCCCTACGCCAGACAGATCACCGGGCAACTGCGCTGGAATGATGCGCTGTTTGGCTATCGGGTCGGGCATGAGCGCGCCGATCTCGGTGTGGACCGGCGCGACAGTGCCCACGGCATCCCGAAATGCAAGGTCATAGATTCCGCTTTCACCTGGGGCGATGATGAACGGCTGCGCACGCCCTGGCACGACACCATCATCTATGAATTGCACGTCAAGGGTTTCACGCAACAGCACCCGGACATTCCCAAACCCTTGCGCGGCACCTACGCGGGCCTCGCTTCTGCGCCGGCCATCGAATACCTGCAGCGACTCGGTGTCACGGCAGTGGAACTGATGCCGATCCACGCCTTTGTCGATGACCGGCTGCTGCTGGAAAAACGCCTGCGCAACTACTGGGGTTACAACTCGATCGGATTTTTTGCACCGGACATGCGCTACTCGAGCAGTGGCAACGTCAAGGAGTTCAAGACCATGGTCAAGCGGCTGCACTCGGCCGGTATCGAGGTCATACTCGACGTGGTCTACAACCATACTGCCGAAGGCAATCACCTGGGGCCGACGCTGTGCTTCCGCGGCATCGACAATGCTGCCTATTATCGCCTCGATACCGCATCAGGACGCTACTACCGCGACTACACCGGCTGCGGCAATACCCTGAACATGCAGCACCCGCGGGTATTGCAACTGATCATGGACAGCCTGCGCTACTGGGTGCTGGAGATGCATGTGGACGGCTTCCGCTTTGATCTCGCTTCGGCGCTGGCGCGGGAACTCCACGCGGTGGACCGGCTGGGTGCATTCTTCGATATCATGCACCAGGACCCGGTGCTCTCGCAGGTAAAACTGATCGCCGAACCCTGGGATCTGGGCGAAGGCGGTTACCAGGTGGGAAACTTCCCGATCGGCTGGACCGAGTGGAACGGACGTTACCGCGACTCGGTTCGCGCCTACTGGAAAGGCGACGGCGGCCTGATCGGCGAACTGGCTTACCGCCTGACCGGTTCCAGCGATCTGTATGAACACGGCGGCCGCAAACCCTATGCGAGCATCAACTTCGTCACCTGTCATGACGGCTTCACATTGCACGATCTGGTCAGCTACAACCAGAAGCACAATGAAGCCAATCTGGAAAACAATGCCGATGGGGAAAATCACAACATCAGCTGGAACTGTGGCGAGGAAGGTCCGACCGGCAACCTGAACATCGCGCGCCTGCGCGAACAACAGAAGCGCAATTTCCTCGCCACACTGTTTCTTTCGCAGGGGGTGCCCATGCTACTGGCCGGCGACGAAATGGGCCGCACCCAGCAGGGCAACAATAACGCCTACTGCCAGGACAGCCCATTGACCTGGATCGACTGGTCGCCGGATCCGGCCGGCCGCGAGCTGGAAAAGTTTGTGGTGGAATTGATCCGCCTGCGCAAGCGGCACCCGGTGCTGCGGCGGCGGCGTTTTTTCCAGGGCCGCGATATCGTCGGCACCGGCGTCAAGGACATCAGCTGGCTGGCAACCACCGGTCGTGAAATGACCGAGCGCGAATGGCAGCAGTCCTTCGCGCGGTGCCTGGGCCTGTTTCTGGCCGGCAACGCCATGGAAGAGCAGGATGAACGTGGGCGCCCGATCAGGGATGAAACACTGATCATGCTGTTTAATGCGCACCATCAACCGATCGATTTCCAGCTGCCGGCGGAGCCCCGGCACGCACGCTGGCAGGTGCTGATCGATACCAGCTTCCCCGGTGGCAAGCGCAGCGACGGACGCTTCTATTATTCCAACGGCAAATACCCGCTGCAGGCGCGCTCACTGGTGCTGCTGATGCACCTGATCGGGCATTCGCCGATCGATACGGCCGGCTGAGATCAGCGGCTAGTTTTCCGCCCGCAGCGCTTCCAGTTCTTCGCTGACGGTCATCCACTCGAGTTCGACCGCCGCACAGCGCGTATCCAGATCGGCCTTCTCGAGCAGCAGTGACTGCAGTTCCGCTTTGCGTTCCGCAGTGTAAATTGCCTGGTCGGTGAGCCGGTTCTCCAGTTCCGCCTGCCGGGCATGAAGTTTTTCGAGTTCCGTTTCCGCCTTGCCGACTTTGTTGCGCAGCGGCTGCAACTGCCGCCGCCGTTCGGCTTCCAGGCGTTTTTTCTCTTTCCTGGCGGCCGCACTGTTGATGCCGTCGCCAGCGTCGCTGTCGCGGCTCCCGCCACGCGCCTGGCGACCGACGTCCGCCAGCCATTTTATGTATTCGTCGAGACTGTCGGGAAATTCCTCGACCCTGCCATCATGCACCAGCAACAGCTGATCGCAGCTGACCCGCAACAGATGGCGGTCGTGCGATACCAGGATCATGGCGCCGGCAAAATCCTGCAGCGCCAGCGCCAGCGCCTGGCGCATTTCCAGGTCAAGATGGTTGGTCGGCTCGTCGAGCAACAACAGGTTGGGGCGCTGATAGATCACCAGTGCCAGTGCCAGGCGGGACTTTTCACCACCGGAAAAATGCCGGGTCGGTGCCAGCGCCTGGTCATTGGAAAACCCGAAGTTGCCCAGAAAATCGCGCAACTCCTGTTCGCGCGCCTGCGGGTCCAGCTGGCGCATGTGTTCCATCGGTGAATGCTGCGGATGCAACTGCTCCAGCTGGTGCTGGGCGAAATAACCGACCTTCAGGTCGCGCGCCGTTTCGCGCTTGCCCTGCAGGCACGGCAGACTGCCGGCGAGCAGCTTGATGAGCGTCGATTTACCTGCGCCGTTGGGACCAAGCAAACCGATGCGGCTGTCGGGCGGCAGGCTCAGGCTGACATCAGCGATTATCGCGGTAGTTCCATAACCAGCCGCCACCTGTTGCAGATTCAGCAAGGGATCAGGCAGTTTCTCCGGCTCACGAAAGCTGAAATGAAAGGGTGAATCGACATGCGCGGGAGCGATTTCCTCCATGCGCTCGAGGGCTTTCATGCGGCTCTGCGCCTGCCGGGCCTTGGTTGCCTGGGCACGGAACCGATCGACATAGGAACGGATGTGCGCGATCTCGCGTTGCTGCTTGATGTAGTCAGCCTGCTGGTTGGCCAGACGCGCTGCGCGCAAGCGTTCGAATGCCGAATAATTCCCGCTGTAGAGGGTGAGGCGCTGCTGTTCCAGGTGCGCGATATTGCCGGTGACGCTATCGAGAAACTCGCGGTCATGGGAAATCAGCAGCAGCGTGCCGGGATACGACTGCAGCCAGTTTTCCAGCCAGATCACCGCATCCAGATCCAGGTGGTTGGTCGGTTCATCGAGCAGCAGTAAATCCGAGCGGCACATCAGCGCACGCGCCAGGTTCAGGCGCATGCGCCAGCCGCCGGAAAACTCGGTGACCGGGCGCAGTTCGTCGCCCGGCCGGAAACCCAGACCGGACAGCAACTGTCCGGCACGACTGCGCGCCGTATAGCCGTCCACGGCATCGAACTGCGCATGCAATTCGGCCAGATGGGTGCCGTCGCCGTCCCGCTCGGCGATTGCCAGGCGCTTTTCAACATCCCGCAGCTGACTATCGCCATCCAGCACATAATCGATCGCAGCACGCGCGTCAGCCGGTGTCTCCTGCTCGACGTGTGCGATCACCCAGTCACGGGGACGCCGGAAATCTCCTTCGTCGGCATGCAGTTGGTCCAGAATGAGTCCGAACAGACTCGATTTCCCGGAACCATTGGCGCCTGTGACGCCAACCTTCTGACCGGGATGTATTTGCAGGGAGGCCTGTTCGAACAGCAGCCGGGGGCCGCGCCGGAGCGAGAGATTGTCAAATTGCAGCATGCGCGGGATTGTAACGTTTCGGGCGGCGAAAATCGCCCTATCCTGTCGTCGGCGCTGATCTGGCTGTGCTAACATTCGCGTTGAAATTCTTACCGTTCCACACCTGAGGCACCGCAGATTTGAGACGTTCACCCCTCACCGAGGCGCAGAAAAGCGAAATTGTGGCGCAGGTACGGCAGTGCATGCTGTTTGCCGACTTGAGTGATTCCCACATCGATACGGTGCTGCAACACAGTCGACTGGTCGAATTACAGGAAAGCGAAACGTTGTTCGAGCAACAGCAACCGGCGCACGAGTTTTTTCTGCTCGATTCCGGCCAGATAAAGCTGGCGCGCTATTCGCCGGAAGGACAGGAAAAGATCATCGACCTGATCTTCAGCGGCGGCACTTTTGCGGAAGCGGTCATGTTTGCCAGGCAGCCGGCGTATCCGGTTACCTCGATCGCACTCCTGCCCAGCCGGGTCATCTGCTTCGATGTGAAAACCTACACTGCGGTGCTGCACGAATCGACCGATGCCTGCTTTGCCATCATGGCTGCCATGAGCCGGCGGCTGCACGGCCACGTCGCCGAAATCGATCGCCTCACGCTGCACAGCGCCACCTTCCGGGTCGTCTGTTATCTGCTCGACCAGTTGCCGAGCACGCAGCTCGGCGTCTCCGAGGTCAGACTGGACACGCCTAAACATGTTATCGCGGCACGCCTCTCCGTCACACCCGAAACCTTGTCACGCAGCTTCGCCAAGTTGAGTCGCGAGGGATTGATCAAGGTGCAGGACAACGCCGTGACATTGAATGATGTGAGCCGGCTGCGGCGCTTTGCCCAGGGCGAGGCGCTCTAGCCTCGTCATTGCGTTGCCTTGACCCGAAGGGGTTCTATGGGCGCAGCGCGGCAATCTCCGGACAGCGCAGCCGTCGTTAAAGATTGCCGAGGCGCTGGGCGCCCCGCAATGACAACCACTTAACGATGGTCGCGCGCCTTGCAGTATGTCGAATACACATGCACGGCCTTGAGCAGATTGATCAGCAACAGCAGATTCGACAGCAGCAACAGTATCGCTGCCGCATCTATCCAGTGACCCCGCGCGAGCAAAGCCGCCAACAGCAACAGCAGACTGCCGGTGTGCAGCCAGAACTGCACCTGCATCAATCGCGCGGGAATGACTTCGTGGATATTGGGTGCATACAGCCGGGTGCCGGCCGGAACCTGGCCTTTCAATACCGGCAGGCGCAGATTAAGCCAGACCAGAAACGGGACGATTTTATAGAGCATGCCATTGATGAGCGATACGGCGAATCCTGCCAGCAACAGCAGGCCGTACAGTACCGCCAGGTCCCGGTCCATCTGCGCGCCGACGAGCACATCATAAAGCAGCACACCGCCAGCACCGGTCAGGCACAGCATGCCGAGCCGCCAGAACCGGTCCGTGACATCAAAGCGCTTTCTGCGTCGTCTGGCCAGCAGGTACAGGGTGACGGCTGCATACAGGATCATCAGCGCGGCTACCAGCACAGTAACAGTCCGGGTAACAGCGGCGAATGAGAATAAACTCACCGCAATGAGCAACAGCATCAGCAGATACACCAGCCGCAGGTTGAATGCATCCGGATAGGCTGGCGTGGTCAGGAACATCGGAATCACCTGCGCCGACACGCCGATGATGAGCATGAGTATCCAGCCAATGACGCCCCAGGCGGCGTGATAATCGGTCAGGGAACGTTCGATCTGCAGCGCCTCGAAGGCGTACCCGGAAACCAGCCAGGCGCCCAGCGCCAGGGTCACCAGCAATGCCAGTGCCGCCATCTGCACAGCGCGCGCCGTTGCGCCGGCGGTTCCGGCGCGCCAGATAGCGATCACCACTGCGAGAGCGAAGACCCCCAGCCCCGGAACCAGCAACAGCAAAGCAACCGCGAACAGCGACGTCAGGTTGGTCAGGAAACCGGCGATCAGGCTCAGGGTACCGGCCGCAAGCAACAGGTGCATCAGGGTTGCGCTGCCTTCAACCCGCGGCAGCGAGGCCCCCATCACCACCGGCAGCATCTGCAGCAACGCACCGAGCATTCCCATGGCGATATAACCGAGCGTAAAGGCATGCGTGATAGCCAGAGTTGCAGGATGCCAGCGCGATTGCAGAAGCTGATCGCCATCCATGAACAGGATCAGCGCGGCCAGCATGCCAAACACAGGAACGCTGGCAAAAAACCGCAGCGGCGCCCCGAACCGTGGCGCGTTTTCCAGCGACAGGACCGAAAGATTCAAACCTCGGCCCTGCAAATAGTGATCTGGTAGTTACGCGCCTGTTCGTCATAGACGGTCTGGTATTGCCAGCCCTGGGCCTCGAGCAACGGGTACAGTAGCAGTGGTTCCCGCCAGTGCCTGACAATCAGCCGCGTGTCGTCGGGCAGCGTTTCCAGTTCAGCAAGAATACAATCCAGCGGTTCCGGCGCCTCCAGTCCCTGCACATCCAGGTGACGCGTCTTCATGAAGACTAGCTGCCCGCTGCAAACCCGGGCACTTTCTCCGACAACTCCGCCAGCGAGCCCTGCAGGGCCTGGTCGGCCATCGGATAGAGCACCTGTTCTTCCTTGACATTATGTTGCTGCAGAAACAAAAAAAGTGTTTCCGTGGTGCCGAGCGCGGCATTCTGATCCTGCGCCTGTATGTCTGCGCCGAGCCTCTGCAACAGTTCGCGCAGTTCCCCGTGTTCGCTGCGCATCACCTGTGTCGGCCCCTGGCGCATTCCGGTTGCCTGCTCGAACAGTGGAAACAGTCCCTGCTCTTCGTTTTCGAGATGTTGCAGAGTCTCGGCACGCACCTGATCAAACAGGATTTCCGCCTGCTGCCAGTCATCGCGGTCTACGGCCGCTTCCATTTTTTCGAGCAACAGATCGCAGCTGCGGTGTTGCGCGCTGAAGAATTCGCTAATCGTTGGCATGATTACCCCCTGATCAATTAACAGGCACATTCGTGTGTGCACCAGACAGATGATCTTAACGCGTACTGCGCGCCTGATCCGGATTTTTCTCGATTGACATAGATCAAGGACAGCTAACACGCAGATAGAAGAGCATCCTGCGCCAGGACACTGCAAGAAAATCAAGATCCGTTTATCCCATAAAAGGGTAGTAGAAAAATGAACATTCACAGTCCCGGCCTGCCTGCGCAACCGCATTTTTAAGGAGACACCCATGGCTGATCATGATCCGCAAGACAAAACCAAAGAACGCATCCCGGCGATGCAATCACTGCTGGAGAACCCGTTCCTGCTGCTGTTTATCGGCGTCGCAATGCCCACAGTGTTCTACATCATCTGGGGCATCATGGAAGTCGTCACCATACCCCTCGCACAATAATCCACTCCCAGGGAGGAGTAATCCGCCATGTCTTCATATCTACCGCCTGCCCAGCGTATCTGGTGGAAGGTGCCGGTCGGCCGCCAGGAGATCGTCTGGATCGCCATAGCGCTGGTCTGGTGCCTGATTATGTTTTTCATGATGCCGTACTGGCACGTGTACGGAAAACAGAACCTGTCCACCGAAGCCTACAAAACAACTCCGGCCCAGTTCGGCCCCAAAGTACAGGCCATGATCGACCAGTACACGGTGCGGCACGAAACCGACCAGCAGATTCCTGTCGTGGCACCGCCCGCCGGCAGCGATATCTACATGCTCGGCAGACTCTGGCAGTGGTGGCCGATCCTGGAACTGGAAAAAGGCAAAACCTATCGTCTCCATCTCTCCTCCATGGACTGGCAGCACGGCTTTTCCCTGCAACCCGTCAACATCAACATGCAAGTCGTTCCCGGCTATGAAATGGTGTTGAACATCACTCCCGACGTGGCGGGTGAATACGGGGTGGTCTGTAACGAATACTGCGGCATCGGACATCACACCATGCTCGGCAGAATCTACGTTAAGGAGTGATGAGACATGGGTAACTTTAGACTCTGCCCCGATTCGGGCCTGTTTTTTGACAAGAACGCGGAAAGCCTCATGAAGGTGAACGCGGTTGCCGCAGCGGTGTCGCTGCTGGTGGCCGGCCTGCTCGCCCTCGGCGTGGCTCTGACGCGCTGGCCCGCCGTGCACCTGTTGCCCGCTGACCAGTTCTACATGTACCTGACGGCGCACGGTGTCGATGCGCTGTTGTTCTGGATTATTTTCTTCGAAATTGCGGTGCTGTATTTTGCCTCATCGACGCTGTTGCGGGTTCGACTGGCCGCTCCGCGCTGGGCCTGGCTGGGATTTGCGCTGATGGTAATCGGGGCGATCACCACCAATGTGGCGATATTCCAGGGTAATTCCAGTGTCATGATGACATCCTATGTGCCGATGCAGGCAGCGCCGAGTTTCTACCTGGGTCTGATTCTGTTTGCGGTAGGCGCGCTGATCGGGTGCTTCGTGTTCTTCGGCACGCTCGTGATAGCCAAAAATGAAAACACCTACGAGGGCTCGATTCCGCTGGTCACCTTCGGTGCCATGACCGCTGCTATTATCGCGGTATTCACCATCGCAAGTGGTGCCATCATCCTGGTACCGACCTATCTCTGGTCGATCGGTTATATCGCGCATATCGATCCTGCCATGTACCGGATCATCTGGTGGGCCATGGGCCATTCCTCACAGCAGATAAACGTTGTCGCACATGTTTCGATCTGGTACCTGGTCGGCGGCCTGCTGCTCGGCGCGCGTCCGATGTCAGAGAAAGTCAGCCGCTTCGCATTCCTGCTGTACATCCTGTTCCTGCAACTGGCTTCTGCTCACCACATTCTTGTAGACCCGGGCATCAGCGCAGAATGGAAAATTTTCAACACCAGTTACGCGATGTATCTGGCAGTGCTTGCCAGTCTGATCCATGGACTGACAGTACCCGGCTCGATGGAAGTCGCGCAGCGCGAGAAAGGCTACAACCGCGGCATGTTCGAATGGTTGCGCAAGGCGCCCTGGGGTAATCCGACCTTCTCCTCGGTTGCTATCTCGATCGTGATTTTTGGATTTATCGGCGGCATCACCGGCGTGGTAATGGGGACTGAACAGATCAATCTGATCATCCACAACACCATCTATGTTCCGGCGCATTTCCATGCCACTGTGGCCGTGGGCACAACCCTGACCTTCATGGGTCTGACCTATCTGTTGATTCCGGTACTGTTCCGGCGCCAGATGATTCTGCCGACGCTCGCAAAATGGCAGCCATATCTGTTCGGCGGCAGCATGACGATTCTGATCCTGTTCATGATGGGTGCCGGCACACTGGGCGTATCCCGCCGTCACTGGGATATGGACTTCACCGGTGCAGCGCTGAGCTTCGAGTATTCCGGCATGGCCTACACCATGATGGGTATCGCCGGGGTTGGCGCGGTGCTGGCGGTAATCGGCGGTGGCGCCTTCCTGTTGATCACAGTGGGCTCACTGCTGTTCGGCAAGAAACTCGACGCATCCGCCGGTCTGCTCCAGAGTTTCGGCGTGCCACTGGCACCGGAAGCCTACAACGCAGAGCCCGAGATTCTGCCGATGGCGGCAGCGGTCGAAGAACATGGCTCGGCAGGCTTCGAGGCGCCCGGGACGTTTATTCTGGCGATGCTTCTGCTGGTGTCATTCGTCGTGTACTACTTCATCAACTGGAAGTACCTGTCCTCGGTCTGGCCACTGAGCTAGATCAGCGTAGCAACGCCATCACGGGGCGGCGGTACAGGACCTCCGCCCCGTTCAGGTGAAAATATGCCTAATTGCACACAAACTCTTCCGAATCCCTGTCAGAACTCAGTGCGGTCCTGGAAACAGTCCGTCTGGTTGCAGCGATTCAGGCAGCTTTCCAACCTCATGAAGCTGCGCATTGGTATTGTCATGGCAGCCACTTCCGTGGTGGCACTGGTGGTCACACCAGGACCGGCGGTTCCGGCCTGGCAGGTGCTGGTGCTGGCGCTGACCGTATTGATGGCAGCCGGTGCCGCGGGCGCGTTCAATCAGTATTACGAAACCGATATCGACGCGCGTATGCGGCGCACTCACGACCGCCCCTTCGTCACCGGCGCCCTGACGCACAGCCGTTGGTGGCTGCTAATGATCGGCGCGCTGCTCATCAGCGGCGTCGGCGCGGCTGCCCTGCTGTTGAATGGTATGGCGGCGGTCTACATTTTTATGGGGGCCTTCTTCTATGCGGTCGTTTATACCGTATGGCTGAAACGCCGCACCTCGATGAATATCGTGATCGGCGGCGCATCCGGAAGTTTTGCGGTACTCGCGGGCGCTGCGGTAATCGATCCGCAACTCGGCACAGTACCGGTGCTGCTGGCCATCGTTCTGTTTCTCTGGACACCACCGCACTTCTGGAGCCTGGCAATCGCGCGCCGCGATGATTATGCGGCGGTCGGTGTTCCGATGCTGCCGGTGACGGCGGGTAATCAGGCCGCCGCCTGGGCGGTACTGGCGCACACCCTGCTGCTGGCCGGTGCCTCTGTCATGCCCTTCTTCTTTGGACTGGGCTGGATCTATCTGGTCGGTGCGCTGGCCGGTGGCGGCTACTTCATTCATCACGCGCTGCGGCTGGTGCGCGACCCGTCCGCTAAAAACGGAATGCGCAGTTTCTTTGCCTCGCTGGCACAGCTGATACTGCTGTTGCTGTTCGCCCTGCTCGACGCTGCGTTGATTGGCTGACATGCCACATTCCGCCCGATTGCGCGCCATGCTTTTGTGCCTGGCGTCTATGGCACTTTGCCCGCCGGCGAACGCCGCAGCGGTAGTGTCCGGCGAACTGCGGTCTGCTGGTTCGGTCCAGGCCTTCCAGTACAAGAGCGCACTGGAGCGCAGTCAGGCGGCGATCGGCGGAGTGCTCGGCAATCACTCACTCACCGATCACCGGGGCCGCGCGCTAGCGCTCGACTCCCTGCGCGGCAAGCCGCTGGTCGTAAGCCTGATCTATACCAGCTGCTACCAGATCTGCCCGATGACCACCCGGCATCTCGCTACGGTAGTCGGCAAGGCGCAGGATGCATTCGGTGACGATGCCTTCAATGTCATGGTGCTCGGCTTCGATGCCTACAACGACAGCCCCCAGGCAATGCAGAGCTTCGCCAGAAAACAGGGCATCGACGACCGTGGATGGTATTTACTCAGCGCCGGCCCGGACACCGTCAAGGCCCTGAGTGAGGAACTCGGTTTCGAGTACTTCGCCTCTCCCAACGGCTTCGACCACATTACCCAGGCCAGCGTGATCGATGCCGAGGGCCGCGTTTACCGGCAGGTCTACGGCGAAGTGTTCGATACACCGCTGCTGGTCGAACCCCTGAAAGATCTGCTGCTGGGGCGCCCCAAACCCGACCAGACGCTGCTCTCGGAACTGGTGGACAAGGTGCGCTTCTTTTGCACCACCTATGACCCGGCCCGCGATGCCTACCATTTCGACTACTCACTGTTTATCGGTATCGCGATCGGCGCTCTCATCATTCTGTCCGGCGTCGCCTTCATAATCATTGAAACCCGCCACCGCCGGCGCCCCGCCAGCACTTGAGGTATATCAAGGACGACTAATATCGCCAGGCCTTAGGCTCAGCGGGTCGGAGCGCTTGCCCGACGGCGACATGGTGAGTGACATCCGATGGCTGATAGAGAAAGCACCGCGGCACTTCCTGCCCTGCTGAATTTCATGAGACCTGCTTTGTGAACGCACGCGTAAATCCCATTAAACGCAGCTATCTGCTGCTGGAAGACTGGTTCAATGTATCCTTCGGGTCAGGCTGGAATCCCCTCTATCACCTGGGCACCCTGACGTTTTTTTTCTTTTGGGTGGTGCTGGTCAGCGGCATCTATCTGTTCGTTTTTTTTGATACCAGTACCGCCGGCGCTTACGCCTCGGTGGAGTATCTGACGCATGATCAGTGGTATATAGGCGGAATCATGCGCAGCCTGCACCGCTATGCATCGGATGCCGCGGTTATCACCATTCTGCTGCACATGTTCCGCGAATTCGCGCTCGACCGTTATCGCGGCATCCGCTGGTTTTCCTGGTTCACCGGTGTGCCGACCCTGTGGTTTGTCATCACCCTCGGTATTACCGGGTACTGGCTGGTATGGGATGAACTGGGTCTGTATGTGGCAATCTATTCGGCGCAACTGATGGACACACTACCGGTAGTCTCGGGCTCCATGGCGCGCGACTTCCTGTCCGGCCAGCTCACCGACCGACTGTTCACCCTGATGGCATTTCTGCACCTGCTGGGACAACCGGTACTGCTGGTGATCGCGCTGTGGATACATGTAAAGCGGCTCTCCCATGTCGAAGTCACCGCGCCTCGCGGACTCGCGATCGGAAGCCTGCTGGCGTTGCTGGTGTTATCGCTGCTGGCACCCGCCACCAGTCATGGCCCAGCCGATCTGGACAAGGTGCCGATGGTGCTGAACCTCGACTGGTTCTATCTCAACATTTATCCGTTGCTCGACAAGTGGACTGCCGGTCAGGTGTGGACACTCACTACCGGCGTCACACTGCTGTTGATACTCCTGCCGTGGCTGCCGCCGAAAAAAACCGGGCCGGCCGCCGAGGTGCATCTGGATCAGTGCAACGGTTGTGGCCAGTGCGCACAGGACTGTCCTTTCGATGCCATTACCGTACAGGCCCGCAGTGACGGCGCGCGCTGGCCGAGCGAAGTCGTGGTGAATCCTGACCAATGTGCGGCCTGCGGCATCTGTGTCGGCTCCTGCCACTCATCGAATCCGTTCAGGCGCTCGCAGAAGACTCTGGAAACCGGTATCGATATGCCTCAGTACCCGATCGACGAGATCCGCAGCCGTGTCGACACAGCACTGGCACAGCTGGCCGGCAGCACGAAGATCATGGTATTCGGCTGCAATAATGCCGTCGACGTCGCTGCACTGCAGGCTCCGGATACCGCAGTGCTGAGCCTGTTCTGTGCCGGCATGCTGCCGCCGACACTGGTGGAGTACGCACTGAAACAGGGTGCTGACGGCGTACTGATCACCGGCTGTCGCAGCGGCGACTGTTATTACCGTTATGGGAACATCTGGCTGGATCAGCGCTTTTCGGGTCTCCGCAAGCCGATCCTCCGGCAACGCGCGGAGCGCGATCGCATCCGGGTGTTCAGAGCCGCCGTCACTGATGCGGCGCGGCTGGACCGGGAACTCGGGGCATTCCGCGAAACTGTCGCGGCACTGGATTCAGCGCCTGAGGCCCGCGATGCCTAGGCTTATGCGCTATCCCCTGCAGGCACTCAATTTTTCGCTGTTCATGCTGCTGGTCTGGTATTTTTCTGCCGCGCCGCCTTACCGCCTGCTGATGCCCGGACAGGCCGTTGTTACCGTGGCATTCGCGCACGCCGGCGAACGCCGCGAACCCTGCCGAAGCCTCTCCGCAGAGGAACTGGCGGCGTTGCCGCCGAATATGCGAACGCCCATGGAATGTCCACGCGAACGTTCGCCGGTGTCAGTAGATCTGCTGATCGATGGTGAACCGGTCATCGATGAAACCCTGACCGCACCGGGCCTGTATAATGACCTGGGCGTCGACTTCTACCGCAGCGCAACGGTCAGGGCCGGCGAGCATCGGCTGGTGATACATATGAACGACAACACTCGCGTCGAAGGTCCCACGCATGTGCACGAAGAGACGGTCACCCTCAGGCCCGCGCAGCGGCTGGTGATCAACTTCAATTCCGATACCGGTAAATTTTTCATTCGATGATAATGCTCGCCAAACACGTTCATGTCACAACGGTGGTGCTGACCTTCATCCTGTTCGTCATCCGTGGCATCTGGATGATCATGGAGTCGGATCTGCTGCACCGCAAGTGGACCCGGCGTGTCCCGCCGGTCATCGATACGGTATTACTGGGCAGCGCCATTTATCTCGCGATCAGCATGTATCAATATCCGTTTGTGCACCATTGGCTGACGGCCAAGGTTCTGGCGCTGGTGGCTTATATAGGCTTTGGCATGCTGGCGCTTACCTATGGCAGAACCAGGCGGATCCGGATCGGTAGCTGGATGGCGGCGTTGCTGTGCTTTTTCTATATCGTCGCCGTCGCAGTAACCAAAAATCCACTGGTGCTGGCATGAATACAAGCGGTTTGCACAGGGCCTGTGTCGTCAGCGTCCTGTACCTGTTGCTGGCCGGATGTGGTCAGCCAAACGAGCGACTCGATGAACACCTGTTTTATGACGGACCAGAACTGCAGCTAAAGGTGGTGCGTTACTACCGCAACATTCCCTTCAGCCAGCTGGGAGAAACAGCTGTCGTCATGTGCCGTTCGGAGAACACCCGGGATTTTCCGTCACCTGACCCGCAGGACAAGGGCTGGCGCATTCTCGGCGAAGCCGGTAGTAACGCCAACCACGACGCCGCCGACATTGCGCAGCGCGTGAAGCATGATTACCAGGTTTTTGACCAGCGCATCCTCGCGGCAAGCCTGCAGGTTCTCAATATCAGTTTCGATGGCTGCGGACATTTCATCGGCTGGGACCCGACGCGGCTGCCGAAAGGTATGATCGATGCAGTGAAGCGGCCTGAATCCTGCGCACCGCAGGGTATCGCGGACTGCCGGTATCTGGATTTCGAAGCTGACCGCACACCCCGCTACGCGGATCTTCAGGTGCGCGCCACAAGGGAAGTCAGCTTTACGGTGAGTTCGCCGGCGTTTAATGGCGTACAGGCGCTGCAGGTGCACACGCCGGACCGCGGGGAGCTCTGGCATGTCGACACCCTGAGCGGGAATCTTCGCGAACTGGATCCGGCTTTGCTGAAAACGCTGTCGGTGTCTGACGACGCTGCTCTGTCAGACTGGCTCGCCGCGCTGCTGCCATCCCAGAGTATGCTGATATGGCCGGATCATCTGGCGCCCTGCGGTACAGGTTCGTCGTCTGCAGCGCGTTGTGCGACGGTCCACTTCAACGATGTTGACGGCAACAATGGCGAACTGAACTTTGCCATATCCGGACCCGCGGGAACTGCGATCTCCGAACCGGCATTTCATTCCGGGCGCTATACGCGGGACCAGCAATCCCGATCCCTGGGCTCACTCCGGGAACTGGCGGAGGTGTTGCCGCGGCGGTGACATTACGCCACATCCTGTTACAATTGCGCCCGGTTTCTGGTACATCCGGCCCTCTATGCTAAACGAGCAATCCGACCTGCCTCGGGACATCCTGCAATCAGGTCTGCGTGTAACGCATCGGGTTCAGCTCAGACCTTTGGCCTGGAAGAAATCGCGGTACTGGTAATCAACCTCGTTGATGTGCTTGTACAGCCAGTCCCACAACAGCGAATTCATTTTCATCTTGAACCTGATATTGCGGTTATTGATCTCGCCCTGCATTTTGATCATGTCTGCCGTGAACTTGTCATGCAGCTTCTTGTGCGCTTCATAACCCGGATAACCATGTTCAACCATCAGGGCTTCTTCCTCGGCGAAATGCGTTGCCACGAAGCGCATGATCTTGCTGAACAACGCATCGATGCGCCGCCAGTCCGCAGTGCTCGGCTCACGCGATGACAGCTCCTCGATTATCTGGCTGAATTCGACGGCGTAGCTCGCCAGCCGCAGGTGCTGCTTGTTGAGCTGTGCCAGTCCGACTTCCTTCAACAGGCAATGCGAACTGTCCTGGGTGGCAGAACTTTTGAAACCTAACATGGGCTTTCTCCAATGTTGATGCTGCAATGATGTTAGTTACGAATATAGACCCAGGAACCAACCGGCTCAGTCAGACCGCCATAGAGCTGCTGCGGATAGGCTTCGGTTGGCCAGTACACCAGGGCATCGGGACGCAAGAGTCCGGTCGGGCAGTTGATCCGCAATTCCCAGGGTGATCGGTGCACTGTCCGGGTGCCGTCAACCTCGCCCAGCAGATCCTCGAACAGGCTGCGCGGCATGCCGTAGAGCCGCCAGGTTTCAGCCAGCGACGGTGCCATTTGCATGCGCTGTTCACCGGCTTTCCAGCGCGCCGAATCGAACTCCACGATCTCGATATCTTTGGGTGCGCGATCGATAGACGCACTACTGATCTTTGCTTCGCCGTCCAGCGTAAACACCAGGATGGCATGCCCGGGATCGCCGTCGCTGTAGCGGCTCTGCCCGGACTCAGCCGGATCCGGGAGTGCGCCCAGGTCATACCAGACCACCAGGGACCGCGGATTCGGCAGGCGGCGGTACTCGAAACTTTCGCACCCGTCGAGACCAGTGACCGGCAACGCCGGCAGATTACGCGGAATCAACTCCGTCAGCGCTTGCGGGGGCTCGCCGGTTGCGGCGTCGAAAGCCTGTATCGCGGCAACCAGCGGCGCCGCCTGCGACACTGCCTGATGGAAGGCGAGCGTGCGCCGGGCACGTTCTTCTGCCGTTTCCGATTGCGGCCAGAGCAGGTAGCCGGTAGCGCCCGACACCAGCATTGCCAGCAAAAACGGGCGTAACAGCTTCCGGCTTTTCATCAGCGTGGGGCGCAGATCCAGTCGCGAGTCATTCGAAGCGATGCTCCAGAAACAGGGTTTTTATCTGTTCCGCCGCCTCGTCATCCGGTGGAAAGAATGTTGCCGCCATTACGAAGGAACCATTACGCGCCTGCCCGGATAGTTTTTCATTCTGCAACGCCTGCTGAAGATTGCGTTCCGCGGCGTCACTGTCCCTGAGTTTGAACAGCGAGATAATCCGGGTACTGGTGTATTTGGCTACCGCATATTCCGCCACATATTCCATGTCGCTATTGATGGGCTCTCGTACCGCCAGCTTTCCATCCACGCCCTGCTCCTTGAGCATTTCGATGAAATCAGTCAACTCCAGCGGTGCGGGGACCTGCGGGGAACTGCATCCGCTCACCAGCAGCAACAAAGCTGCACCTGCCAACAGGTTCTTCATCCTTTTATCTCCGATTGCATTGCACGAATGAGCCGGTATTGCTCGACCAGCGTATCCGGGTCGTGCGGTGGAGGAAACGCGGCCACCAGTCGCAGGTCAGGGTCGACCAGAAAAATAGTGCTGGCGTGACTGACCAGGTAGTCGCCTGCCGGCGTCTCGTCTTCCTTCATATAACCCGCGTTGAACTGGCGCGCCAGGTTATCGATTGCGCGTTTGTCGCCGGTGACGCCGATGAAAGTTTCGCTGAAGTACTGCACATAGTCAGCGAGTACTTCAGGACGATCACGCGCGGGATCGACCGACACGAATACCACCTGGTCATTACTGATACGCTGTGATTCACGGCGCAGTCTGGATGTCACAGCGCTGAGAGTCGACAATGTAGTGGGACAGATATCCGGGCAGTATGTATAGCCAAAAAATACGAAACTCCATTTATCGCGCAAACCCTCGCGGGTGAACGCCTGGTGGCGCTGGTCGACCAGCTCGAACGGTTGCAGAAGCTTCGGGTGCGGGCGCGCTATTCCCTGGAGTTCCGGCGGGATCGGCCGGTCCGGATAGAGCCACCAGAGCGCCAGCGCCAGCAGGCCGGCCCACAGGCCTCCCAGCAGCAGTGTTCCCCAGGGCATATCTTTTTTTGCAGCCATATTCTCCTGATCCCTATCGCCGGGTGTTCCGCCATTGCCGCGTCGCCCAGACAAAAAACAACGTCAGCAGCAGCAGGTCGATCAGGATACCGATCGCAAAGAACACAGTCAGATCCTCGCGCCGACCGCCCGGCGCCAGCGCCTGCTCTACCGGTTCAGCAGCGATCGCCGGTTCCGGCGCAGGAACCGATAGCGGCGCGTTGTTTGCGCCAGCAACTCGCTGTTGCTGGTCGTCAGCTGCGAGCACCGGGCTGGTTAACGCGCAAATGCTTGAAAGCAGCAGCACGCGCCACGCTGACGTCAGGCCAGGTGATTGCCAGCTCCGCATGGCTCAGCCTTGTGCCGCAAGGGCACCGGGTGAACGGGTCTGCTGGCGTCTGCCTTTTGCCATTGCCATGAATACGATGACCAGGAACATCAATCCGCCAATGATCGCTATCAGTCCACCCAGACCCATCAAACCCATCGCGACTATTTTTTCCGCACCATCCAGTGCCTGATCGGTACCGGCCACCTTGCGCTGCACGCCGTAACCGCCCGACCAGACCAGGCCCAGCACGTGCAACAGCTGACCACCGCCATACACCCAGGACTGGATTTGTGCAGCTCGGATGGCCGGATGCGCATAACCCATGCGCGGCAGCAAATCGTATGTCACTCCCATGAAAGCCAGAGTGACTCCTACGATTGAGCCATGATAGTGCGCGGGAATGGTGACATTGCTGCCCTGAATCAGAAAACCTACGACCCCGCCAAGACCGAACAGCAGCATCGACGTCAGCAATGCTGCGCGCAGCGGTGCCTGTGCGCCCGGCGATGCCGGACTGCGCAGCAATCCATAGAGTATTGCCAGCGCCAGCGGCAAGGTCGCCAGACTGCCGCCGTAGCGCATCAGCCAGGTAAATAATTTGATGTGTTCAACCGAGGTGATGGCGTGGCCATAGTAAATCAGCGGCGCCATAAACACCGTCGCCAGGCCGAGGAAAAACAGCAGTAATACCACGCGTGGCGTCAGTGGCAGACTGACTCCGGATGCTGACGCAAGCCATAGCCAGGCTACCAGCATCAATAACGTATAGGTGAACTGCAACATATGGCCGCCGCCCCAGAACAGCAGTTCGTAGTAAGGTTTGCCACTCACAAATTCCGGCAGCGCCAGATATGACCAGATGAATGCCAGCACCGCCATGGCGGACGCCACAGCGGCCGTGTTCAACCCGAAACGCAGCGCGCCGACGCCTTTCAGCTGCTGCCCGACCCGGGACTGTGCAGTCATGCTGCGCAGGATGAGCAGCGCGATACCGAAACCGAAGCACAGCAGGGCCAGCGCGAACAGAGGTGTCTGTAGCACCGGAATGTAATTGCTCATCAGCGGATTTCCGGGTCCGGCGAACGGTGCCACTACCATCGCCGCCGCACCAAGTGCGGCAAAGCCCAGCGCCAGCCAACCCAGCTTCATGAAACGCGTTGTCGAATTCAGGCTCCACAATACGCCGCCGAAGGCCAGAAACCACACCAGCACCGACAGATCGACATGCACGACCAGTGCAGTATGAAAAAAATCGATCCATGGAATCACATCCTGGACATAGGGCGTGCGCGACAACACCAGCAGCAGAGAGAAAATGCCCGAGGCCGAGAGCGCCAGCAGTCCCAGCCACAGCCAGCCACCGGCAAGGGCGCGGCGGCTGTCGCGGGGTATCGGTAACACAAACTCATCACGCATATCCGCTATCTCCCTCCACGCTGCATGCTTTTGACATTTCCGCCGGGTCTGTGTAATAAGCACAGGCCATGGCCAACAATGACAAATCCAAAGGCGGCATCTTTACCTCACTGGTGTTCCTGGCCCTGCTGCTGACATTTGCGGCGGTAGTGCTGAGTGCGCACCTGCGGCTGGCGAGCATCGGCGTGGGTTGCGCGGACTGGCCGGGCTGCTTCGGATACATTGCGGTCGAACGCCCGGCCGGCCTGGTACCCACTTCTACGGCAGGCGCCGTGCACCGCCTCGCCGCAAGCCTGCTCGGCCTGGTGGTACTGGTCATCACCCTGATGGCAATACGCGGACGGCGGCCGGCTGGAGTCGGCATCGTCGCGCCATTGCTGGTGTTCGCTTTAACCGTATTTCTTTCTGTGCTCGGATACAGCACGCCATCACCGGACCTGCCGGTGGTTACCCTCGGCAATCTGGGTGGTGGCATGGCGATGCTGGCGTTGCTCTGGTGGATGGGCCAACGCGCCGCGGAGCCGGTAACGGATGCGCCGCCGCCAGGCTTGCGACGCTGGACGTTGCTGGCATTGCTGGTACTCATCATCCAGCTCGGCCTCGGAGCCTGGACCAGCGCCAGTTTTGCCGGTCCGGCATGTGCTTCACTGCCGGACTGTAACGGCGCCTGGCTGTCGCTGGAAAACCTGCGCCAGGGCTTTGATCCGATGACCCGGCTCAGCATCGATGACGGCGGCAAAGTGGTTACCGGCGCGGTGCAAAAAACGGTGCACATGACGCACCGGCTGGGTGCCGTCGTGACCGTTCTGTTGATCGGTGTGCTGGCATTCAGGTCCATGAAGCTGGACGCGCGGTTCCGCAGCACCGGCATCAGCGTTGCTGTATTGCTCATCAGCCAGGTGGTTCTCGGTGCCGGCATGGTGCTGACGGAATTGCCCCTGCTGCTGGTCACACTGCACAATGCAGTGGCCGCTCTTTTATTGCTGACGGTTGTCAATCTCATCCACCTCACGACGCCGCACGAACGGCCGGCGCGCATCTAGCTGGCCCGTCGAATGGTGCGGATGGCGAGTTCGGCCGGCTGCACCCTGTCATCGGCATACTCTTCTTCACGAATACCGAGTTCCTCATCATCCAGATAACAGGCCGGGTCTTCCCACCAGGGATCGCCGGTGGTCTGGAATGCCCGCACCCGGGTATTGCCGCCGCAGACGTCCTGATAGCGACACACCCGACAGCGCCCCTTCAGGGGCCGCGGCGAACTTTTCAGGCCCGCCATCAGCGGATCGCCGGTATCCGGCCAGATCTCTGAAAACGGCCGTTCCTTTACATTGCCGAGGTTATAGTTCCACCAGAAGGTGTCAGGGTGCACATTGCCGAGGTTGTCGATATTGGCAATATTCACTCCAGAGGAATTGCCACCCCAGGCGGCCAGTCGCCGGCGCATGTAGTCATACTGTTCCGGCACATTACGCTGCACCCAGTGCAGCAGGTAGACGCCGTCGGCATCGTTGTTTCCGGTGACGAACTCGCGCTTGCGGCCGGCTTTCACATCAGCCCAGCTGGCATCGAACAGGAGGTCCATGACCCAGCGCGTGGTCTGATGCACCACATCAGAACGCCGGTTGCGGTTGCCGCGCCCGCCGTAATTCAGGTGCGAGACGTACAGCTTGTCGACCCGCTCGCGGTCCATCACCTCGAGCAGTTCCGGCAACTCAGCGGCATTGTCCTGGGTCGGCGTAAAACGCATGCCAACCTTGATTCCGGCGTCGCGGCACAGGCGGATGGCGTGCATGGAGGCATCGAACGCGCCCTGCTTCTGCCGGAACCGGTCATGCGTTTCGCGGATGCCATCGATGCTGATACCGACATAATCATAACCCACCGCAGCAATGCGGTCGATCATGCTTTCATCGATGAGCGTGCCATTAGTGGACAGGCCGACATAGAAGCCCAGTTCCTTTGCGTGCCGGGAAATTTCGAAAATGTCGGGTCGCAGCAGCGGCTCGCCGCCGGACAGAATCAGTACCGGTACGTGAAATCCGCGCAGATCATCCATCACCTCGAACACTTGCCCGGTGTCGAGCTCGCCGGGAAAATCAATATCCGCCGAAATCGAATAACAGTGTTTGCAGGTGAGGTTGCAGCGGCGCACCAGGTTCCAGATCACCACCGGTCCGGCCGGCCTGCGCATACGCGGATCATCCAGCGGCGCGCGCAACTCCTGCATATATTGTGATATGCGAAACATTTAACCTCCTGCCAGACGCAGCCCGGTTTTCTTCAGAATCCGGGTGCTGAACAACACGTCGTGCTGGCGCGCCCGGTGACCGAGCAACTGCGCAATCCGGGCCACCTTCGCCATCACCTCGTCCTGACTGCGTCCGTGCACCATCGCGAACAGATTGTATGGCCAGCCCGGCAGGCGTCGCGGGCGGTGATAACAATGGCTGACGATCTCCATCGCGCCAACCTGAGCGCCAACTGCCCGCACGTCACCGTCTGCGATATCCCACACTGACATCCCGTTGGCGATATACCCGAGCCGGTAATGATTGGGTACCACGCCGATGCGACGAATGCGCCCGTCCATCTGCATGGCCTGCAGCCGGTCCATCAGCACCTCAGGCGTGACACCAAGCTCAGTTGCCAGGTAATCATAAGGCCGGACCTCCAGCGGTAATCCGGACTGTGCCGCCAGTACGATGCGGCGATCCAGTTCTGCAAACTCATCCCTGCGTGCGTTGTCCATCGCGTTATACCTGGAAGTGCAAGTTAACAAAGAATTCTTCCTGCTTGGGCAGATTGAATACCGACAGACCGGTTTCATGTTCGATTTTACGGATCGTCGCATCCAGCCCTTCGGGCGTCTCGGTGGCCAGCACGAACCACATGTTCATGTCGTGGTCGCGCTGATAATTGTGCGCGACCTCGGGAAAGGCATTCACCTGCGCTGCCACCTGCTCGAAACACTCGACCGGAACCTGCATCGCGCACAGGCTCAGCGCACCGCCCATACGTTCAGCGTGAAACAACGGGCCGAAGCGCGTCAGCAGGCCATCATCGAGCATGCACTGCAGGCGCGTAATGAGCTCACTCTCGGTGGTGCCGAGACGTTCCGCCGCGGCCTGGAAGGGCCGCTCGCAAACCGGGAAGTCAACCTGCAGTTCATTGATAATGCGTCGATCCAGATTATCCATCAGTGCCGGGTCCGGTAACGCGCGCCGCGCTGTTTGAAACGCCGCCCGCTGAACAATACGCTGTGCGGAACTGACTCGAGTTCCAGCCCCTCCGCCATGCGATCGATGCACGCCGTTACTTCACCGCGATCGCGGCCATGCACCATGCAGAACAGGTTATAGGGCCAGTCGGGAAGTCGCCGGGGACGCTGGTAACACAAGGTTACGCAATCCTGGCGTCCCAGCAGCACCCCCAGCTGATCGATCCGCTCATCCGGTACGTCCCAGACCACCATGGCGTTGGCTCGGTACCCCAGCTCGTGGTGGCGCACCACCACGCCGAGCCGCTTGATGACGCCGGCCGCGAGCATGCCGCCCAGCCTGTCGATGACAGTCTGTTCTGAGCAGCCGAGTCGAACCCCGATCGCCTCATAGGGTCTGGCCACCAGCGGCAGGCCGTCCTGAATCGCTTCGATCAGATCTTCGGCATCACCCGGCACAGGTTCCACAGCGGAAGGAGATGCTTCGGTCTGTTGTGCCAGCGGACTGATGTTTGCCTGTTCCTGCAGATGCATGGGAAAACCCAGGTCGATGTGGTAGTCGCGCACCAGCGGCAGTGACAGAATCGGATATCCGGTGTCACGCTCCAGTGTTTTCAACGTCTGCTTCAGCGCTGTCTGATGTTGCGCGGTCACGACGAACCAGAGATTGAAATGGTGCTCGCGTTCATAGTTGTGATTGACCTGCGGACAGGCGCTGATGATCGCTGCCAGCTTCTCCAGTTGTTCGGCCGGCGCTGCCAGGGCCGCCAGAGTGCTGACGCCTACCGTGTTCGGACGGAACACTGCGCCGACGCGGCTCACGGCGCCACCGGCCTGAAGCTCCCTGAGCAGCGCCAGAACCTGTTCCGGGCTGGTGTTCAGCAATCTGGCCATCTGCGCGAACGGCTGGGGGCTGAGCGGGAAACCCCGTTGAAAATCGTTGAGCAGTTTTTCAGTCAGAGTCTCCATGCCTATAATCCAGTGCGGTGCGCGCGGTCCGTGAAAAATATGCCGCTCGGCTTGAGCGCCGGCAGTACACTCAGCTGTTCCAGCGTGTGGGTGTCATAAACAGCGATGCGGTCATCGTCGCGCACCGACAGCCATACTTTTTCCCCGCGCGGCGTGAACTCCATGTGTAATACTGATTTTCCGGGCGCCAGTGTTTTCACGACCCGCTGCGACTCCACGTCGATGACCTGGACCCGATCGTTGTTCGGAAAGGCAAAGTTCACCCAGACCTGGCGGCCGTCGGGACGCGCCATCACAAACACCGGTTGACCGTGCACCTTGATTTCAGCTTCCTGTTTCCAGGTGCGGGCATTGACTACCAGTACTTTGGACTGACCGATTGCAGGTACGAAGGCATACTCTCCGGCCATCGCCCAGCCTTCCAGGTGGGGCATTTTGTACACCGGCAGCTGTTCGTCCCGTTTTGCATAGCCGTTGAGGATCTTTTTCACGCCCTTCCCGGTATGCCACAGATCGACCAGCGCGAGACTGTCCTCGCCGAACAGGCCGGCGATGTAATAACGTCCGTCCGGCGTAATAAGCGCATCGTAAGGCGCCTTGCCGGCATCTTCGAAACGCGTGATCAATGGCTGTTCCGGATTCGCCATATCGACAATCCAGATCTGGTCGGCGTCATACAGGCTGAACACGAAACGGTTCCCGGGCGCATCCACCAGCCCGACTGTTTTTGAGAAACGCCCCGGCGCGTACTCGGCAGGAATCTCGGCGACCAGCTCCAGCGAAGCTGCGTCGAACACCTTCACACCGCCCGGCTCGTAGTTGGAGACTGCGACCAGCTTTCCGTCCTGGGAGATAGCACCGCCGATGCTGTTGCCGGCCTGCATTACACGTTTGACGATGCGCGCATCAAGCAGGTCCACTTTGGTAAGTCCGCCATCGCGTCCGAATACGTAGGCGTAGCGTGCATCGCGGGAGAACACCACCGAGGCATGAGACAGATCACCCAGACCGTCAATTTCCGCAAGGCGCGTGTCAGTACTGTGCTCCACCACCAGCACCTGACCCGTGGCCCGCTCTATCACGATCCCGAGATCGCCGGTGCCGCGTAACGCAGCGACTGCCTGAATGCTACACAGACATAACACCAGACTGGCGGCAAAGCGCATCATCACTCGCCGGCTCCGCCCTTCAGGTAGTTGGCTATCCAGCGGATGTCAGACGCAGACAGCAGGCTGCGCCATGGTGGCATGGGTGTGCCCGGGCGGCCTTCGCTGATCGTTGCTGCAAGAAACTCCTGGTCCCTGCCCTGCAAGGCCTGCGGCGTCAGCGCCGGGCCGAGCCCGCCGGTCAGGCGCATACCATGACAGGAACCGCAATCCTGGTGCACCAGATCTCTCAGCTGCTGCTGACGTTGCGCCGACAGCGTGTCCGCGCTCGCACTTGCGGATGCAGTCAGCGCGTACAGCATGACAAAAATCAATCCCTCACGCATATCTCGCTTCCATTTCCTGCATCACCGGCATGAACCAGTCGAGTTCAGCGGCGAGTGTTACAACCTGCCCGATGATCAGCATAGCAGGGGATTCGATCGCATGTGCCGACACGGCCTCACATAGCTGTGCGATCGTCGTGAAGATGTTGCGTTGGCGCGGTGTCGTGCCCCGTTCGACGATGGCGACCGGCGTATCCATTGCGCGGCCGGACCTCCTGAGGTCGCTGACGATCTGTGAAACGTTGGCGAGCCCCATATAAATCACCAGCGTCTGATCCGGATCAGCCAAAGTTACAGGATCGATCGCCAGCGTTTCGTTATCCTTGCAATGGCCGGTTATGAAATGCACACCCTGGGCGAGCCCCCGATGCGTCAGCGGAATACCTGCATAGGCTGCACAGGCCTGGGCCGCAGTGATGCCGGGCACCACTTCGAACGCTATCTGCTGGTGTGCCAGCGCGAGTGCTTCCTCGCCACCGCGCCCGAACACAAACGGGTCACCACCTTTCAGTCGCACCACGCGCTGATTACTGCGCGCCAGGTCCACCAGCAATACATTGATTTCCGATTGACTCAGGGTGTGTCGATCGGTGGCTTTTCCAACGAAGACGCGCGGCACAGAATTCGGAACGAGGCTCAGTATTTCGGGTGAAACGAGACGATCGTAGACAAGGATGTCGGCAGTCTGGATGAGGCGCAATGCTTTCAGCGTGAGCAGGTCCGGATCACCGGGGCCGGCGCCTACGAGAAAGATTTTTGCCTCTGTTCCCACCCTGGTCTCCTGAGTTTTCTGCGACTGATTTTCGCATCAATCTGTGCGGCGATTATCGAGTGCGCGCTTTTCCACTGTCCTTGACATATATCAAGCGTAAAATGCATGCATGCAGTGTTAAAATAGCGCCGGCCACAGCTACCGATAACAAGGGATGCATCCCATGAATCAACACCTGAATATGTTTGGCATTTCACTGCTTATTCTGACGCTCCTTACTGCAGTCATACTGGCGCTTATGGCAGGTCCGGCCAATCCGCTGACCTGGTTGCTGGTAGCCGCGCTCGTTGTAATTCCTTTCATTCACAGAAAAATATCTGACAAACGTTTCATGGAATGGAAAAGCGAATACGACGTGGGCATTGGTTCCATTGATCGGCAACACAGAAAACTGGTGAACCTGATCAACCAGCTACAGACCGCGATCGACTATTCAACGGGTGAAGAATTTGAACGTGAAGCGCTGGACGAACTCGTCAATTACACAAAGACGCATTTCAGTTACGAAGAAGGGCTGATGGAAACCCATGAGTACCCTGACTTCGAACCACACAAGGCGCAGCACCTGAAAATGATACGCGAAGTGGAAGCCGTGCTCACCGAGTATGAAGAAAATCAGGAAGGCGCCATGCAGCGTGCACTGGATTTTCTCAAGGACTGGCTGATCAATCACATCAACGGCACCGATCAGCAGTACAGCGGATTCCTGCGTGCCCGGGGTGTGGAATAAGCCGCACGAACTGCGGATCAGTGACTGGTTCCCTCTGAGTAGCGGGTCTTGTTATACACGTTGTATTTGCCGGACGGCTTGTTCATGGGCAGACGCTTGATCTCTTTCAGCGTCCCGGCATCGTAGACGATCACCGCACCCTCTTCATCCCAGATACTCAGCAACGCATACTTGCCGTCGCGCGTGAACTCCACATGCGCGGCGGTCTTTCCTGGTGCGGGTCTCAGTGTTCGTACCACTTCCAGAGTCTTCTTGTCGATCACATGCACGGCATCCTTGTGCGGGCCGAAGAATACATCGACCCAGGCATAGGGGCTTTTCTCATGGCTGCGCATAAAGAAACCCGGACCCAGCGTATCGATGCGCCTGATGGTTTCCCAGGTCTGCATGTCGATCACACTGACCGTGCCTTCTTTCAGGTTCGGTGTAGCGAGCACCGGCCGCCCCTGGTATTCCCAGGTAATACCTGAACCCAGGTGTGGCATGCCGGGCAGCTTCAGTTCCGCCACGACTCTGCCCACATCCAGATTGATTACCTGCCCGCTGCCCTGCCGCGAAGCCCCGATCATCGACACGTAGTTCTGATCAAAAAAGAAGTCATCCAGGTAATCGTCGACGCGAATGCGTCGCACCGGGAATGGCTCCGGCGTCATCTTCTCGCCGCTGTCCCTGCGATAATCATGCACCCAGTTGCCGAAACCCTGTGGTGGATCGTCCGCGTAGGAAATCTCCCAGACCTCCGGCACATCCTTGAGCGCCGCGATAAAACTGTTGCGTGGCGGGGCCGTGTAAACAGCACTGACACGTGAACTTGTTCCCGCGGAGTCGACCGCATCGATAATTTTAATCGGCTGCAGATCGACGGCGTCCAGCAGCACCAGCGTATGCGGCAGATAATTCGCTACCAACGCATAACGGCCGTCTGCCGAGACTGCCATATTGCGGGTATTGATACCGGCGCGTATTTCGGCTACCGGTTTGAGATTGTAGATATCGTATTTGGTAATCCAGCCGTCGCGCGAGGCAAAATACACGAAGCGACCCGAGGGCGAATACTTTGGACCGCCATGCAGCGCGAAGCGCGTCCTGAAGCGATGGACAGGTTCCATGCGATCGCCGTCCAGAATCGTCGCGTGATGATCGCCCAGTTCAACGACAATAAACAGGTTCAGCGGATCAGCGTCGAACACCGGCCGGTCCGGCAGGTCGGCATCCCGATTATGGATAATATGGCTGGACCTGATTTCATCGAGACCCCACACGGGCGTGGCTGTCGGCGTATAGACATATTCCGCGAGGGCCTGAATTTCAGCCGGGCTCAGCGTGTCGGCAAACGCAGGCATCTGGGTCGCCGCGCGCCCATGGGTGATTACGTCAATGGCCTCTGCCGGTTTCAGGCGTTGAAGATTTTCCTGGAGCAAAGCCGGACCCATGGCGCCAAGCCGCTGCGCGCCATGGCATTCACCACAATGATGCGTATAAAGCTTCAGCACATCGGTAGCGGGTGGCGCCTCGTCGTCGGCACTCCGCGCCACTGGCTGATACAGGACCGCCAGCATCGCCATAAGTGGTACACTGAGGCAATGCCCATGCCGTTTACTCCACGACATGCACAACTCCGGTCATTTCCGGATGCGGACCGCAGCGGTAGGGAAAGCTGCCACTTTCAGGGAAATCCCGTTCGTACGCTTCTTCAGGGAACAGGTAATCGGGTTCCGGCTCACCTGAAGCTTCGAACCAGACATTGTGGTACTGGCGTTTTTCCCGGTTTTCCCAGCGCACCGATTCACCGCGCCTGACAGTCAGTTCCTGCGGGGTGAACGCAAAATCCCTGATCACCACCTGCGCGGGTTCGCCGCCGGCATATGTGTTGCTGCCCGGAATCATGATCCCGATCAGCAACAGAACAGTACTGCGATTCATCTCATGCACCTATTGTCCGATTGCATTGATCTCCGCATCTTCATCATCCAATGCCAGCTTGAAGCCCAGGGAGACATGGTGGAAACGACTGCTGCTGTAGTCATCATGTATGGCGAAGCCGAAATTGTACCAGTCGCCGGGAACCAGACTGATGTCGCCCGCCTGATCTGAAACCAGCCTGCGTTTCATCTCTATGGTCCAGATACCCCCGGCGAGGCCGCCGCTGAAGCTGACGCCCTGACCGCCGGTCATGACACGTTCCGCCAGGATATAGCCATCTTCAGATTCACCGGTGCCTGCCTTGTAGCGTAGCAGATCCATGAACTGTCCGGCCTCCAGTGCAGCCTGAATCGCTGCGTCATCCTTCTTTTTATCCCAACCGCCACGCGGCACATCGCCCTTGCCGGCCAACTCGATATCCGTGCGGCTCTCCGCAAGATATTTGGTGACGCCATTGGCGGCCGTCGCAGCGCCCGGTGTATCCGGCATGTTATTCGCATCATGATGACAGCTCTGCCAGCATCCCGAGAGATCCGCCCATTCAACGCTCTCATCATCCGTCGCCAGCATCACCGCCAGCTTGACCGGGTTGTCCGGGTCCATTTTTCCACCCTCGACGAAAGGTACCGGAACGTGTGCCGTTTCCGACCACTGGAAACGCATGTAGAGATATTCCGAATCGTGCGCGGCCTGCACATTCACGGCAATGCTGCCACGCTTGTCCGGTATCGGACTGCCTTCGATTTTTTCTCCTGAGACAATGAGATCGCCGATGCGCTGTTCCTCGCCGAGATGACAGTCATAACAGCGATCTCCCGCCTTGAGCGGGCGCGCTCCGCCATGGTCACTGCCTGTCAGAACCCATTCCATCGACGCCTGTCCAGGGAAGAAGAGCACGATTTCTTTAGCCGGAATACTGCTCCAGTCAGTGCCGAAATCACCTGCAGTGGCCGCTGTCTGTTCAGATGAAACAGTCTCCGGTTCCGCCACTATTGCCGGTTTCACCTCTGCGACCAGCTGCCCGGAATGCGCCACCTGCTGCGGCGCGGCAGCCTGGGCGGTCTTTTCTTCATCCGGTTCCGACAACGCCAGCCACTGAACCGGTACATCGCGCTTGTGACGCGCAATCGGGCGCTCCATGACATCCAGCTCATCGTCTGTTAGCAGATCATGAACTTTCTTGTGCGCGATGCCTTTATGGCAATCGATACAAGTATTACCTGCTTCCATGGCATTCATGTGCTGCACGCGCGAACGTTTTTGCTGGTTGGCCGGATTCATGGACGCAAAGTCATGGCAGTTGCGACACTCACGTGAATCGGTCTTTTTCATCGCCGTCCAGACTCGCCTGGCAAGCGTCAGGCGGTGTTCATCGAATTTTTCCGGCGTATCTACCGTACCCATCGCTTTGGAAAGCAGTTCCCGGCTTGCCTGCACCTTGCGTACCACCTTGTGCACCCAGGGGTCAGGCACATGGCAGTCCGAACATGAGGCGCGAACTCCGCTGCGGTTGGAATAATGGATGGTCTGTTTATATTCCTGGTAAACGTTTTCTTCCATCTCGTGACAGGAAATACAGAAGGTCATCGTATTCGTGGCCTCCATCGCGGTATTGAAACCGCCCCAGAAAATCACGCCCATGATCATGAAAAACAGCGCTGCGCCGACGGTTGCGCCCAGTAACACCTTGCGCGACATCAATCCGGGTTTTTTGTTTGGATAGACCATGTTTACCACTCACCATAGTTAGCGTGACAATACGGTGTCACAATAAAGGCGGACACAATCACTCGTGTCCGCCTGTGTTGCCTGCTTTATTTCCCGATGCCTTTGCGGTTCATCATCAGGTCACGTGGTGCATGCGGTTATACACATTGAACTTACCGGTTGGCGCGTACAGGCCCTTGATGCGCGTCTTCTCTTCCAGAGTATCAGCATCGAAGACCACGATTTCGCCATTCGGCTCTCGGCTGTCAGAGCGATTCCATACTGAAACCCAGACCTCGCTGCCGTCCTTGTTGAACTCCATGTGTACCGCGGCGTAACCCTGCGTTTCAGTCAGGCGAATCGTCTTGACCACTGCGCGGGTCTTCTTGTCGAGGACCTTGATGGACTGCTGGATTTCCGGTTCCGGATGCTTGGTCTGGTCGGCCCAGAAATACTTGCTCTTCGGATGGGTACGGATAAACAGCCCAGGTCCATCGGTATCGGCTACATAGCAGAGTTTCCAGGCCTCGGCCTTATGACCTTCCGGATCATTGCCCCACACGGATACCTTGCCGACACCGAGGTGAGTGGTCCCTGCCACCGGACCGCACTTATCGTCATTCCAGTTTGCGCCAGGACCGGGATGCGGCAGCTTGTCGACATCGATCATCGCTTCCAGCTTGCGCTTTTTCGTATCCACGATAACCATCTTGTTGGACGCGTTGGCGGCAATCTGGAAGTAGCGACCGGTCGGATCGAAGAACCCGTCGTGCAGGAATTTCGCGGTATTCATCTTGTCGATGCGCAGATTATCGATGTCGCTATAGTCAACCTGCCACATCTGACCGAGTTCTTTCATCGCGATCAGCCATGACTTCTCGTTCGGCGTATCGTAGATCGCCGCGACACGCGATTCGTTGACGTACTCACCATCGACATTGACACCGCGTGAAGAGACAACCTTCAGGGGCTCCATGGTCACGGCGTCAACAATAACGAAATGCGGCGGCCAGTAGCCACCACCGACCACGTACTTTCCGTCACCCGATACCGCGACGTCACGCGCGTCATAAGCAACCTGGGTTTCGGCGACGAGCATACTTTCGGGCTGCTGCCACAGATCGATCTTGGTCATCTTGCCGTCACGGCCCATGGTGAACCAGAAGCGCCCTATGTCATCGGCCTTGCCGACATTGGAGTGTTCGGTGCCCTTGATCACGTGTACGGCATAACCGGTATCGATATGAGCGACCACTTCATGTTTGTCACCATCGATGATCGCCACCTTGCCGACGTCGCGTTCAATGACAACAAAGAAGTTTTCCCAGTTGCGGCCATGCAGCGGTTTGGTGGGATAGTCTTTGGGATCGACATGCACTTTGGTGCGTTCTTTCATGAGGGCCAGCGACATTTCCGGCGGAACCGGCGGTTCCATCTGGATGTAAGTCGCCAGCATGCTGATCTCTTCCTTGCTGAAGATATCGTCAAAGTTATTCATGCCGCCTTCAGTACCGAGCTGGATGATGCGCTCCAGGCGCCTCTGGCCTTTCTTGCGCGTCTCCGCAGGCTCCAGGCTTTTTCCGGTGGCGCCCTTTCTCAGCACTCCGTGACAACCTGCACAGCGTTGGAAATAATTCGCCTTGGCTTGTTCAAACTGTTGCTCATTCAAGGGAACAAATGGCTCTTCTTTGGCAGCGAGGACCGCCGATGATGCGGCCATACCCATGCATATAGAAAGCAACGCTGTTCCGTATTTCAACTTGTGTTTTGCACCCATCGCTCTGCTCCTCTAGTGAAAATCAGAAAAATCTGTGGCGCGCATTGCGCCAGGACTATCTGCAGGAAGACCTCGCCTGCGGCTTGATTCGAATCTGTGTAATGCCTGTCGCTCCGTCGTTACCCACTATCCGGAAACAGCAGCTTTGGGTCGTCATTATCGTGTCCGGTTTTCTCCGGTCCTTGATTTAGGTCAAGCTCACTGACTCAGGGGTTATCGAGGCACTCACGCATACGGGGCAATCGGGCTTCGGTATACTGCGTTGCATGAACACAGGAAAATCGACTGGCGCCATTGCCGCAGGACATTCAGCGACTGCCGAGGCCGCCGCATTCGCACTGCGCGAAGGCGGCAACGCCTTTGATGCTGTGATTGCTGCTCACTGGTGTGCCTGCGTAGCCGAACCGGCGCTCGCTTCGCTGGGGGGTGGAGGTTTTCTGCTGGCGCGCCCGGCTGCCGGCAAATCGCGGGTGTATGATTTTTTTGCCCAGACGCCGAAAAAAAAACGACTGCAGGCGGATATCGACTTCTATCCCATCCACGCAGACTTCGGCACCACTCAGCAGGAGTTCCATATCGGTTACGGTTCGGCCGCAGTGCCCGGCACAGTGCGCGGACTGTTCACCATCCATCGCGAGTTGGCCAGATTACCAATGTCGGTACTGATAGCGCCGGCACTGGAGCTGGCTCGCACCGGTGTGCAGGTGAACGAATTGCAGGCATTTATCCTCGACGTAGTGCGGCCGGTGTATCTGGCGAGCAAGGCTGCCGTGCGGTGCTTTGGCAGTCAGCTTGACCCGCAGCGACTGGTGCAGCAGGGAGAAATCCTGTGTTTGCCGGACCTGGCTGAAACCCTGCAGGCGCTTGCGGAGGAAGGTGACCGCCTGTTCTATGAGGGAGAAGTTTCCGCACGCATTAACGCACTCTGTCGCGATCATGGCGGTCAGCTGGAGCGACAGGACCTGATCGACTACCAGGCGATCACCCGTGCGCCCCTGTCACTGCGCTACCGGAACGCTACACTGCTAACCAATCCTCCGCCGTCTTCCGGCGGTCTCCTGATCGGCTTTGCGCTCAAGTTACTGGAACGTCTGGACCCGCGCAGCACTGTCATTGACAGCGCCGCCGGCCTGGTGCGCCTCGCGGAAGTCATGCGCTCTACCAACGAGGCGCGTCTGCGAGCGGAAGCCGCTAACCTGGTGGATGAGCGTTTGCTGGACCCGCAGTTGCTCGACCATTATCTGCGTGATGTAGTTAAACGGACGCGCGCCTACCGAGGCACCACCCACATCAGCGTCATCGATGCAGCCGGCAATGTCGCGGCACTGTCGACCAGCAACGGCGAGGGCTGCGGTCACATGGTCGGTAATATGGGATTCATGCTCAACAATATGCTTGGCGAACAGGACCTGTGCCCGGGCGGCTTTCATTGCTGGCAACCGAACCAGCGCCTGACGTCGATGATGGCACCCAGCCTGCTGGAGATGCCCGGCGGTGCAGCGGTTGCGCTCGGATCCGGTGGATCGAATCGCATCCGTTCGGCGCTCCTGCAGACGCTGCTGCGAATGGTGAATGGGAACCTGGCACTGGAGGACGCGATCGAACGGCCGCGCATACATTATGAAGACCGGCTGCTCAGCATCGAGAGCGGATTCGAGGCCGGAGTGTGCAAACAGCTCGAGCAGGAATTCGATTCGATCAAATACTGGCCGGACCGGAATCTTTATTTCGGCGGTGTACATGCGGTACGCAGGAGCGGCAACCGGTTCGAGTGCCATGGCGATTCACGCCGCGGTGGCGTAGCGTTGCTGGTCAGCTGATCAGCAGAGGTTATGCTCCGGCAGCGCGAGTTCGACGGTTTCGAGCCATTCAGACAGAGCCGCATCCGACATCGGCCGGGCGATGAAATAGCCCTGACCATAATCACAGCCCATGCCCACCAGCATATCCATCACCTGCCGGTTTTCGATACCTTCGGCGACCACCGACATGTCGAGCGTGTGCGCCAGATCAATCACCGATTGCACAATTTTTCGATCCTGCCTGTTCTCGGCCATCTGTATGACGAAGCTCTTGTCAATTTTCAGTTCCGAAACCGGCAGCTTTTTCAAATAGGCCAGAGACGAATAGCCCGTACCGAAATCGTCGATAGACAGTCGTATCCCCATTTCATGGAGGGCGCTGAGGGTACGCAAGGCCACTTTCGGATCGCTCATCATGGCACTTTCGGTGACTTCCAGAACCACCGACTCGCGCGTCGCACCCCAGATATTGGTGGCGCGCTCGACCATTCCGACCAGTTCCGGTGAATGCAGCAGCCGGGCCGACAGATTGATGGATATGGAGGTATCCGGGCCGGCGCTCTCGAACTCGAACCATTTGCGCAACGCGACATTGATCGACCAGTAGGTAAGTTCATCGATGAGCCCGCTCCGTTCGGCCGCGGCGATAAATACCTCGGGATTGATCCAGCCCCTGCGAGCGTGCTTCCACCGCGAAAGTGCCTCGCAACCGCTCAGAACCCCCTGCTGCAGATTCATTTGCGGCTGGTAATAGACCATGAAATCGTCATTGTCCATCGCTTCACGCAAGCTGCCGCGCAGATCCGCCGAATCGCGTTCCTGCAAGCGCGTCGACGCATCGTAAATCGCATAATCGCGGTGATGATCGGCGGCAAACTGCACCGCCGAATCAGCGGCACGCATCAGTTCATCGCGGCTGGAGGCATGATCCGGGAAGACCGCTGCGCCAAGCCGGCCGCAGACCGCCAGCATCTGCCCCGCTACGGCGCGATTTTCAGCGATGCCGGCAAGAATTTTCTCCGCAGCAAGCTGTGCCACCTGCACACCTTTCAAATCTGACAGTATCACCGCAAATTCATCGTTGCCGATGTGCAGCACCATGTCATCGATCCGCAGTGCGGTGGCAATGCGTGCAGCAACCTGTTGCAGCACCTGATCGCCGACCTGATGGCCGAAACTGATATTTATCTGGCGGAATTCCTGCAGATTGATCACCAGCAACGCGAGTCGAACGCCCTGATCACGCGCACATGCAATGCGTTTGTCGAGTTCTTCGCGCAACCGCCGACGCTGGAACTGCATGATCGGAACAGGCGCCATGGTCACGTCTATGGTCGTTGCCGGACTACAGGTAATAGTCCGCGGCACTGATGCCGTAGGAGCCCGGCGGCAGCGGTTGGCGGATTTCGACAAGGGTCCCGTTTTCATCGACTGGATCTTCTATCAGATCGAGAATCGGATTGAAGTCATAGGCGGACTTGTCCTGACGCAATACCAGCATCACGCGGGGCCGCAGGCGCCGTACCCGATTCTGCGCCAGCACCAGTCCAACCTCACCGTTACTAAGCTCGACCAGCGTTCCGGTCGGATAAAGCCCCACACACTGGATAAATTGCTCTACGATATCGGCCTGAAAGTCTTTATCACGCGACTCGTAAAGCACCTGGATAGCGTCATAGGAAGAAATAGCGGAACTGTAAGCACGGTCGCTGATGATGGCGTCATAACAGTCGACCAGCGCCGCAATGCGTGCCTTCACCGGAATTTTCCGCCCTGCCAGACCGCGCGGATATCCGCTGCCGTCGTGCCGTTCGTGATGATTCAGTATGATGGAAATGATGTCTTTGTTGACGCCCTGCATCTCTTTTACGATATCGACGCCGAACTCCACGTGACGCCGGATCAACTCCAGTTCCGGATCGGTAAGACGGCCAGGTTTCTTCAGCAGGCTGTCCGGCAGTTGCAACTTTCCGATATCGAACAGCAGCGTGCCAATGGCCAGATTTTCCAGATCGGTCCTGGAGAAGCCCAGATAACGCCCGAAGGCTACGGACAGGCCGCAGGCGTCGACGCAATGCATATACGCGTAGGCGTCCTTGTTCTTCAGCCGGGTGAGCCAGAGAAATGCATCAGGATTCCGGACAATGCTGGCGATCATTCCGCCAACAGTCTCCCTGACGCTGTCCAGCTCGATAGTCTTACCGGCCTTCACTTCGCCAACCAGGGTGCTGATGACCTCGACAGTCTGGCGGTGACTCTCCCGGGCGACCGGAATCTCGTTTTCGACTGCCGTGCTTACCGGATAAAACTCGCGCGGCGGCGGCGCTCCGAGTATCGCTTCGAGCCGTTCGTTCATGCGGCTGGCGACCCTGGTCCGCAGCCTGCTGTCTGAGTGTTCTTCAGCGGTGATGGTTTTCAGTCTGGGGCGGCGGTAATCAATCTCATCGCATTCGGGATCGACATAGACGTATTCGCAGGTCTCCCGGAGCTCACGGATGTCCTGATCATTGCTGATATGAAAACCCTGAAACAGGAAATGCGTCTCTACCCACGGACGATCGAGGCGCGCGACATACATGCCCAGTTCCAGCTCGGCAACGCTGATTTTGCGTTCGGTCTTGATCATGGTGCGAGTGATATCCCGGGAATCCTGGCTGTCTGTCCATCAAACCATTCCCGCTATCGGCCTTAAGCACCGGAAATTTACGGAAATATGTCGCAGTCGGACGGATTGAACGGAATCTGCCAGAGTTTCCGGACGATCTGCCAAAAATGCGCTAACAGCTTAATGATACGGAACTTTTTTCCGTTACAATGAGCGCCACAAAAAATGGCTCTGGAGCCTGCATCATGAATCTGGAAAAAGTACTGTTCGCATTTTTCACCATTCTTGCACTGACGCTGAACTTCGGCTTCTTCGTCGGCGACGTGGACAATCCGGCTCACCATAATGCTTATGAGCTATTTGCCGCACTGGTTGTCAGTCTGGTCGCCACCATCATGAAATTCGGCGATCGCGCGCACATTGGCGCACTGCTGCTCGCCACCAGCCTGGTCGCCGATCTGCAGTTGATTACCGCCGCATTGATCTGGGGTTCGACGCTTTACGTCATGGAACAACAGCTCACACCGGGCATCACCGCCAGCATCGTCTCCCTGTCCGGTGGCGCACTTCTCGCCAACCTGATTTCTGTGCTGTTGCTGGTCGTTGAAACTGTCACCTTCCGTCGCTGAATTCAGCGACGCCGGATAGCAGCGCATGAATAACGTTATCTACCTGATGCTGCGGCGCATGCGTTTGCCGCTGATCCTGCTGGTGCTGACGTATGCGGTCTCGATCCTTGGGCTGACATTGATCCCTGGCGCCGATGACCAGGGCAATCCCTGGCGCATGGATTTTTTCCACGCCATCTATTTCGTGAGCTTTCTCGGTTCGACCATCGGCTTCGGAGAAATACCCTACCCGTTCACCGGCGCGCAGCGCATGTGGACCACCTTCGTCATCTATGCCGCGGTAATCTCCTGGCTGTATGCCATCGGCTCTCTCCTCACGCTGATTCAGGATCCGGGATTACGGCGAGTACTGGCATTGTCCGCATTTACGCGCCAGGTGCGAAGCCTGCCGAAACAGTTCTTTATCGTCTGCGGTTATGGTGATGCAGGAAGCTGGCTGGTCCATGAATTGACCGAACGCGGCATGTACTGCGTCGTTGTCGATCAGGATCGCGACAACATTCTGAGCCTGGAGGTCGAGGACCTGCACACCGACGTACCGGGCCTGCAGGGGGATGCCACTGAATCGGGCACCCTGATCTCCGCGGGTCTGAAACATCACCTGTGCCGGGGCGTCATCTGCCTGACCGGTTCCGATGATTCCAATCTCGAGATTGCCATTACCAGCAAACTGCTGGCGCCCGAGGTGGCAGTATTCTGCCAGTCCGACTACTCCGATTCAGCCGCCAACATGTTGTCCTTCGGAACCGATCACATCATCGATCCATTCGGGATTTTTGCCTCACGTTTCTCCCTGATGTTTCATGCACCAAGCATGTATCTGGTCTATGAATGGATGACCGCGGTGCACAACGCTCCGCTGTCGGAGCTCAAGACCCCGCCACCTGGCACCTGGGTGCTTTGCGGCTACGGCCGTTTTGGAAAATCAGTGCATGAACACCTGGCGCTGAAGGGCATCAAAACCCGCCTGATCGAAGCTGACGTACAGGCGACCACGGCGCCGGAGGGCACTATCGCCGGACGTGGCACCGAAGCCGGCACATTGCTGGAAGCCGATATTCAGTTTGCTGCAGGAGTGATCGCCGGCACCGATGATGATGCAAACAACCTGTCGATCCTGATCACTGCCCGCGACCTCAACCCCAACCTCTTCACCGTTGGCAGGCAGAACCTGCGGAGCAAGGATGAGATTTTCAAGGCTGCCAGAATCGATCTGACCATGCAGCCCAGCGTTATCACGGCACAACAGATACTGAGCCTGATTCTGGCGCCATTGCTGGATGACTTTCTACGCCTCGCCAGCGAGCAGACGGAAGAATGGGCAAACCTGCTGGTGAGCCGGGTGGCTGGCGTCGTTGAAGATGTCGCGCCCACTCTGTGGGAGCTGGAGGTTTCGCCACTGCACATGCCGACAGTGTTCGATTGCCTGATTCGCAGCGAGGAGGTCCGCATCGAACATCTCTGTGCAGATCCACGCAACCGACCGGACAGGCTTCCGGTGGTTCCACTCCTGCTGAAACGCGACACCGGAAACCTGCTGCTTCCGGCCATCGACACGCAATTGCGCGGCGGCGATCAACTGTTGCTGTGCGGCCGCGAAGAAGCTCGCGCTCACGTCGATCACATCATGCACGACCACCGGGCGCTCCATTATACCCGCACCGGAATCGACCGGCCGAGTGGCACCATGTGGCGCTGGTTGATGCGCGGGCGCACCTGAATCTTCCGATGCCGCAGCGTGGATCAAAAAGCCGACGGCGTCGCTGGCTGGTTCTCCTGATCCACCTGCTTGGCCGGATGCCACTTCCGGTGTTGTACGGCATTTCCAATGCACTGTTCGTGCTGCTGTATTTTGTGCTGCGCATGCAGCGCAAACTGGTGCTGGATAATATCCGCGGCGCTTTTCCGGATCTGGCGCCGGGAATCCGGAAACGCATTGCTGCACGCAGCTACCGGAACACCCTCGACGTTCTTCTGGAAAGCATCAAGGCGCAGACGCTCACGCCCCGGCAACTGGCCGATCGCGTGGTAATAGAAAATCCGCAGCTGATTTATGACCTGCTGAAAGATCACCCGACAGTAGTAGTAGCCGCCGCTCATCAGGGCAACTGGGAGTGGATGCAACTGGCTTGCGCGGCACAGCTCGATATCCGTATCGCGACACTGTACAAACCCGTCAGCCATACCGATCTGGATGCGCAGTTGCAGGCACTACGCCGCCGTTTTGGCACCACGTTGATTGCCGCAGGCGGATCCCTCGGCGGTCTGGCACGCTTTGCTCACGCCGGTGGCGTGGTCGCGGTACTGGCCGACCAGGGTCCGCGAGCCGACGAGGATCAGTACTGGAGCTGTTTCCTCGGCCGTGAAACGGCTTTTTATCCGGGACTGGAAAAACTCATTCGGCTGCTGCGGGCGCCGCTGGTGTTCATCCACATGCAGCGCACCGGCCGCGGCCGTTACCGTCTGCGTCTGCAACGACTGGCTGAGGCAGCCGGCCCAAACGGCGATTACACTATGATGGAACGGTACATACGTTGCGTGGAAGCGCAGGTGCGCGCCGCGCCCGAAGACTGGTTATGGGCCTACAAGCGCTGGAAATACCAGCGCCCCGATACCACTGAGTAAAAATAATCATGATTCCGCTGTACGATGACAACCCCGCCGAACTCCCACCGGTTGTAACTATTACCTTCATGGCTGTATCGATCCTGGTATTCCTATGGCAGGTATCACTGGGTGAAGAGATGCAACGCGTGGTTTTTAGCCTGGGCATGATTCCCGCCAGTCTGTTTGGCGAAAAATCGCTGCCGCCTGAACTGGTCGTGGTGCCGGCGTGGATGACGCTGTTTACCTCGATGTTCATGCACGGTGGCTGGATGCACCTGATCGGCAACATGCTGTATCTGTGGATTTTCGGCAATAATGTCGAGGACGCCATGGGTCACGCGCGCTTTATCCTGTTCTATCTGGTGTGCGGCATCGCCGCAGCAATGGCCCAGGCTTTGCCCAATCCGGGTTCGGAAATTCCGATGATCGGCGCGAGCGGCGCAATCTCCGGTGTGCTCGGCGCCTATCTTATCCTTTATCCGCATGCTCGTGTGCTGGTCGTCATACCCCTGGGGTTCATTCTTCACACCATGCGCATTCCGGCCGGATTCGTGCTGGGCTTCTGGTTTTTCATTCAGCTGATCAGTTCCGCCGGCGCCACCGGGCAACAGGGCGGCGTGGCATTCGGTGCGCACATCGGTGGCTTTGTTGCCGGCCTGGCACTGATTCCCTTGTTCAAATACCGCAGCGTGCCGCTATTCAGTCGCGGGCGAGGCAGATAATATGCCGGTCGTACTCACCACAGGATAATCAAAAATGGATCGCGAAAAACGCACAGGCGAGAAACCACCGGTTCCGGATGATCTGAACAAGCTTTTGCAACCTGAACAACTGTCAGCATTGCGGCAGATCGAAGGCTTTGGCTGGCAGCTGAAGTTCGTACGCAGACCGTTATTCCAGGACCCTGTGGCGATTGTGTATAGCGCCGATGGCACAAAAATCGGGGTTCTGGAGGAGGATGGCCGGTTGAACATGGAACCGGACATCAAAGTGCGCAGCTGACGGAACTGTCAGTCCGTGAACGCCTGAGCCTTGTGGCTGAGATCGCAGAACGGCTTGTTGGCCGAATGACCGCACCGGCACAGCGCCGCCCTGTTGCGCGTACCACCGACACCACCGTCTGCGCATAGCAGTGACATCGGCCCCTGTGCCATCAGCATTCCGTCCGGACGCACGGTAATCTTCAGAGCACACGCGCCTGCCAGGGGTTCGGATTTCGCATCCTGGAATTCCCCACTGTCTTCGAAAGCTGCGGTGTGATGGCTGCCATCGCAAAACGGCTTATTCTGTGACTGTCCGCAGCGACATAGCACCAGGTCGTCGGACTTCTCCAGCAGCGTGCCATCCGCGGCATACAGTTCGATCTCACCAGTACACAACAAGGGTCCATTGGCGCGCACTTTAATGCTGTTGTTACTCAAGTCATGCTCCTGTGGCAAGAGAATCAAAGGCCGGTCAGCGGCAACCAAAGATACACGAATGCGGTGATCGAAATCACCCCCAGCAGATTAAGGAAAAAGCCTGCCCGTGCCATCTGCGTGATGCCGATGCAACGGCTACCGAATATGATTGCATTCGGCGGAGTGGCGACCGGCAGCATAAAGGCAAAAGAGGCGCACAGGGTCGCAGTAACCATCAGGACCGGGGGCGGCATCTGCAATGCCAGCGCCAATGAACCCAGCACCGGCAGCACCAGTGAGGCCGTTGCGGTGTTGGATGTCAGCTCAGTGAGAAAGATCACCAGTAGACCAACCGCCAACACCACCCAGAGTTCCGGCACGCCTTTCAACACATGCAGCTGTTCCGCAAGCCAGACCGTCAAGCCGGTTTCGCTGAAGCCCGCCGCCAGTGCAAAACCGCCACCGAACAGAATAATGATGTCCCAGGGAATGCGCACAGCGGTTTTCCAGTCCAGCAGTGCGCCGGATTGCCCGCGGCCAGCCGGAATTATGAATAACGCCAGGGCGCCGGCAATGGCAATAGTCGAATCCCTGACCGCTCGCAGCGGTGCCCAGTCAATCAATCCATGGGTAACCCATAGCATCGCCACCAGCCCGAAAATCCATGCCACGCGCTTTTCCGGCGTCGTCATGGCGCCAAGGCCCTGTAATTGCGTATGGATCAAACCCGCCGCTTCCGGCATCACCCGGCGATCCAGCCGGAAAGCGATCCGCGTCAGGTAGACCCAGGTCAGCGACAGCATCACCAACGACAACGGCAACGCGAACAGCATCCAGTCCGCGAACCCGATCCTTAGCTGGTACTGTTGCTCCAGAACGCCGGCCAGAATTGCATTCGGAGGTGAACCGATCAGCGTCGCCACTCCGCCGATACTGGCGGCGTAGGCGATGCCCAGCATCAACGCGTTACCCAGGGGTTCATTCTGATGGTCACCCTCTGGCAGCAACTGCTTGAGCACCGCAATTCCGATCGTCACCATCATCATGGCAGCAGCGGTGTTGCTGATCCACATGGACAGAAACGCCGTTGCCACCATAAATCCCAGCACCAGCCGCAGCGGTGCTGTGCCAATCCGGCTGATCAGGTGCAGTGCAATGCGCCGGTGCAGATTCCAGCGCTCCATGGTTACGGCAATCATGAAACCGCCCATGAACAGGTAGATGAGATGGTGCGAGTAGGCCTGTGTGACAGTCGTTGCGGGCATGATGCCAAATAACGGAAACAGTACGATCGGCAACAGCGCGGTCGCCGGAATCGGGACCGCTTCGGTTATCCACCAGACCGCCATCCACAGCGCCACGGCCGCCAGGTGCTGTGCCGAAGTGCTCATGCCATCCGGCGGCGGTAACAGTACCAGTACCAGAAAAGCCAGAGGTCCCAGAACCCGTCCTGCGCGTCCGCGCATCGACAACCCGGCGTTCACAGGTGTTCATCTTCCACAGATCTGTGCGACATAAACTGTAGCCTTGAAACGACAAATGTGCGCATTCGACAACCTGTCTGCGACATCCCGTTAATGCATGCATATACTGTCAAGGGTGGCTGGTACAAAAACCGGCCGTGTTTATTGCGCTGCGACGGAATGGAATCCGTTCCGCCGTTACCTGATTCAATCAGTGGAGGTAACGCCATGAAACTTTTAACCAGCATTCTTGCCTGCAGCCTGTTGTTCCTGAGCGGCTGCGGAGATCAGACCCAGGATACTGCGGAAACCGAACCGATGTTCGAGCAGGACCGGTCGACAGCGGAAATGGACCGTGAGACTCCGCAGACGCGCGAACCGAGAACCGATATGGGAGCTATGGAAAGCGAGCCCATTCGTGAAGAACCGGGCACCACCATGCAGGACACCGAAGGTACGGGCACAACTACCTACGATAGCACTCAGACGCCCTGAGCAAAGCTCAGGATTCAGACAGTCGTTGCAGCCCGGACAAAATCGACGCCGGTACCACCCAGGCCACAATAGCCGCCGGGGTTTTTGGCGAGATATTGCTGGTGGTAGTCTTCGGCATAATAAAAGTCCGGCGCTGCGATGATTTCAGTCGTAATCGTGCCGCGGCCGTGCCCGGTGAGCAGTGCCTGGTAATCGCGACCAGCAGCTTCTGCTAACTGTCGGTGGGCATCGCTAAAGGTATAAATGCCGGAACGGTACTGGGTACCGCGGTCATTGCCCTGACGCATGCCCTGGGTGGGGTCGTGGCCCTCCCAGAACGTCTTGAGCAGCGCTTCCAGCGACACGCGCGTCGGGTCGAACACCACCAGCACCACTTCATTATGCCCGGTCATGCCGGAACAGACCTCGCGGTAATTCGGGTTTGGCGTATATCCGGCGGCATAGCCCACTGCTGTGGTGTAGACGCCGTCCATCTGCCAGAAAAGCCGTTCCGCGCCCCAGAAGCAGCCCATGCCGAAAATTATCTGCTGCATGCCGGCCGCAAACGGCGGCTGCAATGGATTGCCGTTGACATAGTGCCGCTCCGGCACGTCCATCGGCGTATCGCGGCCCGGCAAGGCTTCATCGGGCGTCGGTAGCTGTAGCGACTTTTCAAACATCAGGTTCTCCCTTACAGACTGCTGTGCGCCGATTATAGTGGCTGACCAGACATCATGAACCTTTGTCGGGCTTGCATTACCCATTCGATTTCAGCATAAATAGCCGCATGAAGGAATCTGTCACTACGCCGCCGGACGCCCTGCTTTTCATGACCAGCCAGTGCGGCTACTGTCCGTCCGTGCTCCAGTCATTGGGGGAACTCGTCAAACTGGGCCGGATCGGCCGCCTGGAAGTGGTGAATGTCGAAGCACGCGCCGATCTCGCTGCGCACTACAATGTGCGCGGCGTACCCTGGATCCGCGTTGGTGAGTTCGAGCTGCAAGGCATGCATTCACGCGCCGAACTGGAACAATGGATCGACCGGTCCGGAAACCCGCAGGGACTGATAGACTACTACGGAGAACAACTCGCGCAGGGTCGGCTGGCGACCGTCATCGATACCATCAAGCGCAATCCGCGGCACCTGCAAGCAGTGCTGTCACTGGCCGGACATCGTGATGTTGATCTGAACGTGCGCATTGGAGTGAGCGCAGTTATGGAAGATTTCGCGGGTAGCGAACTGGTGCAGCAGCATCTGCCGGAAGTGATTGAACTGAGCCGCCACGATGATCCGACGGTGCGCGCCGACGCCTGTCATTTCCTGGCGCTGACCGGAAGTCCAGCAGCCGTCCCGGTGCTCGAAACGTTGAGCGAAGATGCAGAACCCACCGTTCGGGAGATGGCTGGAGACAGCCTGCAGGAGCTTCGGGAAAATCTGCAGATCGCCGCTGAACCCGGCGCAGGCAACCACTGACTGGCTATCCCGCCGCGTCAGTTGACGTTTTCCGGGCCGCCGCCCGGGCTGCGTACCACTCCCGCAATTCGTCGTACAGTTCGGTATAGCGCGAGCGAAGTTCCAGCAGCGTGTCGAGCTCCAGAGTCGCCGACGACTGACAGTCACCGGCGATGTCGCACTGCACCTCCTGTAGACGGTTGATAATCTGTTCTATCTGTTCCAGGAGTTCCGCTTCATTCTTGTTCATTTCTCAATCCCGTTTAAGCCGCTGCGCCTGCCGGTGCCAGCGCACTGCGAGCACATAATAGACAATCAGGTTGATCGCGACCACTGCCACTGCCAGCAGGATCTGAATGTCGCGCGTCAGGCCGGGCGGATAGATGAACGGCAACAGATAATGTTCTATGAAGCCACCCTCATAGCCCCCGGGACCGCGCAAGTAGTTTTCAAGTGGCGTGAGTGGACATACCCAGCCGAACCATTCGATGGCCGCCGCCCATGCCACTGCTGGCAGATGCACCCACATCAGGCGTGGCCAGCGCAGCACCAGCAGACCGCCGGCAACAGCGAACAGAATAAATACCAGATGCAACAACAGCACCGCATTGGCGCCCAGAGCATAAAGCATAATGCATCGCCTCGAGATCGGCCTGACCACTGTAATCATCGGCGCGCTGGAAGTGAAGGAAGAAATCCAGGTGCGAATGCCGCGCATTTTATCCGGCAGTCTTCGCTGTTATGCTGTCTTCGCAATGGCACTCCCGGAACAACATGAAGACAGCCGGAGATTGCGCCTCAGCTTTCTGCTGACAGCCGCGTTTGTCGCATTCCTGTGGTTTCTCAAGGCGGTCGAGCTGTTGGGCGGTCTGGACTTCTCCCAATACGGAGTGTATCCGCGGCGCGTCGAGGGACTGGTCGGCATCGCGCTGGCGCCGCTCATTCATGGCTCAGTCTCGCATCTGTTTGCTAACACCCTGCCACTGCTGATCCTCGGAACAGCGCTGCTGTACGGCTATCCGCGTTCGGCGCGCCGGGTGATTCCGGTGCTGTATCTCGGCAGCGGACTGGCGGTCTGGCTATTCGCCCGCAGCGCCTGGCACATCGGCGCCAGCGGCCTTACATTCGGCATGACGTTTTTTATTTTTGTCATCGGTGCGCTGCGCTGGGACCGGCGCGCCATTGCGTTGGCAATGATCGTGTTCTTTTTTTATGGCAGCATGATCTGGGGGCTGTTTCCAACCGCACCTTCGATCTCGTTCGAGTCGCACCTGGCCGGGGCCGTGTTCGGCGTGGTGCTGGCATTCCTGCTCAGGGACCAGGACCCGAAACCACCGGAGAAACACTACACCTGGGAAAATGATGGTGATGGGGATGAGCCCCTGCTTCCCGAGGATCGCTAGAAGCTTCCGGACTGCAGTGCCTTGCGCAATCCACCAAAGCGCTTGCGGTATTGTGCCGGAGTGAGTTCGACCTTGCGGCGGAACAGGCGGCTGAAAAAGGCTGCATCCTCGTAACCGACTTCGCCGGCAATGGCCTCCACCGGGAGATCGCCGGACTCCAGCATCTGCTTCGCCTCTTCCAGCCGCAACGTGTGCACGTATTCCATAGGTGTCATACCGGTGGCCTGTGCAAAGCGGCTGTCCGCCACCTGATGTGCGCGGGCCAGTGAAGCGAACGGCTGTTGGCCGCCACTGTGCCAGTCGATCAGGTAGATTTTTGCCAACTCCATAGCCTCCTCGACACCGAGCAGACGCGTAACCAGATACAGCGCAAGATCCTGCCAGGTGGTGCCGCCGCCGGCCATGATAATTCGCTGCCCGACACCGGAAGCGACCAGCGCCCGTGAGGCATGCACCTGCACACGCGGATGGTCGTGCGCCAGGGATTCGCAATAGCCCCAGTGGGTGGTGGCGTCGTGGCCGTCCAGCATACCGGCCGCCGCAGCCAGCAGCGCTCCCGAACAGGCGGTGGCGAGAATGGCACCCGATGCGTAGCACTCCCGCAGCCAACAAATCTCGGCGGCATATACATCATCGAGCCGGGCACCGGGAGCAACGAACATCTCCGGCACGCACACCACATCAACATGACCGCAATCAGCAAAGCTGCAATCCGGCTCTATCCAGACATTATTGACGGCGCGGAAACCGCTCGGATTCGCCGCCACCACCAGCGGCTTGAGCCGTGCGCGACCTGATATACCCTTGACGAGGAAATTCCAGTCGCGGCCTGCGAAGCGAACAGGTCATACATGCCATAGAGTGTTGAACCCGTGACCACCGGTGTGGCAAGCAAGGCAATGACAGGGCGCGAATCCGGATCGGGGTCTGGCATGGCAGAATAGTCCTGTTTCTGGCAGGAACGACTTTAGCAAGTCTGCCGAAGTGGAGCTAGGCTGAGCTTGTTGTGAAAACCAGCCATCGGAGAGCCGCTATGTGTGTAACCCCCGCAACAATTGAAACTGCCAACCTGTCTCCTGCTGGGCGGCGGCGTGCCTTACACGCGTTACTCGCGCTTTCACGAAATCATGGCGCAGGACAGCGGGCAAACTGTGCTGCCGGCATTGCTGGAGCACATCCTGCCTCTGGCTGCCGGTCTTGACGAGCGCCTTAAAGACGGCGCCCGGGTACTCGATGTCGGCTGCGGGCGTGGCCGCGCGCTGTTGCTGATGGCGCAGCACTTTCCCGACAGCCAGTTCACCGGCTACGACCTGTCAGCCGAGGCAGTAAGCTGGGCGCAGGAGCAGGTGCGCCGGCAGGGCCTCGACAACCTGCGATTCGAGACCCGCGATCTGACTGACTTCGAACACAGTGCCGAGCCGGAAGTATTTGATCTCGTCACGACTTTCGATGCCGTGCATGATCAGGCGCGCCCGTTGGCGGTGCTCAGGGGCATCTTCCGGACACTCAAGCCCGGCGGCATCTATCTGATGCAGGATATTCATGCATCCTCACACGTGCACAATAATCACACCCGTTCGGCACGCTGCTGTACACCATTTCCTGCATGCACTGCATGACCGTGTCACTCGCCCAGGGAGGCGACGGACTGGGTGCGATGTGGGGACGCGAGCAAGCCGAAGCATTGCTGCACGAGGCGGGCTTTGAGGACATTGCCGTACACCAACTGGCGCACGATGAGATGAACGACTATTACGTCATGCGGAAACAGGCGTAACAAAAAGATTGCCGCGTCACTGCGCCCATAGAACCTCCAAGTGGTTCTATGGGCGCAGCGCGGCAATCTTTCAGCGCCGGTCTATGGCCACTTGAGCGAGCAGCCGCCGTCGGAACAGCCGTCCGTAAATCCACCAGCCCAACGGGATCAGTATGATGGCGAATACAGCAAACAACAGGCCCATTAATGGCGCCAGCGACAGACTGACGATGAATCCGCTGATGCCGGTTTGTACGACGCCATCCAGCCGGACCGTCTCGGCGCCGAATAGAGCCATGACGCCCGCCAGCAGGCAGAACGGAAAGATTGCGAAGGTCACTCCAATGAACACCAGCTTGAATACCGACCCGGCACTGAGTTTTTCGATCTCGCTGTAATCACTCATCGGGCTTTGCCACTCAGCCGCCCTCTTTATCGTGGTATGGGAAACGGGTATGCCCGAAGCGGATGGCGAGTATTGCCACGGCGATAAGCAGCGCAGCGCCGGAAATACCAAGCATCCGCCAGGTGTCCAGGTTTTTCATATCCAGGATAAGGTAGCGCGCCAGCGCCACGATAGCGATATAGAGTGGCATCCGGACCGGCAGCTTTCCCGAGTCCAGATAGATCGACACCATTGCAAGCACTTCGAGGTAAATGAACAGCAGCAGCAGATCCGCCAGGGTAACGTTCAGCGCCCTGACCATCACTGCGATTTCCAGCCCCATTGCAATAATGGTAGCCAGCGCAATCACCAGCAGCCCCGTGTACTGGATCCAGATCAGCCCCCTGTGCCCCATTCCAATAAAGTTATTCATGCCTGCTATTCCCGATAGTCCACCCGACAGGACAGACCGAATTTAGCAAGCCGATGTGGTAACTACAATGGGCGCAGGCAGATCTAGAACTCGCCCGCTGCGGCGCGTTCCATGATGTCCCGAATGATCCGCTTCACCTCATTGGCTTCTTCAAGCAAATCGGGGGGCAAGGTCTCACCACCGTGAATCATCAGATCCATATTGAGGGAGTACAGCGCATAACCGCCCTGCCGGTCCTCCACCAGGGCGATGCGGCAGGGAAGATAGGCCGAAAATGCATCGCTGTATTCGACCATTTTCATTGCCGTACGAGGATCGCAGTACTGGAATATTTTCAGGAGTCGCTGCTCTTCGCCGGTCATCAGTTGAACCTGTTCCGACAGGGGCAGCTCGCCCACATTCATGATGTTGTGTTCGTTGGCGACGAAGTTCATGGTCTGTTCTGCTTCGTCCGGCCCGATGCCCTCTTCCAGCGGAATTTTCCAGACCGTGGCATCTGCACTGGTGCCGGTCTCCTTGAGACGGTCCCACATCTGGGCATACATTTGCGGTGCGCCGGGATCCAGCGACTGGAGCGTCCGAATGTCGTCTTCGAAAGTCACGTACAGGTAAATAACACCGATGACAGCAAGCAGCCCGATAAGCGCAAAAACATTACGGATGGCTCTCATGTTCGCCTCCCTTGCCTCGACAATGGAATGTTCTACCTGAAAGAATAGCAGTATTTCACGCTGCAACTTTCAGTGATGGCGCCGGCTGGAAGGGCGGCGGTGTTCTGATCAGCCGTCTTTCCCGTCTACCCTCGAATGCACGAGCATCGGGGCGTATACCAGCAGGAAACCGCTGAAGGCGATGATCCAAAGCCATTGGGAGAGTCCGATCCACAGCGCATAACGTTCGATGTGCAGGATCGGCAGTGCGACCCGCACGAGCATCGCAACGATCAGCACTGCGAACAGCCAGAATACGGCACCTGGTGGATCGGAGACTGCGCGACCGGTATGGCCAAGGATGACGCGCGCCATCATGCCGAGAGTTATCAATCCGATGCCGCCGACCGCATAGGCATGCAATGCGAGATACGGCGACAGGTCGACGTAGTAAACCAGCGCCTTGAGTCCAAAGCCAAGGATGATGGCCAGGTGAGCAAGGTACAGGCTCCACAGCAGCGGCTTGCGCCAGATACCGGAGGTATACCAGCCCTGCAGTCGAATCCCGTGCAACAGCACCAGAACCACGGCACTCCAGGCCACGACCACGCCATTGGGCTGATACAGATCGGCCAGCCAGAACACCAGAAATACCAGCAGGCTGGTCACATCGATGATCCGGCTGTTACGCAGTTCCACGGGATAGCCGACGCCACGTTCGATGAAAAACGGCACGACTCGCCGGCTCATTACCAGCACCAGCCCCAGGATCAGGTACAGGCCCGAATACAGCCCCAGGTATACGCCCTGCTCCAGCCAGCCGCCGGCGCCAAGATAGAACAGGAGATTACTGCCGAGCAGCAACAGGACGATGGCCACGATGCCCAGATTGCCCCACTGGCGCGCGCGCAGAATCGGTGCGGTGATCGCCAGCGCCAGACTGGCCATAAACAGCAGATCGAATGCAGCCGCATAGATTAACCAGGCAGTTTCACCAAGCAGCAACAGGCGCGCCAGCAACCAGGCCAGGAACAGCAGCAACAGCGGCGTTCCGCGCACTGTCTGAAGGCCCGTCCAGTTGCCGACGGCGGCCAGCAGGAAACCGGCAATCACGGCCAGGCTATAGCCGAAAATCATTTCATGCGCATGCCAGGTCATGGCGCTGATACCGGCGAATGGCAGTGTCCAGTTCAGGCTGTAAGCGGCAAACCAGAACAACATGCCGACCACGGCATAGCTTCCGGCGGCAAGGAAAAACGGGCGGAAGCCAAGCCGTAGCCAGGCGGCACCGCGGGGAGACTCCGGTTCAGAGATATCCATAAGATGAAATTCCAGTCGGCCGATCGCAGCTCAATCGAGCCAGCGTACCAGGTAATAAAGTTGCTGACTCTCGGAAGACAGCGAAGGACCTGCGACCACTGCGGCATGGCGGTTGCGTCCCGGAACCGCGGCGGCGCGCGCCGCCTGTTCAGAATCCATGACCTCGACGCAGTTGGCAGACAGGCGTTTCTTTTTCTTTGGCGCGTAGACGACGGCGAAACGTTCTTTCACCACTTCACCGGCGCGGTCCATCATCAGGCCTCGAATGGTGACACCCATCAGATCAACCCGTCCTGCATACTGACCTCGCCGCAAATCCACCGGACAGGCATGATGAAGCCGTCAACCGGCTATTACAAGTGGGTCTGAAAGTGCCTGAATTCACCATTTTGCACCACCCTGGAGTGTATAATTTTCCGACAGATCCGGACGCAGTCATGGCGCCTTATTCACAAGCGAAACAGGGACCGCGTGAATTCCAGCGCGAAAGCGTTCTGACTTTCTATCGGCTTTAGAATAGCTTCACAAGCTTATGTTTTTAAAGAAATATTACAAATTGATGAAGTTTTAGCCGATTTAACAGCGGACCGGCGGTAGAGCCGGAAAAGACCCGATTCCTACACTTCATCCACAAACTTATCCACAGATTTTGTGGATAACTGTTCGCCAATCGGCGACGCTTTTTGCCCGATGGTCACCGGCCGCCCCGGGCGCCTCCAGCCGACCCGTAAAATCGAACGGCAAACGCCAGCCGTGACGGCCACTGGCGATGTTCCCGGTGATCCGATATTCGAAACCGCCGAGTTCCCTGTCTTCCAGTATTTTGAGTTGCCGCAGCACCTGCAGCAGATTCGAAGAGACCTCCAGCGCCATGACTTTTTCACCATAGGCCGGGATCGTGACAGACTGATTGCCGACCCCGTCGGCAAAGTCCTCGCCATTGATAGCCAGATGAAAATCGATCCCCTGTACCGGCAACGCGAAGCTGTTGGGATTCTTGATGCGCAGGCGCGCCTGGTAGCGCTGCTCGAACAGGTCGACTGACACCAGGTTCAGCCCCGCCAGGCTGACGCGCGGCGACTGGGGTTTTGACGGCAGCGAACTGCAGGCCGCCAGCAACACTGCCAGCAGCAACGCGAATCCGGCACGGACCGGAATTATGCGGTTTATGCGATTCATGTGGTCCGCTCCTGTACCAACACCCATGGCGCCACAACGACAGCCCAGAGTTCCGCATCACCGCGGTTCCAGCGACGCGCAGTATCGGTGCTGAGCGGCTGTACCTGCCCCGCCGCCAGCCATTCCTGCACGACTGGCTGCTCATCATTTGCGAAACTGGTGGCAACCTCTACCAGATCCAGTCCGGCATCGACCTCTATCACTACCCCGCGCGCAAAATGCCGCTCCAGCTCCGGCCAGGTGATGCGCGCGGTCTGCTGGTTGAATTCGACTGGACTGTAGGGTTTATCGTGGTTCATACGCGATGCCGGAGCGATTATACCTCAGCGCGGCAGACTGCGGATCCGGTAATTGAGACGTGAGGTGGCGCGGCGCGGGTCCAGCAGCGGCTCCCGGCACAGGCGCGCGCGTAATTGACGGGTGGTGGCGGCACGACCCAGGAACACACCAACGGCATTACAGTTCTGCGGTGTCTGCAGGCTGAATGCAGCAGCGCAACGGCGCCGCAGCAATACATCGCTGCGCCAGGCGGAAGCCTGCAAGTCAAACCGGCCGGGAAAATTACTGACCACCACGCCACCGGCGGTCACCTGACTGTACAGCAAAGACACCCAGGTTCGATCGGCCCGCACCGCCCGCACCGGTTCGCCGCCGACCTCACCGAACAGATCGTCGATAATCATGTCGAAGGGTTCGCCGTCGTAGCGGCGCAGCCATTCAGCAGCATCGGCATGAATCAATTGCACGTCATCCCCGCGCACACCGAAAAAACGTTCCGCCACCGTCAGATGGGCCTCGCTCAGCTCCACGCCCATAATCAGCGCCGGTTGCACGAACTGACGTAGCTGCTGGATCACCGCGCCACCCCCGACCCCGAGCATCAGCACTCTCTGGATGCTGCCGGACGGATAAAAAAATGCCGGCAGCATGAGCAGATCCCAGACATTACCGGTCAGTGGCTGAGCCGGATTGTACTGGCTGTGAAACACGCCGTTGGTATACAGGCGCAGCGTGCGGCCGGCCGTGCGCACCTGGCAATGCGTCGCACCGTCACGCTGTTCCCATAGCACCGCCATGCTGCGTCGCTCAGCGACCCAGCCGCTGCATGAAGCGGCGCCACTTGCCAGGCGGAGGATCCGCGGGGTCCAGCATCCGGCCCGTGAAATCCTCCGCATGGTGTTCAGTCTCCTCACCGAGGAGTTCCATCCTGAATGCGGTCTCATCGATGCTTGCGCCCAGATGGGCGGCAATGGCGCGCAGGTCGATTTCGGCGTTTTCCAGACAGGAGGTGCCGCCCGGAGACGGTGTCATATTGAAAATCACACCATTGCCCGGATTGATTTTGGCTTCACCCATCAGCAGCGTGCCGCTGTTCTTGTCGATCAACTGGGGACGGATGCCGCCGACCTTGCGGGCAAATTCAAGATCGCGCAAACGCAGACCCGGCACGATCTTGCGCACGTCCCTCAGGAACAACAGCTTGCGCACCAGCGGCACTTCGAACAGCATGTTTTTCAGCATGTAGTTGCGGATGTCAGGCACCCGCAACAAATCCCAGAGCACTCTCGCCACCTTGCGGTCAAAACGGAACACGCGCAGGAAATCGGGCAGCGTGCGATAGTTATAGCGTTCCAGGATCGGCAGAATGAGCGCGGTAGGACCGAAGCGGGTCTTGCCCGGCACCAGCACGTCGGGATCCCCGTGAATGGCGGCAAACGGCAGCTTGTCGTTCTGCACGGTATAGACCTTGCCGCGCAGGATCTGGGGCGTGAAGTAATAACTGCCCGCCACCGGCAGGCAGGAATAATGCAGCCCGTAACCCAGATCGTGAGCGAGCTTCAGGCTGTGCCCGCCGGCACAGACGACCAGCGCCCGGGTGCGATAGCAGGCCGCGCCGGTTTCGACGATGAAACAGCCGTCTTCCAGCTTGATATGTCCGACGGTCTGGTTGTAGTACACATCGACAGTCTTGTTCTCCATAGCCTGCGCCTGGCGCACAAAGGAGCGTGACAACGCCTCGAAATTTACGGCGGTATATTCGTCGGTGGATCCCAGCGCCACCAGTTCTTCGGCACGTAATTTTCCGTCACGCCGCGCTACGACTGCAGGTTCGATTTTGGCGATGTCTTTTTTTTCCAGCAGGCGCAACTTCGGGTAGTGCGGACCGAAGCGGACGAAGCGCTCGCGCAGCAGCGCGCATTCGCGCTCGCCCACCCCCAGCACCATCTTCGAATACTGGAAAATCAGGTGATCCCGGTCGGGCTGTCGGAGACAGTAGTTTTCCAGCATGCATGCCGCACGCTGCACCTTGAGCGCCTTTTCGAGCGTGTAGTTGGTCTCGATGTCGCCGCAGTGCATGGTCTGGCTGTTATTACTGGACAGCGAGTTCACGCGTGCCGGCGCGGCATATTTTTCAATGATCGCGATGTGCTGAAGGTCGGTATAGCGCGCCGCCTGATACAGCAGCGCCGAGCCGGATACACCGGCACCGATAATCACAAGATCATGCTGGGGAACAGGCATCGACAGGGCTAAAGGTGCATGAGTTTCAGCACCGGCTCGTTTTTGGCGGGATCATAATTGAAACCGGACACCAGCAGAATATCGTGCCCGGCCTGCGCAAGGTGACTCTGTTGCGCAATGGTCTCGCACATATGCCGCCAGTCGCCAATATCGGCGGCATCGACCCGCACGGGCACAATACCCCAGTGCAGAGTCATCTGGCGGCATACCCGTTCGTCGGCGCAGGCGCCCACCGCCGGCGGCAATGGACGGTGCGCAGCCATGATACGGGCAGTGGTTCCGGTATCAGTCGGCACAATGATGGCGTCGACGTCCAGGTCGTTGGTCAGTTGAACCGCAGCGTGCGCCATCGACTCGCGAATGAAATGCAGCTTGTGGCCACGATCGGCAATCGGCTCGGCGGCAAAGCGGCCATCATGCCACTGGCTGTGCTCCACCTCGCGCAAAATGCGGTCCATGGTGCGCACGGCCTGCAGCGGATATTTACCGGCTGCGGTTTCACCCGACAGCATCACGGCATCGGCGCTCATCAACGCAGCACTGGCCACGTCACCGACTTCCGCGCGGGTCGCGCGCGAATTCTGCATCATGGATTCGAGCATTTGTGTGGCGATGATAATGGGCACACCGTGCTGGCGAGCCTTGCGGGTCAGGTCGCGCTGGATCAGCGGAACTTTCTCGGCCGGCAATTCGATACCGAGATCGCCACGCGCCACCATCAGTCCATAGGATGCCTGCATGATGGCATCGATACACTCCAGCGCCTCCGGGCGTTCGATCTTGCTGATCACCGGAAGAATGCGGCCCTGGCTTTTCATGTAGCGAATCAACTGCTGCACGTCTTTGGCTGCACGTACGAAACTCAGTGCCACAAAATCCGCATTCATCTCGATCGCGAAACGCACGTCATTCCGATCTTTGGCGGTGAGTGCGGCAGTCGACAGTTGCGAGTTGGGCAGGTTCATACCCTTGTTGTCGGACAGGATGCCGCCTTCGATCACCTTGCAGGCGAGTTCGGTGCCGTTGACTGCCTGCACACGCAGTTCCAGCTTGCCATCATCGAGCAGGATACACTCGCCGGCCTTGACGTCCTTGTGCAGCGCCACGTACTGCGAGGGAATCAGCCCGTCGCTGCCGACCAGCTTGCGTGTCGTCACCGTCACATGCGCACCGCGCTGCAGTTCGATGCGGCCCTGTTCAAACCGGCCCACGCGGATCTTCGGGCCACACAGGTCGACCAGAATGCCGATATGGCGGTGAGTCTTGCCAGCGATGCGGCGCACATCTTCTATGGTTTTGCGGTGTGTCTCATGATCGCCATGCGACATATTGATACGCACCAGGTCGACGCCGGAGTCGAGCAATTTCCTGATCATCGCCGGAGAACTCGAAACCGGCCCCAGCGTGGCTATGATCTTGGTACGGCGCCATTGCAGGGCGGCATCGGTACGGCTTATCTTTCTGGACATAGTGTGACGACTGACTCCCGACAAAAGCGCATAGCATGACTTCACGCGCCCGGTTTGTCACCCTGTGCCGGTCCATTCAAGCAACGGAGACTGATTGACATGCGAGCAATACAGATGACTGAAATCGGCGCGCCCGAGGTACTGAAGCTGGTCGAGGTTCCGCAACCGGAGCCGCAAGCCGGCGAGGTACTGGTGCATTTACATGCCGCCGGGGTCAATCCCGTCGACGCCAAACTGCGCAGCCGCGGGCTGCTGTTTCCGGACGCGCTGCCGGCGATTCCCGGCTGCGACGGTGCCGGAACCATCACCGCGGTCGGCACCGGGGTCGACCGGCTGGCACCGGGTGATGCCGTCTGGTTCTGTAATGGCGGACTGGGCCGGGAGCCAGGCAACTATGCCGAATACAGCGCCGTTTCTGCGAATGTGGCACGCCTCAAACCCGCCGCACTGTCTTTCGAACAGGCTGCCGCTGCGCCACTGGTGCTGATTACTGCCTGGGAAGCGCTGTTCGACCGCGCCAACCTGCAGCCTGGCCAGCGCGTACTGATCCATGGCGGCGCCGGCGGTGTCGGCCATGTAGCTATCCAGCTTGCCCGGCACGCCGGGGCGCAGGTCTGCACCACGGTCGGTAGCGCCGAACACGCCCGCTTCGCAACCTCGCTCGGCGCCGATTGCGTTATCAATCATCATGAGCAGAACCTGATCGATGCGGTACATGACTGGAGCGCCGGCAAGGGTGTCGATATCGCCCTCGATATCATGGGCGGACTGGTATTTCAGGAGAGCATGAAAGCCATGGCCCACTACGGAACGCTGGTTACGCTGCTTGATCCGGGTCCGGATATCGACTGGACAGAAGCGCGCAACCGCAATCTGCGCGTCGGTTTTGAACTGATGCTGACACCGATGCTGTTCGACCTGCCGGAGGCGCGCGCCCACCATGGCGAAATTCTCGACCGCTGTGCGGAACTGGCCGACCAGGGCAAGCTCCGTATAGATGTCGGCAAAAGCTATCCACTGGCAGAAGCCGCGGCGGCACATCGCCAGATCGAGAGTGGTCACACAGGTGGCAAGCTGGTGCTGGTGCCCTGAGTTCAATCCGGCAGGACGAGCTATCCCCGCTTCGTACGGGTTTTCCTGGCGGGGCCGCGTGAGGGTGCTTCGCGTTGCGCCTTGCGGGTGGGTGCGGCTGAACTCCGGGGCGGTTTTACGGCGGGTGCGGGTTGTTGTTTCTCCGCCCCCAGACCCACGGCCTGATACAGCCGCTTCTTTTCCTGGTGATCGAGCAAACGCGACTGGCCCGGGCGCAGACTGCGCTCCAGCACCACTGGCCCGTAGCGCACGCGGCTCAAACGGCTGACCGTGATGCCCTGCGATTCCCAAAGACGACGCACTTCGCGATTGCGACCTTCCTTGATAATGACATGAAACCAGCGATTGGCGCCGCTGCCGCCGGATTCCTCGATGGCCACGAATCTTGCCGGACCATCATCCAGCTCCACGCCTTCCACCAGCCGCTCCAGCATCGGCATATCGACCTCGCCAAGCAGGCGCACGGCATATTCCCGTTCGATTTCGTGTGAGGGATGGGTAAGTCGATGCGCAAGCTCACCATCGGTGGTGAACAACAGCAGGCCGGAGGTATTGATGTCGAGCCGGCCGATGCTGATCCAGCGGCCCTGCTGCTGCGGCTTTGGCAGCGCGTGATAGACGGTCGGCCGCCGCTCGGGATCATCACGCGTGCACACTTCCCCGATCGGCTTGTGATAGACCAGCACTTCCGGTCCCGCCTCGACATCCGGATTCAGCTGCACGCGTTTTCCGTCGACGACTATGCGTTCGCGCCCGCTGACTTTCTGGCCGAGCTCGGCACGTTTGCCGTCTACCTCGACCCGCCCATCGCGGATCCAGTCCTCCAGTTGACGCCTGGAACCAAGGCCGGCGCGCGCCAGCAATTTTTGAAGTCGTTCTTGCATGAGGGGGATTGTAGCGGAAAGGTTCGGCCGTGACGCGGACAAAACCGCGCCGCGTCACTCAGTGCAGGATGCCGCCGGTTTCGGAGCTGTCGATCGGCACCTGCACCGCACGGATGGAATCGTCCGGATCGCCGTCATCTTCCTCGGCAGCTTCATCACTCGCATCCTCGTCCAGCAATTGTTTGCCCATCTCGCCCGGCATTCCCAGGTCGAGTTCGGCATTGATGCTGTCGATGTCGCGCAATTCCATCAGGGTAGGCAGATCGTCGAGGCCCTGCAGATTGAAGTAATCGAGGAACTGGCGCGTGGTACCGTAAATCGCCGGATGTCCCGGCACGTCACGGTGCCCGACGATCCTCACCCACTCGCGTTCCTGAAGGGTCTTCATGATCGAGGTGCTGACGCTGACGCCACGGATATCCTCGATCTCGCCGCGCGTGATGGGTTGGCGGTAGGCCACCAGTGCCAGTGTTTCCAGCAGCGCGCGCGAGTAACGCACCGGCCTTTCCTCGGTCAGGCGCGATACCCAGGGCTCCATGTTCTGACGGACCTGTATCCGGTAGCCGCTGCCGACTTCGACCAGTTCGATACCGCGCTCTGCATATTCTTCCTGAAGTTCGGCAATGGCCGCGCGAATGGCGTCACGTTCCGGCAGGTCGAACTCGTCGAACACGCCCAGCAGCTTGTCCAGCGTCAATGGCTGCCCGGCGGCCAGCAGTACCGCTTCGATAATGTGTTTAAGGCTTTTTTCACTCATGTTTCAAATCCGGTTTTTTTCACGCCTCGCCGCCGGCAGCGGCCTGCGGTGCCTCGTCATCCGTATCCAGCACCGTGGCGCGCGCGGCGCGAATATAAATGGGTGCGAAGGGTTCCGATTGCACCAGCTCGATCAGCGAACTCTTGATCAGCTCCAGCACCGCCAACAGCGACACCACCACGCCCATACGTCCCTCTTCGGGCGCGAACAGGCGGCCGAACTCGATGAAGTCACCGGCACCGATCCGCTCCAGTACGATCGACATGCGCTCGCGCACCGACAGCGGTTCCATCTGCACGTGGTGATGGGTAAACATTTCCGCGCGGGTCATGGCTTCCTTCGCTGCCAGCAGCAGCTCCTGCAGGCTGATTTCCGGAGGCCGGCTCAGCACCTGGCGCTCGGGCGCTTCCAGTGCCACCGGAAACACATCCCGATCCACACGCGGCAGTTCATCGATGTCTTCCGCGGCCTGCTTGTAGCGCTCGTATTCCTGCAGCCGGCGAACCAGTTCGGCGCGCGGATCATCCTCTTCCTCGACGTCCGCAGCACGCGGCAGCAGCATCCGCGACTTGATCTCCGCCAACATCGCCGCCATCACCAGATACTCCGCCGCCAGTTCCAGACGCATTTCGTGCATCAGCCCGATGTAATCCATGTATTGCCGGGTGATCTCGGCGATCGGGATATCCAGCACATCGAGGTTCTGACGCCGAATCAGGTACAGCAACAGATCGAGCGGTCCCTCGAACGCTTCGAGGAAAACTTCCAGCGCGTCCGGTGGGATATAAAGGTCTTTGGGTAGACTGGTGACTGCCTCACCCTGCACATAGGCGAACGGCATTTCCGCTTGCTGTGGTTCCGCTTCAATCGGCAATGGCGTATCGGTCATGCAGTGGACTCACATCGGGGTTAGCGCATTGTAGACGCCTGATGCGTGAATGAAAACCGCCGTGACCCGCTGAAAAAACACCGGTCGCATGGCGGAACTCCAGTCATGCTGTTTAACTTTTTTCTAGTAATTTAAACCAATTACGGCCTTAACTTCTTTCATTGTCTCATCTGCGACATCGCGTGCCGCCTCAGCACCTTCCTGCAAAATATTGCGCACGCGTTGCGGGTCCTGCTCAAATTCTTTGGCACGTTCACGAAGCGGTGCCAGCTCGGCCAGCACCGCATCGATCACCGGTTGTTTGCAGTCCAGGCAGCCGATGCCGGCAGTGGTGCAACCCTCCACGACCCAGTCGCGCCGAGCATCGTCGGAGTACACGCGGTGCAGCTGAAACACCGGGCACTTCGCCGGGTCGCCCGGGTCGTTGCGCCGCACCCGCGCCGGATCGGTCGGCATGGTACGGAGCTTCTGTTCAATCACTCTGGGATCTTCACGCAGGCTGATCGTATTGTTATAGGACTTGGACATTTTCTGTCCGTCGGTGCCGGGCATTTTCGAGGCCGGCGCCAGCAACGCCTGCGGCTCCGGCAGAATGATCCGGCCGCTGCCCTCCAGGTAGCCGTACAGACGTTCACGATCGCCCATCGACAGGTTGACCTGCGAGTCCAGCAGCGCGCGGCCGTGCTGCAGACCTTCCTGGTCGCCCTGTTCCTGGTAACGCTTGCGCGCTTCGCGGTACAGCTTCGCATTCTTCTTGCCCATTTTCCGGACCGCCGCCATCACCAGATCTTCGAAGTCGGGTTCGCGCCCGTACAGGTGATTGAAGCGCCGGGCCACCTCCCGCGTCAGTTCCACGTGCGCCACCTGATCATCACCCACCGGCACCAGCCCGGCTTTGTACATGAGGATGTCCGCGCTTTGCAGCAATGGATAGCCCAGGAACCCGTAGGTTGCGAGATCGCGCTCACGCAGCTTTTCCTGCTGATCCTTGTAACTTGGCACCCGTTCCAGCCAGCCGAGCGGCGTCAGCATCGACAGCAGCAGGTGCAGCTCCGCATGCTGCGGCACTGCGGACTGCACAAAAATGCGCGCATTCGAGGGATTGACGCCAGCCGCCAGCCAGTCGATCACCATGTCCATGACACTGGCGCCGATGATCTGCGGTTCTTCGTAATGAGTGGTCAGCGCGTGATAATCGGCGACGAAGAAATAACACTCGTATTCGTGCTGCAGAGTTATCCAGTTCTTCAGCACGCCGTGATAGTGGCCCAGATGCAACTTACCGGTTGGCCGCATGCCCGATAGCACGCGGTTATGAGTTGGGACTGTCACCGTCGATAAACTCCTCGTTTCAGATCCGGATCAGGAAAACAGCGCGCGCTGCACCATCTGGAAGTAGCCGGCATTGATTCCGGCAACGCCGATCAGCAGGCGCAGCATCATACTGATAGCGGGTGCCAGCAACACACCCAGGACACCAGTCACCAACAGGGCAATCAGTATCCACAGGCCATAGGGTTCGATGCGGGCGAACTGCCGCGCATAGGCTGCGGGTAATACTCCACTCAGTACACGCCCACCGTCGAGCGGCGGCAAAGGCAGCAGATTCAACACCATCAGAATCGTGTTGATGAGGATACCGGCAACGCCCATCAGCAACAATGGCATGCCCAGCCAGCTATCCGGCACCAGCAATGCAATGCGCACCGCCAGCGCCCAGCCGAACGCCATCAACAGGTTCGAAGCCGGACCGGCCAGTGCCACCCATGCCATGTCCTGCTTGGGGCGCGCGAAATTGCGCCAGTCCACCGGCACCGGTTTCGCCCAGCCGAATATGAAGGCTCCGGGCATCAGCAGCATCAGGCCTGGCACCAGGATGGTTCCGACCGGATCGATGTGCTTGATCGGATTCAACGTCAGGCGCCCGAGTATCTGCGCGGTTCGATCACCAAAGCGGCGCGCCATCCAGCCATGCGCGGTTTCATGCACGGTGATTGCAAACAGCACCGGCAGCAGCCAGGCGGCGATTTGTTGCATGAGAGTGATCTGCATCATCAGAATTTACCTGTGTCTCATGCTACAGCAGGCCCTCGACCGGCCCCTTGCCCTGGCGCAATACCAGCGGCGCCGATTCGACCAGATCGATGACAGTCGTCGGCTCCAGTCCGCAACTGCCGCCGTCCACGATCAGATCCACGCGTCCTTCCAGCTGTTCGCGTATCTCCCAGGCGTCGGTCTCCGGCAGTTCCTTGCCGGGCAGAATCAACGTGCAACTCATGAGCGGTTGTCCGTGTTCCGCGAGCAGCGCCGTGATCACTGCATGATCGGGCACGCGAATGCCGATGGTCTTGCGCTTCGGGTGCTGCAGGCGTCGCGGCACCGTGGCGGTGGCACGCAACAGAAAGGTATAGGGACCCGGTGTATAGGCTTTCAGCAACCGATAGGCGGTGTTATCCACCCGTGCATAGGTGGCGATTTCGGACAGGTCCCGGCATAGCAGGCTGAAATTGTGTTTCTTGTCGAGATCGCGAATCGAGCGGATACGCTCGACCGCATTCTTGTCGTCCAGATGACAGGCAATGGCGTAGCTGGAATCGGTAGGCAGCACCACCACTCCGCCGTCGCGGATAATACTTACCGCCTGATGGATCAGGCGCGGCTGCGGGTTGTCCGGGTGGATCTCGAGGTACTGGGTCATGCCAGGGCTCCGCCGGGCCAGCCCGCTGCCTGCCAGATCGGCGCACAGCCCTGCGGCAGCTCGCGCAAATTGCCAAGCTGGACCCAGGGCTTTTCCGGCCCGTGATAATCGGAACCGCAGGAGGCGAACAAGCCATTGGTGCGTGCCAGCGCGCCCATGTGCAGCGTTTCATCCCTGGAATGACTGCCGGACACCACTTCCAGCCCCAGGCCACCAGCGGCGCGGAAGTCGCCGATCAGCCGCTGCAGTTTGCTGCGCGTCAACCGGTAACGCGCCGGGTGCGCGATGACCGGGAGCCCACCGGCCCCACGGATGGCATCCAGCGCCTGCGGCAGTTCAGTCCAGGCACCGCTGACATAGCCCGGCTTGCCCTTCACGAGAAAGCGCCTGAACACATCCTGCAGCGACCGCGCATGACCGCAGTGCACCAGGAAGTGAGCGAAATGGGTACGACTCAGGATGCGGCCCCTGCAGAATGAGCGCGCACCTGCCAGGGCTCCGGCAATGCCCGCCTGCTCCAGCTTGCGAGCGATTTCCGCGGCACGCCAGACCCGGAATTCCTGCTGCTTCAGCAGCTCGCTGCGCAGCTCCGCATTATCCGGCTGCACATTCAGCCCCAGCACGTGGATGGTCATGTTCGACCAGGTAATGGAGACCTCCACGCCGGGAATCAGTGTCACGCCCAGCGGCTCTGCCGCCTGGGCCGCTTCAGCCAGACCATCGAGGGTATCGTGATCCGTGAGCGACAGTACATCGACACCGGCTTCATGCGCCCGCTCTACCAGGGCAGTCGGGCTGAGGGTGCCGTCAGATGCAGTTGAATGGCTGTGCAAATCGTAGCTAATTGCCATAGCCCGTCCCGATCCGGCGCGCACAATAGCTAAAGCTAATTCTATAAACAACCAGTAAGATATTAATAGACAAGTCTATTCCTATTCTAGAAAAAGGATTAACTGGAATCCGACGGGCGTCGATCCGGATAATCCAGCCGGGCATTGTACCCAAGCCGGTCGCGCTATGCTGCCCCTGCGTAAAACCTGCGAATAAGGTAACATGCGCCGCTTATGAATACGTTTATTCAAACCGTGGAAAGCTTCCGGGAACCGCTCGCTGATGCGCTCAGGGAACTCGTTGACAGCTATCAGCTGGCCGGTATCAAAGTCAGTCCCAGCGAAACCTCGCCACCCCTGCTGGCCGACGCCTTCACCCAGCTGATGGAGGCCATGGTGCGCACCGAATCCAGTCTTGCGGCACAACCGCTGGCCGGCGCCCGCGTGAGCGGCGAAGATGTTTCTGAACTGGGTGAGTATGCCCTGGAGCTGTGCGACCAGACTCTGCAATGGGCCACGCGCCTCAAATTACCCGATGTGCAGGACACACTGCAGTCTTTCATCATCGCCATGGCTCAGTGGATCGCCCGTCACGGCGGCCAGCTGTTTATCCTGGAACCGGTGGTCGATGCGCTGGCGCAATCCGCCAACGAGTCGCAGGACCCGCAGCAGTTACTTGGGCTCTACCAGGCAATGAGCGAGATCATGGAAGCGACAGTCCCAGCCATTCGCCAGGACCTGGAAAAGAACAATCCCGGCCGGCCCTGGCGCCTGCTGCACCTGAACCGCGCGATCGTCGCCACCCGCACCCATCAGCCCGACCTGATGGATGAATCCTTTGCGCTGCTGGCCCGGGATCTTCCGGAAGATGCGCCGCGCTTTTTTTCCGACGGCATGGAACAAATGGACTTGCTAAACTATCCAACCCACGTCCGCGAGGTAATGGACCGCTATTACCGTAAATGGAGCGTAAACCGCTCCCTGCACTGACAAGGATTCCGATTACTCATGAAGTTTCTGTTCGACTTCTTCCCGATTCTGCTGTTTTTCGCCGCCTATAAAATGTACGACATCTATGTCGCCACGGCGGTGGCGATCGGGGCCGCTGCAGTGCAGACATTGCTGTTCTGGATCAGGCACCGGCGCTTTGAAAAGATGCACCTGGCGACTTTCGCCCTGCTGGCCGTGTTCGGCGGGCTGACCCTGCTGCTGAGAGATCCGGTATTCATCAAATGGAAGCCGACCGTCATCAACTGGCTGTTCGCAGCGGTTTTCATCGGCAGTCACTGGATAGGCGCCAAACCTCTGGTACAGCGGATGATGGAGCATGCCGTGCAGGTGCCGCCGCCGATCTGGCTGCGTTTAAGCTGGATGTGGATTGCCTTTTTTGTCAGCGTCGGATTCATCAACCTGTATGTGGCATTCACCTACTCCGAAGACACCTGGGTGAATTTCAAGCTGTTCGGAATCATGGGTCTGACATTTGTTTTTGTGGTATTGCAGGCACTGTATCTCGGGCGCTATATACAGGAAGAAAAAGCCGAAGGCGGCCCCTGATGCTGTATGCCTTCATCAGCCGCGACATTCCCGGCACTCTGGATCAACGGATATCTGCGCGCCCGCAACACCTGCAGCGGCTTGAACAGCTGCGCGAGGCCGGCCGCCTGATTCTGGCCGGTCCGCATCCGGCCATCGACAGCGAAGACCCCGGTCCGGCGGGCTTCACCGGCAGCCTCGTGGTTGCCGAATTCGAATCGCTGGAACAGGCGCGCAACTGGGCCGACGCAGATCCCTATATCACCGCCGGCGTCTACGCAGACGTCATCGTTAAACCATTCAAGAAGGTGTTACCCTGATGATGAACACGCAACGCGTCACACTGATCGAAGAACGCCTTACCAATCTGTTCGCACCCGAATCACTCAACATCATCGATGAAAGCGCGAAACATGTCGGCCATGCCAGCGCCGGCGGCGGTGGCCACTTTGCAGTCGAAATCATAGCCGATGCGTTCGAGGGAAAATCATCTATCCAGCGACATCGCATGGTCTATGATGCACTTGAAGATGCGATGCGGAGTAATGAAATTCATGCTTTGAGCATCAAGGCCAGCACCCCTGCAGAAGCGGGGCAATGAACAACCAACATGGACTACCACACAGGGGAGCGACTATGAAATTTCGTTACATGATATTAGCGATGGGCCTGACAGGACTCATGAGCGCCTGCGATCAGACACCCGAAATCAATCCCCCGCAGGAAAACAGCGCGAACGCAGCCACTGTCTCCGAGGCCGAGAACACCAGCGCAGTCGAAGACACCAGCAAGGTCGTTGCCAGAGTGAACGGCGCACCGATTACCGAAGCGATGCTGGGCCTTTACAGTCTGCAACGCGACGCGCGCACCGACTCCGGAACCGGTGACGGCGCAGCGATCCTCGAGGAAGTAATCAATCTGGAACTGGCGCGCCAGAAAGGTGAACAGAAAGGTGTCGACGAACAACTGACGGTAGCCCTGCAGATTGAACAGCAGCGGCGTGCTGTGATCGCGACCGCAGCTATCAAGCAGGAACTGGAAGAGAATCCGGTTACCGAAGAGGAGCTGCGCAAGGTCTACGATGAAAACGTCAGCACCGGCGAAGAATACAAGGCCCGCCACATTCTGGTCGAGGAACAGGATAAAGCCAGAGAGCTGATCAAAAAACTCGACGAGGGCGCTGATTTCTCCGAACTCGCCAAAGCGCATTCCACCGGTCCGTCAGGCAAAAGTGGCGGCGAACTCGGCTGGTTCTCATCCACCCAGATGGTCGAACCGTTTTCCGAGGCCGTGGCTGAACTTGAAAAAGGCAGCTACACCAAAGAACCCGTGGAAACCCAGTTCGGCTGGCACGTGATCATGCTGGACGATTCGCGCGAAACGACACCGCCCGACTTCGAGATGCTCAAGCCGCAAATTGCCAGCATGTTGCAGAACCAGCGCGTACAGCAGTACATCGCTGAATTGAGAGATGGTGCCAATATCGAAATCATTCAACCGGTACAGAGCGCTGCTCCTGCCGAGGATGGCGGTGACGATGTAGCGGAGTCGACCACGACTCCCGCTGACGACGCCGGCACTGACGCCAGCATCGAAGCGGAATAGCCGGACAGGAACAGCCCTCCGCCGAAAAGGCGGGGGGCTTTTTTTATGCGCTGTAAACCTGCATGGCGGCTTCCACTGCCACACCGGATTCGATCGGCGCATGCTGTGCCGACAACACGGCATCGAGAGCGCCAAGACAGAACAGCACGTTGCTTTGATTACTCGCATAACCCATCAGACCAATGCGCCAGATCTTGCCTGCCATCGGTCCGAGGCCTGCGCCGATTTCGAGGTTATAAGCCTTCAACAGGCTCGATCGCACCGCGGCATCGTCGACTCCCTCAGGAATCATCACCGAGTTGAGTTGTGGCAGACGATCGGCCTTTGCGACGGCAAACGACAGACCCATGGCTTCGATACCTGCGCGCAGCGCAGCATGATTGAGATCATGGCGCTGCCAGGCATTCTCGATGCCTTCATTTTCAAGAATAACCAGCGCTTCGTGCAGTCCGTACAGAGCATTGATCGGCGCGGTGTGGTGGTAGGCCCGCTGCGCGCCATTGCCCCAGTAGCCGAGCACCAGGTTGAGATCCATGAACCAGCTTTGTACCCGCGTCCTGCGGTTCTTTACAACTTCCACTGCGCGATCGCTGAAGGTGACCGGCGACAGGCCGGGCGTGCACGACAGGCATTTCTGGGTACCCGAATACACTGCGTCCAGACCCCACTCCCCCACTTTGAGCGGCGAACCGCCCAGTGAAGTCACACAGTCGACGATCGTCAGACAGTCATGTTTGCGCGCGATATCAGCAAGTGTCGCGGCATCCGAAATAGCACCGGTAGATGTTTCCGCATGCACGAAAGCCAGAATCTTCGCATCTGGATGCGCGCGCAGTGTCTCATCCGTTTTATCAGGATCGATAGCCGTGCCCCAGGCATCTTCGACCATCACTGCGACGCCGCCACAACGCTCGACATTCTCTCTCATGCGGCCGCCAAACACGCCGTTCTGGCAGATCACGACCTTGTCACCCGGCTCCACCAGATTAACGAAGCAAGTCTCCATGCCAGCCGAACCAGGTGCCGAGACCGGCATCGTAAGGCTATACTCGGTCTGAAATGCATAGCGCAATAACACCTTCATTTCATCCATTAATCCAACAAAAGCAGGATCAAGGTGGCCAATGGTGGGACGCGCCAGTGCTTCGAGAACACGCGGATTCACATCGGAGGGACCGGGCCCCATCAGGGTACGTTCGGGTGGATGAAAAGACTGGTGCGGCATCGCGTTTTCCCGTTCTGTTGCTGAAAGAGGCCGCACTTTACCATGACAAAGGAGGCAATTTCCCAGCAGGCAACGCGGAAATAGACGCATCGGCGGCCCGGCTGGTACGCCTGCTACCGGCCCGGCTGCACCGCCTGTTCGCCGTCGTAGCTCTGCTGCCACTGTTGCTGTTCAGTGCCATGCTGGCGGCACAGCCCGCGCTGCGCGTCGAAGTCCGCGGACTGGACGCTGATCTGGAAAAAAACGTTCGCGCATTCCTTACCATCGAACAGCAGAAAAATGCCGACGATCTGACTGCCCAGCGCATGCGTCGCTATCACGCGCGGGCCGAAGACGAGATCCAGGCGGCGCTTGAGCCGTTCGGTTACTACAATCCGCAGATTCGCTCCGATCTGAAACAGATCGACAACAGCTGGGTCGCCAGCTACCGCATCGATGCAGGGAAACCGGTTCGCATCAGTGACATCGACATTCGCATCAAGGGGCCGGGGCGGGATGAACCCGGGTTGCGGGCGCTGTTACAGAATCCGGGCCTCAGGACCGGCGAACGGCTGGTCCACCGGGAATACGAGCGCACCCGCTACCGGCTGCAGGCTGCGGCGCTGGAACTGGGCTATCGCGATGCCAGCTTTACAGAACACCAGGTGCGCGTTCTACCAGCCAGCAACAGCGCGGAAATCACACTGAATCTCGCCACCGGCGACCGGTACTTTTTTGGACCGGTGACATTCGAGGGATCGGATCTGCGTGAGGAGCAGCTGCGCGGCTATCTGCCCTTCGAGCCTGGCGATCCCTGGTCGAACCGCAAAATGATCGATTTTCAGCGGGCACTGATGGACAGCAACTACTTTTCCGATATCGAACTGCTGCCGCAATCGGAGCAAGCTACAGATCACCGCATCCCCGTCGAGGTGAGACTGACGCCGCGCAAGCCGCAGCGGTACAGTATCGGCGTCGGCTATACCACCAACACCGGACCACGCGTCACGCTCGGCTGGCAGCATCGCCAGCTGAACCGGCGCGGGCATCGCTTCGAGGCGGATTCCGAAGTTTCAGCGGTGCGCCGCAGCATGACTGCAAAGTATTCGATCCCGCTGGCGCGGCCACGCACCGATGTACTGGATTTGATCGCCTCTGCGCGCCAGGACGATACCGACACCAGCAGCAGTACTATTCAGGAGCTGCGCGCAAGCCATGCCATTCAGCGCGGCAAATTGCAAACCACCCGATACCTGAGTTTCAAACGTGAGGATTACGAGATCGGTGATACCGAAGAAGATTCGGCTCAGCTCCTGCTTCCCGGCGTCATCTGGACCTGGGTAGACGCCGATGACCGGCTGGTTACCCGCAAGGGTTCACGCCTGCAGCTGGAACTGCTCGGCGCCCACAAAACCCTGGTGTCCGACACTACATTCGGCCAGGGGTTGTTGCGGACTAAAACCATCCAGCCACTCGGCGAACGCGGTCGCCTGGTAGCGCGTGCCGATCTTGGCGGCACCGCGCTCAGCGATGTCCAGGCGCTGCCGGCATCCAACCGGTTCTTTGCCGGCGGTGACCAGAGCGTGCGCGGTTATGCCTACCAGCACCTTGGACCGGAAAATGATGAGGGCGAGGTAATTGGCGGCAGGCATCTGCTGATCGGCAGCGTCGAATACAACTACCGGCTGCGCGGCAAGTGGCATGCGGCGTTGTTCGTGGATGCCGGTAATGCCTTCAACGATCTGCCGGTCGACGAGAAACTGGGCGCCGGCGTCGGTATTCGCTGGGAATCGCCGGTCGGTATGCTGCGGCTCGATGTCGCTGCGGCACTGAGTGAGGACGACAATCCGTTGCGCCTGCATTTCACCTTCGGACCGGATCTCTGACGTGGCGACGGACCAGCCAAAGCGCGCACGTTTCCGCCTCGGCAGGTTGCTGGCATGGCTGTTCATTGCGCTGCTGGTGCTGCCGCTGGTCCTGCTTGCCTGGATCACCACGACCGAAAGCGGCTTGCGTCAGGCGGTTCAGCTGGCGCAAGCAGTCGTCGGCGAGCAGTTGCAGATCGAGCACCTCGACGGCCGCCTCATCGGACCGCTGCACATGGAAGGTTTCCGTTTCCGGCATGCAAATGGCGAAATCAGTCTTGGCGCGCTGGACCTGGAGTGGCAGCCGCGCAAGCTGTTTTTCAATCACGTGTATATAGACAGCCTGCGACTGGCTGACCTGCAGGTGATCAATACTGCGTCACCCGCAGAGCCGGAACCGGAAACTGAACCCCTGGACTTCAAGCTGGACGTGCAGTTGCCCGGCGACGTCACCATCGAGCAGGCTTCACTGCACAACTTCGAGTATCAGGATGCGGCGCAGCAGTTCCAACTGGATAGCCTGATTCTGTCGGCACGCACAGAGGACAGCCAGTTGTTCATAGACGCGCTGCAGGCGCAGGCCGGCGCTTCCGGCGCTGGCGCCGAAGGCCGATTGGCGTTGACGCCGCGTCATGATACCGACCTCAGTCTCGACTGGCAGATCGACCTGCCTGACATGCAGGAACTCACCAGCCACGGCCGCCTGAGTATCGAGGGGCAGCCGGATCAGTACCGGTTCAGTGGCAGTATTGCTGTGGACAGCACACAAATACCGGCCGGCGAATGGACACTCGCCGGCAGCGGGGATGTCGACGGACTGGATCTGGCGGTGCTGCGCGGCCAGACCCTCGGCGGCATCATCCGGGCGCGCGGACAACTGCGCTGGCAGCCGCAGTTGCAATGGGACATGACGGTCGATGTGCAGAAAGTCGATCCCGGCCAACAGTGGACGGAATGGCCGGGACAGCTTTCCGTGCAACTGACCAGCGCCGGCAGCTACAGCGATGGCGACGCCGACCTGAGCGCACAAATCTCGGACCTCAGCGGTCGCTTGCGCGAGTACAGCGTGGAAGTCGACGCCGACCTGGCTTACCGGGAAGAAGAATTGAATCTCCTGCTGAACTGGACTTTGAATGCGGATACCGAGGGCGGGCTGGCAAGTACCGGTCGGCTTACGGTCGAAGGCATGCCGCGAGACTACCGTTTCGATGCCGAGACAGCGCTTGCAAGCCCACAGATACCAGCCGGTGAGTGGCGCCTCTCAGGCACCGGTACGGACCGGCAGTTGACCCTGCGGACATTGCAGGGCGAGGTTCTCGACGGCAGCATAAACGGCCGTGGTGAAATCGCCTGGCAACCCCGGCTGAGCTGGAACCTCGATCTCACAAGCCGCGCTCTGAATCCGGCGCAGCACTGGCCTGAGTGGCCCGGACAGCTGTCCGGAGACCTGACCACTACCGGGAAGATCATTGACGGCATACCTGAATTCAGCGCGCAACTGACGACGCTCGATGGCCAGTTACGTGATTATCCCGTCACCGGGCAATTCCAGATGGCGCTGCAGGATGGCACGCTCGATATCGAGGAACTGGATCTCCAATCCGGCAATAACCGATTGACGGCGTCGGGCACACTTGGCGAGCAAATCGCGCTCGACTGGAAGCTGGATGCGAATGACCTTGCAGCGGTGCTGCCGGACTGGGACGGCGCCATCGACCTTGAAGGCCAGCTGTCTGGCAGCCGCGAGGAGCCTGGCGTAGAGGCCAGCATCGCCGCCGACGGTATCAGCGGTCCGCAACTCGAAATACAGTCAGTGCGCGGCACCCTGAAATTGCAGCAATCGGAGACTGCCCCGCAGTCGATCGATCTTCAGGCCAGCGGCATGGTGTTTCAGGAACGTCGTTTCGAACGCTCGGCACTGGAAGTTTCCGGTACCCTCCTCCAACACCGTTTGAGTCTCTCCAGCGAAACCGGGGATGAACTCTCCATTCAACTTGTCGCGCAAGGCGGATGGCAGGAAGACCGCTGGCAAGGCACGTTGAACACGGCGCGATGGGATCTGCCGGTCACCGGCGCCTGGGCACTGGACCGCGCGGTGCCAGTGACTCTGGGGTCGACGAGTGTGCAGATAGCACATGGCTGCTGGCAGCAGGACGCCGCCCGCTTGTGCCTCGATGTCGACGGTAATCCGTCCGCCGAGTGGGGCGCGGACCTGCAACTGCAACGATTACCGATGGCCTTTTTCGAACCCCTGATAGAACAGCCGCTGCGCTGGGACAGCAGCACAGTTTCCGCGTCGCTGCAGGCCCGGGGCGACGCTGCGCAGATCCGGAGTGCGCGGCTGAACACGGATATCACCAGCGGCACGCTGCGACTCGAGCGACCGGGCGCCTCGATCGAACAGCCGGTAGCCGGGCTGGAACTGGATGCGGTACTGGATGCCGAAGGCGTCAATGCGAGCGCACACCTGCGTTTCACCGACGACAATTATCTGGATGCCAGTCTGCAACTGCCGGACTTTTCCCTGCAGCGCGATGACTGGCAACAACAGGCATTGGCTCTGGCGCTGGAGGGTCAGCTGCAGGACCCGACGCTGCTGGAGATACTGCTTCAGGAGGTTGGCACCGCCACCGGTCAGATCGCGATCGACGTGCGCGGACAAGGGACGCTCGGCAATCCGCGACTGACCGGCTCGATCGCGCTTCAGCAGGCGGCGCTGGGCATCAACCAGCTGGGCATCCGACTCGAACAGCTGCAACTGGTTATCAACAGCGATGATGGCGACCTGCGGGTAGAGGGCAGCGCCCGGTCCGGCAAAGGCCGCATGACCCTTGACGGGCGCGTTGGTTTTGCGGATCTGGCGACCTGGAAAGCTGACCTGCAACTGCAGGGCGAGGATTTCGAAGTCGTGCACCTGCCGGAAGCAGTGGTAGCCGTCTCGCCTGACCTGCAGGTCGACATCGAGCCGACGGAAATCCATCTGAACGGCGTGTTGCACGTGCCACGCGCGCGCCTGAAACCGCGTGATCTTCCCGATGCCGTCAAAGCATCAAAAGACGTGGTCGTCGTAGAACCGGAACAATCGCAGCAGACGCCGGTTGAAGCCTGGAAAGTTTACAGTGAGGTACAGGTGAGTCTGGGGGACGATATCCGCGTTGACGGGTTTGGTGTGAAAGGCCGCCTGAGCGGCAAGCTGGATCTGCGTGACCGGCCGCCGGAAGTCACCACGGCCCGTGGCAAGATCGCCATCAACAAGGGCAGCTATACGCTCTATGGGCGGGAACTGGATATCGTCAAAGGGCAACTGCTGTTCAGCGGCGGCCCGGTCGATAATCCCGGCCTCGACTTCGATGCCGAGCGCGTAGTCGGCGATGTGCATGCCGGAGTGCGTGTGCGCGGTACGCTCAAGGAACCTGAACTGTCGCTGTACTCCGATCCGGCTCTGTCGGATGCCGACATTCTCTCCTATATCACTCTCGGACGCCCCGCCGCACAGGCGGGCGAAGGCGGAGGCAATGCCTCCGCTGCGCTGGCGATGGCGACTGGCAACCTGCTGGCGGAAGATATCGGCGAATCGCTCGGGCTCGAGGAATTCCAGGTTTCGAGCGGCGGCGAGCTGGAGCAGGCCTCACTGGTAATGGGCAGGTATCTCTCGCCCCAACTGTACGTGCGCTACAGCGCCGGTCTCTATGATGCAGCCAGTCAGTTCGAGGCGATATACGAACTGGGCAAAAACTGGTTCATCGAGACGCACACCGGCTCCGAACAATCCGGCGCAGATATCATATACAGTTTTGAACGTTAAACGGATGCACCTGATCAATGCGCCGGTTGTGCGCGCAGACGCAGCATGAAGACACCCAGCAGACCAAACACGGCGATACCTGCATAACTGTAACCAAGATCGAGCAGCGCGAAGTGTCGCGCCGGGATGGCGAGTTGCGTGAACTCTTCAAATGTCACCAGCAGCACCGTCATTGCCAGGCATACGGCCGGTCCGACAGTACGACTGAACAGCACCATTCCGGAAAACCCCGTCACCACCAGAAACGACAGCACGCCGGACATCAGAAAATGTACAGATTTATCACGGCCGGGAATCCGGTACATGAAATCGAACAGGTCAGGTTGCACGCTCATCAGCATGCTCAGGCTCACGAATGCCGCTATGGCGAGCAGGGCGAGATATTTCATCATCGATCAGAGGATTCACAACTGGTTATCCGATTCCGCCGCGAGCATACCAACATTTTGCGGCTTCGGCACACAAGAAAACGGCGGCCCGAAGACCGCCGTAGATGGTAAAGATGATAGTTGTTCTACGGGTCTACAGCAATAAGGCCCAGACCAGTACCGCCAGCGAAAAAATTCCGACAAGAACGACGGCAGCCACGCCGCAAACCGCGCAAACATTCCCGAAAGATCGTGCTGTAGTGCTCATTGTGTTTCTCCTCCTCACATGTTTCTCAGCAAGTTGATAAGAATCTGCTGGCTACGTCAACAAAGAGAAATGTACCTGAATATTCTAATGTTCTTGATGACCAGGCAAGTCAGCACCACAACCTCGGTCTTCTAGTTCTCCCAGGCTGCGTTCGCATCCACCCAGCGGATACAGAGCCAGTACCAGAGTGCGACAAGCAGCGTCAGTCCGGCCCAGCTCCAGTCCTGCAGATACCATGACAGCGGCACAAATAGCAGCCCGCAAGCAAGACACGACCAAAACAGGATCATCGAACCCTTGCGCGTCTCCACGCTCATGAGTCCCAGAAAAACCCAGAGTGGCATATTCTTTTTTCTTTCCATCCCTTCCCCCCGCCCGCAGAAACCTTAAAAAATCATTGACAGAATAATAGCTGTAATCGCGATCTGTTTACCAGCCGGTGTGTCCCGGCACTTATTTTGAAAACAAATGGCAGCGTCCGGTGTGCGTGTCCGACAGGGTGGTGACCTCGGGATACGCCTGCCGGCAGACATCCATTGCATACCGGCAGCGCGGATGAAAATGGCAGCCGGCCGGTGGACTGGAGGGTGACGGCAGATCCCCCTCCAGACGGATCACTGTGCGTCCGGTATCGCGTTCTACACTGGGCACTGCCGACAGCAGCGCCTGAGTATACGGATGCTGCGGATTTTCCAGCACATCCTGCACGTCACCCTCCTCCACGATGCGTCCAAGATACATGACTGCAACGCGATCGGCCAGATAGGACACCACCGACAGATCGTGCGTAATGAACAGGTATGACAGACCGAGCTCGCGCTGCAGATCTTTCAGCAGATTGAGGATCTGCGCCTGCACTGATACGTCCAGTGCGCTGGTCGGCTCATCGCAAACTATCAGCTTGGGATTCACCGCCAGCGTACGCGCAATACAGATACGCTGCCGCTGACCGCCGGAAAATTCATGCGGATAACGCTGCGCATGTTCGGCACGCAGGCCAACCTGTTGCAGCATGTCTGCGATGCGCTGCCGGCGTTGCGCAGAAGTGCCACCGAGGCCTTGCGCAATCATGCCTTCCTCGATGATATCACTGACATTCATGCGCGGATTCATGGAGGAGAACGGATCCTGAAAGATAATCTGAAAATCGGCGCGACGCCGCCGCAGCGCCTCGCCCTTGAGCTGCGTCAGTTCAGTGCCTTCGAAGCGGACCGATCCGCCGGTTGATTGCAGTAACTGCAGGATACCTTTCCCGGCCGTAGTCTTGCCGCAGCCGGACTCCCCGACCAGCGCCAGCGTCTGACCGCGTGGAATCGACAGATCAATGCCGTCAACGGCACGCACCTGCCCGACCACACGTTTAAACAGCCCCTTCTGAATCGGGAAGTGAATCTGCAGGGCCTTCACCTCCAGCAGTTCCCGAGCCTCACCCGAAGTCGATGTGCCAGGCGCGTTCACTGTCTTTGCCGGTTCAGGCGCGGCTTGCGGTGGCGACAGACCGGGGTCAGCGAGATGGCAACGCACTCCGTCGCCACCGGTATCGCCGAACCAGCCGGGTATCTGATCAGTACAATGACTCCAGGCGCGGTTGCAGCGGTCAGCGAAACGGCAGCCACTGAAGGTCTGATCAAGCGCCGGCACCGTGCCGGGAATGACAGTAAGGCGCTGTTCACGCTTACTGCGTTCCGGCAGCGCTGCGAACAGCATGCGACTGTAGGGATGCTGTGGCGCGCTGAAGAATTGTTCGCGTGGCGCCTGCTCGACAATCTGTCCCGCGTACATCACCGCGACATGGTCGGCCATGCCGGCGACTACACCGAGATCGTGGGTAATGAGCAGCACCGCCATGCCGCGCTCCTGCTGCAGTTTCTTGATCAGCTCCAGCACCTGCGCCTGAATGGTGACGTCCAGCGCAGTGGTCGGTTCGTCGGCTATCAGCAGTTCCGGATCACCGGCCAGCGCGATGGCGATCATCACCCGCTGCTTCATGCCTCCGGACAGCTGGTGAGGGTATTCTCCGTAACGGCGCGCGGCATCCGGAATACCCACCGCATCGAGCAGTTTCAGCACTTCAGCACGGGCCGGTGCGCCTGTCAGGTCCTTGTGTTGTTCGAGACTTTCCGCAATTTGTGCGCCGATGCTCATCACCGGGTTCAACGAGGTCTGCGGCTCCTGGAAAATCATCGCGATACGTCCGCCGCGCACCCTGCGCATTTCGGTTTCCGATAACGCCAGCAGCTCCTCGCCCTGCAGGCAAATGGATCCACCTGCGACTTTCCCGGTCGGCTGTGGCAGCAGGCGCAGTAACGCCAGTGCCGTCATCGACTTCCCGCAGCCGGATTCGCCGAGCAGCGCGAAGGTCTCACCACGTCGAATCTGCAGACTGATACCGTCGACCGGTCGCACCACGCCACCGCTGGCGCCGATGCGGACTTTCAGATCTGTCACTTTCAGTAGTGCATCTGTCATATCTTACCGTCGCAAACGCGGATCGAAGGCATCGCGCACCACGTCCGAAAACAGGTTGGCCGCCAGCACCAGTGTGAACATGAAAGTGAACGCCGCCAGCAGCGACCACCAGACCATCGGTTCACGCGCCATTTCCAGGCGCGCGGTATTGATCATGTTGCCCCAGCTCATGGTGGTCGGATCGACACCGACACCGACGTATGACAGCACCGCTTCGGCGAGCACCAGTCCACTGAAGTCGATCACCACTGCAATCAGCACCAGGTGCACAAGATTGGGCAACAAGTGGCGCATCAGGATGGTGGCGCGCGATACGCCGAACGCAGTGGCAGCCTGCACGTAGTCGAGTTCGCGCAGCTTCAGCGTCTCGCCACGCAGCAATCGACACAGGCCCGTCCAGCTGGTGATACCGAGAATCAGGCACAGAAACAGCAGGCGCAAATCAGCGCGTTCGGCCATGGTCTCGAACAACTCGGGATGGTTGGCGATGTAGACCTGCATCATCAGCACTGCCGCGGCGATCAGAAGCACTGCCGGGATGGAATTCAAGGTGGTGTAGAGATACTGGATGACATCGTCGACCCAGCCACGGAAATAACCTGCCATCATGCCAAGCGATACTGCGAACGGCAACATGACCAGTGTCGTCAGGGTGCCGATGACCAGTCCCGTGCGAATACTCTTGATAGCCTGATACAGCACATCCTTGCCGACTTTATCCGTGCCGAACACATGCCAGGCGGCGGAAAAGTTAACCATCAGCAGTACGACCAGCACCAGCACCGCCAGTGCGCCGAGCGTCGTCCGCCAAGGCAGTTCGGTGCGACCCATCAGCATCATGCGCAATGCCGCGCCAACCGCAACATTCCGCTTGCGTGCCAGCCGCAAGGCCAGCAGCAGGCTGACCGCAAGCATCACGATCAATGTCTGCAGCAGTGAAATCACCAGGCGCTCGGCGATGTCAGCCGAACGATCTGCCTGCGGGTCTGCCAGGTGCGCGCCGCCATATTGCAGGCGTGGGGTTATGCGGATGCTTTCGCCGTCGTCGCCCACGACTGTCTCTTTGGTGTAGAGGTGCGTTGCGAACGGCGCAGAATAGGTCTTTTCATCCTGATACCGCATCGGACCCAGTAACATGTCCAGGACGCTTAACACAGTGCCGGAATACTGCACCTCCTGCTGTGCTTCCTGACTCGGCAAGGCTTCCCGAAAATGCAACGAATCGAGGAGACCAGTGACGGTATAGGCGCTCAGCACCACCAGCGATGCCACTGCCATACGGCTGCGCACCACCTGCCGCCAGGGCGCCCGCAAATGCTCTTTCCTGCGCGCATAAAGTGCAAAGATCGTCACAACTGCAACCAGTGCGAACACCAGCGCATCGGTCCAGAGGATGACTGGCTGAATCATGACAGGCGAATCCTCGGGTCGACCAGCGTGTATGAAACATCGGTCAGTAGCAGGCCAAGGATATACAGCACCGAACCGAGGAACACCATGGCGCGCACGATGGCAAAGTCCTGGTTCTGAATGGCATCGATGGTATAGCTTCCGAGCCCCGGAATGCCGAAGAAGGATTCCAGTATCAGGTTGCCCATGAACAGTGTAGGCAGCACCACCACGACACCTGTCAGGATCGGCACCATGGCGTTCTTGAGCACGTGCCTGAACAACAGGCGCGTTTCCGGCAGTCCCTTGGCACGCGCGGTGCGCACATAATCCCTGTTGATTTCCTCGAGAAAGATGGTGCGATACCAACGGCTGCTGGCGCCGATGCCGGCAAATACACCGATGGCAATTGGCAACAGCACGAAGCGCCAGGCGAGCCAGCCCGGTTCATAACCGGATACCGGTACCAGGTGGAACAGCTTGCTGAACAGATATTGACCGCCAATGATATAGAACAGCCCGGATATCGACATCAGGATCACGCACAGTACGACGCCGGACAGATCCAGATAACTGCCGCGAAAAAATGCCAGTAACATCGCGAAGCTGATATAGACCATCAGTCCGATCACAAACACCGGCAGGGCGATTGCCAGACTTGGCCACATGCGCTGGCTGATATCCTGGCCGATATCCCGTCCGCTGTCCGAGGTGCCGAAGTCGAAAACGAACAGTCGCACTGACTTGTCGAAGAAAATGGTATCGGTCACTTTCGCCGTGCCATCCGCGCCCGCGTTATACAACAGCGGCATGTCATAGCCGTGTTCAACCTTCCATTTTTCCACCGCCTCCGGTGTCACGCGTTTCATGCCGAGATGCATACGCGCCATGTCATCGGGCGTATTGACGACGAAGAACAGCGCGAAAGTAATCAGGTTCACACCAATCAGGATCGGCAGTGCATACAGCGCCCGGCGGATAATGTAGGCGAACATCAGCGCATAGCCTCCAGTGCTCGCTGACGCTCGTGCCGTCGATACCCGATCACCGCCGGCAGCACCGCCATCACCAGCACCAGGGCCACCAGCCCCAGCGGCCAGACTACCGGCTGATTCCACCGGGTGCGCAACTCCTGCCTGAGCTGCGGATCGATGCGCCGGTATTTCAGAGTGTTGTTCGCCATCAGGTTGGCCTCGGCGTTGTGATACCAGGCGTGATAAAGGACAAACTGTTTGGGATGAAAACCGAAAACCCAGGGTGCATCGCGGCGCAGGATTTCGACCATGTCATCGATCACCCGCTGACGTTCCGGCCCGTTATCCATGTTTTTCATGTGCTCGAACAGGCGGTCATACTCGGCATTCACATAGTTCGAGGCGTTCTCGCCATTGTCTTTAGCCTTGCTGTTGTTTCCATACAGAAGAAACAGAAAATTCTCGGGGTCCGGATAGTCCGCATTCCAGCCCCACTGAAAAATCTGCGCCGTGCCTTTGCGCATCTTGTCCTGGAAACGGTTGTAATCAGTGGCCCGGATCTGCAGCTGAATGTTCAGCCTGGAGAACTGCTTGCGCAGCCAGTTCAGGCGCGCACTGTCATCGGGGCCACCACCGGTGGTATCGAAATACAACGCGAGCGGTTTGCCGGTCTCAACGTCGCGACCGTCAGGATAGCCGGCCTCGGCGAGCAAACGGCGGGCCTCTTCCACCGGCCGGCGCTCGGCACCGCGTCCGGTCCAGTCGTACACGTACGGGTTGATGCCCTCCCGCCCCTCGCGGTGACCAAAGATCTCCGGTGGCAGGGGACCCTGCGCCGGTATGCCGCGGCCGTTGGCGAAAATGGAAATATATTCCTCATAATCGACTGCAATGGATATCGCCCGGCGCAGCAGACGTGCGCGTTCGCTGTCGCCGCCGATCACCGGATCGAGCATATTGAAACCCATGTAAGAGATCGAGGTCGACACTGTTGTGTTGAGCTGAATTCCCTTTTTGCGCAGTTCCGGCGTCAGTGAAACATCACCACCACCGCCGATCTGGATCGCCTGGTCGAAGCTGTCGGAACTCACACCCGAGACATCGTAATAACCCTGCAGGAATTTGTTCCAGGTTGGGATACTTTCTTTTTCCAGGCTGTAAATCACTTTATCTATCAGCGGCAATTCGCGGCCCGCATCATTGAGTTTGCCCGCATCCCGATCGCCTGGCTGGCCTTCGAGAGGAAACTGCTCGCCGTGAAAATTCGGATTACGCTCCAGAATCATCTGGCGATTGGGATTGTTCACCGTGAGCATGTAAGGACCGGTTCCCAGCGGATACCAGTCCAGCGAAATATTCCGCTCTTTCATCCCGGGCTGCGTGTAAAAGCGCTCCGCTTCCCAGGGCACCGGCGCAAAGAACGGCATCGCCAGCCAGTACACGAACTGCGGATACTTGCCCTGAATTTTGACCCGATACCGGTAGCGATCCAGCACCTCGACACCCGCCAGCGGATAATCCGAAAGATCCAGATACACCGGCGCATCTGCGGACTGACCCTGCTGTTGCCCGGCATGGGCTTTCGCCAGCGTGCCGGCATAATCCCCGAGGCCGACGATGTATTCGGACATCAACCCCAGGATCGGCGAATTCAGTCGCGGATGAGCCAGCCGTTTGATCTGATACACGTAATCGGCGGCAATCAGTTCGCGGCTGCCGGTGACAGGGAAATCACGCAGTTCATTGACATCCTTCAGGTCGGATTCCTGCAGATCGTGATAGAGGTAATCACCCTGTTCATCCGTTGCCAGCGCCGGATGCGGCTGGTAGCGCACACCGGGTTTGATTTCGATATCATAGACACTGATCGCGATGGATTCGACGGGACTGTCATCGGCCAGACGCTTGCCTTCGGCATCGAGATACCAGGCCTGCGGCATCTGCGCAGCGGCGAGTGGCTCGAGCTGGTACGGCCGTTTGAGGAAATGATACTGCAGGGGCGGTTCGTAGATTTGCCCGGTGAACACAACCTCATTTGAACTGTACGACTGCGCCGGGTCCAGATGGTTCGGTCGCTCGGCGAACGAAGAGTAAAGAATATTCTCCCCTGCCTGTCCGGGTGGATAAGGACTGTTCCAGGGCTGATCAGTGCATGCTCCCATTACCATGAGCAACGGAAAGAATAGCATCAATTTAATGCCACGGAAGTGGAGCCTGATCAGCGTTGGGAACGCGCGCATGAGCGGGCATTATAGAGTGCGACTGCCGGCTTTCACAGGCCTTCCCGTTGGGGTATTTTTCCGGTACCGTAGCGCCATCAAACCAATAACCAGAGGTCAGGTACAGCCATGGGATTTCTTAGCGGCAAACGCGCGCTCATTGTCGGACTCGCCAGTAATCGCTCCATTGCCTGGGGTATCGCCAAGGCCATGCAGCGGGAAGGCGCCGAACTGGCTTTCACCTATCAGAATGACAAGCTGCGTGAGCGCGTGGAAAAACTGGCAGCGGAATGCGGCACGGAAATCACCGTACCCTGTGACGTATCCAATGACGAACAGATCGAAGCGGTATTCGATCACCTGGATAACTACTGGGATCACCTGGACATCATTGTGCACTCGGTAGCTTTTGCCCCGCGCGCAGAGCTGGAAGGCGACTATCTGGAATCGGTCAGCCGCGAGGGCTTCCGCATCGCCCATGAAATCAGCTCCTACAGCTTTTCGGCACTGGCCAAGGCCGGCTGCCGGATGATGGAAGGACGCGACGGTGCAATGTTGACCCTGAGCTACTATGGCGCCCAGAAAGCCATGCCCAATTACAATGTGATGGGTCTGGCGAAAGCGAGCCTGGAGGCGAATGTGCGCTACATGGCACAGAGCCTGGGCCCCGACGGCATCCGCGTCAATGCGGTTTCAGCCGGCCCGATCAAGACGCTGGCTGCAGCCGGAATCACCAATTTCCGCAAGATGCTCACGATGATGGAAAACACGGCTCCGCTACGCCGCAATGTGACCATAGAGGAAGTGGGCAATACGGCCGCGTTCCTTTGCTCCGACCTGGCATCGGGCATCACTGGTGAAGTGACTTATGTCGACGCGGGTTATAACGCTACGGGTATGCCGCCGCTGACCGACTGAGCCATTCCCGGTCAGGCGGCTTTTTGCACCAGCACGCCCTGCTCGCCCTCGCTCTTTGCGATCAGAACCGCGCCACAGGAATCACTGAAGACATTTACCGCGGTGCGGAACATGTCCAGTATCCGGTCCACCGCGAGAATCAATCCAATCGCCTCGATCGGCAAACCGATGGTGGTGAGAATAATGGTTATCGCCACCAGACTTGCGGCCGGTATGCCGGCGACGCCTATCGATGTCAGCAACGCCACCATCACCACAGTGAACTGCGTTACGAAGGTCAGCTCCAGACCATAGGCCTGAGCGATAAACATCGCGGCCACGCATTCATATAAAGCAGTGCCATCCATATTGACGGTTGCCCCCAGTGGCAATACGAAACTGGCGGTACGATTCGACACACCGGCATTATCGCGCACGCACTCCATGGTCAGCGGCAGTGTCGCCGATGACGATGCCGTGGAAAAGGCCGTCAGCAATGCCGGCAACATAGCCCGGTAATGAGCCAGCGGGCTGACACCGGCAACGAACTTCAGAAGCAGCGGCAATGTCACCAGCACATGGAAGGCGAGCGCCAGCAGCACACTCAGGGTGAAGGTTCCAAGACTGACCACCAGTTCGTTGAGCTGCTGCGCATCCAGTCCGGCAACGGTTTTCGCTACCAGTCCGAACACCCCGAGCGGTGCGAACTTCATGATCAACAGGGTAATCTGCATCATCACGTCGTAGACGCCCTGCCAGAAGTTCCCCAGCAGGATTCCATTGTCGCGCTTGATACGGGTCATGAAGTACCCGAACATGAGACTGAAGGAAATGATACCCAGCATCTGCCCTTCGGCAGCCGCCATTACGATATTGGGCGGTAGCATACTGGTAAAGATGCCGGTGAGATCAGACGCAGAGTGGCCCTGAACTTTTTCCGCGACTTCCGCTACGGCGTCCTGGTTGAGACCCAGAACTTCTCCGGCGGGCCGGCCATCGATTATTCCCGGGTTGAGCAGGTTCACCAGCAGCAGACCGACCAGAATAGCCGCAAGGCTGCTGGCAAGGTAGAAAAACAGCGTCTTCCCGCCCAGCCGGCCCAGATTCCCGGAGCTGCCAATGCCCGCCATACCGGTGATGATCGATGACATGATCAGCGGTACGATGATCATCTTCAGGGCATTCAGAAACAGCGTGCCGATGAAGTCATACACGGCGTATGCCTGTACACCCAGAACTGTCCCTTCAGTTCCGCTCAGGCGCCCGGCGACTACCGCCACTATCAGGGCAATCAGAATCTGCCAGTGAAGCTTGAGCTTCATCAGCTGTGACTTATCCGGAGCCTACTCTTCCTGCTCGGACGGGATGTCAACATCAGCACGCGTACGCAGGCTTTCGACCAGCGTCGTGAGGTTGGTTGCCTGGCGCAGGCTTTCATAGCCCTGAACGATCTGCCGACGTTCTTCGGGCTGCATATTGGCTGGATCTCCATCAGTGACGTCAGTCAACTGAATGAGTGCATAGTCGCCGTTCATCAACTGCACACCATGCTCCACGTTTTCACCCGGAGCGGGTCTTGGCAGGCGGAAGGCCGCGCGCAGCACCTCCGGATTATATCCCGGCGTCGATCGTTCTACGGCTTCTGCATGGGCGACGGTAACGCTCTCTTTGTCCTTCAGGTCTGCGATGGCAGTTCCCTGCTCCAGACGTTCCAGCAATGCTTCGCCTGTGTCACGCGCCTGCTGCCTGGCGTGCTCTGTTTTAAGCCGTTCTACAATTTCCTCTCTGACGCTTTCGATCGGCGGCAGATGAGGCGGCTCACGCTCTGCGACACGCACGACGACTGCGTCGCCACGCCCTATCTCGACAGGTTCGCTGTTGTTTCCGGCCTCGAGCACATCGTCGCTGAACGCCACACTCAGCACTTCGGGATGGGCACCGATGCCTGGGCCGCCTTTCGCAGTTATCCAGTCGCTGATCTGAATCTCCAGATCCATTTCCTCAGCCGCCACGTCAAGCGAACCCGGTGACTCATAGCTCAGATCAGTCAACCGTTCCAGCTGCTCATAGAACAAGTCGTCGATCCGCTGCTGCTTCAACTCAGCCACCAGTTCGTCGCGCATCTGCGCGAATGGTGGAATGTCATCACCCTTTATGTCCTCCACCTTGATTAAATGAAAACCGAACTGTGTACGAACCGGCTCCGACACCTCGCCCGGCTCCAGGTCAAACACGCTTTTCTCGAATTCCGGAACCATGGCGCCGGCAACGATGAAGCCCAGATCGCCGCCACTTTCCGCAGATCCCGGATCATCCGAATGTTCACTGGCCAACGCAGAAAAATCCTCGCCTTCGCGAATTCGCGCCAGCAGGGCTTCAGCTTCCTGTCTTGCCTGTGCCACCGCATCATCCTCCGCGTCGGCTGGCACCTCGACAAGGATGTGGCTGGCGCGTCGCTGTTCACGACTCTTCATGGACTCCTGCTTCTGCTCGTAGAGTTCCTGCAGTTCCGCTTCATCGACAGCGATGTCGTCAACCAGCTTATCTGCTGTCAGACGCACGTATTCAAGACGCACACGCTCCGGAAGCATCAACTCGTCACTATGCCTTTCGACATAATTCTGAATCTCGGCATCGGTCACCTGTGCATCCGCTTCATATGGCTCTGCCGCAATCAGTGCATAGGAAAAATCGCGCTTCTGATGCTGCAGCGCATAGGCAAGCTCCACTTCGTAGGGTGTTACAAAGCCGCTACGTGATATGCCGCTCACCATCTGGTCAGCAAGCAGATCGCTGCGAGTATCTGCCTCGAAACCAGAGGGTGAAATACCCTGCTGGGAAAGCAGTCGTTGATAGCGATCTTCGGAAAAAACACCATTTTCGTGAAAAGCAGGGATTGCATGAATCTGCGCAGCCAGCAGTTGATCGCTGATAGCCATACCTGCATCGTCCGCACCCTGTAACAGCAGTGCACGACTGATGAGGTTATTCAACGCACGCTGCCGTAATGCCGATTCGCTGATCAAGTCAGGATCGTAGTTGTCTCCCAGCATCTGCTGGAGCTGAGCGCGCTGCTGCTGATAGGCATTTTGTAGTGCTCTGGGGCTGATTTCGACATCGTTCACTTTGGCAGAATACACTTTGTTCTTGTCTTGCAAGTAAGAACCAAGACCTACCAAAGCAAAGGTGATGATGATCAGGCCGATGATAACCCAGCCAATCCAACCCATCATCTTGTCGCGTAGTGCTTGCAGCATAACGATTGCCCCATGTTCCGCTTTTTGTGTTGCTTGCGTCTAAAACAAAAAAGGGCGCCCAGACTGGGCGCCCATTCTCTGCAGTTGGCGGAGTGGACGGGACTCGAACCCGCGACCCCCGGCGTGACAGGCCGGTATTCTAACCAGCTGAACTACCACTCCATTAACCTTGGTGGGTGCTGAGGGGATCGAACCCCCGACATTCGCCTTGTAAGGGCGACGCTCTCCCAGCTGAGCTAAGCACCCCGGGAAAGCGCGCTAGTTTACGGCATCCTTGAAGGCTTTACCAGCCTTAAAGGCGGGCGATTTTGAAGCCTTGATCTGGATCGTTTCACCGGTCTGCGGATTGCGGCCGGAGCGTGCTGCGCGTTCGCGCACCTCGAATGTGCCGAAGCCTACGAGCGTGACTGAGTCACCCTTGCGCAACGATTCTGTGACCGTATCGAGCACGGCATCAACGGCGCGAGTTGCATCCGCACGGGACAGATCAGCGGAACTGGCTACGGTATCAATTAGTTCGGATTTATTCATCGAGCGCGACCCTCAATTTCTAATGTGAAAAAATGTACAGAATTCGACCCGGCGAGGGCCAATCCTGGATTAAAAGGCAAATAAACTGGAGCCCCCCCTAATGTATGCCGCGTTTTATACCAAGCGCGCATCGGAGACGTCAAATAAAAAGCCTGTTATCTACGCTGCATAAAGCTGATAACGCAGACAACAGACCTTATTCGAGTATAGCGGTCAGTGTGTACGAAGCGATTTCGTTTTGGCTGCTGGCTTGTTCTTTTCCTTCGCTTTTTCTGCGGGCTTTGGTTCACCCTTGTCGGTCAGAGGCACAGGTACATGCAGCAGTGCGATCTCCAGAACCTGGTCGATCCATTTGACCGGTCGAATGTCGAGTTTATCTTTAACGTTCTTGGGTATTTCCGTCAGATCCTTGCGGTTTTCTTCGGGAATAATAACCGTTGTGATGCCTCCTCGATGGGCCGCGAGCAGCTTTTCCTTCAAGCCACCGATCGGCAGGACTTCACCACGCAGGGTGATTTCACCTGTCATGGCGACATCCGCACGCACCGGTATTTTGGTCAGCGCAGAAACCAGCGTAGTGCACATACCCACTCCTGCACTTGGACCGTCTTTCGGCGTAGCACCTTCCGGCACGTGCACATGGATGTCGTACTTCTGGTAAAAATCTTCCTCTATGCCCAGTGCCTGGGCACGGCTACGCACTACTGTAGTAGCAGCCTGAATAGACTCCTGCATGACATCACCGAGCTGCCCGGTATGGATAAGACGCCCCTTACCAGGAACAATCGTCGCTTCGATACTTAAAAGTTCGCCGCCAACCTCGGTCCAGGCCAGGCCGGTTACCTGTCCGATCTGGTCGTTCGTTTCGGCACGTCCGTAGCGGAAACGTTTCACCCCGAGGTACTTTTCGATGTTCTTCGGAGTGACGACAATCTTGTTGGCGTCTTTCTCGAGCAGCAGCTCCTTTACCACTTTACGACAGATCTTGGCGATTTCCCGCTCCAGGTTACGTACACCCGCTTCGCGGGTATAGTAGCGCACGATATCGCGTATCGCGTTTTCGCTTATGCTGATCTCATCTTCTTTCAATCCATTGTTAGCGATCTGTTTGCTCAACAGATAACGCGATGCAATGTTGATCTTCTCATCCTCGGTATAGCCCGGAATGCGAATGACCTCCATGCGATCCAGCAACGGGCCAGGAATATTCAGAGAATTTGCCGTCGCGACAAACATGACGTCTGAAAGATCGAACTCGACTTCCAGATAGTGATCTCCAAACGTACTGTTCTGTTCCGGATCCAGAACCTCCAAAAGCGCGGATGAAGGATCACCACGGAAATCCATGGACATCTTGTCGATTTCATCAAGCAGGAACAACGGGTTCCTGACGCCTACCTTGGACAGATTCTGGATGATTTTGCCCGGCAGCGAGCCGATGTAGGTCCGGCGATGACCGCGTATTTCAGCCTCATCGCGCACGCCACCCAGAGACATTCGGGTAAATTTCCGATTGGTCGCCCGCGCAATCGAGCGGCCGAGAGATGTCTTGCCGACGCCGGGAGGTCCAACCAGACACAGGATCGGGCCTTTCAACTTACGCACCCTCTGCTGGACCGCAAGATACTCGACAATGCGCTCCTTGACCTTCTCAAGACCGTAATGATCTTCATCCAGCACAGTCTCGGCGCGCGCCAGATCGTGACGGATCTTGGTGCGCTTTTTCCACGGCGCACTGACCAGCCATTCGATGTAGTTGCGCACGACCGTCGCTTCGGCTGACATCGGCGACATCATCTTGAGCTTGTTAAGTTCTGCCTGAGCCTTGGTTTTGGCTTCCTTGCTCATACCGGCCTTTTCGATCTTTTCCTGCAGTTCCTCGACTTCATTGGGAACGTCTTCCATCTCACCCAGTTCCTTCTGGATGGCTTTCATCTGTTCATTGAGGTAATACTCACGCTGGCTCTTTTCCATCTGCTGCTTGACGCGGCCACGGATGCGCTTCTCGATTTGCAGAACATCTATCTCACCTTCGATGATCCCCATCAGGTGCTCCAGACGTATGCGCACATTTTCGATCTCGAGGATGCGCTGCTTTTCGTCAAGCTTGAGTGCCATGTGCGCAGCAATGGTATCTGCGAGTCGACTCGGCTCATCGATGCCGGAGAGTGAAGTGAGGATCTCGGGCGGTACTTTCTTGTTCAGCTTGACATACTGATCGAACAGCGTCAGCAGAGACCGCATCAATACTTCAACTTCGCGATCTTCTGCCGGTCCGCCATTTCCTTTTGTTTCGATCTCCGCAGAGAAGAACTCCTCCATCTGCTCAAAGCGCACGACACTGGCGCGCTCTGAACCCTCTACCAGCACCTTTACTGTTCCGTCAGGAAGCTTCAGTAACTGCAGGATCGTCGAAAGCGTTCCGATTTCATGAATGTCAGCGATCTGAGGGTCATCAACCTCGGCGCTCTTCTGCGCAACCAGCAAAATCCTTTTGTCATCTTCCATCGCCGACTCGAGCGCGCGAATGGATTTCTCACGGCCAACAAACAGCGGGATCACCATGTGCGGATACACGACAACATCGCGCAGGGGCAGCACCGGCACGACCGCCTTCACATCTTTGTTTGTTTCCGGGCTGTTTTCGTTCTGCTCCATCGAAGAATACCTCTATATCCTGGGTCGTGCGGTTTCACCCGCAATTTTGCCATGCTGTGCGGCTCTATGTGGGGTCATTCATTGGACAATTCAATGACGTTTTCGTCTCCACGCGAACGTTTTTGCAAGAACCAAGCCACTGGGGCACCTGCTCAGCTTAAACCTGAGCGCAGGGAGTCGTCGAGTGATTATAGTGCTATTTGATACTGAAAAGGCCGGCTCCAGTGACAGCTCGTCGACTGAAACCGGCCCTGTCGGGTAGCGACGTCAGTCTGACGCTGCGCGCTGTTCGGGTTCGGAATCGTACACCAGATAAGGCGCGGTTTCGCCGGCTATAGCCCGCTCGTCGATGACCACTTTCTGGACATTTTCCAGCGAAGGCAATTCGTACATGGTATCGAGCAGCACGTGCTCCATGATGGTCCTCAAACCACGTGCTCCGGTTTTGCGGGCCATAGCTTTGCGCGCGATAGCCCGCAAGGCTTCGTCCCGAAACTCGATTTCCGCACCCTCCATCTCAAACAGCTTTGCGTACTGTTTGGTCAGGGCATTCTTGGGTTCTGTAAGTATCGACACCAGCGCATCTTCATCGAGTTCTTCCAGAGTCGCGACTACCGGGAGACGACCGACGAATTCAGGTATCAGCCCGAATTTGATCAAATCCTCCGGCTCCACATCGTAGAGGATCTCGCCGACATTGACGTTCTCGTCCTTGGTTTTCACTTCAGCAGAGAAGCCGATACCACCTTTTTCGGACCGGCTCTTGATGATTTTCTCCAACCCTGAGAAAGCACCGCCGACGATAAAGAGGATGTTCGAAGTATTAACCTGAAGAAACTCCTGCTGCGGATGCTTGCGTCCGCCCTGCGGCGGGACCGAGGCAACCGTTCCCTCGATGAGCTTCAGCAGTGCCTGTTGAACACCCTCACCCGAGACGTCGCGAGTAATCGAAGGATTGTCGGACTTGCGGGAAATCTTGTCGATTTCATCAATGTAAACAATACCGGTCTGCGCCTTCTCGACGTCGTAGTCGCACTTCTGCAGCAGCTTCTGGATGATGTTTTCAACATCTTCACCAACGTAGCCGGCTTCGGTCAGAGTCGTGGCATCAGCGATTGTAAATGGCACATTCAGCAGGCGCGCCAGCGTTTCGGCAAGCAGCGTCTTCCCGGAACCGGTCGGACCGATAAGCAGGATATTGCTCTTGGAAAGTTCTACCTCATCTTTCTTGTGCCCTGCTTCCAACCGCTTGTAATGGTTGTATACAGCAACAGACAGAACTTTTTTGGCGCTGATCTGGCCAATGACATACTCGTCGAGAACCCCGTTGATTTCCTGTGGCTTCGGCAGTTTGTTACTTCCGGTCGCGGTCTTCTCCTGCATTTCTTCTCTGATGATGTCGTTGCAAAGCTCGACACATTCATCACAGATAAACACAGAAGGTCCGGCGATTAACTTGCGAACTTCGTGCTGACTTTTTCCGCAGAAAGAACAGTACAACAGCTTTCCGTCGTCGCCCTTACCGTTTCGGTCATTACTCATGCGATATCCCCGACTTGCGGTCTTTTTCCCTAACCATAACAACGGCCGATCTATGATCGCCTTAACATTCAGGCTTTTGCGAACACACCTGGATACTATTCAACTACGTCGCAACCCGCGTGACAAGTGTTTCCGGTGCTAATCAGAGGTTTTTCTGCTGAAAATCCCTGAAGTACCTGAACGTCAATCGGTAGCGTTTTGCTTGGCGATTTCCTTGCGCGACACAAGAATCTGATCGATCAGACCATAGTCCTTGGACTGCTCCGCACCAAGAAAGTTGTCACGATCGGTGTCGTGCCGAATCTTCTCCATGGGCTGCTCGGTATGGAGAGAGAGGATACTGTTAAGGCGCTCCCGTACCAGGAGGATTTCCCGGGCGTGGATATCAATGTCGGTCGCCTGCCCCTGAAAGCCTCCAAGCGGCTGATGAATCATCATCCGTGAGTGTGGCAGGCAATAGCGCTTACCCTTGGCGCCACCGGCCAGCAGTATGGCACCCATGCTGGCTGCCTGGCCGATACACATGGTGCTGACATCCGCTTTGATAAATTGCATGGTGTCATAAATGGCCAGACCCGCCGTCACGGCACCACCGGGGGAATTGATGTACAGGTGAATATCCTTGTCAGGATTCTCCGACTCAAGAAAGAGTAGCTGCGCCACCACCACATTGGCCATGTAGTCTTCGACCGGGCCGACCACGAATATGACCCGTTCTTTGAGCAGACGGGAATAAATATCGTAGGCACGCTCGCCTCGAGCCGTCTGTTCAATCACCATGGGGACCAGATTCAGCGCCTGAATATTTCCCGCTCCACTCTTTGAATTGCTTTCGAACATCAGCTTTTCCTTCGCCTGTGAAAGCCTGATCAGGCCTTCATAAGCTCATCAAATGTATATGATTTATCTTGTACTTGGGCCTGTGATGCAATCCAGTCGACAACCGTTTCTTCCATTACCATGGTCTGAATTCCCGAGAGCATTTCCTGATTACTGTAGTACCAGTTCACTACTTCTTCCGGTTTTTCGTAGGATTGAGCCAGATCTTCGATCACCTGCCGCACCCGCTCTGAATCGATCTGCAGCTGATTGCGCTTGATGATCTCTGAAATCAGCAAACCCAGCGACACCCGCCGCCTCGCCTGCGCTTCCAGATCATCGCGGGCGCCTGCTGAGTCGGCACCAGTTTCCGCTTTCTTGACCAGGGCATCCACCTCGGCGTCAATCAACGACGCGGGCACCTCGATATCTGCTTTCTGAAGCAGCGCGTCGAACACCTGCTGCTTGACGCGAGACTTTATCATCGCATCAAGCTCGCGCCGCATGTTTTTCGTTACCTCTTCGCGCAACTGCTCCAGACCACCCTCGCCGACTCCAAAAGCCCGCGCAAACTCATCGTCGAGTTCCGGCAGCACCGGCTCCGCAACGCTATTGACGCTGACTGCGAATTGCGCCTGCTTCCCTGCCATTTCCTGTGCCTGATAGTTCTCGGGAAACGTGACATCGATAGTCTTCTGCTCACCTGCCGCGAGACCGGTCAACTGTTCTTCGAAACCCGGAATCATCGCTCCGCTGCCAAGCTCCAGAGGCACGTTTTTCGCCGCATTTCCCTGGAATGGCTGACTGTCGATAGTTCCTTCGAAATCGATTTCCAGCCGATCGCCAGTGACCGCTGCACGTTCAACCGGACTCCAGGTAGCACGCTGTTTGCGCAACTTGCTGAACATGTTGTCGACATCTGATTCGCTGATCTCCGCCACCGGCCGTTCTATTGTAATATCGCCCAGCTGCGGCGGTTCCACTTCCGGATAGACTTCGAATGTGGCAACGAACTCCAGCTCCTGGCCCGGCTCGTTGCGCGTCTGTTCGATCGTCGGCTGACCGACCGGGCGAATGTTTTCCTGCTGCAGAGCCTGTTCATAGCTCGACGCCATCAGCTCACCCGCCGTCTCCTGGCGCACCTGTTCTCCATAACGCTTCTTCACGACGCTGAGAGGAACCTTGCCGGGGCGGAAACCATCTATACGGACCGAGCGGGATAACTGCTGCAGCTTGTTCTCGACCTGGTTATCTATCTGCTCAGCAGGCAATTGTATCGTCATACGACGGCCCAATCCGCTGGTCGTTTCTACAGAGACTTGCATATCGTTACCTCTACCTGAGACCAATTCACCGAGTCCACCTGCTGACCAGCTCTCCAGCGTGCTTCAGCCCAGGGGATCTTTGTTATGTGGTGCGAAAGGAGAGACTCGAACTCTCACGGGTTGCCCCACAGGAACCTAAATCCAGCGCGTCTACCAGTTCCGCCACTTTCGCAATATCCGCCAACTGTATGATTCCGCGGGGATAGCGTGCAAGCCCCCGATTATACGGGTTGTTTGGCCAACCCGGGTAATCACAAGAACAGTATGGTATTAGAAAAAACCCGCGTATGCCGCGGGTAATTTGGTGGGCCGTGAAGGGCTCGAACCTTCGACCAAGAGATTAAGAGTCTCCTGCTCTACCAACTGAGCTAACGGCCCGCAAAATGGGGCGAGCGATGGGACTCGAACCCACGACGACCGGAATCACAATCCGGAGCTCTACCAACTGAGCTACGCCCGCCATTAATACTGTTACTTCTGCGCCCCGAACACGCAGCCACTGCCTCTGGTGCCCCGGGAGGGATTCGAACCCCCGACCCACGGCTTAGAAGGCCGTTGCTCTATCCAACTGAGCTACCGGGACTAAATCGCTCTCTGTCACTCGCGCATTGCCGTACATGCAGAATTTTGGTCGGGGTAGAGAGATTCGAACTCCCGACATCCTGCTCCCAAAGCAGGCGCGCTACCAGACTGCGCTATACCCCGTTTTTCCCGGTTCTAAACAGGACGGGCGATGATACGGCGACACTCTGCCATCGTCAACGGCCGAAGAGGCTGAGTATGGCAGTTTTTATGGGTCGCTTGTCCACTTCTGTCGTGCATGCGAGAATCGGCCCCCTTCAATCCGACCAGACGATCTCATGAGCGCCCGTATAATCGACGGCAAAGCCATCGCAACCGCCATCCGTCAGCAGATCAAGGAGCATATTGACGGGCGATTAAGCGCAGGAAAACAGCGGCCTGGTCTTGCCGTCGTGCTGGTGGGCAAGGATCCGGCATCAGAAATCTACGTCCGCAACAAACGCCTCGCCTGCGAGCAGGCCGGCCTGCTATCCCGCTCCTATGATCTGTCAGGAGACACTTCGCAGGCGGCATTGCTGGATCTTATCGACACACTGAATGCTGATCCGGAAATCGATGGCATCCTTGTTCAACTGCCTCTGCCTGAACAGATCAATGCCGAAACGGTCATCGAGCGCATTCGCCCCGATAAAGACGTTGACGGGTTCCATCCATACAACGTCGGCTGCCTGGCTCTGCGTATCCCGCAGATGCGACCCTGCACACCGCGCGGCATCATCACGCTTCTCGATTCTATCGGCGAGCATTATTACGGCCGCGAAGCGGTCGTGATCGGCGCTTCCAACCATGTCGGCCGCCCGATGGCGCTCGAACTATTGCTCGCCGGCGCCACAGTAACCTGTTGCCACCGTTTCACCCGAGATCTCGAAAGCCATGTGCGCGAGGCAGAAATTCTGATAGTAGCGGCTGGCAAGCCGGGTCTGGTGCCAGGCGAATGGGTGCGTCCCGGCGCTACTGTCGTTGATGTCGGCATCCATCGAAGTGAGCACGGCCTTATTGGCGACGTAGGATTTGAACGCGCAAGAGAACGCGCCGCCTGGATCACTCCGGTACCAGGCGGAGTCGGTCCAATGACGGTAGCAACACTGCTGCAAAACACTGTATTCGCGGCCGATGCATTGCACGGTCCGGATGCCCCGGAACAGGGTTAGGATTTCACCAGTTTCAGGCCCGGCTGATCACGCCCGCCAAACAGTTCGTCAATAGGACGCGGCGGAGCGATGCAGTGTCCCTGCCCGTAATCTATGCCCATGTGGGTCAGGCTTTCCAGCACTTCCCGCGTTTCAACAAATTCGGCAATAGTTTGTACGCCAACAACATGACTGATTTCATTGATGGCCTGCACCATGGCAGCATTCAGCCGGTCATGCGCCATATCGCGCACGAGCCCGCCGTCGATCTTGATATAATCAACGCGCAGATTTTTGAGATGTCCAAACGCGCTTAAACCACTACCGAAATCATCCAGTGCGATTTTGCAGCCAAGCTTGCGCAATCGCTGGACGGGATCAACGATGGCCCGCAAATTGGAGATGGCGGATGCTTCGGTTATCTCAAAGCACAGACGCGATGGCGGCAGTGCCATAGACTCCAACTGCTCTTCCAGAAACATGACAAATTCAGGATCTGATAGCGATGTCCCGCTCACGTTGATAAGGAAGACACCGTCATCGGGAAGATTGTCACAGCTCGCCACTCTCTGCATCACCGCCTTGACCACCCAGCTGTCAATCTCGGTCATCAGGTTGTAACGCTCGGCTGCCGGCAGAAATGCCATCGGAAGAACCTCATTGCCCGATGGATCGCGCATTCGCAACAGCAGCTCATAATGATCGGGATGTCTTTTGGCACCGCTGCCCAGTGCCATGATTGGCTGGAAAAGCAGGTACAGGCGGTTATTCTCGATAGCATCGACGATTTCCGAGACCCAGTCCATTTCACCGCGTCGCTCTGCAAGTTCTTCGTCGCTCGGCCTGTACAGGTGAACGCGATTACGTCCGCCGTCCTTGGCCGCATAGCAGGCCAGATCAGCAGCACTCATCAATTCAGAGGCAGAACCCGATTCCGGGCTGATCGAAACCACACCGATACTGGCGCCTACTTCAAAGCTCCGGTCCTCGTACAGGAATCGAAATTCGCGAGCCGCAGAACGGATGTTTTCGGCAATTCGCACTGCCTGAGCGGTGCTGCAATGTGTCAGCAATACGCCGAATTCGTCGCCCCCAAGACGCGCGAGAATGTCCGCTTCACGTACCTGGGACTGAAACAGCTCAGCTAGCTGCCTCAGCAATTCATCCCCTGCCTTATGACCGCAGACGTCATTTACCACTTTAAACTGATCAAGATCGATATAGCAGAGCGCATGATTCAAACCACTGGTCTGTGCAGTCTCGAGCAGCTTTCCGAGCTGCGATTCGAATTCGCGCCGATTGAACAAACCGGTGAGAGGATCATGCCGCGCCTGGTGTGATAACTGCCGCGCAAGCCGGTAAGCCTGACCCACATCATGAAACACCATCACGACCCCCTCGAGGTCGCCATGCTCATCAAGGATCGGTGCCGCCGTATCAGAAATGGCGACCTGGCGCCCGTCATGGCACACCAGCAGTTTGTGACCGTTCTGGACGATCTTCTCACCAGTTTCCAAACATTGGTCGACGGGATTCAGCAAGGTCTTGCCACTGTTCTCATCGACAAGACGCATGACTTTGCCCAGTGGTGTATTGCGGATCCCTTCGAAATCCAGCCCCAGCAGTTCTTCTGCAACGGCATTCATATAAGACACACATCCCGACCTGTCCGTAGTGATCACGCCGTCGCCGATTGAGTGGAGTGTAACAAGCGCTTTTTCTTTTTCTCTGTAAAGCTCGTGCTCCGTGTTTCGCGCGCGTTCCAGAGCCTGGCGCAAGGCATCTTTCTGTTCATTGGAGTAATCGAGCGCCTGATTGATAAAACGTCCCAGATAACCGAATTCATCCGGTCGTACATCATCAAAGCGGGTCCTTTCATCACCGCGTGAAAACAGACAGGCGGTTGCGACCATCTGCTGGAAGGGGCGGGTCAAAATCCGGTCCAGCACCCATTGCAGCACCAGGCCGAACAGCACGAACAGACCGCCCATTCCGAGCAGCAGTCCCTTGCGCTCCTGCGCCACCTGTTTTTCTATGGACATCAGAGACAAAGTGATGCTGACCGGCGTGCCATTGCGGGGTTCGGCGCCGTCGTTCAACCAGACGCGGCGGGTGTAAGAAATCTGATCAAGCTGCTTCTCGCCAAGAAACAGGGTCTGTCCCTGCGTCGCGAGGGCGACTGACTGGATTGCACCTGATGACGTCGATATGCGGTGTGCCAACGCAGACACTTCGTCGAGCGTTTCAAGCTGACTCCAGCTGAGATCCTGGTGGAGTTCGGACATGAATCGATCGACTACTGCCTGCTGACGCTGCACGATATGATTCTCGCGTTCGTTCAGCATGATGGACACCACCAGCATCCCTATGACTATCAGGCCCCAGAACACGATGCCGGTGACGCGCAACGGCAATGTGCCCGCCCAGCGACGGCTGTTCTCCGGTGTTGGTGGCATAGCAGGGGAATCCAGATCTGGTTTTCTATTTGAGACAGGCTCGCATTGGGCGTCTTGATCGGCACCCGGGTGAGAACCTTTATTACGAGCTAGCGGATTCCTGTTGCCTCAGGCCCGGCGCCAGCGAGTGCCTTCGGCCCCGTCTTCGAGTTCTATTCCCATATCGATGAGCAGCGTTCGGATCCGGTCAGCTTCGGCCCAGTTCCTGGCATCGCGGGCAGCGCGTCGCTGAATGAGCAGCGCATCGATTTCCTGATCGCTGGGTCCCTGCCCCCCGGCGCCTGCCTGACCGCGCAGATAAGCCTCCGGATCGTCCTGCAGCAGCCCGAGTCGACCACCCAGCGCCTTGAGTGTCGCCGCCAGGCCGGTGGCCGCAGGATCCCCCTGCTCCCGCGCACGATTCAGCGCACGCGTCAGTTCGAACAGTACCGCCAGGGCTTCCGGGGTGTTGAAATCATCGTTCATCGCGTCCTGAAAACGCTGCATGAATGCATTATCGAGCATGTCCGCACCGGTATCCTTCGATTCGCGCAGTGCCGTATAGAGTCTCTGCAGGGCGCTGCGCGCCTGCTTCAGATTGTCATCGCTGTAATTCAGCGGGCTGCCGTAATGACTGGAGAGGATGAAGTAACGGATTTCCTCAGGCTGGTACTGCTTCAGAATCTCGCGAACAGTGAAGAAGTTACCCAGGGATTTGGACATCTTCTCTTCATTGACTTCAACAAAGCCGTTATGGATCCAGTAATTCACGAATGGCTCGCCGGTCGCGGCTTCCGATTGCGCAATTTCATTTTCATGATGGGGGAACTGCAGATCCAGACCGCCGCCATGAATATCAAAGTGAGCACCCAGACAGTCGGTTGACATGGCCGAACATTCGATATGCCATCCCGGCCGTCCCTCACACCACGCCGATGGCCAGCTGGTTTCACCTGGCCGGGCCGCTTTCCACAATACAAAATCCAGCGGATCGCGTTTCGCGTCGTTCACTTCGACTCTGGAACCGGAACGCAGATCCTCGACACGTTTGCCCGACAGGCGGCCGTAGTCCGGAAACTGGCTGACCGAATAAAAAATATCACCATTACTTCCCTGATAGGCGAAGCCCCTGTCCACCAGACGCTGAATCATTTTCAGAATATTATCGATCGACTCAGTGGCCCGCGGCTCAAAATCCGGCCGCAAAACCCCCAGCGCATCCGCATCTTCATGCATCGCAGCGATAAACCGCTCAGTCAGTGCATTAATACTTTCGCCATTTTCACGGGCTCTGGCGATAATCTTGTCGTCAATATCGGTGATATTGCGCACATAGGTGACTTCATAGCCAAGACTGCGCAGGTGGCGGACAATGATATCGAACACCACCAGAACCCGCGCATGCCCGAGGTGGCAGAAGTCATACACTGTCATGCCGCACACGTACATTCGAACCTTCCCCGGTTCGATCGGAATAAATTCCTGTTTCTTGCGCGTCAGTGAATTATAGACTTTCAGCATTCGACCGGACTCCAGTATTCAGCATGTCAATCTCCAGCCGCACCATCCGCCTCCGGCGAATCAGCGTCCGGCCACGGCGGAATGTTAGCAAATTTGGTCACCAGCGATGAAACCGCTATTATACGCGTTCGCCAAACAGGGAGCCCTGAAAATATGCATTTCCTCAGAAGGATTATTCCAGGCGTTTTGCTCTGCTTCGCATCGACTTTCGCCGGAGCAGCCGCACCAACAGCAACAGGAGATTCACTCGTGACGACTGTAAATATGCAGACCAGCAAGGGTACGATCGTGCTGGAGCTGGACGCAGAAAAAGCCCCGGTTACCGTGCAAAATTTCGTTGAGTATGCCAAATCCGGATTTTATGACGGCACGATTTTTCACCGCGTGATACCTAACTTCATGATCCAGGGCGGCGGTTTTGAACCCGACATGAACCAGAAGACTACCCGCGATAATATCAAAAATGAGGCGGACAACGGACTGAAGAATGAGCTCGGCACCATTGCGATGGCGCGGACGCCCGACCCGCATTCAGCAAGCTCGCAATTCTTTATCAATGCGAAGGACAATGACTTCCTCAATCATCGCTCCAAAACGCCGGATGGCTGGGGTTATTGCGTATTCGGGAAAGTTGTCGAAGGGCTGGACGTGGTAAAAGCCATCGAAGCGGTTCCAACTACGACCCGAGGCGGTCACCAGGACGTTCCGGCCGAGAACGTAATAATCGAAAAAGTGACAGTCGAGGATTGATGCTGGAATAGCCGACTGCCCACTGCGATCAGCGCAGGGGCAGGCGTCTTCCAGATCCTGTCGTGGCGATCCTGTTCATATCCGATCTACATCTGCATCCTTCCCGTCTGGCGACTATTGAACTGTTCCTTGGTTTCCTGGCAACACCTGCGCGCGAAGCGCAGGCTCTGTACATTCTGGGAGATTTGTTTGAATCCTGGATTGGCGATGATGACCCGGAGCCGTCCTACGCGCAGATTTGCACCGGACTCGAGCGTTGTGTCAGAGCCGGTACACCCATATACATCATGCATGGCAACCGCGATTTCCTGCTCGGCCCAACCTTTGCAGTTCAGACCGGATGCACTCTCATACCGGATCCGACACGGCTTGATCTTTTCGGCACGCCAACCCTGCTGATGCATGGCGACTCCCTTTGTACCGACGATGTGGAATATCAGAATCTGAGGAGCAGGCTGCGTGATCCGGCGTGGCAGCAACAGGCGTTGGCCCTGCCTGTCAGCGACCGCCTGGAACTTGCTTCGGAGGCGCGCGAACTCAGCACTCTGAGCAACCGGAACAAAACTGCCGCCATCATGGATGTAAACCCGGAGGAAGTTTTGCGGGTGATGAGACAATACAATGTGGATCTGCTTATCCACGGTCATACGCATCGCCACGCAATCCATACCCTGACGGATCAAAATCGGTCAGCAACGCGCATTGATCTGGGCGACTGGTTCGAGACCGCAAGCGTGCTGGTAGTGGACGAACACGGCTGGCGGACTGAAAGGCTCTGAGTTACCGGCGCAGCGCCTGGTCTGCGGGGGGACTGAAGCGGCGATAATCTTCTGGCATCTCAAAAAGCGATTCCGGCATTTTGACCCCGCGTTTATACTCCAGCAATTCCCTGCTCAACGCCCCCGTCCGCCATTCCATCAGGGGAATGCCGCGACCGACATGATAGTCAGTGGCAAACACGGTGTTGGCAAGATAACAGGGTGTTTTAAGCTCCTCCGGCGTATTGCCGAGCATACGCGCCTGCTGCACTGCCAGCACCTGTTGAAACTCAGCAAGCGCTTCGCTCACGTTTTCAAGCAGACCCGGCACCACGATTGCTGATCGGCATGGCGTCCCGTTCGCCGACAATTCAAGTGTCAACGCGTGGTGGCCTTCGAGACGCGGGGCGTTCCTGTCGATGCTTTCCTGCACTTCTATGGACAAAGATGCAGGTGGCGAGGGCAGTTCTCCATCGCCATTGATCTCCAGCACCGTTCCAGTCCCCGGCACAACGTTGTAAATTTGCTTCTCCTTCCGATCCAGCAGCACAAAACCTTCGCCATCGCCGCCCTCATCGGAACGTAGATATTCGGGCGTGACAATATAGCGGACCTTGAACTGTTCCGTGCCGGGCTCCTGTTCCATATACCAGACGACAGTAGCTTCCACGTCAGCTCGGGCAGCTTCAGGCATAACCAGGAAGGCGAGCATTGCAAACACAGGGATCAGTCCAGACCGCGTCAAACGTCGTTTCATTTCTTTTCTCCCGCAAGCTTCTCAAGACTTGCCAATTCACCGTCACTGAACCCGGCCTGCCGTCGCGCCTCGTAATGGAAAGGCTCTTTCACCTGACCTTTCGTATACTGGCTGAGCAATTCAATAAAAGTACTGTCCGGCTCCAGATTGCGCTCAGCACATAAATAACGATACCAGCGCGTACCGATTTCCACATGCCCTATCTCATCGCGCAGAATGATCTCCAGCGCCTCGACTGTTGCAGTATCGCCGACTTCACGCACCTTGCGGATTATTCCCGGTGTCACATCAAGCCCGCGCGCTTCAAGCACGCGCGGCACCAGCGCCATTCGGACCAGCGGATCATGAGCAGTTTTTACTGCCATTTCCCACAAACCATCATGCGCATCGAGTGTGCCATAGCAGGTATCCAGCGCGGCCAGACGTTCAGAAAGTAACATGAAATGACCCGCTTCCTCGACAGCGACTTTCGCCCAGTCTCTGTAATAGGCGGCGGGCAGTTCTCGAAACCGGTAAATTGCATCCCAGGCCAGATTGATGGCGTTGAATTCAATGTGCGCCAGGGCGTGCAGCAGAGAAATCCGACCCTGCAGGGACCCGATCCGACGACGCGGTAAATCGCGCGGCGCAACCAGGCGCGGTTGCGCCGGTCGCCCGGCTTCTCCAGGCGGCGAAGGATCGGCCGCCGCATGGAGATTCAGCCGATTCGACTGCAGTGCCGCCACCGCCAGCCGGGTAAGTTCGCACTTGGTGACAGGATGACAGCACTCGAGACACTGCAATGCAACGTCGAAAAGATTGTCGCTTCTCAGGGCGCCTGCGGTCGTCGATAGAGTAACGCTATCTGTCATCAGGTTTTCCAGCCGATTATCAGATCCCGAACGTTGGTCCCGGTGGGTCCTGTCGAGATCAGATCGCCACTTGCCTCGAGAAACCGGCCCGAATCAGCACTGCGCAGGCATTCGCCTGCATCAAACCCATGTAGAGTGCCGCGCGCCACCGTGCCGCCATCCACCAGCGCTCCGGCGTCTTCACCTGGACCATCGCGGCCGTCGCTCGCCAGTGCCAGCAGCTGCACGTCATCACGGCCGGCTATTCGTACTGCCGCTGCCAGCGCCAGATGCTGATTCCGTCCGCCGACTCCGCTCTGCTCAGGCAGTTTGACGGTAGTCTCCCCACCCCAGATGTGCATACCTGGCGCGGCAGCCAGCAGATAGTCACCGAGCCTGCATCCAGACGCTTCAGCGTCACCTTCGAGTTCGGTCACATTCAACCTGACGGGCAGCTGCAGTTCCCGCGCACGTCGCGCCACCGCTTCACAGGCGTCAGCCAGTGTACCGAGGATCCGGTGAGGCGGAACCGGCGCGTGCCGTTGCAGCACGTCGCTGTCGCTGGTCTCTGCAAACAGCAATTGTCTCAGCCACTCAGGGTACTCGACATCAGGAAGTGCAGACGCGGGTGACGGAAATAACAGGCCTGACCCTATAACGGCTGGATCATCGCCTGCCACGTCAGACAGCAACCAGACTTCCGTAGACACCGGTGGCAGGTAAGCAAGGAGCTTTCCGCCCTTGATCCGCGACATCCTGCGTCGCACTGCATTGATCCCGCCGATACTCATACCACTTGCGAGCAACCAATGATTGGCACGCTGCAGGTCGGCAACTTCGATTCCTGCGGCTGCCACTTCCACCATACTCGACGCGCCACCCGAAATCAGAAACAGCAGGTGTGCGGATCGCGGCGTTTCCTTGACCCATCGCAACAGTCGGGCACCGGCAATCAGGCTTTCTGCTGAAGGCACTGGATGCCCGCCATACAGTCTCTCAAACCGTTGGGATTCCGGCGCATCGTCGTAACCTTTGGCGGTTATCAGCAACGCCCGCTGGATATCGTCTCCCAGGATTTCTTCAGCACCACTGGCCATGGCCGCAGCCGCCTTCCCCACGGCGGCGACATGTACCGGTCCATTCGGCCTGAACTGACTGGCAGCTCGCCCGGTCAGGCTTCCGCCGTGCACCGACTCGATACCGGACTGCGCCAGCTCCAGTAACCGGTATCTGCTTTTATTCATGACAATTCACGACCTTAGGGAGAATACGCAGGTGCGAGAAATTGGCTATGAAGTGCCCGGCTTTGACAGCTAACATGTGTTTGTGCATGCTGATCATCTGGCAAATCGAGGGACTTTGATATGACAACCCAACCCCATGTCCTCGAAATTTATGAACCGTATGAATATGCAGGCCCGAACCCGTTAAACGTTGAAGGCATCGCTGTTTTAGCCGGCCCGAGCCGCGAAAATTATTACCTGCTGAAAGTGGTAACGCCATTTTCTGTTGGTCAGGAACTGGTCGAACATGTCCTGATCTTGCCACGCTACAACGGCGACAAGATCGATCGTGCCGTCACCAGCAGCTGTACGGTCAACATAGCGCGGATAGCTGCCGGGATTGATATGACCGGTAAGGCGAGCATCACCTTCGACGATTTCCTGCGCTGGGGCGTTGGCAAGATCAGTCCGTGCCCCGGGCACTAATCGCGCAATAGCTGAATCGCGCCGCTCGCCTGGATGGTCAACCGGCTGGTTCCGCTTTCCAGAGCAGGCTCGCTGATGCCAGCTCGACCAGCCATTGCCATTTCCGCGCGCATCGGCCTGATGGGCTCGCGCCCTCCGGACGTTATCGTCACATCCAGCAAACGGTAATCGCCGGCACCCAATGCTTTGCTGATCAGCGCAGCACGTTTCTGGAAAGCCATCAGCGCCTGCTCGATCAAATCCTCTTCAACCGCGTCCGCCCGGTCCGGCGATACCGAAAATTGCAGGGACTGCATCTGCAAACGGCTCTGCAACAAACCAATCAGACGGGTCACCTGTTCCACATCGGAAGATTCCAGATACAGTTCCTGGCGGCCTCGCCAGTTGACGATTTTTTTCTCGTCATGCACCGGATAAGTCTGATAGCTTCCGCTGCTGACCTGAACAGCGCGTGCGCCTTTTGCCTGTTCCAGCGCCCATGACATGGTTCGATTGATGCTATCTGCCAGATCTGCCGGGTCCTTGTCTTCAGCGGTGGCGCTGAGCACCGCCAATACCCGGTCATTATCCACATTCGTCGACGCCTGCACCTGAAAGTTTGCACGATCGTTGATCTCCGCGTCGGGAGTTACAGCCAGTGCCGACGGTAGCGCGATCGCAAGGCTCATCGCTAATATCAAACTCCAAAGCTTATGCATGATATCCCTCTCCTGTTTGCTAAAGCCCACCCGCCAGATCTGCAATCAGATCATCGAGTGTTTCCAGACCCACGGCAATACGTATCAGCCCGTCAGAAATCCCTGCCTCAGATCGCTGCTCGGGTGTGAGACGGCCGTGTGTGGTGGTAGCTGGATGCGTAATCGTTGTTTTGGTGTCGCCGAGATTGGCAGTGATCGAGCAGATACGGGTCGCGTCGATCAGCTTCCACGCAGCTGGCTGTCCGCCCGCAACCTCGAAAGCGATGATGCCACCGAAACCCGATTGTTGAACACTGGCGAGCTGGTGCTGTGGATGTGACGGCAAGCCAGGATAATAAACAGCCGTGACTTGCGGCTGTTCCTGCAGCCATTCCGCCAGCTTCTGCGCGGAAGCGCAATGCGCCTGCATGCGGATCTCCAGTGTTTCCAGGCCCTTCAAAAACACCCATGCATTGAAAGGACTCATCGTCGGCCCACAGGTACGCAAGAAACCATAGACGCCCTGGCCCACTACATCCTGTGAGCCCACCACCGCGCCGCCGACGCAACGACCCTGGCCGTCCAGATATTTGGTGGCGGAATGTATTACCACATCCGCACCAAGTGCCAGAGGCCGCTGCAGCGCCGGAGTACAAAAACAGTTATCAACGACCAGCAAGCTGTCATGGGCATGCGCCAGCCTTGCCAGCGCTGCAATATCGCCGACTTCCGTCAATGGATTAGACGGTGTTTCGACAAACAGCAGGCGGGTTTCCGGACGTATCGCCTGCTCCCAGGCTGCCAGGTCATCGAGGGCCACAAAGCTGGTCTGGATGCCGAATTTCTGCAGATAATTCGTGAACAGCAGGGTGGTACTGCCAAAAATGCTGCGCGAAGAAACAATATGGTCACCGCTCTTCAGTAATCCGGCACAACAGGCATAGATCGCGGACATCCCCGAAGCGGTAGCCACACAACATTCGCCGCCTTCAAGCGCCGCCAGTCGTTCCTCGAATGTACGCACAGTGGGATTGGTAAAGCGCGAATAAATATTTCCGGGTTCCGCACCGCTGAAACGCGCTGCCGCAGCCGCCGCACTTTCGAATACGTAACTGGAGGTCGGGAAAATCGGTTCGGCGTGTTCCGCTTCCGCAGTCCGGTGCTGCCCGGCGCGCACCGCCAGCGTGGCGAAACCAGGCTTTCCTGTTTGTTTTTCAGACATGCCGCTCTCCCCGAGGATCAGACATAAAAAAACCCGCTTCCGGGCAACAACGAAAGCAGGCACCATCGCTTTAGCCGGATTTATAACGCGCCCGCAAGCTGGAGTTCAAATCGGCGCAACGAGAAAAGATTAGTCAACCGGTGCGTCAGGTGTCAAGCGCTATTGTGCAGTTCAATGACTTCGTGATCTGACATGCGTCGGTCTTCCTTGGCCAGATCACTGCGCTGCCGCTCGAGGTTTTCGAGGTATTCCTCACCGACACCACCGGTCACGTAGTCGCCGGTAAATACTGAGCAATCGAAATTAGTGATTTTTTTGTTGCCGCGCCGCACCGCGGCGATCAGGTCTTCAAGGTCCTGAAAAACAAGCCAGTCAGCACCGATTTCCGTTGCTATCTGCTCGACGGTCCGGTCGTGGGCAATCAATTCCGATTTGGTCGGCATGTCAATGCCGTAAACATTGGCGAAGCGTACTGGCGGCGCGGCCGAGGCGAAGTAGACTTTTTTCGCTCCGGCCTCACGCGCCATCTGGATAATTTGCCCTGAGGTCGTACCTCGCACTATGGAGTCATCAACCAGCATCACGTTCTTGCCGCGGAATTCCAGCTCAATCGCATTCAGTTTCTGGCGCACCGATTTCTTGCGTTGTTGCTGACCCGGCATAATGAAAGTGCGGCCGATATACCGGTTCTTGATGAAACCCTCGCGGTATTTTACGCCGAGATTAAAGGCGAGTTGCAGCGCCGCGGTCCGGCTGGTGTCCGGTATCGGTATCACGACATCGATATCATGATCGGGCCGCTCCCGCGCAATCTTTGCCGCAAGCTTTTCACCCATGCGCAGACGCGCCTTGTACACAGATACATTATCGATGATCGAATCCGGCCGGGCCAGGTACACGTGTTCAAATATGCAGGGTGCGTATTGAGGATTCTCGGCACACTGCTGCAACACCATGCTGCCGTCATGGCGGATGAAAATCGCCTCACCGGGCTGCACATCAGCAATAAGATCAAAGCCGAGCGAGTCCAGCGCGACACTCTCGGATGCCACCATAAACTCTGTGCCCTCGGCTGTTTCCCGGCTGCCGTACACCAGTGGCCGGATGCCATGTGGATCACGGAACGCGACAACTCCGTACCCGGTAATCATTGCCACGGCCGCATAGGCACCGCGACAACGCCGATGCACTCCTGCTATAGCAGTGAAGACGTCGTTCTCATTGATTTCCAGCTTGTTAAGACGCTGCAGCTCGTGGGCGAGCACGTTCAACAGGACTTCCGAATCCGACTCGGTATTGATGTGCCGCAGATCTTCGCGAAACAGGTTGTCCTTCAGCTCTTCGGAATTAATCAGATTACCGTTATGCGCCAGGCTGATGCCGTAGGGGGAATTGACGTAGAACGGTTGTGCCTCAGCAGAGCTTTCGCAGCCAGCCGTCGGATAACGCACGTGACCTATTCCCATGTTTCCGCGCAAGCGCAGCATATGGCGGGTATGGAATACGTCGCGCACCAGTCCATTGTCCTTGCGCAGATACAGCTTGCTGCCTTCACCGGTCATGATGCCAGCCGCATCCTGTCCGCGATGCTGCAATACCGTCAGCGCGTCGTAAATGGACTGGTTAACCTCTCGATGGGCTACGATGCCTACAATGCCACACACAGTAACTACCTTCCGAACATCAATAGTGAATATGTTGGGCAATATCGGCTGGCAGAAAACTGCGCAACCACAATGCCATATCCTGAAAATGCTGCAACAGGGTCGATTCGTTCCACCATGCATCCTGCGGCAGGCCGGTCAGTCCGGCAAGCATAACCAGAACCGCAACGATTACTATGCCGCGCGCAATACCGAACAACATACCGAGCGCCCGATCGGTTCCTGTCAATCCGGTTTTCGATACCAGCTGGCCGGCCAGAAAATTAATCAGGCCGCCCAACAGAACGACGCACACGAACAGGACCGTAAATGCCACCACAGCGCGAATCGATGGCGTTTCGATCCAGCGCACCAGCCAGTCCGCCAGTTCCTGGAAAAACAGCATGGCCACCCAGAGCGCAATGATCCAGCTGGCCAGAGAAATGGCTTCCTTGACGAATCCGCGCCACAGACTGAGCAGCGCCGAAACAGCAATAATTGCCAGAATGGCAAAATCGGCCCAGATCAACGGCATAACGTGAAATGTGTGGCAGCAGTCAATCCGGCATTACCGCAAAAGCCAGCATTTTACTCGATCCGGGCACCGGATAGCGACTCGAATTACGGATAGGAAAGCACACGTGCACTAAGCTTGAATTTTTCGTCCAGTCGCTTCTGGTTTTGTTCCGCCTCAGCCCGTTCCAGATAGGGTCCCACGCGGACCCGATAGAAACTCTTGCCTTCGACTCTGACTTTTTCCACCTGGGTTACGAAGTCGGCCGCACGCAGTTTGTCTCGCAGTGCAATAGCCTTTTCCTGATCAGAAAAACTGGCTGCCTGAACCACCCAGTTGCCCAGCGGACCGGGCTCCGCAGCTTGCTCCACTGGTGGCTCGGCAACCGGAAGCTCGGGCAGCGGCTCGATGACAGGCCCGGCCTCGGCCGGGGTGCTGTCAGAGCTGGAGTCCGGCGGCGGCGTGTCCCCGAGAACCGACACCTGCGGCTCATCGCGAACGCCATCTGTAGCCTGAAACGACTCAAGCGGTTGCTCCGGGCCGGCATCGAACAATTCGGGTAACGCTTCGAGTTCCGGCACCTGATTGCGATCAGGACCCTCCAGCAACATGGGAATAAAGATAACGCCCAGCGCTACCAGCACGACTGCCCCGACCAGCCGTTGCTTCAACAAAAATTCCATAATCTCTCGCTATTCAAAGTCAGGATCCAACTGAACCCATTCAGCCAGGGTATAGAACGATCCGCAAACCAGTATGCGGTCGCCGGCGGATACACGTGATCGCAGGTCAGCCAGTGCATCCGTCATATTCGCAAAACCGGTCGGCGGATCGGCTCCGCCAATCACCGAGCCGATAATCTCCGCCAGCGCTGCCGCATCCATAGCCCGCGCAAATGGCAATCCTACCGGATACCAGTGGGCAATGGCCGGCTCGATTGCCCGTACGAAGGCCGACACATCCTTATCCTTCATCATCCCGATCACGGCATGTGTTACACCTGCCAGCGGCATATGCCTGAGGGTGTCTACCAGTGCCAGCGCCGCTTGCGCATTATGTGATACATCCAGCACCTGTTCCACCTTACCCGGAATCATCTGGATCCGCCCCGGCAGCTGCATCCACCTCAACCCGGCATCAATCGCTCTGCGGGGCACGGGCAGAGCTTCCGACAGCATATCCAGCACCATGAGGACGCTCGCGGCATTGGCCAGCTGATGCGCTCCCGGCAGCGCCGGTTGCGGAAGATTCCGATAAGCGTTTCGCTCCCCCTGCCAGTGCCAGCCACGGCCGTCAGTTCGGACCTGGAAATCCCGGCCCAGCACCCGCAGCAGCGCTCCAATGCGCCTGGCCTCCAGGCCGATGCTATCGGGCGGATCACGGTCGCCGCATACCGCCGGTTTTCCGGGGCGAAAGATGCCTGCTTTCTCACGGCCAATGGAGTCACGGTCCGAACCCAGCCACTCGGTGTGATCGATGCCAATGCTGCTTACCAGTGACGCGTCGGCATCGACTATATTAACCGCATCGAGACGCCCGCCCAGTCCAACTTCCAGCACCGCAACATCGAGGTCTGAATGACGCATGATATCCAGTGCTGCAAGGGTGCCGAATTCGAAGTAAGTCAGTGATGTATCGTCGCGGGCGCGGTCAATCCGCGCGAAGGCGTCGCACAGTGCCTGGTCAGAAACTGTCGCGCCGTTCAGGCGCACGCGTTCGTTATAGCGCACCAGGTGGGGCGATGAATAAATGCCGACGCGATAGCCGGCGCGCAGCAGAATAGCTTCCAGCAGCGCCTGACAGGAGCCCTTGCCATTGGTGCCACCGACTGTAATGACAATTCTCGCCGGCCGGCCACAGCCCAGACGGTCTGCGACTGTGCTGACACGCTGCAGACCCAGATCCACTGCGGAGGGGTGCAGGGTTTCCTGCCAGGACAGCCATTGCTGTAGAGAGGTAAAGCGCTGCTGTTGAGCCATACTGCTCCCAGACCAACAGCGGTGCGCTACTGACGCGCCATCGATCAGGCAGCCGGTGTCTGGTGTGTAAGAATCGCGAGCAGTGCAGCGATACGTTCTCGCAATTCGCGGCGATCGACAATCATATCGACAGCACCATGCTCCTGCAGGAATTCGCTTCGCTGGAATCCCTCCGGCAGTGTTTCGCGCACCGTCTGCTCGATCACCCGCGGGCCTGCAAAACCAATAAGCGCTTTGGGTTCTGCGATATTGATGTCACCCAGCATCGCCAGGCTTGCCGATACCCCGCCCATCGTAGGATCAGTCATCACTGAAATAAAGGGAATACCCGCTTCCGACAGCCGCGCCAGTGCAGCGCTGGTCTTGGACATTTGCATAAGAGAAAACAGCGCCTCCTGCATGCGCGCGCCGCCGCTGGCGGAAAAGCACACGAACGGGATGCGCTGCTCGAGGCAGACATTGGCACCGCGAACAAAGCGTTCACCGACCACCGATCCCATCGAACCGCCCATGAACCGGAATTCGAAAGCTGCGGCCACCAGTGGAATGGAATCGACGGCTCCCCTGATCACAATCAGTGCATCGGTTTCGTCGGTGCTTTTCTGCGCCAGCTTCAGCCGTTCGCTGTATTTCTTGCTATCCCTGAATTTCAGCGGATCGCTTGGCTGCACTTCGGCACCAATCTCCTCACGCGGTTCTGCATCCAGAAACAGATCGAGTCGGCGGCGTGCGCCGATCCGGGCGTGGTGATCGCACTTCGGGCAGACATCCTGATTGCGCTCCAGTTCGATTCGATACAGGACCGCATCACAGGATGGACATTTGCTCCACAACCCTTCCGGGACGGTACGCTTGCCTTTACTTTCGGTTCTGATGCGCGAAGGCATCAGCTTCTCGAACCAACTCATCGTTTATTCCTGATTTCTGATCATGGGTTTCACTGTTGATCGACCGCCGCTTTACGGCCCGATGCCGCTGCGGCAACTGCGTCCATGGCAGCGCGCATCTCGGCAATGATCTGCGGTGCCGTCGCGATGATTTCATCCGGCCGATCAGCAAGTTCCGCAATACGGCTGACCAGGGCGCTCCCAACCACCACGGCATCGGAAAACTCGGCAATGCGAGCGGCGGTTTCTGCATCGCGAATACCGAAACCGACACCCACCGGCAAGCTTGTATTGGCACGGATCCGGGCCACTTTGTCTCGCACCGACTGAACATCCAGCCGATTGGCTCCGGTAACGCCTTTGAAAGACACATAATAGAGAAAGCCGGTGGCAAAATCCGCCATGAAACGTATGCGCTTGTCGTCACTGTTGGGCGCGCTAAGAAAAATCGGATCGACGTGGTGCGCCTTGAGCGCATCTACCAGTTCGCGCGCTTCCTCCGGCGGCAAATCGACAGTCAGCAGGCCATCCACACCGGCCGCTTCGGCGGCAGCAGCAAATTCCTCATAGCCCATCACTTCGATCGGGTTGAGATAACCCATCAATACGACCGGGGTCCTGGCATCCGTTTCCCTGAATGTCCTGACCATGTCGAGCACCTGCCGGAGACTCACATGATGTTTCAGGGCACGTTCGCAGGCTGCCTGAATCACCGGGCCATCGGCCATGGGATCCGAAAACGGCACCCCGAGCTCCAGCAGATCGGCACCGGCTTCAACCAGGGCATGCAGCAGCGGTACCGTTATGGTCGGCTGCGGATCGCCCGCTGTAATATACGGGATCAGCGCAGAGCGCCCCTGTTCCCGCAGGGCCTCAAAACGCGCGGCTATTCTGCTCACAGACGGATCCCTTCCAGCGCTGCCACGGTATTGATGTCCTTATCGCCCCGTCCCGACAGATTAACGATGAGACTCTGATCCCTGGACAAAGTCGGCGCAAGCTGCTTTACATAAGCCAGGGCATGACTCGATTCGAGCGCCGGCATGATGCCTTCGGTGCGCGTCAATGCGTGAAATGCCTCCAGGGCCTGGCTATCGGTAACGGCAACATAGCTGGCACGGCCACAATCTTTCCACCACGCGTGTTCCGGGCCAACGCCCGGATAATCGAGTCCGGCCGATACTGAGTGGGTCTCGATGATCTGTCCATCCTGATCTTCCATCAGATAGGTACGATTGCCATGTAATACGCCTGGCCGGCCGGCGCACAAAGGCGCAGCGTGCTGACCCGTCTCGAGACCGTTCCCAGCCGCTTCGACACCGTACATGGCAACATCGCTATCCTCCAGAAAAGGGTGGAACAGCCCAATTGCATTCGACCCACCGCCGACACAGGCTACCAGTGCATCAGGAAGGCGTCCGGTCTGATCGAGAATCTGAGCGCGAGCTTCGCGGCCAATGATCGCCTGGAAATCACGCACCATCGCCGGATACGGATGTGGACCAGCGACTGTACCGATTATGTAAAAGGTATCATCCACATTCGTGACCCAATCTCTCATCGCCTCGTTGAGCGCATCCTTCAAGGTCCTGGAACCTGATTCGACCGCCACCACCTGAGCGCCAAGCAAGCGCATGCGGAACACGTTGACCGCCTGTCGCTGGATATCTTCTGCGCCCATGTAGACAACGCATTCCATACCGAAACGCGCTGCCACGGTGGCGGAAGCCACACCATGCTGACCGGCGCCGGTTTCGGCGATAATGCGCTTCTTGCCCATACGCCGTGCCAGCAGCGCCTGGCCAACAGTATTGTTGATCTTGTGAGCTCCGGTATGGTTCAGATCCTCGCGCTTCAGGTAGATCTGCGCTCCGCCCAGCTCATTGCTCCAGCGTTTGGCGTGATACAGCGGTGAAGGACGGCCCACGAAATGCGCGAGATCAGAATCGAACTCAGCCTGGAATTCGGGGTCTTTGACGTAGCGTTCATAGGCCTGGCGCAGCTCTTCCAGCGGCTCCATCAAAGTCTCTGCCACAAAACGTCCGCCATAAGGCCCGAAGTGCCCCCGGGCATCCGGCAACTCTGTCAGCGGAGCCACTTTATTCGCTTGTTTGGCCTGCATCACCACGTTCAACTCCTCGCATAAATGCCTCAATTTTTTGCGCAGATTTAATTCCCTTGCCGGACTCCACGCCGCTGCTGACATCAACTGCATAAGGGCCAATCTTCCGAATGGCCTCGGCCACATTGTCCGGGTTCAGCCCTCCCGCGAGGATCAATGGTCCGGCATTCGCCGCAGGAACATCTGCCCAGTCAAACTTCACACCGCCACCACCGCGCGATTCCGGCTGCCAGGCATCCAGAAGATATCCTGATGCACCCGGATATCCGGTCATAGCGGCACTCGCATCAAGCCCGGGTTTCATTGCAATTGCCTTGATGTAGGGCCGGTTGAAACTCTCACAAAAAGCCGCCGCCTCGTCACCATGAAACTGTAATAAACTGATTGGCAACGCATCCAGCACAGCCCCTACCTGAGTGACGTCCGGATTCACAAACAGAGCCACGACACTGATAAAGGGCGGAAGTGCTGCAACAATTTCCCGTGCCCGGCCAATCTCGACGTAACGGGGACTTTTATCGTAGAACACCAGGCCAATAGCATCAGCCCCTGCCGCGACAGCCGCAAGCCCATCTTCGCTCCGGGTGATCCCGCAGATTTTCACGCGCGTCCGCATAACATACCGAGAGCTGATCGCAGAAAACGCTTATCCTAGCAGAAACCGCCCGGTTACGGGACGGCAAGGCGCTATTCGTGCTACTGGAATTCCGGGAGGGCCGCCACCGGGGCGATTTCATATGCCTCCGGATAGCGGACTCCAACCAGGTACAATCCGGCGGCGGGTGCAGTAACGCCACCCTGGGTGCGATCACACCGGTCCAGAACTTCCTGCACCCAGGCAGGATCCCGGTCGCCGCAGCCAACAGCTATCAGTACACCGGCAATATTCCGCACCATATGATGCAAAAAGGCATTGGCTTCTACATCGATATAGATGAATTCACCGCGACGCGCAATTTCCAGCCGGTGAACAATCCGTACCGGGCTTTTGGCCTGACAGGCCAGCGCCCGGAATGAAGTAAAATCCCGCTGCCCGACCAGCGCATTTGCGCCGGCACGCATTCGTTCCACATCCAGCGTGCCGTACCGCCAGGTGACCCGCTGTCGCCATAGAGCGCTCGGCACGTCACGGTTGAGAATGATATACCGGTAACTCCGCGCCAGCGCAGAAAAACGCGCATGAAACTCTTCATCGACCGGCTTGACCCATAGCACCCTGGCATCGCCGCGCAGGTTGGCGTTGGCACCGAGAAGCCATGAACGGGGAGTTCGAACTGCGTCGGAATCGAAGTGGATCACCTGTCCAGTGGCGTGTACGCCGGCATCGGTGCGACCGGCGCAGCAGACCGCTACTGGATGATCAGCCACCCTGGACAATGCAGCTTCCACCGCAGCCTGCACCGACGACGCATGGGGCTGCCGCTGCCAGCCTGAAAAATCAGCCCCGTCATATTCAATTCCACAGGCAAAGCGCATTCAGAATCAGCCGGTCCCGGTACCTTATTCGTAAATTTCGCGCCCAGTATACCTGCAGACATGAGAAACACCGGCGCAAAAAAATCCCCGCACTCGCGGGGATATTTTTTTGGCGAGCAGACCTGTCAGGTCATTTGTTCCATGATGCCTTTGGCTTCGTTTACCTGGTCATCACTGCCTTCTTCCAGAACCTCGTCGAGGATGCTCCGGGCGCCATCAGGATCACCCATGTCGATATAAGCGCGCGCCAGATCCAGCTTTGTGGACACCTCGTCCAGATCGGTGAGTTCGCCGTCGCCATCGCCGTCGCTCTCCATTTCATCCGTAACACCGAAATCCATTCCTTCCAGATCAAAGTCCAGCGTATTGTCCTTTTCCGCCGCCTCAGACTCTACGCCGTCCATGTCGATGTGCAGATCAGCCGGGGTTTCGGCCGAATCGAACTCCAGGCTGTCCGGTTCGCTCTCTTCAGCTCCCGCCAGCGCACCATAGGAAAGATCAATATTAAAGTCCAGGCCCATATCCTCGGCATCTGTCCGCGCCTCGGGGGTGGAGTCAGATTCAGGCTCGGTGGGGGCATCGAAATCAGTAGGCTCGGCCGAAAATCCTGTTTCATCCTGCACTGCACTGGCTGCGGCCGCGCCATCCCGATACATCGGATTTTCCGGGCTCAGTTCCCGCCCCATTTCGGACACCTTCTCCCAGAACGAGTCCTCGGCTCCAGCCGAGCGACCCAGCAAGGTCTGGGCATGCGCATCAAAATCAGCCTGGTTTTTTGCAGCGAGAAATACTTCCAGCAACTTGAGATTGAGGTCTTCATCGTCCGGCGTACTGGCCAGAGCCTCGCTGATAAGATCCTCCGCCTGCTGGAACCGCCCATATGCGAGGTAAACATCTGCCTCGGCCAATGGATCCGCTTCACCACCCTGCTTGATCGAGCCCATATCGCTGACTGCGAATTCCGACAGCAGAGAGGTTTCACTGGAGTCGCTGGCATGTCTCCCTGTTGTGGCCGCCACGTCCAGCTCAGCATCCTGCATGCCCTGGGAGGCCTGAAGAATGCTTTCTTCAAAGCCGTCTTCTTCAGTGCGCTTCCTGCGCAGACCGACGAACGCCAGCAGCGCAACGAGCACACCACCCGCGCCTAACCACACCGGCTTCGCAAGAATCTGATTTACCAGGTCAGGCAGCGTGCCTGTTTCCCGCACACCCGATTCGACAGCGGCCGTATCCTGAACCGGTTGCACTTCCTCTTCAGGTGCAGCCACCGGCTGTTGCTGTGGCGCCATCTCAGCCATGCCGTCCTGCATCGCAGTCCCGGCGACGACAGCCTCTGTTGACTCGATAACATCGCCGACCGGGGGATCAACAGCAGTGGTCTCCTCTGCATTGGCGACATCAGCGGTATCCGCTTCAATTAACTGATCTGTCACCACCGGTGTTCCGGTTGCACTGGCAACTTCGGCCTGCATCTGCGCCAACTGATCGTCCTTCAGCTGCAACAGGCGCTGCATGTTCTGGACCTGTTCTTCCAGTACGGTCACACGGCCGGACATCTCTTCGCCCTGGCGACGTTCCGCCTCCAGCGCCTCATTCGCCATCATCAAGTCACGCTGCAGCGCATCTACGTCGCCGGCATTTTCCGCGCTGCCATCGCCGGAACCTGATTCGGAAAGATCGGGAGCGACCAGCTGCAATTGCACTTCAGCAGGCGCTTCGGCTCCAGCCGTTGTCGGTGCCGGTGCCGCGTCGCCGGAGGCTTCTGATACATCAGCCGATTGCTCTACCCGAATACCTTCCTGGGCCTGGCGCCAGGCCTGATATTGCCTGCGCGTCTCCTGTAACGCCTGTGCCCGACTGATGGAAGTCAGGTCTTCACGGTTCGGCACCCGAAGAATATAACCGGCTTTCATGTTGTTGATATTATTATCGTAAAAGGCATCGGGGTTGTTGCGCAGCAGACCGAGCATGGTCTGTTCCATGCTTACGGCAGTGTCCGGTCGAACTGCATTGGCAACCTTCCACAGCGTATCATTCCGTTTGGTCTGATATTCGCCGGGCGCAGTCATTGCCGCAGGCATTTGCGCCGTATGCTGAACACGAGGAGTTGTCGAAATCGCGGTCGCGGATGAGGCCGCTTCAGACACCCGCGCTGCCGGAACCTGTGGCGCCGGCACCGCTGCCGGCATCATCACCGGCGGATCCACCAGAACAGTATATTCCCGCAGTAGCTTGCCTTTGCTCCAGGAGAGTTCCAACAGGAAATCCAGAAACGGCTCGCGCACCACATCGCGACTGGTGATCTGTACCACCGGTTTGCCGGCAGCATTCTCGTTTAGTGCGAAATTGAGTCTGGTGAGGAACAGTGGCCGGTCAATTCCGGCATTTTCGAAGGCCTGCGGTGAGGCGATCGTAATTTTCAGCTCATTGAGCTCCGCCGGCGTGACCGAAACCAGCTCTACTTCTGCCAGCAACGGCTGATTCAATGCTGATCGCAGCTCGATGTTCCCGAGCCCTAAAGCCGCCGCTTGCTGGCTGGCCATAACACCCAGCACTGCCATTGCCAAGGCCGATTTCCTGAACATAATGTCCCCTTTTCCCTCGTCCGCTTATCAAGGCGAACCCGGTCGTACTCCCGACCGGATCATTTCCGTCATCTGGCAGCCCGCAAAAGCCATCCGCGAGAGTACCTCAAAGATGGTTTTTTACCAATATTTCAGCAATCTGAATACTGTTCAGGGCGGCCCCTTTGCGCACATTATCGGCGACCACCCACAAATCTAAACCTCGCGGATGCGAGATATCTTCACGGATCCGGCCAACGTAAACAGGGTCGTGATTTACCGCCTCTGTGACGGCTGTCGGATAGCCTCCATCGCGGCGTTCGTCCAGCACTACGACACCCGGCGCTTTGGACAGCAACTTGCGACACTCGGTGTCAGTCAGCTTTGCCCGCGTCTCTATATGAAGGGCTTCCGAATGGCCGAAGAATACCGGCACACGAACCGCCGTCGGATTTACCAGAATCGACTCATCATCCATGATCTTGTGCGTTTCCCAGACCATTTTCATTTCTTCCTTGGTATATCCGTTGGCCTGGAAGACATCGATGTGGGGCAATACATTGAAGGCGATTTGCCTGGGATATACCTCCGGCTTTACCTTGATACCGTTCAGAAGGTTGGCCGTTTGCCCGGCCAGTTCTTCAATCGCTTCCTTGCCGGTGCCGGAAACCGCCTGATAGGTGCAGACATTGATCCGCTCGATGCCAACTGCGTCGTGAATCGGCTTCAGCGCCACCAGCATCTGAATGGTCGAGCAATTGGGGTTGGCAATAATGCCGCGATTTTTGTAAGCGGCTATTTTCTCCGGATTCACCTCCGGGACAACCAGCGGAATCTCGTCGTCGTAACGAAATTGCGACGTATTATCGATGACGACGCAGCCAGCCGCGGCCGCTTTTGGCGCATAAACTTCCGAGATCGAAGCGCCTGCGGAAAACAAACCGATCTGCACCTGGGAAAAATCGAAATCGGCCAGGTTCTGCACAGTAAGATACGTATCACCAAACCGGACCCGGTTACCGGCGGAACGTTCACTGGCCAGCGCATAGACCTTTCCGGCCGGGAATTTCCGCTCTGCCAGAATTTCCAGCATTACCTCGCCAACGGCACCGGTAGCGCCCACTACGGCCACATCAAATGTACGACTCATGATTACTCCTGAAACTGATAAAAGCTTGACTCTGGCGGCTTCCGCGCATGATACGCGGACGCCAATGCATTCTCGAAACGGCGGTCGTTCACATGAGCGCGGCCACGACAGCATCGCCCATCCCGGCCGTGGTCACAGCTTTTTGGCCGGCGGTCGCAATGTCGGCCGTGCGTAATCCCTGGTCGAGGACATCGCTCACTGCCGCCGCGATACGATCGGCATCCTCCGCCAACCCGAAGCTGTAGCGTAACATCATGCCCACCGAAAGAATGGTCGCCAATGGATTGGCAATGTTCTTGCCCGCGATATCGGGAGCCGAACCGTGGATCGGCTCATACATCCCTTTGGCACTGGCATCGAGCGACGCCGATGGCAACATACCGATCGACCCGGTCAGCATTGCCGCAGCATCAGAAAGTATGTCGCCAAACATGTTGGTGGTGACGATAACGTCAAACTGCTTCGGCGCCCGCACCAGCTGCATAGCAGCGTTATCAACATACATATGGCTCAGCTCGACGTCCGGATAATCGCGGCCCACTTCCTTGACTACGGTACGCCATAGTTCAGTGACCTCCAGCACGTTCGCCTTGTCTACCGAACACAATTTGCGTCCGCGCTTGCGCGCGATCTCGAATGCCGACCGTGCGATTCGCTCGATTTCCGATTCACGATAAACCAGCGTGTTAAAGCCTTCCCGCTCACCGTTTTCGAGTATTCGAATGCCGCGCGGCTGACCAAAATAGATACCGCCGGTCAGCTCCCGCACAATCATCATGTCCAGGCCGGAAACCACTTCCGGCCTGAGGGTCGACGCTCCGGCCAGCTGCGGATAAAGGATTGCCGGACGCAGGTTCGAGAACAGCCCGAGCTCTGCGCGCAAACCCAGCAGTCCCTGTTCGGGTCGTAAAGGACGGTCCAGGGATTCATACTGCGGACCGCCCACCGCGCCGAGCAATATTGCATCGGCCGCGTGCGCCTGGGCCAGCGTTTCCACCGGCAATGGCTGGCCACTCGCGTCATAAGCAGCACCGCCCACCAGTCCATATTCGAGTTCAAGATCCAGACCATCGGTGATCAGGCGGTTCAGAACCTTGACCGCTTCGGCCACAATTTCAGGGCCGATGCCGTCACCCGGTAAAATCAGGATTTTTTTTGTCATGGTCATTCACCTTATTCAATTCGTCAATCGAACAGCCAGGGCGCCTGCTGTTTTCGGTTTGCTTCGTAGCTGTGGATTTCGTCTGCATGCTGGAGCGTCAGGCCGATATCATCGAGCCCGTTGAGCAAGCAGTATTTACGGAATTCGTCCACTTCAAAAGCTATCACCTGACCATCCGGCCGGGTGATTGTCTGCTGCTCGAGATTCACGACCAGCCGGTAACCGGGAGTTGCCTGGACCTGCTGAAACAGCTCATCCACCGCCGCGGCATCGAGCACGATCGGCAAAACACCGTTTTTGAAACAGTTGTTAAAAAATATATCTGCAAAGCTCGACGCAATCACGACCCGAAAACCGGCGTCTTCAAGCGCCCAGACCGCGTGTTCGCGCGATGACCCGCAACCGAAATTTTCACGCGCCAGCAGAATCTGCGCCCCCTGATAACGCGGCTGGTTCAACACGAATTCATTGTTGATCCTGCGCTTGCTGTGATCCTCACCCGGCTCGCCCGGCTCGAGATACCGCCAGTCGTCAAACAGATTAGGTCCAAATCCGCTGCGTTTCACCGACTTCAGGTATTGCTTCGGGATGATCGCGTCGGTATCGACATTGGACCGGTCCAATGGCAACACCAGCCCATCCAGCACTGAAACTTTTTCCATTGGTCTGCCCCGCTACTCTAACGTTCTTATGTCCACGAAATGCCCGGCGATCGCGGCTGCAGCCGCCATGGCCGGACTCACCAGATGCGTGCGCCCCCCGGCTCCCTGCCGTCCTTCGAAATTGCGATTGGAGGTCGAGGCACAACGTTCGCCGGGCTGCAGACGATCGGCGTTCATCGCCAGGCACATGGAACAGCCGGGATCGCGCCACTCGAATCCGGCATCGAGAAAAATCCGGTCCAGCCCTTCCGCTTCCGCCTGTTGTTTCACAAGGCCGGAGCCAGGCACAATCATGGCCTGAAGAATCGAACTGGCGACCTTGCGTCCCTTGATCACGGCCGCCGCAGCACGCAGGTCCTCGATTCGCGAATTGGTGCAGGAACCAATGAAAACCCGGTCGAGCGGAATGCTCGAAATCGGCGCTCCTGCGGCAAGGCCCATATATTCCAGTGCCTTGCGCATACCGGTGCGCTTCACCGGATCCGCTTCATCTTCCGGATCGGGGATCGCTTCGTCGACCGCAACCACCATCTCGGGAGAAGTCCCCCAGGTTACCTGCGGCCGTATGTCCCCGGCGTGCAAAATGACTACCCGATCGAATGCCGCATCGGCGTCACTGTGCAAGTCTCTCCAGCTTGCCACCGCAGCGTCCCAATCCTGATCCCCGGGTGCAAACGGGCGCCCGGCGACATAATCGATAGTCTTCTGGTCAACCGCCACCATACCCGCTCGCGCGCCGGCTTCTATGGCCATATTGCATACCGTCATCCGACCTTCCATCGAAAGCGATTCGATGGCAGTACCGGCGAACTCGATCGCATAACCATTGCCGCCCGCAGTGCCGATGTTCCCGATGATCGCCAGCACCACGTCTTTGGCCGTCACGCCGGGCCCGAGCTCACCCTCCACCCGCACCTGCAGATTCTTCGACTTCTTCTGGATCAGGCACTGCGTCGCCAGCACGTGTTCGACTTCCGAGGTGCCGATACCGAAGGCCAGCGCACCGAACGCGCCGTGCGTCGAGGTATGGGAATCTCCGCAGACCACAGTCATACCGGGCAGCGTCGCACCCTGCTCCGGACCGATCACATGCACGATGCCCTGACGCACGTCGCTCATGGGAAATTCAGTGATCGCAAACTCTCTGCAGTTGCTGTCCAGTGTTTCCACCTGGATACGCGCCACAGGATCCGTAATCCCGCCGACGCCTCTGCCGCGGTCGGAGGTGGGAACATTATGATCCGGCACCGCCAGAATCGATCCGGTGCGCCAGGGCTTCCGGCCGGCCAGCCGCAGGCCCTCAAACGCCTGAGGTGAGGTCACCTCATGAACCAGGTGACGATCTATATATATGAGTGCCGTGCCATTGCTGTCTTCACGCACCCGATGGGAATCCCACAATTTGTCGTAAAGCGTCTTTCCGCTCATAGGTCCTCCTGCATTCCGGTTATCCTACAATCGGACATCGAATTACTCAAATTCATAATTTTAATCTATTCTATTACTTTCAGGAATAGATAATTCACGGATCTTTAGCATGGATATCGCAGCATTCAAGGCATTTATCGCAGCGGCGGAAAACGGCTCGTTCTCGCTGGCCGCGGAGCGGCTGTTTCTGACCCAGCCGGCCATCAGCAAACGGATCGCCGGACTCGAAGCAACGCTTGAAACACGTTTGTTCGATCGCATCGGCCGCCGGGTGGAGCTCACCGACGCAGGGCGCGCCCTGCTGCCCCGGGCGCGCAACATTCTGGTCGAACTCGAGGACAGCATGCGCGCCCTCTCCAATCTGAATGGCAAAATCCAGGGCAGGTTGCGCTTCGGCACCAGTCATCACATCGGCCTGCACCGTCTGCCACCGGCGCTCAAGCGCTTTACCCGGCAACATCCGCAGGTGCGCCTGGATATCCGTTTCATGGATTCCGAAGCCGCCTGTCACGCAGTGGAACAGGGCGAACTGGAACTGGCCATTGTCACCCTGCCACCTGAACCGCTGCCGAATCTGGCGGCACGCGAAATCTGGCCGGATCCACTGGATATCGTGGCGGCAAACGATCATCCCCTGCTCAGGCAGCCGCAACTGCGGATCGAGGATCTGGCGCAGCATCCTGTGATATTGCCAGCCTCCAATACCTACACACACCAGATCGCTCAACAGGTTTTCAACCAACTCGATCTCAAGCTCGATGTAGCGCTGTCCACCAACTATCTTGAAACCATCAAAATGCTGGTATCGGTGGGCATTGGCTGGAGCCTGCTCCCGCACACGATGCTGGACAGACAGATCCGCAGGTTGCCGCTCGAAACACTGACGCTGCAACGGGTGCTGGGAGTTGTGCATCACCGTGAAAGAACGCTTTCGAACGCTGCCACCGCGCTGGTGGATTTACTGAAGTGAACGCCGACCCTTATTTGCACCAACAGGTCCGGAACCGTTAAGCTCAATACAGAAGTTTATATCCGGCTGGATACGATTATGGACAATAACCAAGCAGAAAAAAACGGACTGTACCTGGCGCTGATCAGCGTCCATGGCCTGATACGTGGACAGGACCTGGAGTTGGGAAGAGATCCCGATACCGGCGGACAAACCCGCTACGTGGTCGAACTGACGCGGGCGCTGGCACAGTGCCCGGAAGTCGAGCGTGTCGACCTTCTTACCAGGCGTGTCGTGGACAGCAATGTCAGTTCCGACTATGCCCGCGGCGAAGAACCGCTCGGGAATAACGCCTATATCATCCGCCGCAATGCCGGGCCTGATGGCTACATCCGCAAGGAAGAGTTATGGGATCATCTGGATTCCTTTGTCGATAATATTGCGCATTATTTGAGCGAAGCGCCGCGCCTGCCCGACATCATCCACAGTCATTACGCTGACGCAGGCTATGTCGGCAGTCGTCTTGCAGCGCTGCTGGGCATCCCCCTCGTGCATACCGGCCATTCCCTCGGTAGAGTCAAACGCCGGCGCCTGCTGGCCGCCGGCATGAAACCGCCTGAAATCGAACAGCAGTACAATATGGCACGGCGCATCGAGGCCGAAGAGAATGCGCTGGGTGCCGCCGAAGTGGTGATCGCAAGCACGCATAACGAGATAGAGGATCAATATGCGCGCTATGACTTCTATCAGCCGGAACACATGCGTGTCATTCCGCCAGGCACCGATCTGGAAAATTTTTTCCCACCAACCGGAAATGCCCGGCAGGATCCGATTGCCGGACAGATAAACCGTTTTCTGCGCGATCCGGACAAGCCGATGATCCTGGCGCTGTCCCGGCCGGACTCGCGCAAAAATATCTCCACGCTGATCCGCGCCTACGGCCAGTCACAAGAGCTGCGCCGGTCTGCAAATCTGGTGATCGTCGCAGGCAATCGCGACGATCTGCGCGAAATGGAGAGCGGCCCAAAGGCAGTCCTGACCGAGATCCTGATGCTGATCGATCAGTACGACCTCTATGGTCATGTCGCCTATCCGAAGGCTCACAAGCCGGAAGAAGTACCGGTGATGTACCGCCTGGCCGCCGCTTCACGGGGTGTTTTCATCAATCCGGCATTGACCGAACCTTTCGGGCTGACCCTGATTGAAGCCGCGGCCAGTGGCTTGCCGGTAGTCGCGACCGAAGACGGCGGGCCGCAGGACATTCTCGGCACCTGCCAGAACGGGATACTGGTTGATCCACTCGATACCAAGGCAATAGGCAAAGCCCTGCTCAAGGTGATCTCCAATGCGGCACTCTGGCAGAAGTTTTCGGCGAATGGTTTGAAAGCAGCTCACGATCATTACTCGTGGACAGCACATGCCGAACGCTACCTGGAAGTCGTACGCCCGCTGCTGGAAAAGGCCCGACCACTGGAGCGGGCGCCGCTGTTGCGTCGCCGCATGCTCTACCACGACCGCGCGCTGTTTACCGACCTGGACCAGAACCTGCTTGGCGACCCAAATGCACTGGCCGACCTGCTGCTGCTGATTCGCGAGAATCGACAATGCATCAGTTTTGGAATCGCGACAGGTCGAGGACTGGAATCCGCATTGTCACTGATGAAACGCTTCGGCATTCCGATGCCCGATGTCCTGATTACCCATGTCGGCACCGAAATCTATTATGCCCCGCAACTCACCGCTGATCTGGCATGGAGTCGCCACATCGATTACCTGTGGAATGCCGACGCGGTGCGCCGCACGCTCGGCCCGATTGCGGGTCTGGAGTTACAACCCAAGCACGAGCAGGGCCAGTTCAAGGTGAGCTATTACTACGACCCGCAAAAGGCCCCGTCGATCGATGAGCTCAACAGCCTGTTGCACCAGGCGGATCTTGCGGTCAACAGTTTTGTGTCCTTTGGACAGTATCTGGATATTGTGCCGGTGCGTGCATCCAAGGGACTGGCGCTACGTTATTTTGCAAGTCAATGGGATATTCCTCTCGATCACATTCTGGCTGCCGGTGGTTCCGGTACCGACAAAGATATGATGCGTGGCAATACACTCGGCGTCGTGGTCGCCAATCGCCATGAAGAAGAGCTTGGGGATCTCACCGAGATGCACAGCATTTATTTTGCCAGGCGTCCATTCGCAGCCGGCATTATGGAGGCCATCTCGCATTACGATTTTCTCAGTGCCTGCCGGGTGCCCGATCAGAGTGAGGCGGTCTGATGCCAGACCGCCTGCTGGTCTGCACGGATCTGGACCGCACGCTGATTCCCAACGGTTCGCAGCCCGAATCACCGCGAGCGCGGCCGCTGCTGCGGGGATTAGTCGCACGTCCGGAAGTCCGGCTGACTTACGTCACCGGACGCGATCGCGGACTGGTTGAAGAGGCAATGGCTGAGTACCGTTTGCCCGCGCCTGATTTCGTCATCGGCGATGTCGGCACCAGCATCTTCTCGGTTCAGGGTCACGAGTGGAGCCCCTGGTCGACATGGCACGATGTGCTGTTTGCTGCATGGGGTCATACCGACGGTCCAGGCATGCTGGCGTTGTTCTCCGACGAACCGGAACTGACACCGCAGGAAGACGCCAAACAGGGCCGCTTCAAGTGCAGCTTTTATGCACCGGTATCCATCGACAGCAGCAGTTTGCAACAGCGCATGCTGGAACGCCTTGAGCGCGAGAATCTCGCTGCACGCATTATCTGGAGTATCGACGACAATCGACAACTCGGCCTGATCGACGTCGTGCCCGCGGATGCATCGAAACTCCACGCATTGCGCCTTCTGATGCAACACGCGGATTTCGGCTTGAGCAACACGCTGTTCGCTGGCGACAGCGGCAATGATCTTGAAGTACTGACCAGTGACATTTCTGCGGTCCTGGTCGCCAACGCCACAGAAAGCATTCGCACCCAGGCCCGCGAGCAGGCCAGGGCAGCAGGCACGGAGCCGGCTTTTTATGCGGCCACAGGCGGTTTCCGTAATATGAACGGAAACTACAGTGCCGGCCTGCTTGAGGGACTGGTCCACTTCATGCCTGAAACCGACAACTGGATAAAGGAACAATCCGATTGATGAATGACACCAGGCGACCCTACATTTTTGGCGAGGTGCTGTTCGACCGCTTTCCCGATGGCCAGGTGATACTCGGTGGCGCGCCCTTTAACGTTGCCTGGCATCTGCAGGCCTTTGGTCAGGCGCCCCTGTTCGTCAGTCGCATTGGAGATGACAAGCTCGGCCGACTGGTGCAATCCGCCATGCAGGCGTGGGGACTTGATACCCGTGGCCTGCAAGTCGACGCGGAACACGCCACCGGCAGTGTCGAAGTCACTTTCGACGCCGGCGAACCGAGTTATGAAATTCTGGCGGACAGCGCCTATGATCATATTGTCCCGGAGCTGCTCCCGCCGGGCGATGCCGGGCTTCTCTATCATGGCACACTGGCGCTGCGCACCGCCTGTTCGGCAGCTGCGCTGGCCGAGTTGAAGCGCGCCTCTGCGGCTCCTGTACTGCTGGACGTCAATCTGCGGCCGCCCTGGTGGCAGATGCGACAGGTACAGGATCTGATCAATGACGCGCGCTGGGTGAAACTGAATCACGATGAACTGGACACCCTGATCAGTGGAACTGCTGCGCTGGATGATAAAGTGGCGCAGCTCATGCAACAGCACCGCATCGAGTTACTGATCGTGACGCGCGGCAGCAATGGCGCCACGGCATTTGCTCGCGATGGCAGCACGGCTGTGGTACAACCGGCGGCTGGCGCCGAACTGGTCGACACGGTCGGCGCTGGCGATGCGTTTACCAGTGTGATTGCCCTGGGTCTGTTGCTCGACTGGCCTCTGGATCGCACCATGACGCGCGCCCAGCAGTTTGCCTCGGCGCTGGTGGGCGTGCGTGGCGCAACCGTGCAGGATCCGCAGTTCTATCAACGCTTTCTCAGCGACTGGAAACTGTCATGAGCCAGCGCGTCGATCCGCTCCAGGCGGCGCAGGAATACCTGGCCCAGCATCGCGATCAGGCGCTGCACTTTTTACATCTGTTGCAGGCGATTGGCAGGCCGTTTCTTCTGCGCAGCAACATCCAGGATACCTTCACACAGCTGTGCGAAGACGTCAGTTACAATGATCTTCAGAGCACGCCGCTGGCGACGCTAAGCGAATATTGCCAGGAAGCGGCTCTGGACCGGGCCTGGGTATGCTTTGCATTGCGCCCGCGGATTGCGCGCTGGGTTTACATTCGCCTCCACATCGAGACCCTGAACGTCGAAATCATTTCAGTCTCGGAATTCCTGGCATTCAAGGAGCGCCTGATAGACGGCGGCGCGGATAGCGACTGGGTTCTGGAAGTGGATCTGGAGCCTTTCTCGCGCCAGTTCTACAAACTGCGCGAATCGGATTCAATCGGTCATGGCGTAGAGTTTCTCAACCGGCACCTGTCCAGTCGCCTGTTCGAAGACCTGGGCAAGGGCGGCCAGCGGCTGCTCGACTTTCTGACCGTGCACAAATACCGCAATCAGCAGCTCATGCTCAATGACGTTGTGGAAAATGTACCGGAACTGCGCACTGCCTTACGCCAGGCGGAAACCCGCCTGCGGAGCGTCGACCAGACTTTGCCCTGGGAAAGCGTCGCCCAGGATCTTCGCAATCTGGGTTTTGAACCCGGCTGGGGCGACAGGACCGGCCGCATTCGCGATTCGATGCGCCTGCTGCTGGATATTCTCGAAGCCCCGTCGCCGTTAGCGCTCGAGCGTTTTCTCGGCCGCGTTCCCATGGTTTTTTCGCTGGCTATCCTTTCACCCCACGGCTATTTCGGGCAATCGGGCGTGCTCGGTCGCCCCGACACCGGCGGTCAGGTGGTTTACATTCTCGACCAGGTGCGCGCACTGGAGCACGAAATGCAGCGCCGCCTGCGCGAACAGGGGATCGATATCGCGCCGCAAATCCTGGTGCTCACACGCCTGATCCCGGAAGCCGACGGCACCAGCTGCGATCAGCGGCTCGAGCCCATCGTCGGCACCAGCAACGCGCGCATTCTGCGCGTGCCATTTCGCAGCAAGCGTGGCGACATCATTCCGCACTGGATCTCGCGCTTCGACATCTGGCCCTATCTGGAGCGTTACGCAGCCGAGGCCCAGCGCGAAATGCTTGCTGAGCTGGGCGGCCGTCCCGACCTGATCATCGGCAACTATTCCGATGGCAATCTGGTCGCATCACTGATGTCGCAGCAGCTGGGCGTTACCCAGTGCAACATTGCCCACGCACTGGAGAAAACCAAGTATCTCTTCTCCGACCTGTTCTGGCACGAAAACGAGGATCAACATCATTTTTCCTGCCAGTTCACTGCCGACCTGATCGCCATGAACAGTGCGGACTTCATCATCACCAGCACCTACCAGGAAATTGCCGGGACCGATGACACGCTGGGCCAGTACGAAAGCCATGCGGCTTTCACCATGCCGGGTCTGTATCGGGTGGTCGAGGGCATCGATGTTTACGACCCGAAATTCAATATCGTTTCACCGGGAGCGGATGCCAGCGTCTACTTCCCCTACTCGGACTCGGAGCGACGCCTGGGACACCTGCAGGCAGCCATCGAGGAGCTTGTTTACGGAACCGACGCCGCATCCGATATACGCGGCGTCCTGAGCGATCCCGACAAGCCGCTGCTGTTCACCATGGCGCGCATGGACCAGATCAAGAACGTCACCGGCTTTGTCGACTGGTACGGAAATTCTCCGCAGTTGCGCAAACAGGCTAACCTGCTGGTGGTTTCCGGCCATGTGGATCCGGCCCGTTCGGCTGACACCGAAGAGCGTGCCCAGATCGAACTGATGCACGAACTCATGGATCGCCACGGGCTCGATGGCCAGGTGCGCTGGCTCGGCCAGCACCTGGAAAAAACCTTTGCCGGGGAACTCTACCGCTATATCGCTGACCATCGCGGGGCTTTCATTCAGCCAGCGCTGTTCGAAGCCTTCGGCCTCACCGTGATCGAGGCGATGAGCTCCGGCCTGCCTACGTTTGCGACCTGCTTCGGCGGACCTCTGGAGATCATCGAGGATGGCCTGTCCGGATTTCACATCGATCCCAACCACGGCGAGCGCGCCACCCTCAGGATCACCGAATTCCTGCAACGCTGCGAACAGGCGCCGGAGCACTGGCTGCGTATTTCTGAAAATGGATTGCAGCGGGTCGCCGACCATTACACCTGGGAACGGTATGCGGAACGCATGATGACGCTGTCACGTGTCTACGGGTTCTGGAAATATGTAAGCGATCTGGACCGTGCGGAAATGCGCCGCTACCTGCAGATGTTTTATGGACTGGAGTTCCGGCCACGCGCACAACGGCTCGAAAACTGATACCGTCATGGCGATGCCTTGACCCAACGGGTCAGGCATCGCCATGACGGGCATTCTCTACAGCTTTGGTTACAAAGAAACGCCGAGCGCCTCCAGGGTGCGGAGTGTCAATCCTCCGCGCGGCAGATTCTTCTCCTCCTGGAACTGTTCCACAGCCCGCAGCGTTCCACCACCAGCGACACCGTCTATCGTACCGGGATTGAAACCGGCAGTTTTCAGCGCCTGCTGAACACGCGTCACCACATCCGGGGTCATGTTGGTCTGGCACAGCACCTGACGCCACTCCAGGCTTTCCTCTCCCACCTTCACTCGCTTCGACAGCGTTTTAAATTCAGCAGGAATGGTACTGCGCTTTTCCTCGGCGCTGGCGATCAGCTTGTGCACCTTGACAGGCTTCAGCACCGCCGGCACCTCTTCCTTGACGAATGACGCCGGTTTTTTCACCACCTGCTTTGTCACGCTTTTATACTCGGCCGGAATATCCTGCAAGCAAATCTGCTGTCCGGTCCTGCGGCCGTCTGCCGGAGCGGCATCGTGCGCCGCATGCCAGCTGAAAGCAGCCTCGGATACCAGCTTGCGCTGATTGACCTGCTCGTATACAGCAGGAATCTGCGTGCGCTTTTCTTTTTCCGGAGCGATCAGTTTTCTGACCTTGACGATCTTGTACTCTGCGGGAATGACTTCCTCTTTCACTGTCGCGGGAGTCTTTATAATCTGCTTTTCTACAGTTTTGTATTTGGCCGGAACCTCGACCAGGCACATGATCTCGCCAGTGGTGTTATCGATGCGTTCAATAGGACCGCTGCCGCTCTTCCATACCGTCATGGCCGGCTCAACGAGAATCTTTTCAGTCACGGTTTCATAGACTGCAGGTATTTCGATTTTCTTCTTCGAAGCTTCTCTGACCAGCACCTTTTCTTCGATGGTCTCGTATTGCGCCGCGACAGTCTCGACTTTCTCCGCCGCCTCCTGCACCAGCACATCTTTGGGCTCGGCGCTGAATTTTGCCGGCTGCAGATATTCATTGAAACACATGCCCGGCTCGGCTTCGCCCAGCTTCACTCCCGCCGAGCGCGCCGCGGCAAGCAATGCCGGACTGACCGGCAATCCACCCTTCTTCAGGTCGGTCACCCATAGCCTGCGCGCTGGACTGGTTTCAATTTTCTCAGTGACTTCCTGATATTCAGCGGGCACTGGTACCAGCCGGATTTCAGCCGCACTCACGGTGACATTCTCTTCCACCCATTCATACCGGGCAGCAATGGTTTCGATTTTCTCCGCGGCCTCACGCACCATCACTTTCTCAGGCTTGATCTCATATTGCGCCGGCACCATCACTTTTGCATAACACTGCCCCGCCTTTGCGTCCGGCAGCGTGTTGGTCTTGTCGATCGGTGCAGCGTGCAGTAGCAGTCCAGGTCCGGCCAACCCCGCAGTCATCATCAGGGTGATAATATTTTTTCGCATAGTCGGTCTTCCTCCAGGGAGTGGAAACTGCCGATCGGAATGCGTCAGGCGATCGGAAAAATGACAACCCGAAGGTTGCCGGTGGCATTTTCAGCGGGACAGTTCGCGATTACAGCGGATGCGCCCGACATCATAATGCCCGGCAAGAGGATATGCAGTTAAGTGCTATATTTCCAGATGTCTCATGCGACCGACAGGTGTCTCCTGAGACCGACAGAAGCTGGAGAATTATTCGTCGTAGCCGAGTCCGGTGCCGCGAGAATCACGCGCGAAATATTCAGGCCGCCCCCTTGGCACCACCACCAGACCGCCGGATGTGACTTCATAACGTGCCCGATCGGCTTCGGCATCAAAGCCGATTCTGGCGTTGGCCTCGATAATATTATGGCGGTCGACGATCACCCGTCTCAGCCGGGCACCGCGGCTGATGCGCACGTAATCCATGATGATACAGTCTTTCAGTTCAACGCCGGGTTCAATGACAGCTTCGCGGCGGATAATGCTGTTGCGTATATTAGCGTCACTCACCAGCGTCGCCGCGCCCAGCAGGCTGTTGTCCAGATGACTGTTGAAGACACGGCCAACCGGGCCCTGATAGTGGCTGGAGAAAATTGGCCATTGCGGATTGAACGCATCGAAGCGCGGTTGCAAACCCAACACGTCTTTATGTGCTTCGTAGTACGCATCCAGCGTGCCGACATCACGCCAGTAACCAGCTTCCTCATAGGACTTGATGCCCGGAACCTGATTGTCGCAGAAGTTGTAGGCATAGACCCGGTGGTGATCGAGCAGTCCAGGCAGCACTTCATGTCCGAAATCTGTTTCGCCACGTTGATACGCCGCGTCAAGCACGTCGACCAGAACCTGTGCATTGAACAGATAGTTTCCCATCGAAGCGAAGGCGCGCGACGGATCCGAGGGCATCGGCTTTCCATGTTCGGGTTTTTCCTCGAAGCTCCGGATACGCTGCTCTGCGTCAGCCTCGATAATACCGAAGCTGGATGTCTGCTCGATCGGAACCGGCAGCGCCGCGACCGTCACATCGGCCTGTGATTCCCGATGAAAGCGCACCATCTGGCGCACATCCATACGGAAAATATTATCCGCACCAAAAATCGCCACCAGGTCGGGGCGATGGCTGCGCAACAGGTTGAGACTCTGGTATACCGCGTCAGCGGTACCACGAAACCAGGCCGCACCTTCCTGCATCTGCGGCGGCACCACGGTGACGAACTGATCCGGTAGCAACGGCGAGATGGTCCAGGCCTTGCGCACGTGTTCGATAAGCGACTGCGCCTTGTACTGCACCAGCAGATAAATGGAACGGATTTCCGAATTGATCAGATTGCTGAGGACGAAATCCACCAGTCGGTAGCGTCCGCCAAATGGAACTGCTGGCTTGCAGCGCTCCAGTGTCAGCGGTCGCAACCGCTTGCCCTCGCCGCCGGCAAGAACGAATGCCACGATCCGTTCCGAACTCCGTCGCTCCTTCATCGGTGCACCTGTCACTCAGGTCCGGTAGGCGATTCGGCCGGCATGCCGGGCGCGGGAACGCCCTGCCCCGGCGGCTCACCTGGCGGTTGCGGAGGCTGTGGCTCTGGCGGTTCAGCAGGAGGTGGCTGCGGTGGACGCTCCGGTGGTTGCGGTGGTTGAGGCTCTGGCGGCTTGCCTGGCGGCTCCGGCGCCGGCTTCTGCGGGTCCCCCGGCGGTCGCGGCACAGTGCCGGGAGGCTCCGGCGGCATCAGTTCATACATCATGTCTGGAATCCTTTGGTCCCGCCTTGATGGCCCGGACTCATCGGCTCTCAACCGCTGACCGAGCGCTTGGCCACAACGCCGCGCTTGTCCTCCAGCACCGCGAGCAGCTGATCATGGGAGTCGATGAATTTTTTGACACCCTCCTGCTCCAGCTCCTGACAGACCTCTGCCAGATCTATACCCAGTTTCCCCAGGGTCTCGAGCTGACGTCGTGCGGTCTCGACGCCGGCCTCCAGCGTCGGGGCGATCTCCCCGTGCGTCTGGAAGGCATCCAGTGTCTCCGGCGTTACCGTGTTCACCGTCTCCGGTCCGATCAACTGGTCCACGTACAGCACATCCGAATACGCCGGATTCTTGGTGCCGGTGCTTGCCCAGAGCGGGCGCTGGGGCCGCGCGCCACGCGCACGCTCCGCTGCGAACGCTTCCGATGCCTCGATCTCCTTAAACTGCTGGTACGCCATTTTTGCATTCGCGATAGCAATCTTTCCTTTTAACGATTGCGCTTCGGGTCCACCGATTTTATCGAGCATCGGATCTATTTTGCTGTCTACACGACTGACAAAGAACGATGCCACCGAAGCGACCTTGCCGGGCTCGGGATTCAGCGCCAGGCCCCGCTGATAGGCTTCCGCCGCCGCCTGGTAACGCAGCGCTGAAAACAGCAGCGTGACATTCACGTTGATACCCTCGGCAATCAGACGCTCGATCGCCGGCAGACCGGGCACAGTCCCAGGCACTTTAATCATCAGGTTGGGACGATCCACCGCTCGCCACAGATGCCGTGCAGCCTGGATTGTGGCATCCGTATCGAATGCCAGGTACGGAGACACCTCGAGACTGACAAACCCGTCACTTCCATTGCTGCTTTTATAAACCGACGCGAGAATGTCCGCCGCCATCCGCACATCCTGAATGCTGATCCACTCGCTGAGAATGTCCCCCTGCAGATCGGGATCCGCCTGCACCAGATCGCGGATCGTGTCGTCATAATCGGAACTGCCGCCGATCGCCTTGTGGAAGATGGTGGGATTGCTGGTCACGCCGCGCAATCCCTCCGAGACCAGCGTCGCCAGTCCGCCATTAATCAGCAGATTCCGGTCGATGTAGTCCATCCACATAGACTGGCGATAGTCAGCGTACAAACTCACCATTTTCAGCATCGAATTTCTCCATGGCCGGGACGTCCGACTCTAGGTGGCACAGCTCGCGAATGCATTGCGAATTTTCAATGCCGCCGGAGTCGCGCATCGCAATCATAGGATTTTCGCTGGAACGCGAGGAACGGCGGCATGGCTGATATCGAGAGACAAATGGCGGCACAGGATTTGAGCAGCCGTGCGGCACACTATCGCGAAGACAGCACAGACTTTGCCGACTGGGCAGCCGGCTATGGCGTCATCAAGCACAACGAGGCGACCCAGGTGCGTATTCATGCACTTGCCGAGCAGTTGTTCCAGCAAAGCACCGTGCCCCACGTCGAGTTTGTGTATCGCCTTCTCGCCGCCGCCGATCGCGTCACCAGCGCCGCCATGTGGCTGGTGGTGCACATGACCTACGCGCAGGCTGTGCACCCCGATGGCCGGGACCTGGGGGCGGCAGATTTCAAATCCAGCCCCGAGGGTCACACCGGTGGCTCACTGAACATGGTTCCCGCCTATCTGGGCTATCTGGCCGCCAACAGCCTCTCGGGTATTACACGTTCCTGGGTGATGGGCCAGGGACATTGCGTGTCTGCCATCGATGCCGCAAACCTGCTGGTTGGCAATATGTCACCCGCCCACGCACGCCGCTACGACCATACCAGCGAAGGGCTGACACGCTTTGTGAGCGATTTTTATTCCTATGCCGTACTGCCCGATGGAACACCTGAATCCCCGCTGGGCAGCCATGTCAACGCGCATACCGCCGGGGGCATGATAGAAGGCGGCTATCTTGGCTTTGCCGAGCTGCAGTACATGCATATGCCGCTGCCGGGAGAACACCTGGTGACGTTTCTGAGCGACGGCGCGTTTGAGGAACAGCGTGGCAGCGACTGGACACCGCGCTGGTGGCGCGCCGACGACTGCGGTCTGATCGTACCCTTCATGATCATGAACGGCCGGCGCATCGATCAACGCTCTTCAGTCGCCATGAAAGGCGGTGTCAGCTGGCTCGACGAGCATCTGCGCCTGAACGGCTTTGTGCCTGTACATATCAACGGGCGCGATCCTGCCGACTTCGCCTGGGGCATCATCGAGATGGAGACGCGCCTGAATGAGGCGGCTGCAGCGATACGCAAAGGTGAAGCCGTATATCCCGCCCCCATTTACTATGGCATTGCTGAAACAGAGAAAGGCTTCGGCTTTCCGGGCGCCGGCAGCAACAGCGCGCACAACCTTCCGTTGCAGGGTAATCCTGCCGAACAGGAGACCGCGCGGGCCGAGTTCAATGCCGGTGCCCGTAAACTATGGGTACAGGCGGAGGCGCTTCATGACGCGGTGCGGATGCTGAATCAGCATGCCGCACAGGAGCGGCCCAAGGAGCGCGATCATCCGCTTGCCGACCGGCGGATTCCGACTCCCGAATTACCGGATCCGCCCTGGAAAGAGCCTGGCGGAAATGAAAGCACCAGTGCGATGGGAGCCATTGACAACTATTTCTGCGACGTCATCGAAGCCAATCCGGCGCTGCGGGCACGAGTCGGCAATCCAGATGAAATGCTCAGCAACAGGCTGGGGCGCACCCTGAATCTGCTCAAGCACCGGGTCGTGAACCCGGAGCCCGGCATGCCCGAGGCGATTCACGGCGGCGTGATCACGGCGCTGAACGAGGAAGCAGTGGTCAATGCAGCACTGGCCAACAAGGGCGGCATCAATCTGGTCGCTTCCTATGAAGCCTTTGCCGTCAAGATGCTGGGCGCCATTCGTCAGGAGCTGATCTTCGCGCGCCAGCTGTACGGAAACGGTCGGCCGCCCGGCTGGCTGGCGGTACCGGTCATTGCCACTTCGCACACCTGGGAGAACGGCAAGAACGAACGGTCCCACCAGGATACGACCTTGTGTGAAGCACTGCTGAGCGAGCCGAGCGATGTGTCGCGGGTGTTGTTTCCTGCCGACTGGAACAGCGCCCTGGCGGCTCTGCAGGCCTGCTATTCGGCGCATGGGCAAATCTGGACTCTGGTGACGCCAAAACGCGCGCTGCCAGTCCAGTTCACAGCCGAACAGGCGCGCCAGCTGATCGAACAGGGCGCGATCCGGCTGCGCAGTTCCGGGCGCCAGGAAGAGCGTCTGCAACTGATCGCAACCGGCGGCTACCAACTCGTGGAGGTGATGAAAGCGTCGACACGGCTGACAGCCGCGGGCATCGATCATGGCGTCATCTACCTTCAGGAACCCGGGCGGTTCCGGGCCCCGCGCGACGAACAGGAAATGCCCTATATGGCTCCTGCCGAGGTGTCCGAGGAACTGTTTCCGAAGTTGACGCCCGCCCGGGTTTTCGTGACTCATACGCGGCCTGCACCCTTCGTCGGCACTCTGTGGCCACTGTTGACGGACTCGATTACCACACCGGTGCTAGGCTACATCGGACGGGGCGGCACCCTGGATGAAAACGGCATGCTGTTCGCCAACCGCTGCACCTGGGCGCATGTGGTAGCCGCCGCCACTGTGGCTCTCGGAGAGTCGGCGGATGCCCTGCTCAACATGGCAGAATACGCAGCCCTGCTGGGCGAAGCCCGGCCCGCAGCCATCTTTGAACCGGACCTTGAGCATATCGAATGAGGGTGCTGCGGCACTGAGCGAAGCAACGGAAGCCGGTATCCGCGGCACTGTCGAGATGATTCTTCCGAAATGCGAACAGCATCACGGCAAGGAACCGGAAAGCCAGAATAATGCCGGAACCTGTCACCGTTTCGCGAGGATCTTCCAATGCTAAAACAGTCTCGATACCTGGTTTTATCAACCGCACTGCTCGCTGCATCAGCGAATGCAGGGTCCACTCTGGATGCCGCGATCGGTGGAGGCGTTGGCGGCGCAACCGGCGCCGCTATCGGCAATGAAGTCGGAGGCCGCGACGGAGCTATTCTGGGTGGCGCCCTGGGTGCAGCCGTCGGAACGGCAGTCACCACGGATAAAGACCGGCATAACGCTCCTTCGCCCACACCGGTTTATCGCTACGAGGAACGCCGCGCCCCGGAGCGACATCCCGGCCCGCCCTTCTGCCCCCCTGGACAGGCCAAAAAAGGCCGCTGTTGATCCAGAGGGAAAGTCGCTTTACTTATTCATAGCTCGCAGCATCCATGCGGTTTTTTCGTGTACACGCATGCGATCCGACACCAGCGCCGCGGTGGATTCATCGTCGGCCTGCTGGGCCGGCGCCAACACCTCACGGCAGGTCTTCACGATCTGCTCGTGACCGCGGGTAAGAATCTCCACCATATCTTTCGCCGTGGGAATATCTTCAACCTCTTTGATCGCACTCAGGGCAGCAAACGCTTTATAGGTTCCTGGCGCAATGACGTCCAGTGTACGGATACGCTCCGCCACCTCGTCGACGGCCATCGCCAGTTCCGTGTAATGCTCCTCGAACATCAGGTGCAGTTCACGAAACTGTGGTCCGGTGACATTCCAGTGAAAATTATGCGTCTGCAGATAAAGCGTATAGGAGTCGGCCAGCAACCGTTTCAATCCTTCTGCAATCGCAGCACGATCTTTTTCGTTGATTCCGATATCTATTGAACTCATCGTTATTCTCCCGATATTTATAAACATCAGCGACTACGGCACCAGTATGGAAGCCGCATAGCAATTGTAGAAATCGTTTATTTCTATTCAATCGATTGAAATCATCTATCGTTCATCCAGCAGCAGATTTGCCCCGCTGGCAGCCTCGAATACCTGCACACGGTCAGGGGCAAGATACAACTTCAGCCTGTCGCCTTCCTGCACCCCTGCGGATGGATCGATACGCGCAACCAGAGACTGGCGCTCCTGATTGCCGGCCTCCAGTTCCAGATCCTCCGGCAGTGCCAGGTGGTCGAAACCCTGCAGCGGAACGTCGAAGTACACGAACAGATCAGCGCCCAGCCACTCGACCACATCGGCTTCCACCTCAAACTGCAGGTGTTCGGAATCTTCATCGCCAGTGACCGACAGGTGGTCCGGGCGAAAGCCGGCAATTAACGGCCCCTCGGCTTCAGCCACCCGCGCGCGCAGCTGTTCCGGCAGTGCTATGAATCCAGTCGGCAGCTCAAGCCGGTCTTCGCTCCAGCGCGCCGGCAGGAAATTCATGGCAGGTGAGCCGATGAAGCCGGCGACGAACAGGCTGGCGGGATGCTCGTAGAGTTCCCGCGGCGTGCCGATCTGCAGGATTTCACCAGCGCGCAACACCGCAATGCGATCGCCCAGTGTCATCGCTTCGGTCTGGTCATGGGTAACGTAGACAGTGGTAGTGCCGAGCTGGCGCTGCAGACGCGCAATCTCGGTACGCATCTGGACCCGGAGCTTGGCATCGAGATTGGACAGCGGTTCGTCGAGCAGGAACACATTCGGTTCTCGCACAATGGCGCGGCCCATCGCCACCCGCTGGCGCTGGCCGCCGGACAGCGCGCGTGGTTTGCGGTCAAGAAGCTCCTGCAACTGCAGGATTCCGGCGGCCCGGCTGACCCGCTGTTCGATTTCCTGCTTCGACATTCCGGCCAGGCTGAGCGGGAACGCCATGTTCTCGCGCACCGTCATGTGCGGATAAATTGCGTAGCTCTGGAATACCATTGCCATATTGCGATCTTTGGGATCGAGATCGTCAACGCGTTCACCATCAACGCGAATTTCCCCCTCGCTGACATCTTCCAGGCCCACGATCATGTTAAGCAAAGTGGACTTCCCGCAACCGGATGGCCCGACCAGAATGAAGAATTCGCTGTCGTGGATAGTGAAGTCGACGCGCTTCACAGCAGTGATGCCGGGAAAGCGCTTGCTCACGCCTCGCAGTTCGATCTCCGCCATGGCTATCCCTTCACCGCGCCTGATGTCAACCCGGCCACGATACGCCGCTGAAACAGCAGTACAACAATGATGATCGGCACCGTCACCACCACCGAAGCCGCGGCAATGGAACCCGTGGGTTGTTCGAAGCGCGAACTGCCGGTGAAAAAGGCGATGGCCGCCGGAACCGTGCGCGCCTCATCGGTCGAGGTGAGCGAGATAGCGAACAGGAAATCGTTCCAGGCGAACATGAACACCAGAATTGCTGCGGTAAAAACACCGGGAGCGGCCAATGGCACGATGACCCGCAGGAACGCCTGCAATGGCGTGGCGCCGTCGACGCGCGCGGCCTTGTCGAGATCCCAGGGAATTTCGCGGAAAAATGCCGACAGTATCCAGATCGCCAACGGCAGAGTGAAAGTCATGTACGGAATGATCAGTCCCGGCCAGGTATCGTAGAGACCCAGGGTGCGCCACATATTGAACAATGGCCCGATGATCGAGACCGGTGGAAACATCGCAATCGACAGCGCCGCTGCGAGGATCAGGCGCCGGCCGGGAAACTGCAGTCGCACGATCGCGTAGGCTGCAAAGCTGCCGAGTACCACGGCAGCGAATGTCGAAATACCGGCGATGCCGATGGAGTTCCACAGCGCCGCGGAAAACTGCGGATCGTCGAATACCGCCGCATAATGCTCCAGGCTCGCCACCTGCGGCAGGAAACGATTGTCGCCGAGGTCGGCGCTGCGCTTGAGCGACAGCGACAGTATCCACACCACGGGTATCAATGCGTACGCCACCACCAGTGCACTGCCGGCGCCCCAGAACAATCGCTCCAGCCGAGTGTCGCCAACGGCCATCAGGAATCCTTTCGCTGCGACAGATCGACGCCGAAGCCCCTGATATACATCGCTGCAATCGCCAGCACCGACAGAAAAATCAGCACCGATACCGCTGAACCGAGACCCAGGTTCAGGCGTGTGATGAGCGTGTTATACCCAACGATCGACAGCGATTCGGTGTTCTGTGAACCGCGCGTCTGCACAAATACTGTATCGAAAATACGAAATGCATCGAGCGTCCGGAACAGCAGAGCGACCATGATCACCGGGCGCATCAGCGGCAGTGTAACTCTGAAGAACCGCTGCACCGCATTGGCGCCATCAACGCGCGCCGCACGCAGCAGGTCATCGGGAACCAGCGTCAGTCCGGCCAGTAACAGCAGTGCCATGAATGGCGTGGTCTTCCATACTTCAGTCTGGATGATGACGAAGAACGCCGAGCCACGCTCCGCCAGCCATGCCCCTTCGAGACCCAGCAGCGCGTTGATGAAACCGGTGGTCGGATCGAAGGCAAAGCGCCAGCTCATGGCCGCCACCACTGTGATGATGCCATAGGGCACCAGCAAAGACGTGCGCACCAGCCGCCGACCAATGATCGCGCGGTGCATGATCAGGGCAAAAACGAAGCCAAGCACCAGTTCGACAGCCACGGAAGCGACAGTAATAAACAGGGTATTGGACAGCGCCTGCCACCAGACTTCGGAACCCAGCACCGCCACATAGTTATCGAAACCGATGAATTCACGCTCAGCCGGGAACCGCAGGTCATAGCGAAACATCGACAACCACAGCGCATAGAGCATGGGCCAGGCCGTCACCAGCAGCATGGCGATGACCGCCGGCGCGCACAGCAACCAGCCAAGCCGGTGTTCGGCCGCGGTACGCCGGCTCACAGCAATCCCTCCGAGCGCAAGGCCCTTTTTACCGCCTCGCGCAGACGCTGCACATCGCGGTCAGGATCGATATCGCGCATCGGATGCAGGCTGTGATTGATGGCCAGTGAAACATCGGCATACAGGGGTGTCTGCGGACGCTGCACCGCATCGCGCAGTGTCGCACGCAGCAGATCGGCAAACGGAAACACCTCGCGCACTTCGGCGGCGTCGTAAAGCGCGGCGATAGTTGGCGGCAGTCCGCCGCGCGTCGCCGCCAGTCGCTGGTTCGGTTCAGCCGCAATGCAGGCGGCCGCCTCAAAAGCGAGTTGCGGATGGCGGCTGTGAGCCCCGACACCGATATTGATACCACCGATAGTCACGCGACTCGGCCGGCCCTCGATCACCGCCGGCCAACGCGCCCAGCCCATGTGCCCGGCGAGTTCAGGAACATTGGCCCGGGCGCTCGGCCACACGAAGGTATAATTCAGCATAAAAGCCGCATTACCGGATTCAAAGGCGAGGCGTGCCTGATCTTCACGTGCGGTTGCCAGCGAAGGGTCGGCGGCCGGTGAATTGGCAAACCGATGCATGATCGACAGGGCGCGTCGCACCGGACCGGATTCAAGCGACACGCTCTGCCCGTCCGGCTCCAGCACCGAACCGCCCGCCGATGCAAGGAGCGACACGAACAGCACCGTAAGCCCCTCGTAGCGCTCACCCTGCGCCTGAATAGTGCCTTTTTCCCCAAGCTGTTCTGCAACCCGAAGCATCTCATCCCAGGTGGCGGGCGCTTCGGCGACCCGATCGGTGCGATACCAGAGCAATTGCGTATTGGTGGTGAAGGGTGCCGCCCACAGGCGTTGTTCATAGGTGGCGCTTTCGATAGCAGTGTCGAGGCGGCCGCTGCGCGCCTTGCGCGCGACTTCATCCTGCCATGGCAGTATCCAGCCGGCCACGGCAAACTCGGCAGTCCAGATCACATCCATGCCGATCAGATCAATATCAGTATCGCGTGCCGCAAGACGGCGCACCAGTTGCTCGCGCTGCTGGTCGGCATCGCTCGGCAACGCCACGAGTTCAATGCGATAACGACCCTCGGAAGCCTCGGCGCAGTTCTGTGCGGCGCGCGCAAATGACCCCGATGGCTCATCGAATACATACCAGCGCAACTGCGGAACCTGCTGTTCCGGCTCCGAGCAGCCGAGCAACAGACCCAGCAACACCCCCAGCACCGCTCCGGTTGTGCCTGTTCTTTCCAACATATAATTTATGCCCGGCTGGCGCGTGCGCAGGTCAGCTGATGCAGGCGTTTCTCATAGTCATGGCGAACATTGCGGCGTGCGTCCCTGGCGGCGTGCCTCCCGATAGAGTTCATTTGCACGCGGCAGGCGTTGCTGCAACGCCTCGATCCGGCTCTCGCTGGTCGGGTGAGTAGAGAGAAATTCCGGTGGCGACGGGCCGCCTGCCCGGCTCATGTTGCGCCACAGGTCTACCGATTCAGCGGGATCGAAACCGGCCCTCGCCATCAGATCCAGGCCCAGCAGATCGGCTTCTTCCTCATGCGTGCGGCTATAGGGCAGCAAGACACCGACCTGAACGCCGACACCCAGCACACCCATGATCGCCTGTTGTGCCTGGGGACTCTGGCCGCCCAGCGCCGCATTGACCAGAGTCATGCCGGCCTGCGCGGCATAGTTGGTGGACATACGTTCATTGGAGTGGTCGGCCAGCACGTGTGCGACTTCGTGCGCGATGACAGTGGCCAGTTGCGCCTGGTTTTCCGCCACATCCAGCAGACCGGCATAGACGCCGATCTTGCCACCCGGCAAGGCAAAGGCATTGACCTGATCCTCAGCGAACACCGTGACTTCCCACTGCCTCTGGCCATTTTCCAGCACCTGGATAATATGCTCGGCAACGCAGCTTACATACTGGTTCACCGACGGATCTGTCGCCACGGATCCCTCCTCCTTGAGGGTGGCATACGCCATCTGCCCCATTTCCTGTAACTGCTCTTCGGGAAAAAATGCCAGCTGCGAACGACCCAGCGGTGAGGTCGCGCAGGCGGAAACCAGCGCCAGCACTGCTATCGGAAAAATGACCTTGTGCATAACCTTTCGCATCTGTTTTCGCTAGAACCGGCTATATCCCAGCAGCCCGGTGACCCCGATCACGATCAGATAAATCGCCACGATGTAGTTCAATAACCGCGGCACCAGCAGAATCAGAATGCCGGCAATCAGGGAAAGAATTGGCGCGAGATAGAAATCAATCTGCATGGTGAAGCTCCTTTCGTTGTCTTTGTTTTTTCCAGGCCTCATATTCACCGCCTTGCCCACGCCGGTCAATGATAAATCTCAACCTCGCAAGACATTGATTTTTTTCAATGCAGTTGCGGAACCCGGTGCCTAGGCTGATCTGGACTTCCATCCTCGTTCATACAGGAGACCCAATGGGCGCAAACCTGCCGGTCGAACGCGAGCCCACTACCGCAACCGGAATCAAGGGTTATCGCCTGTTCCGGATTTTCGGTTTTGAAGTCAAGCTCAACCTGACCTGGTTACTGCTCGGCCTGCTCATCACCTGGACCCTTGCGGCGGGACTTTTCCCGATCGACTACCCCGGCCTGGCCGGATCCACGTACTGGTGGATGGGTGTATCAGGCGCTGTCGGCATTCTGTTCTCTATCGTTTTCCACGAACTGTCGCACTCGCTGGTCGCGCGACATTACGGGCTGCCTATCAGGGGCATCACACTGTTCATTTTCGGTGGTGTGGCGGAAATGGAAGAGGAACCTGTCACCCCGAAAATCGAGTTCCTGATGGCAGTGGCCGGTCCAATAGCAAGTCTGGTGCTGGCAGCAGTGGTATACCAGTTTGCGCAACTGGCGACCGCCCAGGAGTGGGCTGTCCCGATTATCGGCGTCAGTTATTACCTTGCACTGGTGAATCTGATTCTGGCGATTTTTAATCTGGTGCCGGCCTTTCCGCTGGATGGCGGCCGTATGTTGCGGGCAGCGCTATGGCAGTGGAAAAAGGACCTCCGGCGCGCCACCTGGATCGCCAGTCAAATGGGTGCCGGATTCGGTCTGGCGCTGATGCTGCTTGGCGGTTTGGCTTTCATCCAGGGCAATTTCATCGGCGGCATGTGGTGGCTGCTCATCGGGGCCTTCTTGCGCGCTGCTGCCAAAGGTTCTTATCAGCAGTTACTGGTTCGCCAGATTCTGCATGAAAAACCGGTGCGGGATTTCATGAACAGCAATCCGGTTACGGTGCCGCCCGACACGACTGTGCAGCGCTGGCTCGATGACTACGTCTATCAGCACCACTTCAAAATGTTCCCCATCGCCGAGGACTCCCGCCTGCTCGGCTGCATTACCACCCGTGACATAAAAAAGGTACCGCGCGACCAGTGGTCACAGAAGACCGTGGGAGAGCTGGCCGACCACTGCTCGCCCGCCAACACCGTTTCCCCCGATACCGATGCGAGCAAGTTGCTGGCCGGCATGGCCCAGGCCGATGCAGGAAGCCGCTACATGGTTGTCGATCAGGACCGGCTGGTGGGGGTCATTTCACTGAAAGATCTGAAAGAATTCATAGCGGTCAAACTGGACGTTGAATCATCCAAAGGCTAGGAGGCAAGCATGAGCACAATAACACCTGGAACCGAATATTCGTCCGGGACAAGTGATGAAGTCAGGGAACATCGAGCCGGTTTCCTGATTTTTTCCGGCTGGACATCGATCGCTATGTCGACGGCGGCGCGGCGGAACGCCTGATGGAGAAGCGACCACTGGTCGCCCTGACCTGGCATGGCCATGAAACTGTTGCGGCGATACCGGAAATGCTGGAAGTGACGGAACGCATCGAAGTCGTGCTGCCCGCAGACTATAACCATGCGCTGTTCCGCGCGCTGCATCCGCGCGCATCGAGCTCCGACCTTGAACAGCTGGATGTCCGTGGCGGACCCGAACTGCTGGCGCAGATGGCCAGAGTCAATGGCCTGCAGGAACTGGAAATACTGATCGATGCGCTGCACGCGGCGCGGGCGCAGGTACAGATAGTCAGTCCGCCGATGCTGGTGATTGAAGTGAATGCCGCGCGGCCGGCACAGTAAGAGGTCGCGTACACCTGCCGATGGCCTTCGCGCAATGGCGCGATGGATCCTTCAGGAGATTGCCGCGGCGCTAACGCGCCTCGCAATGAACTGTGCTTAAGGTCAAGCCATTTCCGCTGAAAAAGGTCTGTTTGTCATAGCCACCGCAAAGGCCTGTCTCAACAGTTTATGGGCAATGGCGATATTGATCACTTTAGGCGGTTTGCCTGCGGCTTTCATTCGCTCATACAGTGCTCGGCACGCTGGATTGCAGCTTTTCG
>JAVVEV010000019.1:0-60476 GCA_032251035.1 Thiogranum sp. | reverse complement strand
AGCGTAATCACCGATGCAGCCTATGCACCCAACAGCAACCGGCTCGACACCCTGGGCGCCAGCGATGTCCTGCTGGATCTTGCCGGTAACACCCTGAACCAGGGCGACTGGACCTACAGCTACACACCGCACCACCGTCTCAGCACCGCCACCGAGCTCGCGACACTCAAAGCCGGCTTCGCCTACAACGGTCTCGGGCAGCGCGTCAGCAAGACCACCGCCACGGCCACCGATGACCGGCACTTCCTCTATGGCAGCGACGGCAGCCTGCGGGTCGAGTCAGACGGGCAGGGCACCATCCTGATGGAATACTTCTACCTCAACGAGCAACTGCTGGCGGTGTTCCTGCCCGACGATGACGGTGACGGTGTTGCCTGTAGCGTACCTTTTTATCATCATACTTTTTCCCACTTTGTTCATCGTACGATCTAGTCAGGATTTTGCTGATTTTCCATATTCTGATCATACGATTTTTTGAGTCAGCCGAATTCCGATCGTCTTTTGTGCCATTTTCCGTCATAGCGCCGACGGCGCAGGCAGCCTGATTTAATTCATCCTGATCTTGTTTTCCGACGCGAACGGCCCGCCGGGTTTGTAACCCGGGCAGGCCGTTTTTGGTTGGCGGTTATGACCGCCCAGGTTGTTGATGTCTTTGCTTAGAAATCCCCCTCCTCGATGAAGTCGACCTGGCGGGTACGCGATTGGGTGCGCATCTGCTCGGCAATACGATCACCGTAGCGGTCGAGCAGTATCTGGTGCAACTGTTCGAGAAACGCGATGATGGTATGGGCTTCATCGGTTTCCCAATAGACGGGTATCTGAATGAATTGCAGGGTCATGTTCTCTCCTGGGAATTCGGGGTCAGAGTAAAAACCCCCGCACTTCACAATCCCCAAATCATGTAAAATAATCCGCACCATGACGCGGATTCTCCCTCTCATCCTCGCCACACTCACCTTCGCACCCCCGCCAGCCTGGTGCGCGCCGCCGCTGGCGGATGTCCACGTCCACTTCAAGTGGAGTCAGGAAGATGTCACGACACCGCAGCAGGCTGTCGACATACTGATCGACAACGATATCGCGCTGGCGGTTGTCATTGGCACACCGGCTGAATATGCACTGCGGCTTGAACGGCTGGCGCCGGATCGGATCGTGCCGATCTGGAGTCCCTATCGTACGTCCGGCGACTGGTCTTCGTGGGCGTATAACAAAGCTGTCGTTGAGCGTGCGCGGCAGGCGATTGGGTCCGGCGCGTATCAGGGTATTGGCGAACTGCACCTGATCGGCGGGTTTACCCCGCACTGGGGGAGTGCGGTGATTGCCGGACTGGCAGAGACTGCGGCAGAGTTCGATGTTCCGATGATGTTACATACTGAGATGAGCCGGCCTGACTACATGCTCGGCATATGTGAAGCTTATCCGGATGTGCGTTTTTTGTGGGCGCACGCCGGCGCGATTCTCCCGCCGGAGCAAGTTGCCGGCGTAATGACCCGCTGCCCCAATCTGTGGGCTGAATTGTCGGCACGCGACCCGTGGCGCTTCCTTAACAATCCCATTGTCGATAGAAACAATGTGCTGCTTCCGGAATGGCGCAAACTGATCGAAACATTCCCGACACGTTTTATGCTGGGTTCCGATCCGGTCTGGCCGGTGGATAATCTCGACAGCTGGGATCAGGCCGATACCGGCTGGCAGGAATATGGGCGCTTCGTCGACTTTCATCGGCAGTGGCTGGAGCAGCTCCCGGCGCATCTGGCGAAAAAGCTGTCCCTCGACAATGCGGTAGCATTTTGGGGTCAGAGTAAAAACTATCACGACTCGAAACGCGGTGATAGGATTCAGCAACAAGTCTCAGCTCAAGGACGAACTGATGGCGCGTTTAACACGGATTTGCCTGCCGGGGATTCCCCAGCACATCATTCAGCGCGGAAATAATCGCCAGATCTGCTTCAGGACAGATCAGGATTACGCAGCCTATGCGCACTGGCTGTACGAATCGTCAGAAAAATATCAGGTCGCGATCCACGCCTGGGTTTTCATGACCAATCATGTCCATATTCTTGCCACGCCACATCAGGAAGGCGGGATATCGCACATGATGCAGCATCTTGGGCGTCATTATGTGCGCTACTTCAATCACAGGCACCAACGCTCGGGAACTCTGTGGGAGGGACGTTTCAGATCCTGTATCGTGGATCGGGAGAACTATCTTCTGACCTGCCAGCGATACATCGAGTTAAATCCAGTCAGAGCGAATATGGTGGCCGCGCCTGGTGATTACGCGTGGTCGAGCTATCGCTGTAACGGTCTCGGAAAAATCGCGAAGTTATGGAAACCTCATCAGGCATACCTGCAGCTTGGGCACTCCGAGCGAGAACGCCTCGCAGCTTACCGGTCACTGTTCATGATGCCTATGGATGATGCGTTGATCGGAGAAATTCGCGACGCCACCAACAAAGGGCTGGCGCTGGGCAATAACAGTTTCAAGCGGCAAGTGGAAGCATTGACGGGCCGCAGGACTACAGCGCGGAAGCCCGGCCCGAGCACAGGAGAGTTTTTACTCTGACCCCAAATATGGTAGATTTTGCCGGAAGATCGCGATCGAACGATCGGCAGGGCAGATAATGACAACTAATAACGAGGCTGGCGGCATAGAGAACCAGCCGGTGATTTTCACCGAGACTTCCGAAAATGATCCCTGGGCACAGCTTCGGGCGTCCCGCGATGTCAGGGCCTTCAGCGCGGCCTGGCTGGAGATTCAGGCGCGCCTGATCGATGCCGAGGTGCGGTATGGCGCGGTGCTGCTCGGAACTCCGGACCAGGGCCCCTTTGCGCCGACGGCAGTCTGGCCGCAGGGTGCCCTGCGAAGCCCGGAGCTGGCCGCGGCGATTGAAGAGGCTATCAGCAAGCGGCATGCGGTCGTGAAGGGTAGCAAGCCTGGTGTCGCAAAGTCGCCAGCCTCGCATGCCATTGCCCACCCACTGGTGGTCGACGGGCAGATCTGCGGTGCAGTGGCGATCGAAGTGGAACATCTGTCGGACGCGAAACTGAAGCAGGTGACGGAACAGCTCGAGTGGGGCGCCGGCTGGCTGGAAACCAATGTTCACCGCAACAAATACACATCCGCGGATCGACTGATCACAGTCCTGGAGCTGATCGCAACCAGCCTTCATCACGACCGGTTTCAGGCATCCGCCACAGCCGTGGCTACCGAGCTTGCCGGCATTCTCGGCTGCGAACGCGTCGCCATCGGTTTTTTGCGTGGCAAGCACTCGCAGGTCAGGGCCCTGTCGCACAGCGCCTCGTTCGGCAAAAAAGCCAACCTCATTCGCGCTATCGAAGCGGCCATGGATGAGTCGATTGATCAGCATGCCACCGTGGTATTTCCGGCACCGGAAGGCGGAGCGCTGCAGGTAACCCGGTCGCACGCAGAGCTGGCGAAACAGCAGGGCGACGAATCGATTTGCACCATTCCATTGACCGAAGGCGAACGCCTGCTCGGCGCCATGGTGCTGGAACGTCCTGCCGGCGAGCCGTTTGATGCGCGCACCATTCAACTGTGCGAACACACCGCGTCACTGCTCGGGCCGCTGCTGGACGTCAAGCGCAAGGACGACCGCTGGCTGATCGGCAAGGCCGCGGACAGTGCGCGTGCCCAGGTGAAAAAATTGATTGGTCCGCGGCATACCGGATTGAAACTCGCCAGCTTCTCCATCGTCGCACTGGTGTTGTTTTTCACCTTTGCTGAAGGTGATTACCGCGTCACCGCCGATGCGCGACTGGAGGGCACAGTGCAACGCGCGGTGGCGGTACCGGTCGCCGGTTATGTCGTGGACGCCACTGTGCGTGCCGGCGATATCGTCGAGGCGGGCGATATCCTGTTCTCGCTGGACGATCGCGATCTGCGCCTGGAACGTCTGAAGTGGGCCAGCCAGAAATTGCAGAGCAGCCGCGAGTACAGCGAGGCAGTGGCCGGACACGATCGCGCCAAAGCGCGCATCCTCAGTGCCCAGGTCGAGCAGGCGGAGGCGGAAATCGCGCTGCTGGATGAACAGCTCGATCGCACGCGCGTGACTGCGCCTTTCGACAGCTTCGTGGTATCCGGCGATCTCAGCCAGTCGCTCGGCTCGCCGGTGGAACGCGGTGACATTCTGTTTGAGCTGGCGCCGCTGAACTCGTACCGGGTAATTCTGGAAGTCGACGAACGCGATATCGATGACGTTATGGAGCAGCAGACCGGCCACCTGGCGCTGGCCAGTGCCGCGGAAGAACGCTTGCCCATCACCGTAGAACGCATTACGCCGCTGTCCACGGCCGAAGAAGGCCGCAACTTTTTTCGTGTCGAGGCGCGGCTGGATGGCGAGATCCCGTCGATGTTGCGGCCGGGCATGGAAGGCGCCGGCAAAATCAATATCGAGGAGCGCAAGCTGGTGTGGATCTGGACGCACAAGATCACCCACTGGCTACGCATGTTTTTCTGGTCGTGGTGGCCGTAAAGCGCTTGCGCGATGGCCGATTCACTTTTCAGTCCCTCCTGGTACCGCGTTGCTGATCTGAAGCCGCGGCTGCGCAGCCACGCCCAGATTCACCGTCACGATTACCGTGGCCGGATCTGGTTCATTCTGCAGGATCATGCCGCGGGTCGTTCGCACCGGTTCTCGCCCGCCGCTTATCGCTTCATCGGTCTGATGGACGGCAAACTCAGCGTGCAGGAACTCTGGGACGGCATCAATCTGGAGGCCGGCGATCAGGCTCCGACCCAGGACGAAGTGATTCGTCTGCTGGGGCAGTTGCACGCCGCCGACGCCCTGATCTGCAATGTGACACCCGACAGCCGCGAACTGTTCCGGCGCTATCAGTGCCACGAGCGCATGAAGCTCAGGCAACGCCTGTGGACGCCGCTGGCGATACGCATTCCGTTGCTCGATCCGGAACGCTTTCTGGAGCGCACCCTGCCGTTCGCACGACTGTTTCTGAATCGCTATACAGCGGTGTTATGGCTGCTCGTGGTGCTGACCGGCATGGTGCTTGCCGCCGTGCACTGGAGCGATCTCACCGAAAACATCATCGACCGTGCGCTGACGCCGCAGAACCTGATCCTGCTGTGGCTGGTGTACCCGATCGTCAAGGCGCTGCACGAACTCGGTCACGCCTACACGGCAAAAATGTCGGGCGGCGAAGTTCATGAAATCGGCATCATGTTCCTGGTGTTGATGCCGGTTCCCTATGTCGACGTATCCTCCGCCTGGGGTTTCCGCGACAAGCGCCGGCGCATGCTGGTGGGCGCGGCAGGCATTGCCGTGGAACTGTTCCTCGGTGCGCTGGCGCTGTTTGTGTGGCTGATCGTGGAGCCGGGCGCGGTGCATGCGGTGGCTTATAACGTGATGCTGATCAGCGGCATCTCGACGCTGTTGTTCAACGGCAATCCGCTGCTGCGTTTCGATGGCTACTACGTGCTCGCCGATGCTCTGGAGATTCCGAATCTCGGCAGCCGGTCCAACAAGTATCTGGGTTATCTGGCGCAGCGTTATCTGTTCGGCGTGCGCGATGCAACATCACCGGCTGATACGCCCGGGGAGCGGGTCTGGTTCGTGCTTTATGGTATTGCGGCTTTCCTCTACCGCATGTTCATCATGTTCGTGATCATCCTGTATATCGGCGGAAAATTTTTCGCCATCGGCGTCGCGCTGGCGCTCTGGGCAACTGTGACACAGGCAATAATACCGATGGGTAAGACTATGGGATTTTTATTCAAAAGTCCGCGCATGCGGCGTAACAGGGGCCGTTCGCTGGGTGTTGCGGCATTGATCGGGGCGACGGTCTTTGGACTGCTGTTCGTGTTGCCCGCGCCGCTGTGGACGCGCGCCGAGGGCGTGACCTGGCCGTCGGAAAAATCCCAGGTCCGCGCCGCGGCGGACGGTTTTATCGTCAAACTGCTGGTGCCGGATAACAGCGCGGTGCAGCAGGACCAGGCGATCGTCGAGACCCGCGATCCGTTTTCGGAAGCGCGCGTCCAGATACTGGAGGCGCAGAAGAAACAGCTTGAAGTCCAGCTGATGGCGGCCAGAACTCAGGATCGGGTGCAGGCCGATATCATTCGCGAGGAACTCAATACAGTCGCTGAGGATCTCGCCCGGGCACGCGAACTCAACGAATCGTTGACGATACGCAGTCCCCGCGACGGTATTTTCGTGGTGCCGCGCGAACAGGATCTGATCGATCGCTTTGTGCAGAAGGGTCAGGTGCTGGCGTTTGTCACCAGTCCGGATGACCACACCAGGGTGCGCGCCGCGGTTGCCCAGGATGACATCGGCCTGGTACGCGACCGTACCCGCAAGGTGGATGTGCGCTCGACCGGCTGGAACACCACATCCTGGTCATCGACCGTGACACGGGAAGTGCCGGGCGGAACCCATCAGCTGCCGACCGCGGCGCTGGGTTCGCTGGGTGGCGGACCGTTCGCGGTCGATCCCTCTGATCGCGAAGGCCGTACCACCTTGCAGCGCATTTTCGAAGTCGAGGTATCGCTGCCGCCGGAGGCGCGCAACAGCTACCTGGGTTCACGCATGTATGTGCGTTTCGATCATGGCTATGAACCGCTGGGCATGCAGGCCTGGCGCGCCCTGCGGCAACTGTTCCTGAGACGCTTCGGTGTCTAGCGCCGCGCTGTTACGACCCGGTAGCGCGATTGGCGCTTACCCGCAGCGCGAAGACCTGCGCGACAGCTGGCTGGATCAGGCGGCAGCCGGTGCGGTCGGTTTGCTGCGGCAATATGTGCACGGGCGCAATCCCCGTCACCAGGGCCTGGTTGCGGCGGTGAATACTCATGCCGCCGGTCTGGATGCGCTGGATGAAGAAGCATTGAAAGCCAGGATCGCCCCGCTGCGCAAACGCCTGTATGGCGAAGGGCTTCGCGACGAGCTGGTGAATGAGTCGTTCGCACTGATCCGCGAAATCACTTCGCGGCGGCTGGGCATGCGCCATCATGATGTGCAGTTATATGGTGGCTGGGTGATGCTGCAGGGCATGATCGCGGAGATGGAAACCGGGGAGGGCAAGACCCTTAGCGCGACCTTGCCCGCGTCTACCGCTGCGCTGGCCGGCATCCCGGTACACATTGTCACGGTGAATGATTTCCTGGTAGCCCGTGACGCGCAGTGGATGCGCCCTGTTTATCATGCGCTGGGTCTGACTGTGGGAACCATTACCGAAGGCATGAACCTGCAACAGCGGCGTGCCGCCTACGCCTGTGACATTACCTATTGCACCAACAAACAGCTGGCGTTCGATTATCTCAAGGACCGGCTGTTGCTCGACCAGGAAAGCCGTCCGCTGCACCTGCAACTCGAAAGTCTGTACAAGGCGCGGCCGCGTACCAGTCGCTTGCTGATGCGCGGCCTGTGTTTCGCAATCGTGGATGAGGCCGACAGTGTGCTGATCGACGAAGCGCGCACGCCGCTGGTGATTTCGAACTCGCAAAAAATGGAGCAGGAGGAGGCGACGTATCGCGAGGCGATCCGGATCGCGCGCAAGCTGGGCAAGCCGCGCGATTTCACGATTGCGGCACGCGACCGGCGCGTCGATCTGACCGATCTGGGACGCGCCCAGATACGCCACCATACCCGCGGTATGAACGGGATATGGACCGGCGTGAAGCGGCGCGAGGAACTGGTCCGTCAGGCGCTGTCGGCATTGCACCTGTATGAGGTCGACAAGCACTATCTGGTCCGAGACGGGAAAGTGCAGATTATCGACGAGTACTCCGGGCGCGTGATGGCGGATCGTACCTGGGAGCGCGGCCTGCACCAGATGATCGAAACCAAGGAAGGCTGTGCGATCAGCGGACGCCAGGAAACCCTGGCCCGGATCAGCTATCAGAAATTCTTCCGCCGTTATCTGCGGCTTGCCGGCATGACCGGAACCGCGCACGAAGTGACGCGCGAACTCTGGTCGGTTTATCGTTTGAACGTGGTGCGTATCCCGACCAACAGGCCGATGCGCCGGCAACACCTGCCGGATCTGGTTTATGGTTCCGCTGAATTGAAATGGCAGAAGATCCTGGCCTGTATACAGGAGATGCACGACAAACAGCGTCCGGTGTTGATCGGGACAAAGTCAGTCGCCACCTCCGAATACCTGAGCAACCTGCTGAAAGCTGCCGGACTCCCGCACCAGGTGCTCAACGCCCGTCAGGATCAGGAGGAAGCCCAGATCATCGCGCAGGCAGGAGAGGCGGGGCGGATTACCGTTGCGACCAACATGGCCGGACGCGGCACCGATATTCGGCTCGCATCCGATATCGCCGGGCGCGGCGGCCTGCATGTTCTGGCGACTGAACGGCACGAGGCGCGACGTATCGACCGGCAGTTATTCGGACGCGGCGGCCGGCAGGGTGATCCCGGCAGTTATCAGACGATCGTGTCGCTCGAAGACGATTTTATTGTCGACTTTTACGGCGGCATCCTGCGGCGCTTTTTTTCCAGACGCCAGGAACCGGTCCCCGGCTGGTTAGGAAAGCCGATAGTCGCGGTGGCGCAAGCAGCCGCCGAACGCTATCACGGGCGCGTGCGCCGCGATCTCCTTCGACTGGACGATAATCTGGGAGATATGCTCGCCTTCAGCGGTCGCGGTGAATAGCGCCTTCACTGCATCTGTTCGGTTCTGATTTCTGCCAGCACGTCCAGCAGGGGGCGCGGACGTTCGATGCCGTATCCCTGCACGAAGTCGATTCCGCAGTCGCGGACTTCGGCGAGGATGTCGTCATTTTCCACAAACTCGGCAATCGTTTTCAGACCCATGACGCGACCGATCTGGGCGATCGATTCCACGATGGAGCGACTCACCGGGTTCTTCACCATGTCGCACACGAAATGGCCGTCGATCTTGATGTAATCGACCGGCAGGTTGCTCAGGTAGGCGAATGAACTCAGGCCGCTGCCGAAATCATCCAGCGAAAAATGGCAGCCAAGTTCCTTGAGGTTGTCTATGACTTCAACGGCTCGGGTAAGATTTCCGATGGCGGCGGTCTCTGTGATCTCGAAAGTGATCAATGCCGGATCAAGCTCTGTAGCCGCGAACTGTTCGATCACATAATCGAAAAAGCTGTTGTCGGTCAGTGACTGGGCAGACAGATTGAGACTGAATCCGATGCAGCCAGAGGCAGCATCCAGTTCGGCGGTTTTTAGCGCGGCGAAGGTGTTGCGGATCACCCATTTGTCGATAGCCGGCATCAGCTGGTAGCGTTCGGCGGCAGGGATAAACAGTTTGGGCTGGATCAGTCCGCGCTCGTTGTCGCGCATGCGGATGAGAATTTCATGCTGCCGGTACAGCCCCTGCGATTCGTCGACGGGCGCAATCAACTGACTGAACAGCACGAAACGATCCGCTTCTATACCCTTGCTGAGCGTCTGCAACCATTGCAAATCGCCGCTACGCTGAACGATGTCCTCGTCAGTCGGTTCATAGACGTGAACCCGGTTGCGGCCTTTGTCCTTGGCGATATAGCAGGCAGAGTCCGCGGTCATCAGCAGATCGCTGACGGTGGCGTGCCCGTGAGTAATTGGCACCAGACCGATGCTGGCGCCGACCTCGAACACATGTTGGCCCCAGGTGAAACGGAACGCGCTGGTGCTGTCCTTGATGCTGGTCGCCAGCAGCTTCGCGCTGTCCAGTCCGCAGTCCTTCAGGATGATACCGAACTCATCCCCGCCAAGACGCGCGAAGATATCATGCTTGCGTATCTTCCCGCCGATCTGAATCGTGAGCTGCTTGAGCAGTTCATCACCGGCCTGGTGTCCGCAGGTGTCATTGACGATTTTGAACTGATCGAGATCGATGTAGCAAAGTGCATGTTCTGTGGCATTGTTGTTGGCCTCGATGAGGGCCTTCGACAGTTGCGCCTCGAATTCGCGGCGGTTCGCCAGCCCGGTGAGGTCATCGTGCGAGGCCTGCCAGGCAAGCCGCTCGGACATGTGATGCAGTTTGGAGAAATCGTGAAACACCAGAACCATGCCGATAATTTCTTCATGACTGTCGCGAATCGGTGTAGCGGTATCCTGGATGATGAATTCCTTGCCGTCGTGCCGGGTCAGAGTCAGAAGAAAATCGTGATGGATGGTGGTGCCATCCTTGATGCATTCAAGCATCGGGTATTCGAGTGGAACCCTGGAATTCGAGGAAATAATTCGAAAGACTTCATGCAGGGGCCGTCGCCGGGCGCTGAAAAATGACCAGCCGGTAAGTTTCTCCGCAGCCGGATTGAGATAGGTGATGACGCCCGTAGCGTCCGTTGTTATAACACCTTCACCCAGCGCTTCCAGCGTAATCTGAGCCTTGACCTTTTCAATGAACAGTTCGTCATTGGCGCGTTCCCGGTCGCGCTCGCGCGCCTGTTCAAGTGCTGCGGCCATTGCATTGATGCCTTCCTGGAGTACGCCGATTTCTCCGCCCGCATCAACGGGAATGCGCCGATCCAGCTGGCCGTCGCGAATGGCACTGGTAATCGCGGTGAGCGAGCGCAGGGACATGGTGACACTCCGTGCCAGCAGTGCAGCAAACCAGGCAGTCAGCAGAATCGCGACAGCCGTGATCAACAGGCCATTGATCAAGGCGCTGGTCTGCGCCGCGATAGCATGCTCGCGCGTCACGATGACACGTACACTCCCGATCTGTTCCGGTTTCAGCCTGCTGGATACGCCAGTTGCCGGGCCGGCGGCATAATCGTCAACCGTCAGGCGCGCGTACAAAATCGGCGCCTGAAAATTTTTGTACAGGTCGCTGTCATCGGCATGAATAATCTGTTGCAGACGTGCTGAGTCGGAGGACCCGGTATGTGCGATGGCGGAATCCTTTTCATCCGCAATCAGAATCGCCATTACATCGGGGTCCTGAGCTGATGCGTAAATGAGCCTGGTGAGCGCTGTTTCGTTGCCCGACAGCACCGCATACTCACTCGCCGGTGCAAGCAGGTTGGCGATCGACTGGCCCTTGGTATCCAGCGCTGCTTCGATGTCGCTGATCTGGTGTGAGATGAAGAATGATGACAGCAGCAGCGCGGTCAGCGTCAGCGGCAGCAGAGTTACCAGGAAAAGTTTATTCTGTATCGTCAGCCGGTTCATTGTCAGCTTTCCTTATTATCGACAGGAGGTCGGGGTTGCGCGCCAGGTCCAGTCGCAGTGAATCAGCGACACGTGAATTGATGCGCACCCTGTAGTTGCTTGGATATTGGGGAGCGGGCAGACCGGCCTGGGGGTTTTTCAACCAGGTCGCGATGATGTCGGCACTCTGCCGGCCGATTTGTCGGGGTGTTGAATAAACCGCGAGCGCGGCGCCTGCCTCGACGAAGGCGCGTGAGTAAGCCAGCATTGGAACCCGATAGCGGTAGGTGGTCAGCAACAGGCTTCGAGTCGTGCGGCTGTTATAAATCAGCGGGTCGGCAACCGCCAGCAGCAGGTCCGAGTTTTCCAGCAGGCGATCGAGTGCGGGTAGCAGGTCAGCCTGGTCGCTTACCTGCTCAGTGACGAGAGTCATTTTGTGACTGGCAGCCAGTCTGCTGAGCTCCTCGTGCTGTTGCGCCGATGTCGGCCCCAGCAGCACGCCAATGCGTGTCGGTTTTCCAAACGCAGTGCTGATGATGCTGAGCAGGCGCGGCAGGGGCTGATCGATAAACACAGCACTGCAACGTTGCTCCGGGCAATGCAACTCGCCGCTTTGCTGAAGCTGTTGCCAGCTGGCCTGCGGGATCAGCGCATAGAGCACCGGCGCATCGGGCTGTTGATGGCGTACCGCCCGGGCGGCCTGGATGCCCAGTGCCACCACCAGGTCGTAGCCGGACAAGCTCCCGGTCTCATCAGCGGCGAGTGCTTCGGCGCTCAGTGTGGTCGTAGTCGTTCGAACTGGATTGCCGGTCTGCAATGCCTGTTGCGCCTGCTCGATGAACTTGAGGTAAGGCGAAGAAGTGTGGCTGCTTACGAACAGCACCCGGACTGTTTCGGCCAGCGTGCCGGCCGGGCCGCTCAGCAGCAGCATGGCGACCGCCAGTCGCAGCAGCTGTTGCAGGTGAAATGTCTGGCCCTGGCGTCGCATGCCGCGTCTATTTGAAGTTTATGGAAACCGAGCCATAGGCACGTCGATCGATGATATTTCTCAGGCGGGTTTCCTGTTCATCATCGAACAGGTTCTGCACCACCAGCGCCAGGCTGTAATCGCGTTTCGCAGTGCTGATGTCCCGCGCCAGGCGAATGTCGACGCGCTTCTGTTCGCCGCGGATGTCATTGGTCTCCAGCTGTTTCATTTTCGACAGGTAATAAAAGCCGAGGCTGGCGCTGTACCCGCGCCCGAACTCATGGATCCCCAGCAGATTCAACATGTCCGAGGGTCCGGCATTGTCATACTGTCGATCGCCGGTGCCGGACTTGATTGCCTGGTGGGTATAACTGATGTTGATACGATTGCCGTTGCCGGGCTGGTATTGCGCCGACAGCTCGATGCCCTTGATGCGCGCCTTGCCCGCATTGTCGAAGAACTGGGCGGTTCCGCCAAGGCCTTCGGCATAGGCGGTGCGTTCAAAGGTAATCAGGTCGTCCAGGTCGTCGTAAAACAGCCTGGCGTCCAGGGTGGTGTGAACAGCGGGGAAATTTCCGATATAACCGAGCGCCCAGGAGGTGATCCGTTCAGATTTGATGTCGCCGGCGTCGAACAGCAATACATTGGCAGGAATCGGCACCTGCAGACGGTAGTCGGGCGACTCTTCGAACAGGAACGGGTCGCGGTAGGCGCGCGAGTGCGTCAGCCGCAGCGTGTGGTTCCTGTGCAGGCGCTGATTGATGGAAAGGCGTGGTGAGGTATGGGTGCCGCCGGTGTCGCTGTCTTCATACATTACACCTGCGTTCAGCAGCGTGCCTGGCGACAGATGATACTCGGCATTGCTGAACACCCGCCACGAATCATTTTCGACGTCCTGCCGGGTGTTGAAGAACAGCGGCCCGTTGACTGTATCGCGGCGTGCACCCAGTCCCCATACCAGCCGCAACGATGCTGCCGGCGTCAGGATCTGCTGGATTTCGGCATCGTAGCGATCACTGGTCAGACGTTCATCCATGATCAGTTGCGCGCCGCCCAGAGCGGCCATAGGCGAGGTTTCGTACTCGTCGATAGTCTTGTTCTGGTTGTGATACAGCTGCAGTGAGAATTCCTCCTCGCCCGACAACGAGCGGGTCCAGCGCAGTTGCTGGAACTGACTGTAGGTGCGTTTCTGATGGTCCGGTATCAGCTCGTCGAAGACATTGTCTTCGCCCTTGGGTCCGCTGTTGTGGCCGAGCTGCAGCATCAGCGAGTCGTCGATGTCGATCTGGTAATCGCCGCGCAGCGTGATCAGCGCCACTTCCCGGTAATCATGGCGTTCGTCGAAACCATCGTCTTCACGCCAGGCAGCGGTGACGCGGAAGTCGAGTCGTTCATGATTGCCGCCGTGGCGCAGGAAGCCTTCGCGCAAACCATTGCTGCCGACATTGGTCTTCAGCAAAGTGCCTCGATCAAGCACGGCGTGCCGGGTGATGATATTGATCACAGCGGTAAAGGAATTGGCGCCGTAGCTTGCGGCGTTGGGGCCGCGGATCACTTCGATGCGTTCAATGTCATCGATGGTCAACGGCAGGTCCGTCCAGGACACACCGCCGAGCGCCGGTTCGTAAACCGAGCGGCCATCCACCAGCACCTGCATCTGGCGTGAAAAATTATCCGCCAGCAGGTGATAACCAACCGCCTGGGTGTGGCCGTCGTTGTAGTTGACGATAAAACCTGGCGCCAGCCGCAGCAGGTCCGGGATTTCGGTAAAACCGGAAGCCAGAATCATCTGCCGGTCGATGATGCTGGTGGCGACAGGCGCGTCGGCTATCGACTGGGGCAGGCGCGAGGCCGAAAGCACTACCGGCAGTTCGTTCAGGAAAACAGCTTCCGATAACAATGGAGCGTCCGGCTCCGATGCCTGTACCGGTGATGCAATCGCCAGCGGGAACAATAGAAGAAGAGAGATATTCGACCGTCGGGCAATCGAGGCACCTGTCAGTGTCCGATACAACAACCTGCTCATAAACATCATCACTGCACTACTTTTCTGGTTATCAATGCTTGCGCTGTGGGCAAGTGCGGTGTCGTCGTGCGACAGCCGAAGGATGCTTCTGCGACTGCGCACTATCGTAGGGAGAAGAGTCAGTAAAAGCAACGGAATATCTGTAGCTGATGCGTCATTCGCCACAAGAGATTGCCGCGGTGCTTTGCGCATCGCGATGCCGGAGGACATAAAAAAACGGCCCTCTGCGGGCCGTTTAATGTCTGCCAGCGATGCTGTGCAATTACTTCTTGCCAGAGCGCTCCAGGGCTTCCTTGATGACGACATCCGCCACGTTTTTCGGGCACTGCATGTAGTGCAGGAATTCCATCGAGAACTGGCCACGGCCGGAGGTCATGGTGCGCAGGTCGCCGATGTAGCCGAACATTTCGCTCAGCGGACATTCCGCCTTGATGCGCACATTGGTCGCACCCGGTTCCTGGGACTTGATCATGCCACGGCGGCGGTTGAGATCGCCAATGACGTCACCCACGTGATCTTCGGGCGTGAATACATCGACTTTCATGATCGGTTCCATCAACTGCGGGCCCGCTTTCGACATGCTCTGTCGGTAGGCGGCGCCGGCTGCCAGTTCATAGGCGACAGCCGAGGAGTCGACCGGGTGATAACCGCCGTCGATCAGCGTGACCTTGAAATCCAGACACGGATAACCGGCGAGGACACCAACGTCCTTGCTCTTTTTGAAGCCTTTATCCACGGCCGGCCAGAACTCACGCGGCACGGTACCACCGGTGACCGCCGATTCGAATACATAACCGCTGCCGGCTTCACCCGGTTCGATGATGTAATCAATTTTGGCGTATTGTCCGGAACCGCCGGTCTGTTTCTTGTGCGTATAGCTGTCTTCGACGCGCTGCGTAATAGTCTCGCGGTAAGCTACCTGTGGTTTGCCGACCGTCACTTCCACGCCGTGCGTGCGCTTGAGGATGTCGACCTTGATGTCGAGATGCAGCTCGCCCATGCCCTTGAGAATGGTTTCGCCGCTGTCTTCATCGGTCTCGACCCGGAAGGAAGGATCTTCCTTGACCATCTTGCCGATAGCGACACCCAGCTTCTCAGAAGCAGTCTTGTCTTTGGGCGCCACTGCAATCGAAATGACCGGATCCGGGAACACCATGGGCTCCAGCGTGGCAGGATCCTTGGGATCACAGAGTGTGTGACCGGTCTGCACATTCTTCATCCCCAGTACGGCAACGATGTCACCGGCCTGTGCACTGTCGAGTTCCTCGCGTGAGTCGGCGTGCATTTCCACGATACGGCCGATACGCTCGGTTTTCCCGGTAAAGGTATTGAGCACTGTCGAGCCCTTTTCCAGCCGACCGGAATAGACTCGGATAAAGGTAAGCGCACCGAACCGGTCGTCCATGATCTTAAACGCCAGTGCGCGCAGCGGTTTGTCCGGATCGACAATCGCGAAATTGCCGGTCTCATTACCTTCCAGATCCACTTCCGGCTGCGGAGTGACTTCGGTCGGGTTGGGCAGGTAATCCACCACTGCATTCAACACCAGCTGAATACCCTTATTCTTGAAGGCCGAACCGCAGTAAGTCGGGAAAAAGTCCAGGGCAATGGTGCCCTTGCGAATGCAGGACTTGATTTCGTCGATAGAGGGCTCGTCACCTTCCAGGTAACGCTCCAGCATCGCATCGTCCTGCTCGACGGCGGTTTCCAGAAGTTTTTCGCGCCATTCTTCAACCAGGTCGGCCATGTCGGCTGGCGGATCGATGATTTCATAGTTCATCGGATCGCCGCTGGCATCCCATATCCAGGCCTTGCGCGTCAGCAGATCGACTACGCCGCTGAAGTTTTCCTCGATGCCGATGGGCAATACCATCACCAGCGGCTGCGCGCCCAGCACGTCCTTGACCTGCTTCACGACGCGATAGAAATCCGCGCCCATGCGGTCGAGTTTGTTGACCAGGATGATGCGTGCGACTTCCGAATCATTGGCGTAGCGCCAGTTGGTTTCGGACTGGGGCTCCACGCCGCCGGAGCCGCAGAACACGCCGATACCGCCATCCAGTACTTTCAGCGAGCGGTACACTTCGATGGTGAAGTCGACGTGGCCGGGCGTATCGATGATGTTCAGGCGGTGACCGTCCCAGGCACAGGAGGTGGCGGCGGACTGGATGGTGATTCCGCGCTCGCGCTCCTGGTCCATGAAGTCGGTGGTGCTTTCACCGTCATGCACTTCACCGGTTTTGTGAATCTTGCCGGTCAGCTTCAGTATGCGTTCCGTGGTCGTTGTTTTGCCGGCATCAACGTGGGCGAAAATTCCTATGTTCCGGTAGTTCGATAAATCAGTCATTACATTACTCTGCGGTTGATCAATTGGTTGAATGCGGCTTGCTGACCACGTCCCACATCCTTGCGTGGCGCCGGTTTCCTGTGAAATCAGCGGCGCGGCATTATAGCAAACGGGGGTAAGATGTGTATGAGATTCGAAGAGTGGCTTCTTCCGGCACAATATTTGTGGGAAAGTCGCCTCTGCATTCACGTCAGGAGTCCTTAATATGTACGCTACCGCTGAATTTCAAGTGGTCCCGATCGGCACCGGAGTCTCGGTGCGGCGGGAGATCGCCCGGGTCATCGAATTACTGGGTGAATACGACTTTATTGTCGAAACCCACGCCTCAGGCACCAATATAGAGGGCGAACTGGCGGATATTCTCGCCGCGGTCACCCGCGTGCATGAGGTTCTGCATCACGAAGGCAGTGTCCGTCTGGTGAGTTACCTGAAACTGGAAACCCGCACCGACAAGCTGCCGACGCTGGCTGGAAAGCGCCTCCTGGCCTAGGGTGTGGTGGTGGCCGGCAACAGGTCGGTTATCAGTTTCACGACCTCAGGATGATCGAAATTACGGCCACCCTGGGCGACATAGACCACGCGGCCTTCGGGATCGAGGATAAAAGAAGATGGCAATCCTTTCACCCCGAAAGCTTCGGCGATGCGGCTGGTCGGGTCGAACAGGATCGGAAAGCTCGGGTAGACCTCCAGCTGGCCCATGAACGGGAAGACATGTTCTTCGGTCTCCCACTGATTGACCGCCAGAACCGTGAATGGCTGATCGCCGAGCGTCTGGTACAGCCGTTCCATGGACGGCATTTCTTCGATGCAGGGCGGGCACCAGGTGCCCCAGAAATTGACCAGCACCACTTTGCCGCGGTAATCGGCCAGTTCATGCGTCTCGCCGTCGAGATCCTTCAGCACGAAATTTTCCGGCGTAAAGGGCTTGTCCAGCCGCGTGAGTGTGTGGCCCAGCGGTTGTGCCGTCAGGGCGCCGGCAGACAGGCACAGGCACAGGCATAACAGGTAAGACAGCTTGGAGGTATCAGCGATCCGGTGCACAGCGGACTCCTTCTATAGTGCCGGTCGAGGTTTTGCCCTCGCGGGTCCAGGACCAGGTCAGGTCGAATGTTTCGTCGTGCTGCAGATCGTAGGTGGTAAAACCCTGCGACCAGTCGCCGACCTGGAAAGTCTGCTCATCGGTCAGCAATGTCCATTTGAACGGTATTCCGGCCTGACGCCATTCCGCCAGCCATTCTGATTTCAGTTTCGGCCGTCCCGGTTCGCCGTCGGCGCTGCGATACTGCCAGTCCGCCAGGTTCCATGACAGCGGCGTGTCCGAGGTGTTGCGGACGATGGTGCCGAACACGCACCATGAAGCGATGCGTTCGGCCTCCGCTTTCGGCAGGCCGCGCGTGGCGTAGGTCGCCCGGATGTAATCCGGCAGCACCTGAATGAGTTCGAGGCTGAAGTCGGGATGAGTGGCTTTCCAGCTGGCCAATCCGGTCTCGGGGTCGATGTGTTTCTCGACCGTGGCTGCGGTTATGGCGCAGCTGAACACCAGTAACGCCAGTCCGGCGCCGGACCGGCAGGCAAAACCGCAGCTGCTCGACAGGTGAATCATTTTGGTATTGTGCAGCATGCGGCCCAAAGCGCAAATGAATCCGTTTAGAATTCCACCCAGGAAGGCCGCGCCGGACAGCGGCGGAGGAACAGGCAATGAAATTTCATCAGGTTGCACTGGGGCAGCGGTTCGAGCTGGAAGGCGAGTGGTATGTGAAAGATCGTCCCCTGACGGCCACACACGAGGCCAGCGGCCGCTCACGGCTGCTGCGACGGTCGGCAAATGTGAGCCTTTCGGCAGGCGTGGCACCGCCGGCGAGCCAGCAGACGCTGTCGGTGCAAAAGGTGCAGGCGGCGTTCGAGGTTTACCATGCGCAGTGCCTGGCCTGCGTGCAGGACCTGCTGGCGGATGCCGGTCCTACGCAAACCTCCGCGGTCCATGACCGGCTCGATGTGGCACGGCGCGAGTTCCTCGGGGCATGTTCCTGAGCACATGCACGTCGTACTGATACTCGTCGCGGTTCTGCTGCTGGCCGGACTCATCTATCTGCCCAGTATCTGGGTGAATCGGGTGCTGGAGAAATACCGGACTCCGAACGACATTTTCCCCGGCACTGGCGGGGAACTCGCGATTCACCTGTTAAAAGGACTCAAGCTGGATAACGTCAGCGTGGAAGAGGCCGAGCCGGGGCAGGATCATTATGATCCGCTGACCCGCACCGTGCGCCTGTCGCCGGATCACTTCAACGGTAAATCGCTCACTGCCATCACCATCGCTGCCCACGAGGTGGGACATGCCATGCAGCATGCTTCCGGATATCCCTGGTTCAAGCTGCGTCATGCGCTGGTGAATGTGGCGCGAGTGTCGGAAAAGTTCGGCAGTGTCGCAATCATGCTGATGCCGATGCTGGCCATTGCAACGCGCTCGCCGCTGCTGGGAGGTGTGATGCTGTTCGCCGGCATCGGTGCCATCGCCATCGGCACCCTCGTGCACCTGGTGACCTTGCCGGTGGAGTGGAATGCCAGTTTCGGACGCGCGCTTCCGGTGCTGAGCGGTGGTGGATATCTGTCGCCTGACCAGTCGTGGCATGCGCGCAAGATTCTCAAGGCGGCCGCATTCACCTACCTGGCCGGCTCGCTGGCGAGTCTGCTCAATCTGTACCGCTGGATTGCAATTCTGCGGCGTTGAACCGTGGAGGAAAAATGCTGTACGCAATCGCAAGTATCATTCTGGGCATCGCGTTGTTGAACGGTGCGATGTTCCTGCGCCAGCCGGATATGGTGTTTTTTCCGCAGCGCCAGCTGGAAGCAGCTCCGGATGAGTGGGGCATGGCTTACCAGGATGTCAATTTACTAACCGGGGATGGCGTCAAACTGCATGGCTGGTATGTGCCGCATGCGGAGGGCCGCCGCACAGTGCTTTTTTTCCACGGCAACGCCGGTAATATTTCCCATCGTCGGGAATCCATCGCGATTTTCCATGACCTCGGTCTGAACGTGCTGATCATCGATTACCGTGGCTATGGCCGCAGTGAAGGGTCGCCGGATGAAGCGGGCCTGTATGCCGATGCCGACGCCGCATGGAATTACCTCGTCGATGTTCAGCAGATTAGGGGTAAGGACATCATTATCTTCGGACGTTCGCTGGGAGGTGCTGTCGCCGCGGATCTCGGGGCGCGCGTGCAGGCAGGTGCGCTGGTGCTGGAATCAACCTTCAGTTCGGCGCGCGCCATGTCGCGCATGATCTTTCCATTGTTGTCCTACCTGGTCATTCCACGTTTCAAATTCAATGTCGCTGAACGGGTCAGGGATGTTCATTATCCGGTGCTGGTACTGCACAGTCCCGATGACGACATAATACCTCTCCGCCTCGGTGAGGCGGTGTACGCGGCGGCCAACCAACCCAAAACTTTTGTTCCGTTGAAAGGCGACCACAACAGCGGATTTTTGCAGGCACAGGCGGAATACGAGCAGGCGCTGGCGCAGTTTATCGACGGATTGTGACGGCCATCGCTGCGCGTCGACCTGCCGGGTTGATTCAAGGGTTGAGGCGGGCCCCGATATACTGCGCGCCATTGGTGGCGGGGCTGGGTATGCAAAGACTATTCACAGATTTTAGTGCGGGACTGCTGGCGGCGTTGTTATGTAACCTGGTGTTGCTGGGATGGATAGGCCGGTCACCGGTCTTCGGCTGGTACCAGGAAAATGGCCTGTTGGAGAACATCCAGCTGTTGTTGCTGTTGTTGTGCGGCGGGGTGCTGGTGGTGCAACTGTTTTTCTGCACGGAATCCCTGCAGCGACTGACGGTGCTGGCGGCGCTGCTGCTGGTATTTACCTTTTTTATTCGCGAATGCGACCTGCGCCTGTACGGTGCGGCGCCGGCGGTCACTTACTTCAGCGATGGCGATGGCAGGTACTGGCTGCTGATTCCCTTATGGCTGGGGCTGGGATTTTCCATCGTGCGCGATCAGCAGGCCGGGATGCGGAAATTGTGGCAACTGCTGTCCTCACGCACGGGGGTTCTGCTACTGCTAAGCGCAGCATTGCTGGCGGTGAGCGTTCTGCTGGACAAGAGCGTGTTGCAGATGGTTCCATCGCGATTCTATGAGGAATGGCTGGAAGTAAATGGCTATCTGCTGTTGCTGGCGGCTGCGCTGTCGCTCAGGATTCGCGGAGTTTTTACTCTGACCCCGAATTCGGGGAACTGAGCGGGGGGGTGGTGCGTCTGTGTTGAATGGAGGCTTCATTGACAGAGGAAACCCCGCGAGCCTTTTGCGAGCGCGAGATCAGCAGGCTGCTGGAGCGCCTCTATGGCACAGCGATGCGCCTGACCCGCAATCCGGCTGATGCCGAGGATCTGGTCGCGGATACGGTAGTCAAGGTGCTGGGCAATCTCGACGGCTTGCAGGACCGTGCCTGTTTTCACGGCTGGGTATTCCGGATTCTCTACAACACCTTCAACTCGAATTGCCGGGCTCGCTCGGCTCGTCCCGAGGATTGTTTCTCGGCGCTGTCGCGTGCCGATGCGGGAGGTGGCGAGGACTTCTGGCTGTTTGACAAGCTGCACCAGCCGTTCCTTCTGTGGTGGGGCAATCAGGAGCAGCAGTTTCTCGATCAGCTGGAAGTCGAGGATCTGTGCCGGGCAGTCGATGCGTTGCCGAATGATTTTCGCATCGTCGTGGTGCTGTCCGATATCGAAGGTTTTTCCTATCAGGAGATCGCTGACATGCTCGCGGTGCCGGTAGGCACGGTGCGTTCGCGGCTGTCGCGTGGCCGCTCCCGATTGCAGAGAGCGCTATGGGATTATGCGCAGGATGCAGGACTTGCGCCGGGCAGCGCAAAACCGCAGGGGAAGGACTCATGAGTGAAATTAAAAAGATCCGCTGTGAAGAGGCAATCAGCAGATTGCTGGAGTTTCTCGACCGCGAGTGCGATGATCATACTCATGCCGAGATGGATAAACATCTGTCGGATTGTCAGGCCTGCTATTCACGGATGGAATTCGAACAGCGCCTGCGCTCGCAGCTGAAGAAAACCGGCGCGCAGCAGGTGCCGGGCAGTCTTAAAGGCCGCATCGACAAGCTGTTCGCCGGGACTGTTAAAAAATGACTGGCAAGTCATAGCAGCGCCAGACTCGCCGGAGGCTTATAATTCCCCGCAGAGGGAGAAACCGATGGTTGCTTTTACCAGTACACAACGTGAGCACATAGTCGAAGCCGTACAGGCAATGTATACCGACGTGGCCAGAGCGCCCCGCAGGGGCTATCACTTCCCGGTGGGACGTGAGGCGTGCCTGGTGCTGGGATATCTTGCGGCATGGTTGGACAGCATTCCTCCGACGGCGGTGGAATCCTTCGTCGGCGTCGCCTGTCCGGTGCAGGACGACCTGTTCCAGCCCGCTGAGACGGTACTGGATATCGGTGCCGGTTCGGGTACCGACACACTCATTGCCGCGCTGCGGGTCGGCGAGCAGGGGCAGGTATACAGCCTGGACATTACCGAAGCCATGCTCGCCAAACTCGCCGACAATGTTAAAGCTCTCGGCATTCACAACGTGCAGTGCCTGTGCGGCGATGTGGAAAATATTCCGCTGCCCGATCACAGCGTCGATGTGATTATCAGTAACGGGGTGCTCAATCTGGTCTACGACAAGCCGCGCGCCTTTGCGGAACTGTGGCGGGTGCTGCGTCCCGGTGGACGCATCAGCATCGCAGATATTTCCGTCAACAAGGACCTGGAGATATTGCAGGAAATCAAAGGTTATCCACGCCTGTGGGCGGAGTGCGTAGCCGGCGCTATCAGCGACGATGATTACCTTCGCACGCTGGAGAGTGCCGGTTTCAGGGATCTGGGCATCATCGATCAACTGGATTACTTCTCGCACAGCAGCAGCGATTCGACCCGTCAGATCGCCAGGAACTTCGGCGCCCACAGCATCGTATTGCGCGGCCACAAGCCCACCTGAGTTTTTTGCGTTGTTGCCGGGGAACCAACTCCGCGTACCGCGCGTCCTTGCAGCACATCGATACGAATCCACGAGGGCAGGGCAATGAAAACATACGGAGATATCAGTTGGTGGTACTGGGCTGCGACGGTGCCGATGCTGGGCGCGGGTCTGGCTGGCTACGGTATCGGGTTTGTCGCCGCAATGATTCTGACAGCCATACAGGTCGGGCATTTCTATTATCGCGAAGGCAGCGTAGCAGCGTTTCCGGTGCAGGTGCGGATAGCGTATCTGGGACTGCTGCTGCTGGCCCAGTGGTGGCCCTTTTACTGGGTCTACTGGCTGCAGCTGGTCGGGACCACGGCAATGGTGCTGTTTGATTACTGCCTGCTGGCGCGGATCATGTCGCTGATGCCCTGGAATCTCAACGAGTCTTTCAGCCTGAAACTGGTAGTCCGCACGTTCTTCTCGGCACCGGTGCCCGGCAACATACGCCAGGGACTGCCGGCCCGGCAGCAGGATCCGGCCTGACCGGAGTTACGGCAGGGCCGGAAAGCCGGCCGGCGGACGACGGTGCCGGGTACGCTGTTCGTAGGCATAGGCGTACTGCAACAACTTGTGTTCATCGAAAGGCCGCGCCAGTAGTTGCAATCCGGCGGGCAGCCCGGATTCGGTAAATCCCATCGGCACAGTGATCGCCGGTTGGCCGGTGTGCGGTGCGATGGCCGGACTGTTGTTGCCGTGCGGACTGTCGTTGTCACCGATGTGCCGCGGCGGATTGCTCCAGGTCGGATAGATCAGGGCTTCCACACCGGCTTCATCCATTGCTGCCAGCACCGCATCGAGCAGGGCCTTGCGACGCGGATCGCCCTGCACATCGACACAGGGCGGTGTCTGCGCCTCGGGGTTGAGATCCTCGCTCATCGCCCACTGCATGGCTTCCGTGTTGTGTTCGAGATAGGCCCCGCGGGCGGCGACTTCAGCCAGTGATTGAATCGGTGCGGCGTCGCCGAGACTGCGCAGATACTGGCGCAGATCATAACGGAAGCGACTGCAGAAACCGGTCGCGGCGGTCAGCCGCTCGAAGTCTTCTATTTCGAAAGGGTCGATAACAGTGGCGCCGGCCGCACGCAGGTCCTCGATAGCGCGGTCCATCAGTTCGAGTATTTCAAAATCCGCCGTGGGTGTATCGTAAAGCTGCCGCAGAACGCCCAGTCGCACGCCCTGCAATCCATCGGCACGCAGATATCCGGTGTAATCATCCCTGACCCGGCCAATGCTCGCCGCGGTGAGCGGGTCGGCGGGGTCGTAGCCGGCCAGTACGTTGAACAGGATCGCGGTGTCTTTCACGCTGCGCATCAGCGGTCCGCCGACATCACGGTTCGACAACAAAGGAACAATGCCGTCGCGGCTGGTGGCGCCGAGTGTCGGGCGCAGGCCGACCAGTGCCAGGTGTGAGGCCGGGCCGCGAATGGAATTGCCGGTGTCGGTGCCCATTCCGATGATGCCGAAGTTTGCAGCGATTGCCGAGGCGGTGCCGCCGCTGGAGCCTGCCGGCACCCGCGACGGGTCATAGGCATTGCGCGTTTCGCCGTGGGTTGAGCTGATCGTGTGCTGGGGGCTGAATGCCCATTCGCCCATATTGGACTTTGCCAGCACGATGGCGCCGGCGGCGCGCAGGCGCTGCACCATGAAGGCATCATCCGGCGGCAGCGAACCCTGCATGGCGATGGAGCCGGCCTCGGTCGGCATGTCAGCAGTGTCGAAGTTGTCTTTCAGGATGACCGGAATGCAGTGCAGCGTCTGCAGTGATTTTTGTTGCGCCATCTTTTCATCCAGTTGCCGCGCCCGTTTCAGGGCGTCCGGATTGATGTGAATGATGGCGTTTAGACCGCTCGGACTATCGTAGGTCTCGATCCGCTGCAGGTAATCCTGTGTTAGTTCCGTGCAAGTGATCTGCCCGCTGCGCAGCGCCTGATGCGCCTGTGCAATAGTCAGCTCGATCAGATCGAATGCGCCGCTGTCGGTGCTGCGCGGAGGCGCCGGCGAGCAGCCGCCCACCAGCACTGCGATGATCAGCAGCCAGTACGGGCGGGTGCGCGGTCGAACCGGTGTCGTCAGCAATGCCGCTTCACTCGGCGGTCAGGTGCTGCAGAAAACTCTTGTATTCGGCGGCATCCCAGGGGCGGCCACCGAGTGCGAGGTAGCGCAGTCTGCCTTCGGGATCGACCAGATAGGTGGCCGGCAATCCGCGCGGTTGCCAACGTTCGGTGACCAGGCCATCAGTATCCATCAGCGGATTCAGATCCGGCGCGACAGTGCCCAGAAACGTGAATACCATGTCTTCCGATTCGGCGGTGTTGATGACCGCAAATTCCATCTGTTGCGGATCCAGCTGTTCGTGAATGGCCTGAATGGTCGGCATCTCCTTGCGGCAGGGTCCGCACCAGCTGGCCCAGAAATGCACGAACACCCAGCGGCCGCGCACCTGCTCGATATCCCAGGTCTCGCCGTCGAGATTCTCCAGGCGCAACGGCGGCGCAGCCTGGCCGTCGAGAGGCAGAATGCCGGCCGGCAATTCCTGGGCGGCCAGGACCGGCCCGGCCAGCAGGGTCAGCAGCATGGCGAACAGCAGTTTCATTGGACGTCGCGCGGACATGTCACATCCTCGAATACAATGGTTTTAACCGGGCCCTGCCGGTTCGGGCCGGTATGGAAGCGAGCGGTCAGGGTGAAGGGTTCCGGCTGCATCGGAATTGCTACGTTGCCACCGGCGCTTTCGTCGCGGCGCAGATCGCGTGTCTCCGGCAACAGCGTCCAGCCAAAGGTCGACTGGTGCCGTTGCGGCAGACCGATCGCGCGCCATTGTTCTTTCCAGTAGTCACGTTTGAGGCGCGGAATAGTCAGCTCGTCGCGCTGAAACTGCCAGTGGTCCAGATCCAGCCATAACACGTCGTAGCTTTTGTTGTAGATGATCGCGGCAAAAAAACAGGTCTCCAGTATTTTGTCTACCGCGGCCGCTCCGAATTCACGCCCGAGATAAAAACCTGCAAGCTGTTCCTGGTTGCGCAGCACCAGCCGCATGGCGACCTTGTCGTCTTCATAGCTCAATGGCGGTGGCTCGGCCGCGCTGACCGGTTGCGCGAAAGCGGCCGCGGCGAGCAGCACAACGGCGGTAAGACTTTTCAGGGAATGTGGGTGCCTGTGCATTGCTCTGTGCTCCCGTCCGGAACGGCTAAGATGCGCAGGATAACATGCAGGGAATCAGGCCGCGCTACCCAGCCAGAACTTGATATCCCGGTGCAGCAGTTCGTCATAGCGCATGTAATGCGAGCCGTCGCAGGAAAATGTCAGGCTCACCATGCCATTGAACAGATTGATCGAGGCGAGGCGCAGGTACAGCGTTTCGTCGGCCAGGCGCAGGGTGCGCATGGTGTGGAGCAGGCGGCTGATATCAGCGCGCGGGATCAACGCCTCTTCCGCATAAGCGCATGACGGATAGATGAGGCAGATGTCAGGATCGCTCAGTGCGTCGCTGTCGAGTATGCGATAGCGGAATGGGTCGTCGATTGTCCAGATGGTTGCCTGGCTGCTGGAGAAATGAATCTGGCACTGAAATACGCCGCGTTCGGTCAACAGCTCCTCAAGGATCGAAAAAGCCTGTTCCATGTTGCTATCCAGCGGACTTTCGGCGCGCGTCTGCTGGAACAGCGTACCGCGAATCGCCGGGTCACCCTTGATCTGCCGCCAGTCGCCTGGTTCTTCATAGAGCGCCGACGTCACCGGCAGATTGCGCAGGTCGAAATCGGCGCCGACAAAACCGACTGCCGTGTCAGCGCCATGCACCACTTGCAGTGCAGTAAGAGAGGGTCGGTGCGCATACAGGCTGATGTAGGCGTCTGACAACAGGAAACCCCAGGACGGCACCGCTTCCTGCATGTAGGGCCGTTGCGAGCGGTCGCGGCCGAAGTGACCGGGGACCAGCCCTGTGGTGTCGAAGTTGTCGCTGATCTGTACCGCATCGATATCCAGCGCATACAGGTAACTGCAGTAGGGAATATCCATCACACCGGCTGCCAGCACTGCATTCAGGCCTTCGCGATCGCCCCATACCGGCAGACAACGGCCGGCAAGTTCTGCCAGCGGTGTGCGCAGCCTGCGCGCCAGTTCCTCACGCTGCAGATAGATACTGTCTTTCCATGAATACTGCATGTGCTGCTCTCGTGCACGCCCTCGGTCGCGCGCAGAGTAGCACCGCTCCAGAGCGGAGTCACATTGTCACTGATGTGCGACAACAGGTTCGTCATCTGTTCACACAACGGTCATTTTTATTTTGTATAAAACGCTGTTAAACGTGCTTTTTTGACGCATTGACTGCGCCGTTTCAGTGCGCTTTATTTTAACGACAATTGTGTGAACCGGGGCTTCTAACCTATTATTCTATTACCATGTCAAAAGCCCTTACCAAGCGTCTGTGCGCAGGTGCCATTCTGTCGCTGCTGTTGAGCGTCCAGGCGTTTGCCGATCTGGCCTCGCTTGAATATGTAACCCAGTCGCTGAAACTGCCCGAGCGAGAAGTGTCGGTACGCTTGCCGGCCGGTTTTGAACTCGAATTTCTCACCTCGCTCAAAGAACCACGCCTGATGACATTCACTGATAATGGCGATCTGCTGATTGGTTCGAAATCGGGCAACGTATACCGCCTTGCGCCACCGTATACGGACCCGCAGGTGCTGGTGCATACCGGCGATTATCCGCACAGTGTGGCAGTGCGCGAGGGCGAGCTGTTGATTGCCCGGAGCGACGGCCTGTACCGGGCACCGTACCAGCCCGGCGAGGAACAGATCGATCCCCGGGCAGTCAGCCTGGTGGCCCGATTGCCGGCAGGCGGCGGGCACAGCAGTCGCACTGTGGCAATCGGCCCGGACAATCGCGTGTACCTCGGCCTGGGAATCAGTGGTAATTGCAGTGACGAATATCTGTCCGACAGTTATCCGTTCCAGCAACGGCGCGGCGGCATACTGGTGCTCGATGAGAGCGGGGAAGAACCAAAGTGGAAGACTTTTGCCAGTGGATTCCGCAATCCGATCGGATTTGACTGGCATCCGCGGACCGACAGCCTTTACGCGGCGAATAATGGTCCGGACCACCTGGGCTATGATCAGCCGCCGGAGTATTTCAGTCGCGTGACGGAAGGTTCCTTCCACGGTATGCCCTGGTTCCAGTTCAATGGCACCGGCATCCGGCGCGATCCCTGTATCGAGCGCCCACCGCCACGCCCGATCGAGGAGGTCATCGCGCCGGTGGCAACTTTTCCCGCCCGCAACGCACCGATGGGCGTGGTATTCGTGCCGGACGGCGGTCTGATTCCGGTACTGGAAGGCAGTGCGATCGTTGCGCTGCACGGATCCTGGGGTACGCGGCCTGCCGGGGGCGCACGTGGCGATCCGGCGGCGCGCCGCCCACCGGGTCTGGTGGCGGTGCGTTTCTCCGATGGCGAAGCGCAGCTTGTCGATGATCTGGTAAGAGGCTTTCAGTTGCCGGATGGCGGGCGCTGGGCGCGGCCTGTGGGTGTGGCTATCGGTCCTGATGGTGCGTTGTATTTCACCAGCGACGGTGGCGTGAATGGCCTGTTTCGCCTGGCCCCTCTCAGGAGTCGCTCGACGGATCGCAAGACCGGCAAGACGCCTGAGGTTCGTTCATCGCAATGACGAATTAATCGCTTTAAATCTTTCCAGGACATGGGCAAAATAGGCCCGAATTTAAATTATCGGGAGTCCAGAATTGCAAGAAAGGGAGATTACTGACCGTGTCGCGTCGGGGGAAGTGCGCACGATCATTATCCAGCGCGATCCTGAGCGGAACGGCTGGCTGGCCCGCCTGATCACTCACGCAGGCGACGAAATCTATCTTGAGACCAAACGCGGGCGCGAGAAGCGCCTGTTCAAGACCAGTGATGCAGTGCTGCGCTGGTGTGAACGCATCGGCTTCCGGGAAGTCACCGTCAACCTCTGAACTTGCGCCGCACTGCGGCCGTCGGTTCGCTACACCCGCAAGATTTTTTTCAGGCAGCAGATTGCTGTTTTTTGTGTTGCCCAAATTTATTGATTTGGGATATAGTCGGATGCACAAGATGTTAAAAAGAATAGGCGTGTCATTTGATGCAGGAACACGACATCAGACTGTTATTCGAAGCGGGGCAGATAGAATCCGCTCGAGTCATCGTCGACAACGCAGCCAATGGGTGGAATGTCAGCCTGATTTTCCGGGGCGATCGTCCAGCGGTCATATTGAACTCAAAACGTGGCGGCCGCCGGGTCTTCAAAACATCGGACGCTGCGCTTTCGTGGTGCGGAGAAATCGGGTTGAAAAGCGTAAAGGTTCAGCTGGACGGCGCGTCTGCGGGAAGAAGTGTCCGTTGGTCGGGCGCAAAAGACAAAATCCTCCTGGTCGAGGATAACGAGGATGACATTTCGCTCACGGTACGGGCTTTTCAGCAGAATCGCATCGACAACGAAATTATCGTCAAACGTGACGGCCAGGAGGCCCTGAACTACCTGTTCAGCAAACCGGATGACGCGCATCCGGGAGGCGTGGAGCTTCCGGCTCTCGTGTTGCTGGATATCAACCTGCCCAAACTCAACGGTTTCGAGGTGCTGCAACAGATCCGCGGCAGCGAATCGACCCGTTTGCTGCCAGTGGTAATCCTCACGACCTCCGATGAGCCCGAAGATATTTGCCGGGGCTACGATCTCGGCACCAACAGCTACCTGAAGAAGCCGAATGACCTGCGCATGTTGCGGACCATGGTGTCCGAAATCGGTGGCTACTGGATGGGGCTGAACACATCTCCATCGCGCTAGTTGCAGGTGGCTGGAAAACAAAGGCTTTATAGCTGCCCGCTGAATAGAATAGCGTCTGCACAGCCAGGATAGGCTGCACCGCTAACTGTCTGCTGCTGCGCGCTCAAAAAATGATTGAACTGATCTGCCATGCCGTACGACAGAATCGATAACGACAAGTACGGACGCCAAAATGAAAAAAACCGGAGTTCGGGGCTTAATGCTTCTCTGCGGGGCAGCGCGTTCGCTGTTCACGGATCCGTGTCGACAGGCGAGGACAATGTTTATGACATCGACAGCCTGCCGACCACTGAAATCCTGTCATCGACAGTGAACCTGAGCTATACCCCGATGCCGTGCTGGACACGGTCGCGAAGCCGCTCTCGAGCAGTCGCCCGGTCGCCACCGGTACTGCCAGTTTTGATTTCACCGAAACGCTGCGTATCCCTCGCGATGTGCTCTACAGGGCTTATCGACAGGACATCAACCAGATTTTTTACCGGCTCGCTCACCACGACATTCGGCATCTCCAGTTATGAACTGCGCTTCAGCGATGGCGGTCTGTCAGCGGTGATTCCGCGGGGCCAGAGTCTGGCGGCCGAGGTCCATCTGAATGCAACCGGCACCGGCACCCTGAAGGGTATATGGGAAGTCGCCACGCCCGGCAGCGTTGCCGGCGTCCCGTTTTTCAAGCCGTTGCACCTGCTGACGCGGCAGGTCAGCAGCGGCCAGACTGCGCGCCTGATCAGCCCGAATCTACCCAGTCACCAGACCGGCAATTATCTGGTCAGGTTCCGGTTGATCGAGCCGGCCCTCAACGAGGAGCCACCGGTATTGCAGTACGTCGTTACTCAGCCGGCGGAGCTGTCATTGCCTTCGTTCGAACTGACGGCCCCGGCGGATAATGCCAGGATCGACAGCGATACGCAGTTCGAGTGGCAGCCGGTGAGCCGTGCGCACGGCTATCGGCTTGAGCTGACCGACCGGCAACCGATCGATGGCGACTGGCGGATGCCGGCAGTCACCGGTGTTCTGGTGAAGGCCGACACGCATCGGACCCGCCTTAACAATTCATTGCTGGGCAATCTGCAGAGCGGTGAAAACTACTGGTGGCATGTGCTGGCGATCGACAGCGCTGGCGAGATTATCGCTGCCAGTGAATGGAAAGCGGCCCGGGCTCCCGCAGGCAACGGAAGGCGCAATACGCGCTGCCCTGCAGGCAGTGAATGGCGAGATCATCAGCGGACCGGGTGCTGCAGGCATTTACAGAATTCGCCTCGCCGGGAGTGAAAATTCCGATTCAGTACGCGACCGGATGCTGCAGCTCGAAGCCGCCAGTGGCGTGGTCGATTATGTCGCGCTGGACTGAGCTGGCGGGTCTGCTGCTGATGCTGGCTGCGGCTGTGCCGTTTGCAGCGCAGGATCGCGGTTCGCCACTGGAGGTAATGTCACTTTCCGGTATCAGCGATAATGGCTGTTTGCTGCCTGGACAGCGAGTCCAGCTCCAGGGCACGGCCATCGATCGTGTGCAGTCGTACGAGCTGCTGCTGATGACCGGCGGTAAGGACATCGTGCTGGAAGTCGAACGCGCCACGGACACTGCTATCAGCGCCGTGCTGCCGGTGGTGCCGGGGGAGGGCGCGGCACCGGCGACCCTGGTGTTGCGCGACCGGCGCAGCGGCAGATTACTGGGTCGTCGTCTCCCGGTCGTGTTTTGTGCCAGGGAAGAGGACGACATTCAACAGGCCGCACCACTACAGCCATCACAGCCACCAAAGTCATTACCCCCTGAGCGCATGGAAGCGGCGCATCTGCCAGTGCCGCCTGAGCAGGTTGTTTCGGCAGTTGTCGACGCGGAGGCCTACGAGGCGCGTGAGCTGATCGTCTTCACCGCCGACATGGCGGCCGCACGACAGCTCGATAGCGCAATCGCAGCCGCCGGCTTCAGCGTAAAACGCCGTCGCATCCTGCAGCAACTGGAGCTGGTGATCAGCGTGATTCGCCTGCCGGCTGATGTGAGTCCTCATCAGGCTGCGCAGCGTTTGAGGAAAATAGAACCGCACTGGATTCTCGACGCCAATCACCGGTATCGCCCCAGCAGCGCAGCACCGGCGAATGCCGGCCATCACCTGGTCAACTGGGGCGAGATCGCGCCCGGCTGCGGGCGCGGGCTGCGACTCGGACTGGTGGACGCGCTGGTCGACCGCGAACACCCATGGCTGAATGCGGATCAGCTGGTGAGCCGTTCATTCCTGCCGCAGGGCATCGAGGCGGCGGATATGACTCATGCCACGGCGATTGCGTCGATACTGACCGCCAGTCGCGCGCGCGGCGCAACTGTTGATGGGCTGTTGCCGGCTGCAGATCTCTACAGCGCGGGTGTGTTCCGCGCCCTCGCCGATGGCAGTGCCGACACCACGGCCGAACTGATTATCACGGCACTCGACTGGCTTCAGGGCGAGCGGGTCGATGTCATCAACCTCAGCCTTGCCGGCAGACCCAACCGGCTGCTGGAGCGGGCCGTGGAAAAGCTGTTGCGCGGAAAACGCTGTCGGCAGAAGTGGAAATGAAGGTGCCGCTGACCAAAATCGGTTTCAACCCCGCCACCATGTGCCAGAGCTATCTCAATGAGAAAATGGCGCAGGGAGTGTCGAAGCAGCAGGTGCTGAATGCCGATCACGTGATCAATCGTTCGGTGAAGTTCACAGCGGTAGCCAAATGCGGAAAATCGGGAAACAGCAACGACCATTACGGTTCCCGTGAACTGATGACCAACATGAAGATTATCTGCAAGGCCGGTTCAGTAGCCGGCATCAACGAGGTACAGATGCAGGTGCCGAAGCCGCCGCAGGGTCCGAATGCCTTTCAGAACCAGACCCAGGTGACCAATGTCGACTTCAAGGCAACACCCAGGCATCGCGCCACGACCTGTCCCACCAAGGTCAAGTTCAATGGCGCCATTACCACCAGCGGGGCGGGCACTGTTCAATACCGTGTGCTGTTTCCGGGCACGCTCAAGACCGGCACCCGCAGCATGAACTTCGCCCAGGCGGGCACCATGAACATTCCCGAGGTCGAGTACAATGTGACCAGCAGCATACCGACGGCTACGGTGACTCTGGAACTGCTTTCTCACAGTGGTGCAAAAACGTACGCCAAATTCAGCGTCGATTGCATCGTTGCCGAAGGTCCCGGCAGCATCCAGACCAGCCCCGGCCCGAACGGCCCGCCGACCCTGATGCCTATCAAGGCGGCGCCGCCGGTAGCGCCGAAACCGCCGGTCATCAAAGCGGTACCGGCACCTGCACCGAAGCCGCTCCCGGCGACACCCGCGGCGACACTGATCAAGCCCGCCCCGGCGATACCCGCCGTGACACCAGTCAAGGCCGCGCCGGCGACGCCCGCCGCGACACTGATCCAGGCCGCCCCTGTCACACCGTCGCCGACGCCGGTGCTGCGGCGGGTACAGCCCGAAAGTGATGAGGAGCCGACACCTGAAGAGCGCCGCTAGACGCAGCATATAAAAAGTCAGCTAAATCGAGCCTGAATCAGGGGGGGGCGGGTGCTCTAGTAAGCCCGCCCCCTTTTTTTATGCTTTCATGTATGTAATCAGTATAATAGTCATAAAACGGGCTATTATCATGTATATATCCGTTAAAAAGTCAGGTTAAGGGCTATTGTTATGTTAAACATTGACATATTCCTGGAATGCCTCATAATAGCCAGCAATCAGGCTTTAATTGCTAAATACAGGCTTTCGGGCTTTCTCTGAGGCTGTTATGGATTTTTATTCTCTCTCAGACAAATCTATAGCGCAGGAACTGGGCAACCGCCTGAAGGCGCTTCGCCTGCAAAAAAACATTACGCAGAAGGAGCTGGCTGAGGCGGCGACATTATCGCTGAATTCCATCAAGTCACTCGAGGCAGGGCGCGGCAAACTTTCAACACTTATCGCAGTTTTGAGAGAGCTTGAAGCTTTGGATCATATGGATGACTTCGTGCCCGAGATACCAATAAGTCCGATGCAACTGGCAAAAATGCAGGGCCAGGTTCGTAAACGAGCATCTGGTGCACGCCTTAAGTCGCAGACAAAGGATGAATCAGAGTGGTAAAAAAAATCGATACAGCCATGGTGAAATTATGGGGCGATACCGTTGGGGCTGTGTCATGGTTGAATGATCGTGATTATGGAATTTTCGAATACGACAGGGAGTTCCTCAAAAAAGGCCTCGATGTTTCACCACTCATGATGAGCCTGGATGCGGCCAGAGCCGGGGATGGTAAATTCTATTTTCCTGCACTTAACAAAGATACGTATTTAGGCTTGCCAGGCCTGTTGGCCGATGTTCTACCGGATAAATTCGGCAACAGTATCATCGATGCCTGGCTGGCACGAACTGGACGTGACAGCGCGGGTTTCAGTCCCGTTCAGCGGCTTTGCTATACCGGCAAGCGTGGAATGGGCGCGCTGGAATTTTCTCCGCCGGTTATCGAAAAGTACGACGAATCAGTCTCAGTAGAAATATCCGAGCTCGTCAAACTTGCCCAGGAAGTCATGAATGAACGCAAGGGGCTAAACGTTCGGGTCGGTAATAATGATCACGAAAACGCTGATGCAATTCTGGATATTTTACGAGTAGGCACATCCGCTGGTGGTGCCAGGCCGAAAGCGATAATCGCGATGAATGAACAAGGTGAAGTTATCTCCGGTCAGGCAGATGTACCCGAAGGATATGACTACTGGCTACTGAAATTCGATGGCGTTACCGATCTGGAGCTGGGCGAACCTGGCGGATATGGCCGCATCGAGTATGCCTATTATCTTATGGCGGAAGAAGCGGGCATAGACATGACGGAAAGCAAGCTTCTGGAGGAGAACGGCCGCGCTCATTTCATGACAAAACGATTTGACCGTATTAAGGGCCACAAACAGCATCTGCAATCGCTTTGTGGCATCGCTCACTATGATTTCAATATGGCGGGTGCTTACAGTTATGAGCAGGCCTTTGAGGTGATGCGTAAATTACGCCTGAGCAAAGCTGAAGCAACTCAACAATATCGCCGCATGATATTCAATATCGTTGCGCGCAACCAGGACGATCACACAAAAAATATTTCCTTCCTGATGGGCAAGGATGGCAAGTGGAAGCTGGCACCTGCATACGATGTAACTTATTCTCACAACCCTTCCGGAAAATGGACCAACCAGCACCAGATGAGCGTCAATGGTAAGCGTGACCATTTCTCCAAAGAAGAATTGATTCACACGGGTAAGTCGATCAGCATTTCCAGACCGGAAGAGATAATTGCTGAAGTGATCGAGGCGGTTGATAAATGGACGCGCTTTGCTGACAAGGCTGGTGTCAAAAAAGACGTAAGCCTGGACATAAAAAAACAGCACCGTAAACTGTGATTTAATGGGGGTCAATTTTGGGGTCAGAGTAAAAACTTTTAGATCGGTATCGTGAGTTTTTACTCTGACCCCAATTTCGCCGGTTTCTGTTCGAGCGCCGTCAGTTCCAGCCCCTCGATTTCCTGCAGTGATTTACCGGCAATGCCCTGCAGGTCTCCGTACATCCCGACCGTCGCATTCATGACCCGTTCGATCTGCGCCTCGCGTTTGGCCCACTGTTTCATGATCGCCTTGCGCTCCTTGTCGAGATCTTCCTGCATGGTCGAAAAGGCTTCGACAATGGCTTCCACGCGCTGACGAAAGCGCGGGCCGGTAAGATACTGGTAGACCATTTCAGTTTTGCCCTGCTGACCTTCAGACGCCTGGCGTGCCAGCGCGAGGTCGAGGAGGGACTGACGCAGGATCGCGGCTATCGGTAATGCCGCGCGCGGATGCGTGATCCAGACACCGTCGATCATTTCAAAACTCTCGATGCCTTTTGGCAGCGCCTGGCTGACGATAACGGCGATTTCTGCCTTGGCGGTGCGCTGGTCCTCACGCAGTTTTACCAGCCAGCCGTCGCTCCAGTTCCGGGTGCGTTTTGATTCCCAGAGAATGGTGCCGCTGGCCTGGCCGGCCTGGCTCACCACCCGGTGCAGTACGTCGCCGCCGAATTCGCCCTTGGGCACCGGATCGATGCTGTCGAAAGGAAATTTGTCGCGCAGCAGGTTCTCCAGCTCCAGTTCCAGAACTTCACCCTGCAGTTGTTGCGAACCCTGTTCGGCGCGGCGTTTGAGGTCGGCAATCTGCTTCTGCATGGCAGCGATGGTCTGCTCCTTCTCCATCACCTTGAGCTTCTGTTCTTCCTCCGCTTCCTGTCTGGCCTGCAGGCGCGTGGCGCCGAGATTTTCCTGTACGCGTTTTTCCACCGTCAGTTCCAGCTCGCGCCGGGCGTCATCGAGTTCACGCTGCTTCTTGATGAACTCGCTCTGCGCCTGCTGGGCCTCGGCGAGTTTTTTGTTGTTCTGTTCGAGCACGTCGCGCAGCTCACCAAGCTCCCGGGCTTTCTGTTCCAGGTCGGATGCGGCTGCAAGCCTGGCTTTGCGCGTCTCTTCCGCGGTGATTTTGGCGCGATCGGTTTTCAGCTGTTCGGCAACCTGCTCGGCCACCTGCTCATCGAGTTTGCCTTTGGCCTCAGCGAGCTGCTTCGCCTGCTCGCGCAGCGCCTGCTCACGCTGTGCAACGTCACTGTCCTTCTGCGCCAACTGCTGCTCGAACTGCTTGCGGGTGGCCGCAATCAGTGGTGCTGCCAGTGACTCCGTCAGCTTGATTTCGGTATTGCAGTTGGGGCAATAAATGGTTGGTTCTGTCATCGTCTGGACACCTCCCGGTGTGCTATATTACCGATCTTTATACATAAAATGCGTTGGATCAACCGGAACTGCTCCGCCCGGCCTGCACCCGGGGCCTAGTCTAATGGAATTGCGAGAAGGAGAGTTTGACGATTTCCCGATGACACCGATCATTTCCATTTCGCAGCTGAACAAAACCTACGCATCCGGCCTGGCGGCGCTCAGGGACATCAATCTGGATATCCACCAGGGCGAGATCTTTGCGCTGCTTGGCCCGAACGGTGCGGGCAAGACCACACTGATCAGCATCGTCTGCGGGATTGTAACGCCCGATTCCGGCACTGTGCGGGTCGGTGGCCAGGATATCATTCGCGACTATCGCGCCGCGCGCGCGATGATCGGGCTGGTGCCGCAGGAACTGCATACCGACATGTTCGAGACCGTTTGGGACACTGTGCGGTTCAGTCGCGGCCTGTTCGGACTGCCCGGCAATCCGGCCCATATCGAGCGCCTGCTTCGTGAGCTGTCGCTGTGGGACAAACGCAAGCTGGAAATCATGACGCTCTCGGGTGGCATGAAGCGGCGGGTGATGATCGCCAAGGCGCTGGCGCACGAGCCGCGCGTGCTGTTCCTCGATGAACCGACCGCCGGTGTCGATGTGGAACTGCGCCGCGATATGTGGGCACTGGTACGGCAGCTGCGCGATACCGGCGTCACTATCATTCTGACGACGCATTACATCGAAGAGGCCGAGGAGATGGCCGACCGGATCGGCGTGATCCGTTCCGGCGAGCTGATGCTGGTCAAGCCGAAGACCGAGCTCATGAAGACGCTCGGCAAGCGCCAGCTGACTTTGCACCTGATAGAACCGCTGGAAAAGATTCCTGAGGAACTCGCTGCCTGGAGCCTGACGCTGAGCAATGACGGCAGCGTGCTGGAGTACACGTTCAATGCCGGCCAGCAACAGACCAGAGTACCGGCGCTGCTGCGTTGTGTGCACCAACTTGGCATCGAGTTCAACGACCTCAGTACTTGTCAGAGTTCACTGGAGGATATCTTTGTCACCCTGGTGAGCGAACGGAGCTGATCGCATGACCCGCAGATTGCAATTAAACCGTCACAGCATGTTCGCGATCTATCGGTTCGAGATGATGCGCTTCCGGCGCACGCTGTGGCAGAGTCTGGTGGCGCCGGTGATCACGACGGTACTGTATTTCGTGGTGTTCGGCGCCGCGATCGGGCCGCGCATGGGTGCAATCGATGGCGTCGGCTATGGGGCCTTCATCGTTCCGGGATTGATCATGCTGAGTGTCTTCACCGAAAGCCTCAACAATGCCGCGTTCGGGATTCACATGCCGAAGTTCACCGGCACGATCTACGAAATACTGTCCGCACCGATTTCGGCATTCGAGGTGGTGCTCGCCTATGTCGGCGCGGCGGCGACCAAGTCGGTCATAATCGGACTCATTATTCTCGCCACTGCCAATCTCTTTGCACCGATCCACATTCAGAATCCTGCAGCGATGGTTACTTACCTGATGCTGGTGGCGATCGCCTTCAGCCTGGCCGGTTTCATCATCGGGATATGGGCCAGGGGTTTTGAGGAATTGCAGTTCATCCCGATGCTGATCGTGATGCCGCTCACCTTTCTCGGTGGGGTCTTCTACTCGATCGACATTCTTCCGGGCCTGTGGCGCACGCTCAGCCTGTTCAACCCGATCGTCTATCTGGTCAGCGGCTATCGATGGACCTTCTATGGGTCCGGCGATGTATCCATCGGAATCAGTCTGTCGGTGCTGCTGGCCTTCCTGGCGATCAGCCTGGGTATCGTGTGGTGGATTTTCCGGACCGGCTACCGGCTGAAGAGCTGATTTCTGCCGGCCACTCCAGGCGGGGCCGGTTTTACGGCGCATGGCAGCCCGCCCTATAATCGCGCCATGGAGACTCCGCAGGAACACATTAAACTAGGCATCAGCAGCTGTCTGCTCGGTCATGCCGTGCGCTTCGATGGCGGCCACAAGCATCACAGTTACATCACCTCGACGCTCGGTCAGTACTTTGATTTCGTGCCATTCTGTCCGGAAGCCGAAATCGGGCTCGGGATACCGCGCGAACCCATCCGCCTGCAATGGCAGGATGGGGCGGTGCATTGCGTGGGGACCAAAACCCCTTCGCTGGATGTGACGGAACGGTTGAGCGACTGCGCCGACCAGCAGCGCGAGTGGCAGCGCGACCTGTGCGGCTACATTTTCAAGAAAGATTCGCCGAGTTGCGGCATTGAGCGGGTGCGCCTCTACCGGGGCACCATGCCGGAGCGCATCGGGCGTGGCATCTATGCTGCACGCATCCTGGAAAATTTCCCGAATCTGCCGGCCGAGGAGGAGGGGCGCCTGGGCGATCCGCAACTGCGCGAAAATTTTGTCCAGCGTGTCTTCGTGCTGTCGCGCTGGAAGCGTCTGCTGCAGGAAGGTCTGGCGCCGAAGGGTCTCATGGATTTCCACGCCCGGCACAAACTCATCATCATGTCGCACGACCAGAATGCCGCACGCGAACTGGGGCGGCTTGCAGCCGGCGCCGACAGCGAGAACCTGGGCGCGGTCTCGGAACAGTATCTCGCGCTGTTGATGACGTCCCTGAAAATCATCGCGACACCCGGAAATCACGTCAACGTCCTGCAGCACATCCAGGGCTACCTGAAAAAACATCTCGACCGCGATGACAAACAGGAACTGAGCGAAACTATTGCCCGCTACCAGCGCGGTGAACTGCCGCTGATCGTGCCGATTACCTTGTTGCGGCATCACTTTCGCCGCAATCCCGATCCTTATATCGAAAATTCCCTGTACATGGCGCCGCACCCGCAGGAGCTATGCCTGCTGAACACGCTTTAGACGCGGAGCGGGCGGAGCCTGTTGCTCGATCGTGGATGCCGCTGCTGCCGAATCTCTGTAAACTGCACCTCGCCATCAATAAAAATATCACCACGGGAGAGCAGATGAGAGAACAACGCCAGCACCCGCGCACCAGCTTCACCGCGCGCGTAAAAATCATGCACCCGGATCTCGTCGATAACAGCTACCCGACCCGGGATGTTGCACAGGGTGGCGTGTTTCTGTATTGCGGCGATGAAATCAGGCTGCCGGCCGGCACCGAGGTGATTGTGCAGGATGACGAGATTCTGGAAGACCCGCCACAGGTGAAGGCCAGAATCGTGCGCATCGACAGCGACGGAATTGCGTTGATGTTCATCGAGGACTGAGCTTGCGTTAAACAGTATTTTAATCCTTAGTAAATTACTTGGTTGTTTTTAATGCATATTAGCCGTGATTAATCCGGGTTCATGCGTTACCCTGCGCAGTGCTGACAGGATGACAGCACGCAGGAATCGGGAAAGGACAACAGATACGGATCAGCAACAAAGGGGTTCCGTTGTGCACAGTGCAGCCTTGAGATCGTTTGGAAGAGCGGCCGTCATTGGTCTTGTTGCGGCCATATCACTCTGGCAACTCCCGGCCCAGACGGCGACAGCCGCTGAAACATCCGGACTCGACGATGCAACCTGTCTGTCCTGCCATGCCGAAGGCAGTCCGGCAATCGAGACCACCGATGAAGATGATGAAGTCGTCGAGTTGCCGCCGATCCGCCACGATGATTATATCAAGGGCGTGCACAGCGACATGTCGTGCATCAGCTGCCATAGCAATATCACCGATGCCGAGGTGCCGCACGTTTACAGCGACGCTGAACCACCGGACTGCGCGAGTTGTCACCAACAGGCCTGGGAAACCGTCAAATCCCGCGGTCTCACAGAAGAACGGGCCCGCATGGGTGTCGTGGTCGAAGTCATCGGTGCCTATGAGAATTCATTTCACGCCCGGCCGGCTGGAAAAGACAAGGTTAAAGCGAGCTGTAACGACTGCCACCACACACATTATTTCAATGTGCCGCCGCAGGGTACGTCAAAGCGTACCGACTGGCATCTGAGCATCCCGAACGTCTGCGCCGAATGCCACGAAGATGCGCTGGAGGACTACGCGGATTCTGTGCACGGCCGGCAGGTTCTGGAAGAACAGAATCCCAGGGCGGCCGTGTGTACCGACTGCCATACCTCGCACGATATCAGCAAAACCACCCGCGATCCGTTTCAGCTGCTGGTGACCCGCCAGTGCGGAAGCTGCCACGAGCAGCAGCTGGCGACTTACCGCGACACCTATCACGGGCAGATCAACACCCTTGGCTATGCCTATACAGCCAAATGTTACGACTGCCACGGCAGCCACGACATCCTTGAAGTTGATGACCCCGAATCCATGGTGCATCCGGATAACCGTCTCGAAACCTGCGAGGAATGCCATGACGGAAGAGACGCCGCCCAGGCAACACCTTCGCTGCTGACATTCGGCCCGCATGCGCATGGCGATGATTTCGAGAGCTACCCGCAGATGTGGATCGCGACCCGATTCATGCATGCGCTGTTCCTGTTTGTGTTCGCCTATTTCTGGGCGCATTCCCTGCTGTGGTGGTTCCGTGAGTTCAAGGACAGCCGCGGCACCACAAAACGGGTTCGCACCGAAGGATTGATTTCAGGCGAGACCGGCACGCATCGGGAAGTCCGCCGCTTCGGCGCGATCTGGCGCCTGGGGCACCTGATCTTCGCGATCAGCGTCATGTTCCTGATCCTGACCGGCATGGCGGTTGCCTACGCACACACCGCCTGGGCTCCGGTAGTTATCGAAACCCTGGGCGGACCGGAACAGGCGGGGCTGATTCACCGCATCAGTGCCGCGATCATGCTCGGTATTTTCTTCCTGCACCTGATCGGTGTCGGGGTCAATATCTTCCGCAAGCGCAAGACTTTCCGCTGGTTCGGGCCGGACTCGCTGATACCGAACTGGAAGGATTTCAAGGATGCCTATGGCATGTTCGTCTGGTTTGTCGGCAAGGGTCCGCGCCCCGTGTTCGACCGCTGGACCTACTGGGAGAAATTCGATTACTGGGCAGTGTTCTGGGGTATGGCGGTCATTGGCACCAGTGGCATGATGCTGTCATTCCCTGAAACCACCGCATCGCTGTTCCCTGGCTGGGTGTTCAACGTGGTGATGCTGGTGCACGGTGAGGAAGCCTTCCTCGCGGCAGTGTTCCTGTTCACAGTGCACTTCTTCAACAACCACTTCCGGCCGGACAAGCTGCCGCCGCCGGACGTGGTGATGTTTACCGGCACCCAGTCACTGGAAGAATTCCAGCGCGATCACGGGCTGCAATACCAGCGCCTGATGGAATCCGGTGAGCTGGACAAATACCTGGTGGACGCGCCATCGAGGCCGATGACGATCGGTTCGAAAATACTCGGCCTCACACTCATCACTGTCGGCCTGGCATTGCTGGTGGTGGTGGCGATCGGGTTCTTTACGGAATAGAAGTCGGGGCAGGGCAGGAGTTTACGGTGGAAGGAAGCGACTTCGGCGGGTCCATGAAACATGGTTCGCCGAAGTCGTATTTTTCTACTGCTGACTTGCGTAGTAATTCAGTAATGCTTCTTTCTCTTCGTCATTCAGCGGCTCGAACTTTTTCTTCATTTTCTTGGTCATCGGACGTTCGCCACTGCTGTAGTGCTCGAAGGTTTCCCGTAGATACGGCGTCCACTGTCCGGCCAGAATCCCGCTGTCGTCACTGGCCATGGTGCCGCCTTCAGCGTGGCATTTCTCGCACGCGTCGTCGTGGATTTCCGCGCCTTTCTCAACCAGAGACGCGTCAAAATCCTGTTTGGCGGGCACAAATGGCTTATTGGCGTAATATTCAGCGAGCGCCGTGATTTCATCGGCGCTGAGGTCATCGGCAATTTCGCACATGCTCGTGGTTTTACCCTTGTTGTCGCCGCTCGGATATTCCATTTTTTCGCATGGACGATCCTCTTCCTGAAACATGATCATGGTGTCGGAAGCATAGAATGCGGAGGACCCGGCAATGGTGGGTACAGTCGGTTCACTGCTGATGCCGTCCTTGCCGTGGCATGTCTCGCAGTCCTGAACCATATCCTGAACGTCGGCAGCCTGGGCGGTGTTGAGTAGCGTCATTCCGCACAGGGCGCTGCCCGCTATCAAGGCCACTCCGGTGATGCGTTGTATAGCCATGTTATCTCCTCTTGGGGTTGCTGGTGTCTTCAATTTAATCCACTTCACGAAGAATAGTGCTCTGGATCGTTGATCTGCGTCAAATGGCTCGTGAATTTCATGTGATTTTCGGTTGCAGGCAGGTTTTTACCTTTAATTAATGGATATCTGGCCTATACTCGCCAAAGAAAATAAAAGATCGGAAAGAACGAGCAAAATTTAAAAACTGCAGCAGAAATATAAACAGCCATGTCGCACGCAGGCATGCGTAAGAACAGCAACAGGAGAAGGCAATGAGCCGGTTCAGCGAAACGATGCGGTGGTTGGGATATTTCATGGCGGCAGGAGTGCTCGCCGTGGGGTTGACTGCTTGTGGTGGCGGCGACGACGGTGATGACGGTGCCCCCGGGGCTGCCGGACCTCCAGGGGCGCCCGGTACCAGCGTTACATCCTCGGCTGAATCTCTTGAGTTTACGTTCGACAGTGTAACGATCAGCAGCCCACCGGTTGTCGACTTCAGTGTCCAGAATGAAGCCGGCATTCCTTTCGCCGCCATCGATGCCGGCGATCTGAGCTTCACCATCGCCAAGCTGGTACCGCCTTCCGGCGGCAATTCGAGTCACTGGCAGTCCTACATCAATACGACCGAGTCCGCCACGGCGGGACCCGCAGCCCCTGCCAGTTCAGTGCAGGCCACTCGCGAAAGCAATGGCACGCTGGTCAATCATGGCGATGGCAGCTACACCTATACCTTCGCTACTGATGTCGCCAACGTTACCACACCAGTGGCGGTGCCTTACGAGCCGGATCTGACCCACCGCATCGCCATTCAGCTGGGCGGTGGACTGCCGGTTTCCAACCCGATCTATACCTTCCGGCCATCGGATAACGCGACCACTGGCCTGGATACGCGGCAAATCGTCAAAACCGAAACCTGTAATACGTGCCACGATCAACTGGCGCTGCATGGTGGCGGCCGCGTCGAAGTCGAATACTGCGTGACCTGCCACAACCCGGGTACGACCGACGCCAACACCGCTAACACGGTCGATTTCAAGGTCATGGTTCACAAGATCCACATGGGCGAAGACTTGCCGAGCGTGGCTGCCGGTGGCAGCTACCAGATCTATGGATTCCGTAACAGCATTCATGATTATTCCGACGTGGTGTTGCCCCAGGATATCCGCAATTGCACGACCTGCCATGACGGCTCCGATCCGGAAACGCCGGATGCCGACAACTGGACGACTACTGTCAACATGCAGGCGTGCGGGTCGTGTCACGACACCGTGGATTTTTCGATAGACGGGTCTGTTGATCCGGCCGGGCACTCAGGCGGTATCGTGACCGACAACACCGAATGCATCACCTGCCATGCGGCAGGTCGCGTTGCCGGCAGTGTCGAAGCGGCGCATGTGATTCCCGTGCAGGTGGCACGCGCTGCATTCCAGTACAACATTCTGGAGATCTGCGGGGTTGCAGTCGGCTCCGATCCGGTCTGCGCACCTGGCGCCGCTCCGGTGGTTACCTTCTCGGTCACCGATCCGACCAATGGCGATGCGCCTTACGACGTCAACGGGACTACGGGCGATCCGCAATTCACCGGCTCCGGAGCCAGCCTCAACGTGCTGATCGCCTGGGACACCGACGACTACAACAATATCGACGGCTCGTCTCCCCCGGCCCGCGCTGATTCGGTCAATGCGCGTACCACCGCGGTGGACAACGGCGACGGCACCTTTACGGTAACTTCGCCCGATCTCATCCCGGTCACGGCTACCGGCAGCGGTGCTATCGGAATGGAAGGTCATCCGGCCGGTGACTTCGATGGCGATACGGTGTTCAGCGATCGCATTCCGGTGAAGAGCGAGGTGGCGTATTTCCGCATCACCGATGCGACCACCATGGCGCGCCGCCAGGTAGTAGACAATGCGCTTTGCAACGACTGCCACGAGCAGGTGAACTTCCATGGTAACGGCCGTAATGGTGAAGTTGCGATATGCGTGATGTGCCACAACCCGAACAACACCGATGTTGCACGACGCCCGAAAGATGGCGCCGGAGCGGTGGATGTCGCGGCCACTGTGGATGGGAAGCGTGAGGAAGCCATTGACTTCAGAACGCTGATCCATGGCATCCATGCAGCTGCCGAGACTGCCTTCGACGGCAGCTCAGCCCACGGGTTCCGTGAGCAGGGGCTGGTTGTCTACGGTTTCGGTGGCACAGCGCATGACTACAGCCATGTGCGTTTCCCCGGCAGTCTTCAGAACTGCGAGGGCTGCCATGCTGCGGGAACCTACAACCTCGATGGCATCTGGGACCTGCCGACGCAGAACGGCCTGCTGTCTACGACCACAGTTGCAGCACCGACTGCCACTGACGCTGCAACGCTGACTGCAGAACTTGCAGACCCGACGGACGATCTCAACACCACGCCCACGGCAGCGGTGTGCGGGTCATGCCACGACAGCGATCTGGCACGTGCACATATGATCGTGCCGGGCGGAGCGCAGTTCGAGCAGACGCAGGGTGTCATCAGCGCCACAGCAGTAGAAACCTGCGCCACCTGCCATGGCCCGGGCCGCAGCGCTGATGTAGCAACGGTGCATACACCTTAAGGGCAGGCTGCCGGGCAGGGGTCCGGCAAACACGGTAACATCCGGGGAGCTTTCCAGGCTCCCCGGATTGCCAATACAAATAATTCAGTGGCCCAGAATATGAATAAGAAAAAACTATCGATCAGCCTGCTGTTTGCATTGCTGTGTTTTGCTTTCTCCGCATCAGCCCAGCAACCGGCAGCCACTTCGGCGAAAGCACCGCTGGCAGGGAAATACACTGAAAAAGGTGCCGACACCTGCATCAAGTGCCATGACGAAGATGCGGACTATCCGGTATTCGATATTTTCAAAACCAAACACGGTACACGCGGCGACAAACGCTCACCTTTTGCCGGTCTGCAGTGCGAGGCCTGCCACGGGCCAGGTGTGGCCGGTGCGGAGGCGATGCAGGAAACACTGGATCGTGGAGGTCATGTGGGCCGGGTGCGGCCCGGCCAGGAGCGCCCGCCGATTCTGAACTTCGGCAGCAAGTCGGATGAACCGGTGGAGCTGCAGAACAGCATGTGTCTCAGCTGCCACGAAACCGGCGACCATATCAGCTGGAAGGGAAGTGTGCATGAAGATGCCGATATTGCCTGCGCCAAGTGCCATACCATTCACACTGTCGCCGATCGGGTGCTCGAACGGGAGACCCAGCCGGAAGTTTGTCTGGACTGCCACAAAACCCAGCGCATCGAATTTCAGAAGCCGTCGCACCACCCGGTGCGGACCGGGCAAATGGCCTGCAGCGAGTGTCATGCACCGCACGGTTCGGCTGCCGATCGCTCCTTGATCAAGCCGACGCTCAATGAAACCTGTTATAGCTGCCATGCAGAAAAGCGTGGCCCCTTCCTTTGGGAGCATGCGCCAGTGACCGAGAATTGCAGTCTCTGCCATGCGCCGCACGGATCGATTCATGCGCCGTTGCTGGAGAAGCGCACCGGCTGGCTGTGTCAGCAATGCCATTCCCAGGCCGGCCATCCGAGTGTGGAACTGAGTCCGGCCGGATTACCCGGCGGCAGCCCATCGCCATTCCTGCTGGGTGATTCCTGCCTGAACTGCCATATCCAGGTGCACGGATCCAATCATCCGTCCGGCGTAAAGCTGATGCGCTGACGCGCAACGGACACAGGTGCGACAGAGACAAACCATGATGAGCCGACAGAAGATGAAAAAAACAGCTGCGAGTGTGTTCACATTGACCGTACTGGCTGCGCATTTCAGCGCGGCTCTGGCGGAGGAGTTTATCACCGACACCGGAGAGCACATCGACATTACGGACTGGGAATGCAAGTTCTGCGAATTCGAAGAAGGCTTCAGCGGTGAGGTGGAACTGGGCGCCGGTTATGTTTCCGATGATTCATACAAGTTCGGCGAATACACCGGACTGAACGAGGAGGGCGCCTTCCCGGTCGGGAATGCCAGCATCCGCTATCGCGATGATATCGATGCCGACTACCTCAATCTGTCCTTGCGCGACGCAGGACTGGATTCGCGTTCGCTACGCATCGAAGGGGGCCGCCAGGGTACCTACGATGCATTCCTGTTCTATCAGGAGATCCCGCATTTTCTGTCCGACACCGCGATGACACCCTACCAGGGCAATGGCAGCGAGAACCTCAGCTTGCCCGCCGCCTGGGTCGCGGCCGGCAGCACCGCCGGCATGACGGCGCTGAATGCGAGTCTGCGCGACGTGGATCTTGAGGTCGAACGCAAACGCTTTGGCGTAGGCCTGCGCTTTATTCCGACGGCGCCCTGGAAATACGAAGTGGCGGTCCGGCGCGACACCCGGGAAGGAAAGATGGGCACCTCCGGCGCGTTCTTTTTCCGCGGCATGAACCTGGTAGAGCCGATCGATTATGAGACCGATCAGGTCGATGTCTCTGCGGCCTATCGCGGCAAGGACTGGCAGGCAACGCTGCACTATTACGGCTCGTTCTTCAGCAATGACAATGACTCTCTTATCTGGCAGAACGCCTTTGCTCCAATCGTTCCCGGCGCCACCTTCGGACAGCGCGCGCAGGCGCCGGATAACCAGTTCCATCAGCTGCAGGCGACCGCAGCTTACGAGATCACCGACGCAACCCGCCTGAGCGGCGATATCGCCGTCGGGCGTATGACCCAGGATGAGGACTTCCTGCCGGCTACCACGAACCCCAACCTGAATGCGGGAGTCTTGCCGGCGAATTCGCTGGACGGCGAGGTCGACACCCTCACGGCCAACCTGAAGGTGCATTCCCGCCCCACTGACCGCCTGCGGGTGAAAGGTGCCTGGGGTTATTCCGACCGGGACAACAACACGCCGCAAAATGCGTATACCTGGGTAAGCACCGATGCGTTCGTCAATGCACCGCGCACTAATCTGCCGTACAGTTTTACGCGGCAGGAATTCAAGTTGGACGCTGATTACCGTATCGACAACTTTACCCGTCTCGGGGCCGGATTCGAGCATGAGAACATCGAGCGCACCTATCTCGAGGCCGAGGAGACAGACGAAGATACCATCTGGGGCGAGCTTAAAGTGCGCGCGCGCCAGAACATGGATATGACTGTGAAAATCGCTCGTGCCGAACGTGATGTATCGGATTATCAGCCGGTGGCGGAAATCGATCCGGACCAGAATCCACTGCTCAGAAAATACAACATGGCGGACCGCACGCGGCACAGCGTTCGCGTTATCGCCAATGCATCACCTTCCCAGCGTGCCACTGTCGGTGTCAGTTTCGATTTCTCCACCGACGAGTACACCGACTCGACTGTTGGTCTGACTGATGCGCGGGATGCCGCCGTCAGTATCGATGCCGGCGTGCAGCTGACCGAAGATACATCGCTCCACGCATTTGCAGGCTTTGAACGTATCCGCTCCCGGCAAAGTGGCAGCAGCATTTTTGCGGCCCCCGACTGGGAAGCGAGAAACGACGACACCGTCAACACAGCGGGTATCGGCGCGCGGCATACACTGATAGAAGACAAGCTCGATATCGGCGCAGACTACATCCTGATGCGCGCGACCGGTGAAATAAGCGTCGATGGTTCCGACTTCCCGGACCTCGAGAATGATCGCGATACCATCAAGCTGTATGCCAACTATCGCCTCAAAGAAACCATGTCCCTGCATCTGGCCTACTGGTACGAAGATTATGATGTGCAGAACTGGAGTGTGGATCAGGTGAATCCAGATACCCTCCCCGGTGTGCTCACCTTCGGCGAAGAGAACGAGTCTTATGACGTCAATGTGGTGACCCTGTCGGTACGCTACAAGTTTTGACAGGACACCGGTTAGCCTGGAATCTTATCGGGCTGGCGCTGCTGGCATTCACGTTCTCCGCGCACGCGGATTCGCCAGTCTGGAAAATCAGCAGGGGAGAGCATCAGCTTTATCTCGGCGGCACCATCCACCTGCTCGGCCCCGCGGATTATCCGTTGCCGCCCGCCTTCGAAACCGCCTATGACCGCGCTGCGGTGGTGGTTCTGGAAACCGATATGCAGGCAATCGAAAGCCCCGCCTTCCAGCAAGCCATGCAACAGGCGCTGATGTATCCCGATACCACCAGCCTGCGTGACGTACTGAAACCCGAGACCTGGTTGCTGCTTGAGGATCGACTTGCCGACTACGGTGTTCCGATCGAATCGCTGGAAAGGGCCAGACCCGGTATGGTGGTGATCACGCTGTCGATGCTGGAACTGAAACGATTGGGTGTTGCCGGTGCCGGTGTCGACTCCATCTACGCAAAGCGAGCACAAAGCGATCGTAAAACCGTCGCCGCACTGGAGACCCCGCAGGAGCAGATCGACTTTATCAGGTCGATGGGTGAAGGCAATGAAGACGCGCTGATTATCCATACTCTGGAAGAACTGGAAGACATGCCCGCGCTGATGAACGCCATGAAAAAGGCCTGGCGCGAAGGCGATATCGGTGCATTTGAGGCCGTGGCACTCGACCCATGGAAAGACGAATTCTCCGGTCTTTACCGGTCACTGCTGATGGATCGGAACCTCGACTGGATTCCTGATATCGAAACCATGCTCACGACCCGCGAGATCGAACTTGTGCTGGTCGGCGCCCTGCACCTGGTCGGGGAAGATGGATTGCTGGCGATGCTGAAGCAGCGGGGGTGTCGGGTTGAGCAGATGCCGGATCGGGGATCGTCATTGCGGGGAACGTAGCGACGCGGCAATCTCGGGCAGTTGCTACACGGAGCGTAATCATGAGCATGAACGAAAAGCAGGAAGCGCTATGCAAGGGACATAAGTTCGACTTTTCGAATTTGTCCGCGCTGTTCCTGAACTGCACGTTGAAACCTACAGGAATACTTTCGAACACTGAAGCGCTGATCAATGTCTCCAAAACTATCATGGAAGCAAACGGCGTCAGTGCCGAAGTGATCAGACCAGTCGACTATGATCTGCCGCCCGGTGTTTATCCGGATATGACCGAGCACGGTTTTGCTCACGATGACTGGCCGGACTTGTGCCGCAAGGTGCTGGACGCCGATATTCTCGTGCTTGGCACACCGATATGGCTGGGAGAGGAAAGCTCCGTCTGCCGCCGGATCATCGAACGGCTCTACGGTGAATCCGGAAAGCTGAATGACAAGGGACAGTACCTGTATTACGGCCGTGTCGGAGGATGTGTCATCACTGGCAACGAAGATGGCATCAAACACTGTGGCATGACGATATTCTACGCTCTCCAGCATCTGGGTTTTGTCATTCCCCCGCAAGCCGATGCCGGCTGGATCGGAGAGGCCGGTCCGGGCCCGTCCTATGCGGACGCGGGATCCGGTGGACCGGAGAATGAATTCACCCAACGCAACACCACCTTCATGACATGGAACCTGATGCACATGGCCCGGTTGCTCAAGGATGCCGGCGGGATTCCTGCGCATGGCAATCAACGCAGTGAGTGGGAGGCCGGTTGCCGTTTCGATCATCCGAATCCGGATTATCGCTGACTCCGGTTCGCGGCTGGTATGACAGATCAGAAATGATAAAACTCGCTATCCAGATAACGCACGACTTCGTTCAGCTGCTGCGTATCCCACTCCGCGCCCACGTCCTGCTGGCAGACATCAACCTGTCGTTCCAGTTTCGACAGTGAATCCACTTTCCGGTCACTGCGGGTGTAGTGAGCAGTCTGATGACAGATGAGGCAATCGACATCGTGCAGCTCCTTTCCTGCAGCGGCATCCGGTGGTCGGGATGCCGCGCAGGTAGTTGCGAAAAGCAGGAAAATGGCCGCGATGCGCATTGCTCATAACACAGTGAAGCGTTCCGTGGATTCGTTGTAGCGTACCAGCAGATACCAGACGCCGAGCATTGTAAAGCTCAGGGCATAGGTCCAGGCCCAGCCTGCGAAGCTGTCCGGCAGAAATACCTGGGTCCCGACTTTCGTGACTTCGACGAGATCGAGGTTCATCTCGCGGGTCAGCAGATTCCAGCGGCCGGCGATGGCGCTGAAGGTCGAGCCCGCCCAGCCAAAGAAGAATACCGCTACCCACAGCTTGATATGGCCTTCGCCGGCGCGCCACAACGAACCGGAAGCACATCCCCCGGCGAAGATCATGCCGATGCCGAAGATCAGGCCGCCGAGCAGGGAGCCGATCCAGAAGCTTGCCGGGATCGCCAGAAAGGGATCGACCGAGCCTTTCTGCAACAATACCGAAGTGACCGGAATTCCCAGCGCCAGGGCGAGAATCATGGCCTTGGTCATAGTGCCTTCTCCGGTCATGAACGGTTCGCGGAAGACCCGCGAAAAGCAGAACCGCGAACGGTGTAATACGAAGCCGAGCATAAAACCGCTGCTGACGATAATGGCGCGACTGGCAAGCCTGGCGTCCTCGGAGGCGAACCAGGAACTGGCCCAGTACAGCATCAGCACCAGCACCGCGATGCCGGCCAGCGGGTACCAGCGCTTGAATACTGAATCAGGTCCGCGTGGCGGTGCAATCATGCCCCAGGTGATGTGCTCCATGGTCCACAGCAACAGCTTCAACCCTAGCCAGGCGCCGGCCAGCAGACCGGCCCACATGGCCCAGCCGGCCGGAGAGGCAAAGGTGAGCGGCGTGAAGAAACCGCCGGTCGTGCAACCGCCGGCCAGCGATGCACCTATGCCCATAAAGGTGCCACCTGCAGCGCCCCAGATATATTCCAGTTTCGGCGGGCGGCTGATGCGGAACTGCCGAGACATCAGCGCGGCAGTGAAAGCACCGATTATCAGCGTGATATCCATCAGCGATATGCGGTGCATGAAAATGTTCTGCGATTCGGGGTTCAACCCGAGCAACGGCCCGAGTCCAATGAAGTTGTTGAACCAGTCGCCCCACAACTTCAGACCGCCATACACACCCCAGAACAATCCGCTGGCCACCAGGGCCGCGGTAATAATCACCAGCAGAATGGCACCGAGATACGGCGACCATTCCTCGATGAAGACTTTTTCATAGTCTTCCTGCAACCCGCTCAACCAGCGCGCCACCGGAAGCGGCGCGGGGAGGTCCTTCGATGGTATTGTCTCACTCATGACATATCCTCTGGCCTGGCGACACTACACCTTCAGTACTTCGACAAAGGTCTCGTGCATCGCCTGATTGTTGCTGATGTCATCTGCCGCACTTTCCATCAACACCTGATCGGCACCGCCGCGTCCCCTGAGCGTCGAATGCCCGCTGGGCGAGGTTCCGAATCCGTGGCAAATGAATACCGTATCCCTGCGGATGCGCGGCGTGACCAGTGCCTTGATGCGTATCTCGGCGCGGCTGCTGCGGACCCGCACATACTCACCATTTTCTATTCCTTTCGCGCGCGCCACATCCGGGTGCACCCAGACTTCGTTCTCGGGATAGAGTTCATTGAGCCAGACATTGTTCTGGTTGAATGAATGGGTGAACCAGGCATGCCGGCCGGTGACCAGGCGTTGTTTGCCCGGTGGTTCGACTGGCGATTCATACCCGGGCAGTTCCGGATAGCCGTTGCGACGGAAGCGTTCCGCAACGAACTCGACTTTTCCGGATGGCGTCTTGAACGCGGCTTCACCGCTGCGATACCGGCCGAAACGCTGCGGTTCGTCGGGTGCAAGCCAGATGCCGGTTTTCATCAGAGTCTGGCGATCGACCGGCAACGGTTTCAGCTGCGCATCGATATACTCTTCCATGGTGAAATCGAAGGCTTCGCTCAGTGGCGGATCAAACTCGCGACGCGCATCCAGCGCCGCTGCCAGCCCCTGGATGATATCCAGAATCGGCCTGGCTTCGTGTTGCGGGGCAACCACCGGCTGACGAAGTGCAACGTACTGCCTGCTACCCGCGTGCGCGGATACCGGATCGAGCCGCTCGAGGTACGTGGTCTCGGGCAGAATGACGTCGGCCATCCAGGCGGTCTGCGAAGGCTGGATGTCAATGGCGCAGATGAAGTCCATCTGCTCCATCATTTTCAGAGTTTTGGCGGGGTCGAGAACGGCGGACAGCGGGTTCTGGTGATAGATCATCCAGCCTTTGACCGGGTACTTCGCGGTACCGTCCACAATGGCATCGCGCATATTCACATAACCGCCATCACCGTGATGCGCGAGCGGAAACTGGGTATCGAAGGCATCAAAGCGTTCCTCGCTATCGAACGGTTCGATAGCCCAGTCGAAGCTGCCAAGTTTGGGACTGCCCGAATTGAAGAAGGTCGCGCCCGGTGCGTCGAAGGCGCCCAGCAAACCGGTCAGCATGGCAGCGGAGCGGCGGAACTGCGTGTCATTGGTGTACCAGGACGTGCGGCGCCCCGGGAAAATCGTTACCGCCGGTGCCGCGGCTGCCATCTCGCGGGCTATCTGACGGATTTTTCCAGCATCGATGCCAGTTTCCCTGGCAGCCCATTCGGGCGTGTAGCGAGCGACATGCGCCTTGAGTTGCTCGAACCCGACGGTGCGGTTGGCGACAAAGTCCCGGTCATACAACTCTTCGGCGATAAGCGTGTGCATCAGCGCGAGATTGAGCGCCAGATCGGTGCGCGGACGGATGGCCAGCCACTCGCCCCGGGCCGCGGTATAGGTCATGCGCGGATCGACAACCAGCAGTCTGGCACCCTTGCCAAGCGCCTCGATCAAATCGATGTTGTAGGGGAGGTCAAACGACTCCAGCCGGTTGGCGCCGTACATCAGAATGTACCGGGAGTTCGCAAGATCGGCGTCCGGCACGCCGCCCATCGTTGCAAAATAGCCGATGTTCCTCGACGCCAGACATAAGGATGCATGTCGTGCAAAGTTCTGGGTACCGATGTAGGTGCCAAGCTTCACGAAGAAAGTTTCAGTCAGATCGGTAGTCGACGACCACAGCAGCGACTCGGGCCCATGTTGTTCCATGACGGTGTTGAGTTTGTCGGCGACATATTCGAATGCCTCCTCCCAGGAGGCGCGTCGCCAGTTTCCTTCGCCGCGTTTGCCGACCCGGATCATGGGATACTTGATCCGATCCGGATCGTACAGCTGCATGATGCCGGCCTGGCCCTTGGCACAGGTGCCGCCACGCGAGTTGGGATTGAGCGGATTGCCGTCGATTTTTTCCAGCCTGCCGTTTCTCACCCGGCACTGGATGCCGCAGCGGTTGACGCACATGCCACAGATCGAGTTGATAACTTCGGCATCCTGCCAGGACTCGGCGCGGTGAGGAACCACATCTGCCACAGCGCCGCCGGCCTGCAACCCCAGTGTCGTGCCCACCCCGGCGCGCGCGCAGGCGCCCAGGAAATCGCGGCGACTGATGCCGGATGCATGACTTCGATTGTCTTTGCGTTTCATAACCGTCACTGGCAGGACGCGGGCGTATCGGAATCTTTGGCACCGCTGACCAGGAATGCCTTGACGTCCGCCTGAAGCTGCGCCTCCGGAAGCTTGCCGAATTTTGCCGCCGCCTTGTTGGAATCGGCAATGCTGCTTCGGTACTCCTTGCTGACGTAGTAGCTGACGGCCGGATTGGCGGTGCCCGATGCCGCATGGACGTCGGCATCCATATAGGCTGCCCATTCAGCCATCGAACGGGTCATCGGTGGGATAGCCTGTCCTGCCTCGCTGACGTGGCAGACAGTACACACCATCTTGAAGTACACGCGGCCGCGCTTCGGATTGGCATCTTCCGCGAAGGCATCTGCAACCAGGGTAAGCGCCATTGCAGCGGCGAGGGCAGTAACGGAATGTTTGAATGAATGCTTCATGTCGATCTCCAGATATGCCGGGCCGGCGTCACTGCAGTTTGCCGTCGCGGCGCAGTTCGTCGTACCAGGCGGGACAGTGGTGCCTGATGTATTCCGCATCCAGATACCCGTCCCGCATGGAGCGCAGTACCTCGGGCTCTTCGACGAGGGTGAAATACAGGTGTGCAACCAGACCGACGTACACCAGGCCGACCAGGGACACATGGCCGACCAGCGCCCAGCGAAACACCGCGCCGTCCACCATGACGGGTGTAATGAGGAACAGCGCAAACATCAGGGCACCGGTGGTGACGATCGCGAGCGAAGAGAAAATAATCAGAGTGCCGAGCAGGCGCTGCGCCCCGTTGAAGCGTCCGGATGGCGGCAGTTCAACATCTTTCAGGAAACCGAACAGCTGTGCGATTGCCACACCCATCTGTTTAAGGTCATTGACGACGGATTTCGGAGTCACCGACAGCACCTTCTTCAAAAACGGATAGACGACCGAGTTCCAGTTGAGCGCAGTAAACACGATAAAAACCGCGGCCCAGAGCAGGCCGAGCAGCGAGTGACCCAGGAGTAGATTGAAAGGACCGCCGACCGCGTTCTGCAACCATTCGGCATAACCTTCCGGCATCAGGCGGAGATCGCCGCGAATGATGCCAAGACCGGTCAGCGTCAGTACCAGCCAGGTCACCGCATTGAACCAGTGCAACCGGATGACGCGCTTCGGCCGGGCGAGTACCAGTTGCGGAATGTCGGTCGACTTATTCATGTTCGGAAACCTCGCGTCTGCGGTTGACCAGCTTGACCATGCCGGCGGCGCCGAACAGTCCGAGCATGCCACCAACGCCGAGCTTGATGCCGGGATTGACCACATCATCGAGCACCCGGGCGGCGGCAGTCTGCTGCACCGGGTGCGGCAGGACCGTTGCATCGAATACGGTGGCACTGGAGTAATAGAGGCTGGGGCCGGTATCGATATCGGCGGTGACAAGCTGTTTCCAGTCACCGGACGCGAGCATCCGACTCACCCGGGAGGCCGGATCATTAGCGTTTCCAAAGGTCAATGCGTGGGTGAAACAGACGTCCACGCAGGCCGGCTGGCGGCCGGCATCGACGCGCGGCTGACAGAAGGTGCACTTGGAAATCATGCCATCGACCGGATCGCGGAAGCGTGCATCGTAAGGACAGGCATCGACACAGAATTCGCAACCCGTGCAAATATCGCGATCGATGAGCACCATGCCGTCGTCGCGTTTATAGCTGGCCCCAACCGGGCAGGCATCTACACAGGGCGGGTGGTCGCAATGCTGGCAGCGGCCCGAAACGAAGGACAGGAAAGGGATTCCATCATCACCGGTACCGACGACTTCGGTTACACGGTTTCGCGATACGCCTGGCGGGGTATTCCATTCGGCTTTGCAGGCTGTGATACAGGCCTTGCAGTTTACGCAGCGGTCGGTATCGACGAGCATCACGTACTTCGTCGTCGCCATGGACTGGCTCCTGTGAAGTGACTTCGAATACTGCTCCGAAACTGAGGTGTTAATCAGTTATTAATAATATAGCGGATAGCTAATATAAATCTAGAGTGGAAATCTGATTTTATATGCGTACTGTCTCCACCCCGATAGTTTAGGTTTGCCGCGAGAGACAACGGAACTATAAACTGGCGGGCTAACGCAAACCGCGTTTTAACAACTGTTCATCGTCCAGGAATAACAAATGAATATTGAAGACTCCGGGTTCCGGGAACTGGTGTCGGGATGCGATTCCCGGCTTCAGCTATGGCAGACCGTGCTGAATGCAACGCGCGCGAAGACGATGGTAGAGATCGGTGTGTGGAAGGGCGACTTTGCAAAACATGTCCTTGAGCAGTGCCCCTCCATTGAACGGTATTACATGATCGATCCCTGGGCGATGCTGCCGGACTGGAACAAGCCGTTCAATGTCGACACGCAGGTGTTCTCCGATGTGTACGCGGAAGCCATGGAAAAAACCGCGTTCGCATCGACACGGACCGTTGTACTTAGAGGCAGAACCAAAACAGTCATCGATCATATTCCCGACGAATCGCTCGACTTCGCCTACATCGACGGCGATCACACCTTGCGCGGCATAACCATCGACCTGATTAAATTGTTGCCCAAGATGAAGAAAGGCGGGCTCATCGCCGGTGACGATTTCACACCGAATCCATGGCAGCACGACATCCGGTTCGAACCCACACTGGTATGTCCGTTCAGCATCTATTTTGCCGAGGCAATGGAGCTTCCCATTGTCGCCTTACCCTTCGACCAGTTCGTGATCCAGAAGAACGATGATGCCGTGTTTTCGTTCGTCGATTACACCGGCGCGTATAGCGATATTTCTCTCAACAAACTTCCCGGTGGCGATACCAGATCTACGCCGCCGTAAGGCGCGCTGTTGTCCACGGCGGAAACCTGTGCTAGATTGCCGCGCACAAAACGCGTTCAAGGATTGAACGTAGAACATAACTTCGTCATGAAGATGGACAGGGATGCCAGATACCAACACTCCCCCCGAACCGCAGGACAGCGGTATTGTCTGCCTGCTCACGATCGCGCGCCTGTTCGGCATTAGCGCCGATGCCGATGTTCTGCGGCACCGTTTCATGCCGTCCGGAACAGCTTCGGATAGTCCGACCCTTTGCAGAATCGCAACCAGCCTGGGGTTGAAGGCGCGGAGTATTACTGCTTCTCGCAAGCGGCTGGAAAAGATTCCTCTGCCGGCACTCGCACAATGTCGCGATGGCCGCTGGGTGGTGCTGGCGAAAATCGCTGCCGGGCAGGTGCTGCTGGATGATCCGCGTTCGCCGCATCCGGTAACGCTGTCACGCGCACAGTTCGAAGCCGGCTGGAACGGCACGCTGATTCTTGTTACGCACCGCGCGGCACAACCTTGCAGCCAGACCCGGTTCGGCTATTGCTGGTTCATTCCCGCGTTGCTCCGCTACCGAACACTGTTCGGCGAAGTCCTGGTAGCGTCATTTTTCCTGCAACTGTTCGCGCTGGTGACACCGCTGTTTTTTCAACTCGTCATCGACAAGGTGCTGGTGCACAAAGGCCTTACCACGCTCGACGTGTTGGCATTCGGTCTGCTGGTGGTGTCGGTGTTCGATGTGCTGCTCAGCGGGTTGCGCACTTATGTGTTCTCTCACACGACGAACCGTGTTGACGTGGAACTCGGCGCGCGGCTGTACCGGCACCTGCTCAGTCTGCCCATGAGTTACTTCAGCGCGCGCAGAGTCGGCGATTCGGTGGCGCGCGTGCGTGAGCTGGACAGCATCCGCAACTTCATCACGGGTGCGACGCTGACCGTGACCGTGGATCTTTCGTTCACCTTCGTATTCCTGGCAGTGATGTATTACTACAGTCCGCTGCTGACCGCGATCGTGCTGGCCTCCATGCCGTTATACGTGTTGCTATCGTTGTTCATTACACCGCTGTTGCGCGCCCGGGCCAGCGAGAAATTCAACCGTGGTGCGGAGAATCAGGCATTCCTGGTGGAATCCGTGCACGGCGTGGAAACCCTGAAGTCGATGGCTGTGGAGCCGCAGCTGCAACAGCGTTGGGAAGAACAACTGGCAGGTTACGTTCAGGCCAGCTTCAAGTCGGCGAATCTCGGCAACATTGCCGCTCAGCTGGCGGCTCTCATCAACAAGCTGGTGGTGGTGATGATCCTCTGGACAGGGGCACGCGCGGTGCTACAGGGTGACCTCAGCGTCGGTCAGCTGATCGCTTTCAACATGCTCGCAGCACGGGTCAGCAGCCCGGTATTGCGGCTGGTGCAGCTGTGGCAGGATTTTCAGCAGGCCGGCATCGCAGTGGAACGGCTGGGCGATATCCTTAACACGCCTGCCGAGCCCGGCTACGACCGGTCGCGCGTATCTCTGCCGGCGCTTCAGGGGCGCATCGTTTTTGAGCAGCTCAGCTTCCGGTATCGGGCCGACGGTCCCGTGGTGCTCAGCGATGTCACACTTGATATCGCCGCGGGTGAAGTGATCGGAATCGTTGGGAAATCGGGTTCAGGCAAGAGCACGCTGACGCGCCTGATACAGCGTCTGTATGTGCCCGATCACGGACGCCTGCTGATCGACGGGGTGAATACGGCTGCGGTCGACAGCGCCTGGCTGCGGCGCCAGATCGGCGTGGTGTTGCAGGAGAATGTACTGTTCAACCGAACGGTGCGCGAGAACATTGCACTCGCCGATCCGGCCATCCCGATACAGCGGGTGATGCAGGCGGCGCGGCTTGCCGGCGCACATGAATTCATTCTGCAGATGCCGCAGGGTTATGATTCGTTGGTCGGTGAGCAGGGCGCCAACCTGTCCGGTGGCCAGCGGCAACGCATCGCGATTGCACGAGCGCTGGTCAAGGATCCGGGCGTCCTGATTCTGGATGAAGCCACCAGCGCGCTCGATTATGAATCGGAACGCGTGATCCAGCGCAATATGAAGTCGATTTGTGCGGGCCGCACGGTGATCATTATCGCGCACCGTCTGACCAGCGTGCGCGCAGCCGATCGCATCGTCGTCATGGAAGCCGGGCAGGTAGTCGAGCAGGGCAGCCACGCTGATCTGCTGCAACGGCACGGACAATACGCGCGCCTGCATGCCATGCAGTTCGGACACGACATGCAGGCGGTTACAGTCTGATATGAAACGCGAGTTACTGGAATTTCTGCCGGCGGTGCTGGAAATCCAGACGCGACCGCCGTCGCCTGCTGGCCGGATTATCGCCTGGTCGGTAATTGCTTTCCTGGTGCTTGCCGTTGCCTGGGCGGTCGTCGGCGAAACGGAACTGGTCGCCACCGCGCAGGGCGTGATCATTCCAGGTGGACGGGTGAAACTGATTCAGCCGGTCGAGGGCGGGAAAGTCCGGGCGCTTCATGTGCAGGATGATCAGCATGTCGCCGCCGGTGCACTGCTCATCGAACTGGACAGCACCCGGGCCGGCATCCATCTGGCCCGGATCGAGGAACAGTTGCAGTCCGCGCGACTCGATGTGCAGCGCTACCGCCGTCTGCGGGACCTATTGGTCGCCAATCCGGTCGGCGCCGCAATATCGATGCCTGTTGCGGAAGGACAGCAGCCTCTCGACCCGCTAATCGTCGTTCAGGACAGCCTGCTGTTGCACGAGTGGTCTCAGTACCACGCGCAGGTTGCTGCGCTCCGGCACGCGGCCACGAGCCAGGCGGCGGAATGGACTGCGGTGCGGGCGTCAGTTGATAGAGTCAGTGAAACACTGCCTCTGATTACACGGCGTGCCGCCGCGCTCAGGACCCTGGTCAATCGCCAGCACGGGTCGGAGCAGAACTGGCTCGAACTGGAACAACTACGTGTCGACCAGCGCCAGACGCTGGCGGAACTGCGTAGCCGGGTCCGGCAGGTAGAGGCGTCGGTTGACGAAGCGGAACAGCGGGTCATCGCATTTACATCCGGGTTTCATGCCGAGGTGCTGAATGGTCTGGTGGAGGCTTCACGGCGGCTGGGACAGTTGCAACAACAGCAGGAGGAGGCACTGCACCGACTGGACATGCACCGCCTGACCGCTCCGGTGGATGGTGTGGTACAGCAGCTGGCTGTACACACGGTTGGCGCTGTGCTTGATCCCGGCGAGGTGGTGATGAAAATCGTGCCGCTGTCCGGGTCATTGCAGATCGAGGCCTGGCTGGCGAACCGTGACGTCGGATTTGTCACGGCCGGACAGGCTGCGGACGTCAAGATCGAAACCTTCACCTTTACCCGTTACGGCACCCTCGACGCGAAAGTCATCGCGGTTTCGGGTGACGCCGTTTCCGATGAAAACCGCGGACTGGTATATGCGGTAAGGGTGGCGATCGAAAATGCCGCCATGCAGGTTGGGGAACAGTCAGTCAGTCTGACCCCCGGAATGGCAGTGACAGTGGACATCAAGACCGGCAAACGCCGCTTGATTGAATATTTTCTGAGCCCGTTGTTGCGCTATCGCCAGGAGAGCCTGCGCGAGCGCTAGCGTTTTTAAGGAGGAAGAACCATGCGTTGGACTGGAATCGTATTTGGGTGTCTTGTCTGTGTATCAGCATCGGCGTCGCTGTATGAACAGCGCTTTACCGCCAGGGGTGGGAAGGCGTATATGGAAGACACCAATGTGTGGGTCTACACAGCGGAATTTGCCGAACGTTTCAGCATGCCCGAAGCCTGGATTGATAAAGGCCTGACCGGAGCGCATGCAGCGGCATTTCGTGTCGAGACATTCGATGCGCGGCTTATGTTGCCGCACAAGGGGCCGGATGTGGGTTTGAATAATCGATTCTGCATTCTTGATCTTTATCTTCCGGCGAATGCTGAGTTGCCGTGGAATACGGATGAGTTGCACGGCGGAACCCATATAACACCTATATCAAGAGCCTACCTCAGCCCGAGGCGGGAAGAGGATCAAAAGAGAAATCTGTCAGAAGTGGGTATACCCATCACTGGTAAGGGAGCGCGCCGGCCGCTTATTTACTTCGGACGGGGAGTGAATGGCGGCAGTTCGCTGTCTCTGATCAACTTTGAAAGAGATATCTACCCAGGACTCGAT
>JAVVEV010000018.1:0-64547 GCA_032251035.1 Thiogranum sp. | reverse complement strand
GGGCGGACAATGTCCGCCCGGGTTTTTTTATGCCTGCGATACTGCTGTGTGCCAGCACGGCTCGCTTGTGACAGGACAGGATAGCCGCTGACTCGATCATGTAACCGGTCCTGGGCGTACCCGTCGCAACCGGAGTCACCTCCACGAGAGGAATCGCGATACACACCCCCACCGACCACGACAGGTCCCGGTTCATTGATGAATGCCTGCCACCGGTCATAAGCCTTTTCGGCATGTTCCAGAGTGCAGACGGATTGTGTGAAGCCGACGTCCGGTCCCATTCCCTCGACCTCATCGAAGGCCAGTTCGGGACCGGTCGCGATAATCAGATAGTCATACGGAATCGTTTCAGCGTCGGCCAGCACCAGCCGGTTCTCGTCGGCTTTGATTTCGGTGCACCTTTGCGCAATGAACTTGATGCCTTTTTTTGAGAGGTAGGGTTCAAGTGGAAACGATGTGTCTTTCCGGCTACGCCAACCGACCCCGACCCAGGGATTGGACGGAACAAAGCTGAAATGATCCGAGAGGTTGATGACAGTGATTTCGTGCTCGCTACCGAGTGCATCGCGCGCGTCATAGGCTGCAGGAAGACCGCCAGTGCTGGCACCAAGAATGACGATATGTGCCATATCGGGACCCTCAGTAGACGTCCCGCTGGGTGTTATAGACATTGAACTTGCCGGTCGGGGTGACCAGACGCTCATCTTTGATAACCTTCTTCAGTTCGCGGGTCCTGTCGTCCACCACCACAAGCGCAGAGGTCTGCTCCTGACCGTTCCAGACCGAGAACCACACCTCGTCGCCGGCGACGTTATACTCCGGCTGCACCACGCGCCTGGGGCCCGCCCCGAGATCGGCCCAGTCGGCGATGGGGAGGACCTCATAGCCGGCATCCAGGTTGTTGATATCGAACACCGCAACTGACTGGGAGATCTTCTCGTCCGGATTCAGCGCCGTATCGACCCACAGGTTGTCGGACTTCGGGTGGGTCTTCAGAAACAGCGAACCACCACCCTGACCCTGGAGTGTACGTACCACCTTCCAGGCTTTGTCGGGGTGCCCTGAAGGATCGGTGCCGATCAGGGCAACGGAGGCATCACCCAAATGGCCGGTGGCCCAGACGGGACCGTGCTCGGGGTCGATGAAATTAGCCCCGCGGCCCGGATGGGGAGTCCGCCCGACCTCGACAAGTTTCACCAGTTCACGCTCTTTGGAATCGACCACCGCGACCATGTTCGACTCATTGGCGGCAGTGAGAAAATAGCGCTCGGAGGCATCCCAGCCGCCATCGTGCAGGAAACGGGCGGCACCGATCGTGGTGGTCTGGAGATTTTCGATGTCCTCGTAATTCACCAGCAGGATTTTGCCGGTCTCCTTGACGTTGATAATGAACTCGGGGTGCTGGTGGGAAGATACTATGGCCGCGACGCGCGGCTCGGGATGATATTCCTGCGTGTCGACCGTCATGCCGCGGGTGGAGACGATGGTGCGCGGCTCCAGGGTAGCACCATCCATGATCACATATTGCGGCGGCCAGTAGGCACCGGCAATGGCGTAGCGGTCCTCGTATCCCTTGTACTTGGAGGTTTCCACCGAACGGGCCTCCATGCCGATCTTGATGCTGGCAACCCTGGCCGGCTCTTTCATCCACAAGTCAATCAGGTCCACCCTGGCATCACGGCCGATAACGTACAGGTAACGTCCCGACGCGGACAGGCGCGAGATGTGTACCGCATAGCCAGTCTCGATAATGTTGACGATTTCCTTGGAATCACCATCGATGAGAGCGATCTGACCTGCATCACGCAGCGTCACAGAGAAAAGGTTATCGATATTCAGATCATTCTGTTTCTCTTTCGGACGCTCCTCCGGCGCCACCAGCACCTTCCAGGTATTACGCATTTGCTCCATGCCGAACTCGGGAGGCTGCGGCGGTTCGTGCTGGAGAAAGCGGGCCATCAGGTCCACCTCCTCCTCTCTCAGTTCACCGGACCTGCCCCAGTTGGGCATACCGGCGGGAGAGCCGTAATTAATAAAAATCTTGAGGTACTCGAGGCCGCGCTCACGCGTAATATCCGTGGTCAGCGGCTTGCCCGTTGCGCCCTTGCGCAGCACCCCATGGCAACCGGCGCAGCGCTGGAAATAGATTTCCCTGGCGTGATTCCACTCCGCCAGACTCATGTCCGGATCGTTGCGGACAATCTCGCGCTCCTCCGCGGGCACATCAACCGGAGCCCCCTTGTACATCAGTTCGCTTTCGGATGTATCCGGATGCGGAGTTGGCGGGCTCTCCTCCGCACCAGTAGAGGCCATGGGGAGGCTCAGGGCGATTAGGGCGGCAAGGACCTGTGGTCCGACGCTAGAATGCTTCCTTTGCATGGGCGAGATTCCATTGATTGCGGGTGAGGGTTCTTTAACAGTCTACCGTCAGGTTAGCAGCAAAATTTACCGGGTCCATGCTCGTGGTACCCAGGTTCTACCGTCAGTGTGAAGAAATGTCAGTCCTTAGCTTCAACAGATTGCTTTCCCAGCTCCTCCAGTCGTGACTGAAGCGTTGCAACGATCTCCCGCTGATCATTCCCATAAGTATCCGGCGCAATGGGATCACTGATGATCAGACGCACCTTGCCCGGGCGCGGGAACCACCGTCCCGGCGCCATCACTTCCCGGGTGCCATCGATCCAGACCGGCACCACGGGCACCGGTTGCGCCGCCAGGACCAGTCCGATGCCGGGCCGCAGTTGCTGGAGCTTGCCGGTCGGGCGTTGGTTGCGCCTATCGCCTCGTCTGCTTTTGTTGCCCCACCTCTGGCACATCGGGCATGCCCCAGGGAGACTTCTTCAGCCAGACATCGACCTGCGCGAGAGGCATTGGCCTGCCCATGTAGTAGCCTTGTGCGGAATCACATCCGAGTGCCTTCAGTTGCTCCCACACCGACTCGTCCTCCACCCCTTCTGCCACCACTGCGATGCCCAGGTCATGCGCCAGGGTAATCGTGGAGCGGACAATGGTCGCTGAATCTGCGTTCTCCATCATATCGACGACAAAGGACTTGTCGATTTTCATGGCCGTGACGGGTAGCTTTTTCAGATAGCCCAAAGAAGAATAGCCGGTTCCGAAATCATCGATGTACAAGGGGATCCCGAGGGCCCTGATTCGCGTCAGCACTTCGAGCGCACCTGCCGGATCCGCCATGATCGCGCTTTCCGTGATTTCGAGTTCGAGCATCCCCTCCACCACCAGTCGGCTGGCATACCAGCCCTCGATCTTGTCCAGCAATTGGGCGTCCTGCAGATCGCAGGTCGACAGATTCACGGCGATCGGCAGTCTGATGCCGGCCTGCCACCACGCGCGCGACTGGCGTAGCGCGGTCTCCAGCACCCAGTCGGTGAGCGGCCGGATGATGCCGGTGCGCTCTGCCAGCGGAATAAATTCATCGGGAGAAATCATGCCGTGCACCGGATGCCGCCAACGCGCCAGGGCTTCGAACCCGCTGACGCGCCCCGACTGCATCGCAACCTTGGGCTGAAAATACAGCTCAAGCCCATCATTCTCGAGTGCCCGGTGCAGATCGGAAGCCAACGCGAGATGATGTTTCTTGTCGCTATCCTGCCCCGCGGAATACATGGCGCAAATGTTTCCGGAAATCTTGGCCAGCTGCATTGCCCCATCGGCATGACGTATGAGCTGTTCGGCGTCTGTCCCATGATCGGGAAACAGGACGATGCCTACACTTGCCCTCACCACCAGTGAGAAGTCATCTATGATAATCGGTTGATTCAATATTTTCAGAATGTCGAGCGCCACCTGTCTGGCGCTATCAGCATCGGCTTCGGGCAGCACCACAGCGAATTCATCGCCACGCATGCGTGCGATGAATGCGCCCTGTCCAAGCGCCTGACTGATACGCTGTCCCGTTTCTTTGATTACGCTGTTGCCGGCTTCAAAGCCGAGCGTGTCGTTGATGTCCCGCAACCGGTTCAGGTCGAACAGCAGCATGGCAAATGCATGACGCTGCGATTGCGGTCCGCTCACGCTGCAATTCAGCCATTCCTGGAGCGAAGCGTGGTTAGGCAGATCAGTCAAGCTGTCGTAATAGGCGAGACGAAGAATTGTGGCTTGCGCTGCCAGGTGCTCAACACCCGTGCGCAGGCTGGTGATGCCGTAGGCCAGATCTTCCGCCATTTCCAGCAAGCGCTCGAGCTCCTGCGCATCAAAGGCATCGCGATCTTCCGAACATACTGTGATCACACCCAGCACCTCCTGACCCGCACGCAAAGGCAGGGACACCAACGAGCGGATGCCCTGACCGCGTGCAATCTCATGCCACAAGCGGTATCGGGAATCGGTCTGTAGCTCATGCGCGACACAGGGATCGCCGGTCCGGATCGCCTTGCCGACCGGTTCATCCGCCGGTTCTGTACTGGCCCAGCTGATCCGAATGCTGCTGAGCAGAGTCGCATCGATACCAGCCTGTGCAACCGGCCGCACGCGCTGTTGATCATCGTGTTCCACATACCCGACCCAGGCTATCCGATAGCCGCCGATCTCTACCGCCACTCTGCACATCTCCTGTAACAGCGACGGCTCGTCGAACGCACGCACAAGTGCGTGATTGCCAGCGCTCAAGGTCTGCAACGCACGATTGACTCGCCTGAGCTCCTGGTCCTGTGTATCAGCCTGGGCATGCCGCTGCTGCAGTGCCGCGGCCATCTGGTCAAAAGCCTGTCCCAGTTGCACAAATACACCGGAGTTCTGCTGAAATGCCACGCGAGCGCTGAGATCCCCGTTGCCAAGGCGTTCGCTGACGCAGGCGAGAATCCTGAGTGGACGCAACACGAAAGCATGAGTACCGACGCAGGCCACGATGGATACCACGGTCGCGATCAGGAACAGGACCAGAAGATTACGTTTGAAACGTGAATCAAGGTCTGCGTAGGCTATGGTGTGCGGAATACCAACGCTGACATACACACTATCCGAATCACCTGTGTGCAACGGCGTAAAGGCATAGAGTCGCGGAACACCAGCCGCGTCGATCGATTCTGCCGTCCCTTCAGCACCACGTGTCAGGATCAACTGCGCGAACGGAGCATCACGTACCGATCTGCCAAACCATTGCTCCGGGTCAGGCTGGTGTGCCAGCACGCTGCCATTTGCGTCGAGGATGGTGACCGTAGTTTCTGCCGGTAACGAAATCTCAGTCAGCTTACGGCTCAACCAGGCTAGGTCGAGCGCTGCGAATACCACACCGTCGACACGGCCCCGCTCGTCGCGCAGAGGATAGCCGAGATTGATGGCGCTTTTGCCAGTGAGGCGCCCGATCTGATAGCTGCCGATTGCAAAATCACCAGTCTCCAGCGCACGCTGGAAATAGTCCCGGTCGCCGATGTGAACCGGAACGTCCATAGGCAGTGCGCTGCAACGGATGAGGCCGTCGGTATTACTGACGCCAAAATTGGCATAGTAGGGATACTGTTCGAGAAGACCCGCCAGATCGCGGTGACAGGCCGCCCCGGCCTCCGCTGACCGCACGTTCGGCAACTGCGCCAGTCCGGGTAGCAACTGCCGTGCCCCGGCGAGCATTTCGCGCTGCTCGAGCAACACCAACCGGGCCATCCGCAGCGCCGCCGCCTGCATGTCACGAGCCTCGTGCTTGCGCGCTTCCACAGCGTTCAGCAACATCAGCACGAAAATCGGGAGCATGATCAACACCAGAAGGAACGCGAGCCGTGCCCGGAGACTGGATAGGTTCAGACGCATAAAACTCCTTCATTCCCCGACACGGTCCACACGCTACGGATCGAATAGCAACAGCAATAGCGATGCGCATGGGCATGCGCGTTCACCTGCATCGGCCGCGGATGCCGGATCTTTATATATCCTATTGGTTTATATAAAAAATTGTTAGTTGCGCGGCGCACCCAGTAACCACAGCCGCGTTGCGAGGACGCCGTGACCACGGCGACTCATAGCCGTCACACAGTCTTCACCACCCTGTCATGATCCGCGGGTAATTTCCTCGCTGCCAATCCGGCACTTCGTATAAACATTTCGAGGAGCACACTATGAACTTCCCGCAAACGAACAAACTGGCCCTGGCCGTTGGTCTCGCGCTGACTGGTAGCGCCGGCCTGGCCCTGGCCAGCAATGATGCGCCCCGTGACTTCGGCATGATGGTGCAGGATCTTCTGCATGCTCAGTCCGACCGCCTGCTCGGCGTCAAAGGACCACTGGAACGTGCTGCCGATGAAAACGATTATGTGCCGCGCGAATTTGCTGATGCCGATCAGCGCATGCTGCTGGCGAAGGGGCTGAAAGCTGAATTCGTAACGCGTAGTCTGGCCACGTCGGGCGACTTCATCGCCTTCTGGCCGACTGCCGAAAACTACAGCCATCTGATCGTCTGCATCGAACAGGGGCGGGCCGATGAAGGTCGTAATGCCGGCGTGCAGCGGGTAGATGCGGCCACCGGGGCGGTGGAAACCATCGTCTACGGCATGAGCCGTTGCGATGGCGTCCGCACTACTGACTGGGGCACTGTGCTGGCCACAGAGGAAACTGCCGATGGCCGCGCTTACGAGATTATCGATCCCCTCAACACGACCGGCCACTGGATCGCGGATCGCAGTACCGGCGATGTGCGTGATGCTCTTGATTCCCTGAACCCGAGCAGCAAAATCGTTCAGCGCCAGGCGCTCCCCACCATGGCCTGGGAAGGTCTGATCGTGTTGCCAAGCGGTGTTGTGATTGCGGGTGACGAATTGCGTCCCGGTTCCTATACCGATGACTTCGGCACCCGCGATACCGACGGTGGCGCTATCTTCAAATTTATACCTGCCACGCCACGCGTGGATAACAGCACCATCAGTGATCTGAACGATTCCCCGCTGGTATCCGGCTCGACCTACGCGATGCAGGTTTCCTGCTATGGCGATCGCCGGCAGTTCGGCCAGGGCTGCGAAATCGGCAATGCCGCGTGGATCGGTGTGGATGCGCTGGATGCCCGCATGGATGCCAACCGCAATGGCGCAACCGGCTATTACCGTCCCGAGGACCTGGAACAGGATCCGCTGTACCACGACGAGGAGAATGCGGCCGCCATTCGTTTCTGCGTAGCCAACACCGGCAACGAAGGCGGCAGGAATTTCGCCGAAGTGCTCTGCGGCGTCGACAGTGATCCGTTGCTGGCCGACAACGATAGCCGTTCAGTGGTGGTGAACCGGTTCGTCGAGGGAGACCCGGATTTCAACAGCTTCGACAACCTTGGCTTTCAGTCAGTCACCGGAAATCTGTACGTGGTCGAAGACCACCGGTATGGCGACATTTTTGGCTGCCTGCCGGACGGCGAAGACCGGGACATCAAAACCGATGGCTGCGCGCGCATAGCTTCCGTGGTGGATCCCCGTGCTGAGCCCACCGGTTTCATCTTCGACGCAACGGGTGAGACAGCCTACGCAATCGTGCAACACGGCGAGCAGCCGGCCGAGCTGCTGGACTTTGCGTCCAATCCGGTCACTGGTCGCACCGACGACCTGCTCCGGATTACCGGCTTCAAGGTAAAAAACGACACGAAGTAGACCGTACCAGGAGTTCTCTGACCATGGACGGTCAGCAACGCCCCACCAGCGAGTGGGGCGTTGTTTTTTTCGGGCCGGGGCGGATGTCGCGAGAGATTGCCGCGCTGCGCACGCAATGACAACAGGAGTTGTCAGTGGAAGGCGCGGCTGCCGTGCGGCTGATCGCGGTACCAGGCTGCGAACGCTGCAGCTGGCAGCGGATGACTCAGGAAAAAGCCCTGCATATGACGGCAGTGCCGGGCTTTCAAAAGCTGCAGCACGGCGTCGGTTTCAATGCCCTCGGCGATCACCTCCAGCCCCAGACTTTCAGCCATGTTGATGATGGCTTCGGTGATGGCAAGGTTCACCCTGTCGATCTGCAACTCATGAACGAAATCCCGGTCCACCTTGATAGCGTCGAGAGGCAGGTCCTTCAGATAGCTGAGGCTGGAATAACCCCTTCCAAAGTCGTCCAGCGCGATACGGATACCAGGCTCGCGCAATGAATCGAGGGTCCTGACCACCTCGCCCAGGTCCTGCAGAAATGCGTTCTCGGTAATCTCCAGCTGCAGACAGGCAGGTTCGATGCCGGTATCGGAAAGCGTTTGTACAAGCTGCTCGCGGAACTGTTTCTGCCGGAACTGGAACGGCGATACATTCACCGACATCCTGAAAGGCTCCATGCCCTGTTCGATCCAGGCTTTATGTTGGCGGCAGGCTTCATTGAGAACCCATTCGCCGAGCGGCAGAATCAGTCCACTGGATTCTGCAATCGGAATGAATTCGTCGGGCCCCATGTTCTCCGCCGGCCAGCGCAGCAGTGCTTCGGCGGCCATCACACGCTGTGTTTCGGTATCGACCACCGGCTGATAGTGCAGGCAGAACCCGTCCTGTTCGATGGCACGCCGCATCCGGCTTTCGACATCGAGTAATGATTTTGCCTGCGCATTCATGGCCGGTGTGAAAAACTCGAAATTATTCCGGCCATTCTGCTTGGCGTGATACATGGCAACGTCCGCGTGCTTGACCAGGGTGTCCATATCCTGACCGTCCGCAGGATACTGGCTGATTCCGATGCTCGGCGACACCAGCAGTTCAACATCGCGCCACGAGCAGGGGCGACCGACGGCGACCATGCAATTTCTGGCAACATGAGTGATGTCCTCCACATGTTGCGCATTGGCAAGCACCACCAGAAACTCATCGCCTCCCAGACGCCCTACCACATCCTCGCCGCGTACGCAGTGACGCAAGCGTTCCGCAACCTGGCGTAGAACCGCATCCCCGGCCGCGTGGCCATAGGTATCGTTGATCGGCTTGAACCGGTCAAGGTCCACGAACAACACGGCACACTGGCCTCCATGGCGCGGGGCGGCGTCCAGAAGCCGCTCGCCAAATGCACAGGTCAGGGACCGGTTGGGCAGCCCCGTGAGCGGGTCGTGCTGCGCGGCGCGTATCCGCTGTTCGGCGGCGTGTTTGCGAGCAGTGATATCGAGGCAGGTGCCGGCGATGACACACGGCTCGTCACGCTCATCCCATTCCACGATGCGAGCGCGCGTTTCCATCCAGCGCCAGTTTCCATCGGAGGTACGCAGCCGCAGTTCAATGCCGTCTTCCGTCAATTCGACAGGCAGCGGAAGCAACGGCCGGGTGCGCCAGTAAGCCAGATCATCCGGATGCAATATTGACTCCCAGAAGGTACGGGTCCCGGTGCGCGGCGAACGTATATAGCCGAGGTTCTCGATGAGCGCGTCCAGATCCTCAATTCTCTGTTCAAGGATGTAGAAATGCCATAAATGGAACGCGGCACTCCTGAGAGCAATATCGAGATCCTGCCTGCTTTTGCGCAGGGCCTTTTCGGCGTCAACCCGGGCAGTGATATCCTGGGTGACAACGGCATAACTCCGTAACCGCCTCTGCGCATCGGTAACGGCAGTAACGACCGTGTCGGCATAAAAGCGCGAGCCGTCCTTGCGCACCTGCCAACCTTCGTCGACCGCCCGGCCTTCATGTTTTGCAGCATCTATCAGCTGCTGCGGGACACCGGCATTTGCCACCTCCGGCGGGAACAGTTCCGCATAGCTGTGTCCCATGATCTCTTCCGGTCGCCAGCCCCGGATGTGTTCGGCGCCGGTATTCCAGCTGTCGATGCGCCCTTCGGTATCCAGTGTGTGAATCGCATAATCCGTGACCGCCTGTATCAATGCTCCATAGCGCCCCTCCGCCTGCCGGGTCTGCTCTTCCAGCTCTACCCGCCGGACCGTCGATCGATGCAGTGTAAGAACCTGCCACCAGACCAGTGCGGCAATCGTGATCATGCTGGCAAAGGTGTAAATCGCGTTTGCGAGTCCCGGTGCATACCAGCCGATCTGCGCCACTCGATGAATAATAAAATTCAGCAGCATCGGTAGCAGGATCAGCGGCAACATCAGCCGCCGAACCACCATGCCGGCCGAGGTTGCGCTGGTGACGATCGCCATCGGACCTGCGTCTGGCTGAGCAAAGAGCACACTGAGCGCAAGCACCGACAGCAGCACGGCCGCGGGTACCGTCATGGGAAAAGCGGTGCCAAGATCCGCCAGCGCAATTGCTCCTTCCATGTAGCCAAGCAGGGCCAGCAGGCAAACCATCAGTCCCAGCACCGCCAGTCCTTGTGCAATCGTATAACTTTGCGGACGCCGCAGACACAGAGTCGCCGCTGCCACGACCAGCACCACCAGACCGGTCGTGGGTGCGATCAGCCAGCGCTGCAGATCGGAACCCTGAGGCAGCCCCATAAACAGATACGCCGACAGGGTGGCAGCTACAAGTGCAAGCGCAATCACCGCCAGTCCCTGAGATATCCGCGACCGGGTACCATCTGCACCTGCGTGCGGAAAGCTCAGCGCGATTCCACACAGCAGTATTGCAAAGGCTGCCATGACACTGGGCAAAGACTCATCTTCCGGTGAAACACCGACGGCACGCAGCAGCATGCTGATGCCGCCGCCGAGCGCGGCCAGCAGACCCAGGTAACCCGAGATCTGTGGGAGCCGGGTTCTGAGAGGATTGACGCTGGACCCACGCATATCAGTCAGCTTTCGACGCACTGGCAGTTTTTTTCCCGGCCGCGGCCGGTCTCCGGCCGAGACTGGCACCCTGGCGCGTCAGCTCTTCCTGCACCTGTTTCACCGGCACTTTCGCCGGCGCAACGGCGCGCCGCGCCGCCAGTGCGCCGCATACCCCGGCCGCCTGTCCGGTCGCCATCGAGACCGGCATCACCCGGCATGACGACAGGGCTTCATGGGTAGCCGACAGGCAGCGGCCGGCAATCAACAAATTGTCGATCTGTTGTGGAATCAGGCAGCGCAGGGGAATGTCATAGGACTCACCGGGCGGCAGGCGTTTCAACACCGTGCCCGGTCCAGTGGGATTATGTATATCGACGGGATAGGTGCTGCGCGCAATGACATCATCGAACTTGCGCGCCTCGAGCACATCATCCGCAGTAAGCTGATAGGCACCCCTGAAGCGGCGCGTCTCACGCACGCCGACGATACTTCCGGTCTGTGCCACATAGGCGCTTTCGAAGCCAGGGACATAGCGGCGGAAAAAGGTCACGATCTGCCGCAGCTGCCGCCGGCATTCCCACTCGGCATAACTCAGGTCCCATACGTCGGTTCCCAGCGTGCGCGGGACGCGCGTCATGTTCACGGAAATTTCGCGTTCATGCGGTGTGGCGAAGAACAGCGCTTCCTCGCGCGGCAGGTCGAGCTCCCCGGTTTCCTTTGCATGGCGAATCAGATCCCACAATCCGTGCACGCCGCGCCACTGGTCGGGATGCTCTCGCGCATAGGCTTCGAAGGCCTGGCGCTCGAACTCCACCATGCGGAACATCAGGGTTACCGGTTGCACCAGCCCGTCGTCCTCGCGTCCGACATCAAAAGGTACCCCGGCGCGCGCCGCGACATCACCGTCGCCGGTGCAGTCGATGACAATCTTTGCCCGGATCACCAGCGGACCTGATTTGGTCTCGAACACGACGCCATCGAGCGTGCCGTTACCGATGACTTCGCTCGCCAGTGAGTGGAACAGAAATTTCACGCCCGCCTGGTCGAGCATTTCCATGGCGACGATCTTGAATGTCTCCGGATCGAACGGCACCACGTAGCCGGTCTTCAGGGACGGTGAGACTGCGCCGCCGGCAGCCACCAGGCGCGCGATAAAATCTCCCACCACACCAGCCAGCACCGGATCACCCGGTCCATGATCGCCTGGCAACAGAGTCGCCGAACCGGGCTTCTCGGCGTGCGGGCGCTGGGTGTGGAATGACATCAGCGGCATCACCAGCGACGCCGTGGCATTGCCGCCGAAGAAGCCGTAACGCTCGACCAGTATCACCTCGGCGCCGGCCTGTGCGGCGCCCATGGCAGCACCAATACCGGCCGGCCCGCCACCGACCACCAGCACATCAGTTTCAGCCGCCAGCCGTGCGGTGCGCGGTGCAAGCTCGACGTGTGGCAGCAGCAACGGGCGTTCGAGTGCCGGCATGGTCAGCTCCCGGTTCCGTGAATGACAACCGGTTTACGCTGCAATAACTGCACCGCCAGCTTGCTGGTTTCCCGCGCCCGTTCCTGAAGCGCCGGCAATGCGCGGCGGATCCGTGTTTGCAACGATCGGCGTCGGTCCCAGGATTGATCGATATGTGCAATAAGGCGCCCGGCATTGACAAGTTCCAGCGGCGGCGTTTCCATTCCAAGGTCGTCCAGAAATCCTCCAACCTTGGATGCATAAGGCAGCGCCACGAACGGCACGCTCTGCAGGGCAGCGAAGATAAGAAAATGCAGCCGCATTCCCACTGCAAAGTCGAACTTCCCGACCAGTGACAACATCTGCCCTGAGGTGTATTCACCCTTCAGCACGGTAGCGCGCTGGGCGCGTAGCATTTGCGCGATCACCGCATGGGCCTGCTGCACATCCAGCACATTACGCTCCATGGGCACAAACACCACATCCGCGTGGAACCGGTCGACCATGAAATCTGCCGCATTGGCAAGCAGCGCGTGGTACATGTTCTGATCGATATCGGGGGCGGCGACACCCGGTTCGCGTACTGACATCCCGACCAGCCGTTCGCGCCCGGCGAGGCCTTCACTTTTCAATGTGCCGGCTGGCAGCGCCTCCGGTCTAGCCAGCTGCACCGGGTCCGCGGTCACGATGATTTCGCGGTGAACGCCGATTTCCTCAAGCAGTTGCCTGGCGCCCTTTTCCCTGACTGTCAGCACCGCCGCGGCAGAGAGATTATCGCGCACCAGTTTCTGTGCCGCCGGGTCCTGCAGGGGACCCACGCTGATGGCGTAGGTCATCACCGGCACGCCGAGTTCATGTGCCAGGGCGACTTCACGCAAATAGATTTTTGCCTCCGCATCGAACAGGATGCCGCCGCCACCGAGAATAAACAGATCGAGGCGATCGATCTCGGGTAGCACTTCATCGCGCGACATCGATCGAACCGGCAGCGCCCGGTCGACTTTGTGACGCCTCAGCGTGTCAGCGGGATCACGTGAGAATACCGTGACCTCCACTGAAGTTGACTGCCTGAGCTCCGCAGTCAGCGCTTGCAGGATCGCCTCATCACCGAGATTAAGCCCGCCATAAGAACCCGATACTCCGACTTTGAACATGTCCTGTCCTTTTTTGTCGTCACCTATACTCATAGTTATCGGAGAACTTGTTGGCAAGATTTCCCACTGGAACATGACAGGCATGGAGCACACCTACATCGTCATCACCCTGCGCCTGATACTGGCGCTGCTGGCCGGCGCAGTGATCGGCTTCGAACGTTCCTATCACGGGCGGCCGGCGGGCCTGCGCACCCATACACTGGTGGCGGCCGCTTCGGCGCTGCTGATGCTGCTCACGGTTTACCAGTGGGAACTTCTCAAGGACGTCCCCCTGGAAACGGTGCGTGTCGATCCCACCCGGATGGGACAGGGCATCATGACCGGGATCGGATTCCTGGGCGCCGGCGCAATCATGAAGGAAAAGCTTACGGTCCGCGGTCTCACCACCGCGGCTTCCATCTGGATGACCGCCGCAATCGGGATCATGATTGGCATGGGCGCCTATTTCGCTTCGGCCATGGCGGTGTTCCTGAGCCTGGTAACCCTGAGCCTGTTACGCCTGCTGGAGGAGCGCACCCCGACTCTCAACTACGCCCGCCTCACGTTGCGCTGCACCGGCTCGGAAACCATGCCGCGCGAAAAGCTGCAGGCGTTACTGAAAAACCGCGACATCAGCGGCGCCAACATCAGTTATGCCCTGCAGGAAAACCGGCGTTTTCAGTACCAGCTCACCATTCGCGCCAGGGAGGCCGGCAACTTTGAACTGCTGGCACAGGATCTGATGAATACCTCCTGCATAGATACCTTCAGCATACGGCCTGCCAGCAACTGAGTTCATTCCCGGCGGCCCGGTAGCAATGATTCCCGGATCTGAATCAGTGCTGATCTGCAGATGCGTTTGCGGCGGCTGGTGGCAGCGACGCGTAGTAGGCCGCCACGTCGCGAATCTGGTCCGGCTCGAGGCGATGCGCAACTGCATTCATGATGCGACGAAAAGGTCCACCGCCGCGTTTTTCTGCGTGGAACAGTTCCAGCTGCTGTATGAGATAAGCGGCGTACTGACCCGCGAGAACCGGATAATATGGATTGTGCGGCGCCTGCGACGGCCCGTGACAATGAATGCACGAGGGTACGCCACGCTCGGGTATGCCATGCCTGGCAATATCCGCGCCGCGCCGCAGCGCCGCTCCGGCGATGCTCTGCTGCTGCGCCACCGGCACCGCCTCCTGTGATGCGTAATGGCGCGCCAGGTCGCGCATCGCAGTTTCATCCAGACCTGCAACCAGCGGCTGCATGATGCCGCTGAAGCGTGTGCCTTCGGCAAAGGCCTGCAAGGCCGTGAACAGGTAAGTTTCATTTTGATCGGCGAGACGCGGGAAGGCGCCATCTCCGCGACCGCTGCCGTCGCGAAGATGGCAGCGGGAACAGGATCGCAACAGCGCCCCGGAGGACGCCTGCAACGCCTGGAGACCGGCACCATTGCTGTGGCGACCATCGGCTGCGCCACGCGTGCTGCCATTATCATGTCCAGCAGGCTCCCCGTGCGCCAGCTTGCGGTATTCATCTGGCTCGAGCTCAGGAAGCTGCAACAGGAACGCCACCACTGCCCAGACTTCATCATCGCGTTGCTGAGCCACCCAGGCCGGCATACCGGTGTATTTGACACCGTGCTTGACGATCCAGAACAGCTCGCGCGGCTGCCACTCGTGAATCAGCGGTTCCAGTTCCGGTGGCGGCGGTGTGGTCTGCAGGGCGATTTCCGATTGCGCCACGCCGGGGGCACCGTGGCAGGGCGCGCAGCCACTGTCAAAATGTCCGGCACCGCGCACCACCAGCGCCCGGTCATCCAGTGCCGGCGCTTCGATGCCCAGGGCACGGGTCTGCACTGCCTGACGCATGGTGAAGTGCAGCAACCACGAGGTCACGGCCAGATGTCCGGAGCTTGCCCCGACCGGCACCAGGCCCAGCCCGACCACCAGCAGGCCGATCGCACCCAGTACCGCAAACACTATCACCAGTGGCCAGGCGCAGCGCTTCACGGCAACTCCTGTCCGCGGTTGTAACGCAGCAGTCCGGCCAGCAGATACAGCCCGCCGGCGAGATATGCGGTACCGCCACCCAGCAACATCAGCATGCCGCCGAGCTGCATATCCTCCAGCATCGCAGTACCAGCGGCACCCGTGTGCGCGTGCACATACAACAGCCGCGGTGACAGGGTCAGCAGCGCGCCGAGCAGCGTCATGTGCATCGAGGTCAGTAGCAGTCCGATGATGCCGGCGGCGGCACGCGCCGGCTGCTGACCACGATCGCCACCGAACGCCGACAGCCACACCAGCAGGCCGGCGAGCAGGAAACTGCCCTGCTCCAGCATCAGCGCCGCCGTCTGGCTGCGCGATGCATCGTGCAACAGGGGTGCATGCCAGGACCAGATCACCAGCATCTCGATGATCGCCGCTGGTAACGGTGCGAACAGCGCCGGCGCACGCATGGCAGGATCAAAACGGGAGCCGGCGACACCGAGCGCCAGCAACGGCGCCGCTACTGCCACCACCAGTACATGCATGGCCATGTGCGCGGTGAATGACGCCGGCACCAGTCCCGGCAGCGGACCGGCCCAGGCCGCGGCCAGCGCGGCGAAGCCCAGTCCCAGTATCCAGCGGCGCGGCTCCCCGGCTTTCATCCGCAGCTCCCGATGAAACCGGCGACCGAGCCAACATACAGGGTCGCGACAAAACTCAGCCCCGCCAGCAACACGGCGGCGAAACCCAGAAACTGGTGGCGATCGGCAGCGGTATCCTCACCATGCGACGCACTCGCCGAACGCAAATCATGGCGGCGCCAGATACTGATCATCAACACCGCAATAGCGATCAGCGCCACCAGGGTATAGATACCAATGGCGATGCGCGCTGCGCCCAGCAAGCCGAGCGGCCCGGCGACTTTTGCGCACCAGACCGCCGCAGTAATGTAGCTAAGCAGAAAATGTCCCGCCCAGATGACCGGTCCCGCCACCAGTATCCATAGCGAGTCTTTGACGTCGGGAGATGCTTCGGTATCCATACCGCCTCCGGTCAGACTGCCAGCGGGAAGCCGGCGATTACCGCTACCGTTACGGCCACAGTGATGGCCATGAAATGCCAGTAGAGCACCACATTGCGGATTTCAATGTCGTACTCTGCACTCATCCGTCCGGCCAGCGCGCGGGCGACACAATAGAGTTGCATCACCATGCCGGCGATGACATGCACGACCGCCCATATCACCAGCAACCAGACGATCGCCTCATACACATGCCGGGTCGGGTCGAGTGCGGTGACACGCGGCCCTGTCAGCAGTGCCGCCGCGCCCGCCGCCGCCAGCACCAGTGCGGCACCGAACGCGGTATACACGCCGCTCAATCGATCCCGCCCGTTCCAGCGCCGTGCCAGCAGCATGCTCAACCAGGCGGCGAGCAACAGCCCGCCCCCGATGAGCGGCCACAGCACGCCGGGGCCGGGCGCCGGATCAGGTGGAAAATTATCGTGAACCGTCCAGTAAAAAAAATAGCCGAATATCAGGCCTGAGAATGCTGTCATATCGGCGATCATCGTGATGAACATGGCCCACCAGCCTACCGACCGGGAGCCGGATACATACAGAGGCAGATGCAGGCCCAGGCCAACATGCTTTTCGCGCTGTTCCGGTATCGGCGCAGTACCGGTCCACAGCCACACCAGAATGACAGCGAGCGCAATTGCGCCGCTGGCAACCGCCGCCCACCAGTAATGGAAGGTCGACAGGATGAATAAACCGCCGGTGAAGATTGCTGCGTATAACGCCAGCCAGGTCGGGCCGGGCAACCGCAGACACTGCACCGGCGCTGCATCGATACTGCTGGTGATCAGGGTCTCGCGCTTCAGCTCTTCGGCGTCAGGCAGATAGAAGCGCCCTTCGTCGACCTGCTGCATGAAGCCCGGCTGATCCCACAGCGGATACCGGCTTTCGACAACGGGCACTGAACGTGAACCCCAGGGCCGGCCGGGCATTTCCTTCAGCCACTCGAGCGTGCCCGCGTTCCAGGGATTGCGTTGCGAATACGGCTGTCTGCCTTTCGGGCGCAGCACATCCCAGACGATTACCGCGACCCCGGCAGCGAGCACGAAGGCACCGATGGTGGAGGTGAGATTAAGCGCGTCGAAACCCAGTCCTTCGGGATAGGTGAACACCCGTCGCGGCATACCCAGCAGCCCGGTCAGGTGCATGGGCAGGAAAGCCACGTTGAAGCCAATGAACATCAGCCAGAATGCAATGCGGCCCAGACGCTCGGAGAGCTGTTTGTTCATTGCCACGGGGAAAAAATAATAGAGCCCCGCGACTACAGGAAACAGCATGCCGCCTATCAATACGTAATGCAGATGAGCAACGACGAAGTAGGTGTCATGGGCCTGAAAATCGAACGGAGCGATTGCCACCATTACGCCGGTCAGTCCCCCCAGAACGAAAATCGCGAGCGCTCCGGCGATGAACAGCATGGGCGTGGAACGCACCAGCCGCCCGACCATCAACGTGGCGATAAAGCAGAAGATCTGCACCCCGGTAGGAATCGCCACCGCCTCGGAGGCAGCCGAAAAAAAGCCCAGCGACACACTCGGCAATCCGGTGGTGAACATGTGATGAACCCAGAGCCCGAAACTGAGAAAACCCATGCCCACAGCCGCCAGCACCACCCAGCTGTAACCGACGACCGGGGTGCGCGCAAAGGTCGGCACGATCATCGCCACCAGCGCGATGGCGGGCAAAAAGATGATGTAGACCTCCGGATGCCCGAAGATCCAGAACAGGTGCTGCCATAGCAATGGATCGCCGCCTCGATGCGGATCGAAGAATGGCCAGTCGAGCGCACGCTCCAGCTCGAACAGCAGATCGCCTGCCAGCAATGGCGGAAAGGCGAACAGGATCATCGCCGCGACCACCAGCACATACCACCCGTACAGCGGCATCAGATTGATGCGCATGCCCGGCGGGCGGCACTTGATCACGCCGACGATCAGCTCCACTGCGGCGGCGATGGCGGCGACTTCGATGAAGGTCAGGCCCAGCATCCAGATGTCGGCGCCCTTGCCGGGGCTGAACTGGGTCGTGAGCGGCGGATACATGAACCAGCCGCCGCTTGGCGCGGCATCGAAAAAAATCGACCCGCAAACAAAAACGCCTCCGATTGCGAAGCTCCAGAAGCCGTACGCCGACAGGCGCGGAAACGGCATATCGCGACAGCCGAGCAGTTGCGGTAGCAGCAGAATGGAAACCGCCTCGAAAATAGGCACCGCGAACAGGAACATCATCACCGTACCGTGCAGCGTGAACAGCTGGTTGTAGAGACCGGCCGAAACCAGGTCATTGTCTGGGGTGGCGAGCTGGGCGCGCATCAGCAGCGCCAGCAGTCCGGCGAACAGGAAAAAAACAAACGCTACGGCGGTGTACCAGCGGCCGACGTCGGTGTTGTTCACCGCCGACCAGTAGCGCCAGCCGGCAGGCGTCTTCCAGGCCGTCAGCAGACGCTCGGCCTGCGCCTGCCTGAATTTCGGATCGTCCTGGGGATCGGCGCTCACTGAAGTCCCTTCAGGTAGGTGGCAATGGCATGCAGATCCGCCTCGTCGAGCATGCCGAAGCCCGGCATGCGCGCCTCCGGTTTCACCGCCTGCGGATGCGTTATCCAGCGCACCAGGGCCTCGATGTCATTCGGCAGTGTCGCAGCGCCAATCGTCAGACGACTGCCCAGGTGCGTGAGATCCGGGCCGAGAGCACCATCCGCATCGGTGCCACGGACGCTGTGACAGGCGCCGCACCCGTTCATGAGAAACAGGTTTTCGCCGCGCTGCGCCAGCCGGTTTCCGGAAGGCGCTGCCGGCCGTCGCTGCTTCTCCAGCCAGTCGTCAAAAGCCGCCGCCTCCATCACGACCACCGGGAACGCCATCAGTGCATGCGAACTGCCGCAGTATTCGGCGCAGGCACCGCGAAACACACCGGTGCGGGTCGGCTCCAGGACCAGCCGGGTTTTGCGGCCCGGAATCATGTCCATCTTGCCGCCGAGCGCCGGTATCCAGAACGAATGAATGACATCCGGGCTGGTCAGGCGCAGTTCGACAGACACCCCCACTGGCAGACGGATTTCATTGGCCAGTTCGACCGCTTCGCCATCCGGCCCTGAATAGCGCACCCGCCACCACCACTGTTCACCGGACACCGCGATATGCAGTTCGCTGCCCGCCTCCGGCGCCCGCAACTCCGCGAGCAGATGCAATCCATAACCCAGCAGGACCGCCAGCACCACGACCGGGAAGATCACGCCGCCGCCGATAATCAGGATGTGGCTGACACGCGATGTGAAGCGCCGCTCGCGCGTGCGCACCGCATACAGGCCTATACCCATCACCACTGACCAGATGAGCAGCCCACCGGCCAGCATCCACCAGAACAACACGGCGATACGCTCGGCGCCGGTACCCGCGGTAGCCAGTGTCGATTGCGGGCCATCACAGCCGCTGATAATCAATACACCCGCGGCCACTGCCGGCGTGCACGCGCGCGCAAAAGCGCAGCGCCCGCGTCCGGCCGATGGTGATGGCTGCCATGATCCATTCTCCATTTTTTTTCCGTCCATGAATGCTCAGGATCTGTTCCCTCGGCATCAGAACAAGCATAGTCCAGGCAGTCACTGCTCAAAACGAATGGCAACGTGCAGTCGATATGCACCTGCAACTGGTGGATATCAACAAATCACCGCAGCCGCTGTAGCATGGCAACCGGTTGGATCCTGTGGTACGGAGTTTGCTGCCGAAAAAAGGACAGCTGTCAGGCGGAGGCGACCGGCATGAGAAAACTGCATCTGAAATCCATCGGCTTGCTGGCGCTCGTGTCTGGCAGCCTGGCGCCTGCGGGTGTGCTACTCGCTCAGGAATCCGGAACCGCAGACACGGAACGGGCGCCTGACGAAACTGATGCGAAACTCCTGTCTGAACAGGCACGCCTCGACGAGCGTACCCGCCAGGCGGTTCGGGATCTGCTTGTCAACCTGGAGGATTTCGAGGCCGAGGAGCTGCGCGTGGAAGTGGAAAGCGGCATCGTCACCCTTTACGGGCGGGTTGGCACCGCGGCGGACCGGCACATAGCCACTGATTTTGTCACTGAGCTGCGGGGCGTGCTCGGGGTTATCAATATGCTCGAGATTACGCCGGGCCTGGAACGTGGCGTAGACACGCTGCCGCCTCCCGATTGAAGAGCCCGCGCAATGCGAATGACTTCAGGACGCCTGTAGCACCTCAGCCCCGGGCTGTTCCACGGTTACCTGACCGTTTTCAACCCGCAGTATGAGATCTGCATTGCGCAAAGTGCTGAGTCGATGCGCAATCATGAATGTCGTACGCCCCTGCATCAGCTGTTCGATGCTTTCCACGATGTGGCGTTCGGTCTGCAGGTCAATGGAGCTGGTCGGTTCGTCCAGGATCAGCAATGGCGCATCCTTGAGAAACGCGCGCGCCAGTGAAAGTCGCTGGCGCGCGCCACCCGAGAGCCCGGCACCGCGCTCGCCGACCCGCGTCTGGTAACCTTCCGGCAATGCCTCGATGAACTCGTGCGCATGCGCCAGGCGTGCGGCCGGCACATCGGCATCGAAGCCGCTGCTGGCGCGCCGCACGCGTTTATGGCGGCGCATCACCCCCAATGAGTTCATCGCCGAACTGGTCGTCACCACGCTCCGGTTGTTGTTCGTCATCCTGGCGCTGAATCTGCTCGGTGCGACGGCCCTGCTGGGGGCTGTGCTGGGTTCCGCCGGCGTGATCGGTCTGGCGGTAGGTTTTGCGGTCCGCGATACCAGGGAATCATCTGCGCATTCCCAATGCCCAGGTCTTCAAGGCGACAATCCTGAACTACGCCAGGAATCCGGAACGGCGGTTCAACTTCGAGCTGGGCATCGATGCCGACGACGATCCACTGGCCGCCATCCAGACCGGCGTGCAGGCCATGGATGCGCTGGATTTTGTGTTGAAGGAACCGCCGCCGTTGGGAATCATCCGGCAAGTGGGAGACTCGAATATCGTGATCTTTTATGCCGCATGGATGAACCAGCGCAATGCCGATTTTATGAAATCACGTTCGCTCGCAATTGCCGCAGTAAAAGACGCGCTGGAAACGAATGGTTTCGGCCTGCCGGAACCCATCTACCGACTGCGTTTCGATCAATCGGCAGCGGGACTGCTGACCGCCCCGCGTGATACCACCGCCGCGCCCGAGCGACCAACGCGAACGCCGAAGCAGGCGCGGATCCAGCCGCAGGCTCAGGATGTAAAACCCGGGCACCACATCGATGACAAGGTTGCGCACGAGCGGCGTGAGGGACATGAGCAGGACCTGCTCAACGAATCTGCACCGACCGAATAGTCCCGGTAGATAGTCTCAGTCGAAGGCGGCCGCTTCGCGTTCCAGATAAGCCCAGCTGGCGTTGCGTCCCGCCAGCTCTTCAAAGTTGGCCAGACCGGAAAAACGCGACTGATCAAGTTCGTCGATGGCCGTTTGTGCGTCCACGCCCTCATCCACCATGCGGTTCATGTGCTCGTACAGCAGGCCCAGATACTGGCGGGTCGGAACCTCAAAGGCAGCGAGACTGTCCGGCTCACCATGGCCGGGAATAAAAGTCGCCGCTCCGAACTCTTTCAGCCTGTCGAAGCCCTCGATCCAGGATTCGATATCGCTCTCCGGCAACACCGCGAGCAGTCTCTGTGAATAGAGAAGATCGCTTGTGTAGACAACATTATCTTCTGGAATCCCGGCGACCAGTTGTGCGGGTGTATGAGCCGGCCCATAGTTGCTGAGATTAACCGTGACTCCACCCAGCTCAAGGCTCAGGTCGGTATCGATAATCCGGTCCGGTTTCTTCGGTGCGTCGACGCTGCCGGCTGGCAGATCCAGAGTATTCGCAACCGCTGTCGCAAAATTTCCGCCCTGCGCATCCATTCGTTGCGCGGAATCGCGATGTGCAATGATTTCGGCACCGGCGCGCCGGAAAGCTTCATTACCCATAATCCGGTGCGGCTGTGAATTGGTGTTGATCGCAAACTTCACCGGCCGGTCAGTCACCTGCGCTATGTGCGCGAGCATTTCCCCGGCCATGGCTTCTGTGTATCCGGTGTCGAGCACCACCACTGCCGTATCGCCCACGACGAACACCATGTTCATGCGGTAACCCTGGTTCTCTTTGCTGGGCGCTTCGAGCGGTCCGATCCAGGCATAGACGTGCTCCGACACCTGTTGCGGCGCTGGAAGAATCGACGTTGCGGTCGGTTCGACAGCCAGCGCCGGCATGCTTGAACTGGCAAGTAATAACATTAATACACTACGAAACCTGCTCACTTTTTTCACATGAACTCCATTGTTTTATTAGACCACTCTAGTCATTGCGTACGTTGTTCTGAAGCCGGTCCGGAATTTTTCTCAACTGATTCCAGCGCTTTTAAACGCCGCAGCAGGCCGATGGCGCCACGGATTCGAATCAGGTCACCGTCAAGGGACGGTTGCCCATGCCACCACTGGTAATCGGGCGACTGGTGGGCGACACCGAGGTAGAGATTTTTCATATGCTGCTGCTTCATCCTGAGAAAATGCTGTTCTGCATCCTGCAGGGCGGCCGCTTCATGATCGGCGCGCGCCTGCTTCATCAGGGCAGCCGCTTCGCGCACTTTCATGTGTCCGATTTCGAGCATGCGCTCACCGTTATCGAACAGATTCGTTATGTAACGTGGCGCGTGACAGTCCTGGCAAACGCTGCGCTGCGCATCCTGAACCCGCTCGCGTTCGTCAACAGCAACAGCCTGTTCAGGCTGCCACGAGCGTATCACTGTAGCGACGTCGTGATTCCCGCTGTGCATGTGACAATAGGCACAACCGGGAGCGCGATAGTTGGCGGAACTGAGCGGCTGTTTCCGATCACCCGGTTCGAGACGCACCAGAACGCCATGTTTCGAAGTCGTATAGCTGTGCACAACAGGCCCGCGCGGTCCTCCGTGGCACGCGATGCAGCTTGCGTCGCGGCGCGCCCGTGATGCGACTTCCGCATGGTCGTTGCCGTGACAGCTAACGCAGGTGGCAGTCGTTTCCACACTGCCATGCGCGCTGTCACGCCATGCCGCAACCAGTTCGGAATCCTGTTCATCATGGCACGCCAGGCAAGCGCTGTTCTCGAACTCACCCTGCACCCGGGTGCCGGCTGTTGCTGTAATCGAACATAGCATCAGCAGTATTGTTCCCAGACGGCTCATCAGTTCTGCTCCCGGTTGAATTCAGTGTATTCACCGGATTTCCAGAGTTCCGTCGGGGCTGGACGCTGCACACCCCTCTGTTGTTCCATTTCATTCAGGCGACGCAATGACGCCGCCTGATCTTTGATCGCTGCCAGGGATTGATCCATGGCCGCATGACCACGCTGCACAAAACCGGCATCGCCATGTGCGGCGCCCTTGTAGGCGCCCAGATTGTCGAAGTACCACATTTCGAAATAATCGCGTTCAATGGGAGAGACGTTATAAAACGCCGACGCCTGGCCCTCGAAAAAGCCGATGCGGGCACGCGGGTGGATGCTGTCCAGCCAGTCATTGGGATAAGGCGCGCGTTCACCGGCCGCCGGATATAACAGGTCGTCGGCACGAAGTGTCTTTAGAACGGCTTCGGCGTCGCCCAGCTTGCTCCAGGCCCGTTTGCGTTCAGCATCCAGTCCGGACAGTTGCTGACGCGACCAGTCCGGCTCGTGGCAGTCGCTGCACAGGGTCACCCATTTATTGCGCTTGATTTCATTGACCGAGCCAAGCGGATTGATCTGCTGGAGACCGAAGCCCCATATCGACTTGTCAGCCACCTGGTGTTTGCCCTCGTCCATATGACAATAGGCACAGGTGGGCGCCCGGTAGTTACCCTTGCGCAAGGGTTTGGACCAGTCCCACTGTTCGCCCTCCGCAAGATAAATCCGGCCGTGCGCTGACGCGAAAAAGGTTTCATCGTCCGGATGCGGAGGGCCGCTGTGACAGGTGATGCAGGCCTCGGGGCGGCGTGCCTCGGCCGCGCTGAAGCGGTGCCGGGTATGACAGGAATCACACTTGCTGGCGACCGAATGACAGTTCAGGCAGGCAGTGACTTCAGCTTTCGGTTTGTCCACAAAATGGCGCGCCTCCAGCGCGCGCTCCAGGGCCAGCGAGTGACTCGGAAAACCGAAGCGCTTCTCATCCTCGAACTGGCCATGCTGGACACTGTGGCACTCCCCGCAAACCTCCGGTGTCGGCATGCGCAGTTGCTGGTGGTCGTTACCATGGCAGGCGGAACAGTACACCGCAGCCGTTCCGGCGCCGGGGCTGGAATGACGGCTTTCCCGCCAGTCATTGACGATGCCGGGCGTCACGGCTTCATGGCACTCCAGGCACTGTTCGCCTTCGAACTCTCCGGTCACCGACTCGACCGACTGATAAAAATCATCCGGACTCCAGTACGCGAAAATCGCCTCCGGCACCCACTTGCGCGAATACAGTCCGGCGCCGCTGCCGCTCTTGCTCCAGTCCACATAGAAAAATCCGGCGGGTATGGCTATGGCAACGATGATCAGCGGAATCCAGATGTACCAAACCGGCTTATGCGACATTATCGATTCCGTCCCCGCCACCAGCGGCTCAGTCCGATAACTATCAGTAACAGGAAGGGGCCGACCGCCATCCAGCGTCTTTCATCCAGAAGCTCGCTGACATCAAAGCGGCTCGCGCCAGTAGTCGCTGCCGAATGCCGGTCCGGGCCCGGTGCCGGCGGTATGTTCTGCTGCAGATACAACTGGATCTGTCCCATGACGTCCGCGGACGGTGGCGAATATTTCATCACAGCCATATTGCGCTGCATGCGCTCGAGTACCGCGGGCCAGCGTTCCGGGCTGTGTTGACCGGCAGCCGGCAAGACATGGCAACCGCCGCAGTGGGTGGCGAATTCAGCCGCTCCGGTACCCCGCGGCGTCCCCTGCAGTTCCTGCAGGGCATTGTCCGTCAGGTAGGTTCGGATGATTTCCTTCTCCCCGGTATCCGGCACCCGGACCTTTCCCATCAGTCCGCCGAAACGGTTTGAGACGTCCATGAGCAGATTCATCCGGTCCAGCACCGAAAGCCATTCGTCCGCTGTGTGCCGCCCGGGCCCGGGCAATGCATGGCACTGCTCGCAATAGGTTTCCAGCAAACCGGCCGCCTGGCTGCCGACCTGCGGCAGCTCCTGCGGCGGCATGCCGGGCGGCATGGTCTCAGGATACAGAGCGCACAGATCAAGCCCGCCATAACTGTGGCTGGCCTGCGTCGCCACGCACCAGAACAGGCCGACACACAGGATGAGCGTCCTCACCGGAGCGTTTCCTGCTGAATGACAGCCGCCGTTACCGGAACTCTGTCACCTGCAGATTCGCTCGTCTCGAACAGCGTTGTGAATGCCTGCCTGGCCCGCCGCGACAGACGGAAATTATCCAGGATTCCGTCAGCAGCGCGTCGTCCCGCCGCAATCGCAGTCACCACCAGATCGGGGCCGAGCGTGTTATCACCACCGGCATAGATTTTCGGGTGACTGGTCCGGCCGTGCACATCAACCTGAATCATGCCCTGCTCGTTGCTTGCGACACCCAGACGGCGCAACCAGGCGGGCGGACGGCAAACCTGCCCCACGGCGAGAATCACGGTATCGCAGGCAATGATTTCCCGCCCACCAGCCGGATCGGCGAAACCTACGCCACTGACAGTGTCATCACCCAGCACCTCGACCGGCGCACGTTCAAACCGGAACTGCACACCTTCTTCGCGTGCTGCCTGCAGTTCCGCAGGGGATGCGCGCATCGCCTGCCGGTCACGCCGGTACACCACGGTCACCTGCGCGGCACCCTGGCGTATCGCTGAACGCGCACAGTCCATCGCCGTGTCACCACCGCCTATCACCAGAACACGTCGTTCCACCACCTGGCTCGCGCCGCTGCCGTCATTCACCTGTTGCAGATAATTCAGTGCATCGATAACACCTTTCCGGTCCTGTCCCGGCACCTGCAAATCGCGCGCGGTCTGGGTGCCGGTGCCGAGAAACACTGCATCATGTGTTGCAAGCAATTCCTGCATCAATTTTTCATTCACTTCCGCGCCGAGTCGGAACTGAATCCCCTGCTGCTCCAGTAACGCATGGCGGCGCAACAACAAGGACTTATCGTATTTGAAAGGCGGAACACCATTGGCCAGCAGGCCGCCGATCTTCATCTGCCTGTCAAACACCGTGACATTACAACCCGCGTGGTTCAACTGGTCGGCACAGGCCAGACCGGCCGGTCCGGCTCCGATGACCGCGATATTTTTACCGGTACTCTTCTGCGCAGGTTCGGGTTGCCAGCCCTGCCGGAGTGCGGTTTCTGTCAGATAACGTTCGATGGCACCGATCGTTACCGCACCGTCCGGTTCCTTCGCTTTGGTGCAGGATCCTTCGCACAGCCGGTGCTGCGGACACAGAGTGCCGCACACTTCCGGAAGGTTGCTGGTACTGTTGGAGATGCCGGCAGCGGAGCGAATATCACCTGCCGCCACCATTTCCAGCCACTCGGGAATACGGTTCGACAAAGGACAGGCATTGCTGCAGCCCGGCACGCCGCAGTCGAGGCAACGCATTGCCTGCGCCTGGATTTCCGCCAGCCCCGGAACCACCTGCGTCTCGGTCCAGTCTCCCACCCGCTCGCTCGCCGGACGCTTCGGCGGTTCCTGACGCGCCACGACCGGGGGCGCTTTCCTCTTCAACAGATGGCTGGCGTTCTGCCTGAGCGCCGGCATGAACAGATTACGCACGTCCTGAATTTCCAGCGCATCGGTCGGACAGGAGACGATACAGCGGCCGCATCCCATACAGTCCTCGATAGCAGTTACCTTGCCGCTGGCGCGACCCTGCCGCCACACCGGAATACCCATGTCGCACACTTGCTCGCAACGCTGGCAATCGTTGCACTGGTCCTGCTGCATCCTGATGCCGTAGAAACCGGCATGGTTGAGCAAGCCGAAGGTCGCGCCGTAGGGGCATAGATAACGGCAATAAAACCGGTTGCCGACCAGCGGAGCAATGAAAAAGCTGCCGAAATAGGTCAGGCCGACGATGGCATAGAACCCACCGACAAAACTGACCGTCCATGAATTCGGTGGAAACTGCACGACCACCATGACACCGATGTAATAAACCAGAAAGAACCACTTGGAATGCCGCAACCGCCAGGTCCAGTCGGAACGCAGCGTCCGGTCACGGAATGCAAATCCCACCGTCTCGCGGATACCGACACACGGACAGTTGAAACCGCAGATCACCCGGCGGCCGAACAGGAACACCAGCGCAAGAATCAGGAAGAAGGTGATGGTGCCCGGTACATGTACCGAAGGAAATACCGGTTGCGCCCAGAGAAATCCCACGTACGGCTCGTAAAAAGGATACAGCCAGGGTATCAGCCACCAGAATACTGTCACCAGGGTAACCAGAATGATAAGCCGCCTGCGCGTATAGGCATTTCGCTCGGCACTAATCCGCCAGATACCGAACGCAAGAATGATGGCATACTCGGTATAGCGGTTGAGCCAGATAGGATTCTCGAACCAGTACAGCCAGGACTCGTTCAGCCAGCCGAAGAACGCCAGCGAAAAAGCCGCCATACTGAGTATTTGAATACCCAGTCCATAGCGGGCGGGCATCAGGTCCTGTTGGCCCGCCGGCATGGCGCGCGGGTGACGAAAAAAAACCGTCTGTTCAGGCTGCATCATCCGTCCCCGCGTGGTTTTTTTGCTAGAAAACCAGCACCCGATCCGCCTCGATCGTTTTGCCGGCCAGTTCATCCATGCTACTGCGCCGGGCGCCGTCCAGAACTTCGCTTTCAGCAAGACCGCGTGCATCCATGCAGGTACCGCACAACAGTAACTCGCCGGAACGCACCACCGGTTTCAGCATGCGCTCGATGCTGTAGTAACCATTCGGAACTTTCTGTCCCTGCTTGGCGCAGGACACGGCGTCGGCCATCAGAAATACCGTGAGCTTTTCGCCCTTGTCCAGCAGTGCCTTGGCCAGACGCAATCCGTTAAATGACCGCTCGGTTCCGTACGGCGGATCGTTCAGAATCATCAGTACGTTCATCTTGATTACTCCTCATTCGTTGTTCGCGAATCAGTGCTCGATCTCATAGCCCTGTTCGTTCCAGGCGGTCATGCCCATGCGCGCCACATGCACATCGGCAAAGCCGTTTTTTGCGAGGATCTGCGCCGCCACAGCGGACTTCCGGTCGGTCCGGCAGATAGTGACTACCGGCCGTTCCTGATAATCGCCGAGTTCCGTCAGCCGCGCGCTAAGTTGTTCCACCGGGATATTCACGGCCTTGCCGATGTGCCCCTGCTCGCCCGTGAAATCTTCCGGGGTGCGCACGTCGAGTACCAGCACGTCTTCACCGGCGTCGAGACGCTCCTTGAGTTCAGGAATCTCCACCATCGGTCCGCGCCGCAGCTTGCCGATCAGGCGCGGCAGGAATGCCACCACCGCCAGCAGGCCAAGCGCCAGTAATGCCTTCTGGATAAGACCCTCGCCACCACCGATCGCTTCGCGCCCGGCATAACCCAGGTAGGTATAGGCAATCGCGCCGGGCAACATACAAACATACGTCGCAAGCAGGTAATGAGAGAACCGGATGCGTGTCAGACCCAGCGCATAGTTGAGCAGATTGAACGGGAACAGGGGCACCAGGCGGGTAAAGGCAACGAAACGCCAGCCTTCCCCTTCCACGCCCTTGATGAGTTGCTTGAGTCGGCCGCCGGTTTTGTCCGCGACCCAGTCAGAGGCCAGATAACGTGCAATAAGAAACGCGAGGGCGGCACCGACAGTCGCACCGGTAAGATTATAAAAAGTGCCCAGCACCGGACCGAACAACGCACCGCCTGCCAGCGTCAGCACCGAACCAGGAAGAAAAAGCACCGCCGCGACGGCATAGACTGCCATGAACAAAAGCGGTGCCCAGATACCGGCATCCTGTATCCAGAGTTCCAGTGCCGCAACATCGAACCGGTCACGATAGATCACCGCCAGCGCGATGCCAGCCACCAGTACCAGCACCAGACCGATGCGCAAAATTTTGCTGCTCATGAATGGCGTTCCATGTTTAGGACCCGGCACCCGGATCGCCTGTTATAATTATCCATTGCTACCCCACTAATCAATAGATCTATTGAATGCAAGACTAACGGATACATGAACAATGTCAAGCAGTGAGTTCAAACATGACCTGTTTACCCAGTTTGCGCGAGTCGGCAAAGCACTGGGCAACGCCAATCGACTGGAACTCCTGGAGTTTCTTGCCCAGAGCGAACGCAGTGTCGATCAACTGGCCAAAGTGGCAGGCCTGAGTCTGGCCAACACATCACAGCATTTGCAGCAGCTGCGCCAGGCAGGACTGGTGATTCCTCGCAAGGAGGGGCTGAAAGTGTTCTATCGCCTCAGCAGCGATGAAGTCATCACCCTCCTGAACAACCTGCGCACAGTTGCAGAGCACCATGTGGCGGATGTGGAAAAACTGGTTAATACCTACTTGACTGTTAAAGATGATCTCGAGCCCCTGCTCCGCCAGGAACTGCTGGAACGGGTTCGGGATGGGCTGGTAACGGTGCTGGATGTCAGACCACCGGAAGAGTATGCAGCCGGGCATGTGGCCGGCGCGGTGAATGTCCCGCTTTCTCATCTGGAAGCTTACCTGGACAAGATCAATCCCGATCAGGAAGTCGTTGCCTATTGTCGCGGCCCTCACTGCGTGCTGGCGTTTGACGCGGTGGCACAGTTGCGCAAAAAAGGAATGAAAGCGCGACGCATGGAAGATGGCTACCCGGAATGGAAGTCAGCGGGGCTTCCTGTGGAGAGCGACTCGAGCTGAGATTGCCAGGGAAGAGTCAGGGAAGACTATGGGCATCCAGAACCGTCTCAAGGCGCTTATCAGTTCAAAACATCTGGTACCGGGACTTTTTGTTGCGTCTTTCGCCGAGTCGACGGTCGTACCGATCCCGCTGGAAACCCTGTTGATTCCTGCCATGCAGGCCAATCGCGAACGCCTGTGGTTGCTTGCAGGTGCTGCACTGGGTGGATGCCTGCTCGGTGCGCTGCTGGGTTATGCCATCGGCTATGCACTGTTCGATGCCATCGGCGAACAACTGATAGCGCTGTTTGGAAATCCGGAACAGTTCCAGCGGGCGCTGGCAAAAATCAGGGAAAACGGGTTTCTGTTCGTATTGAGTGTTGGCCTGATTCCGATACCGTTCCAGATCGCGATGCTGGCCGCCGGCGCCTCGCATTATTCCCTGTCCGGCTATATTCTCGCCACCCTGCTGTCGCGGGGTATCCGCTACTACGGTCTGGCAGCACTGGTCTGGAAATTCGGCGACCGTACCCAGGCTCTGATCGAGCGGCACAAACGCACCAGCATTATCGTGGTTATTATCGTTATCATTTTAATCTGGGTTATCAGCTGGAACAGCGGCGAATGACAATAAACAAAACCTCCGCAAGCTGCCATAATCCGCCCACGCCCCGGCTCGCTTTAAAGAGCTGATCCTCAGAACACCCACAAGAAGATAACTGATATGACTCTGGCCATTACTGCCATCGTCCTGGGCCTTGCACTACTGGTCTGGAGCGCCGATCGCTTTGTAGAAGGTTCCGCCGCCACCGCGCGGCATTTCGGTATGCCACCGCTGTTGATCGGAATGGTGGTCGTGGGTTTCGGCACTTCGGCGCCGGAAATGGTCGTATCCGCGCTTGCAGCTTCCCAGGGAAATCCCGGGCTCGCCCTCGGCAATGCCTACGGCTCGAACATTACCAACATCGCCCTGATTCTCGGGCTGACAGCGTTGATCAACCCGATTGCCGTGCACTCGCAGGTGCTGCGCAAACAACTGCCGATCCTCACCGCCATTACAGTGCTCGCCGGCTGGCAGATCTGGGATGGTGCGATCACGCGCCTCGATGCTCTGGTGCTGCTGGGCGTCTTTGCCCTGCTTATGGGCTGGACTATCTGGCAAGGCATGCACCAGAAAGCCGACGCCCTGGGCAGCGAAATGGAACAGGAATTTGAAACGCGTGGCATGCCGCTCCGCCGCTCCGTATTCTGGCTCGTGGTCGGCCTGATCCTGCTGATTATCAGCTCCCGCATCCTGGTCTGGGGCGCCGTGGAGATTGCTCAGGGCCTTGGCGTCAGCGATCTGATCATCGGGCTGACCGTTGTCGCAGTTGGCACCTCGTTGCCGGAACTGGCTTCTTCGATCGTTGCCACCCGCAAGGGCGAGCATGACATTGCGCTCGGAAATATTCTCGGCTCCAATCTCTTCAACACTCTGGCGGTAGTGGGAATCGCCGGCGCGATCCATCCAATGCCAGTGGGGCCGGAGGTTTTTTCACGCGACATCCTGGTCATGGGTGCGCTGACGCTCTCGCTGTTCGTTTTCGGTTATGGCTTCCGGGGTGCCGGTCGAATCAATCGCTTCGAGGGCGCGGTGTTGTTGACCTGCTATATCGGATATACCGGCTACCTGGTGAGTACAGTCTTTTAGCTATTTGAAGCCGCGTCCTTCGCCCTGCTCTTCATAGGTCACTCCGTCACGGATGTGATAGATGCGTTTGAAGGTCGGGATGATTTTCTCATCATGGGTGACGACGATAATGGCGGTTTCGAACTTTCGCGCCATCTCATTCAGTATCCTGATCACAACCAGCGCGCGTTCACTGTCGAGTGGCGCGGTCGGTTCATCGGCCAGGATTACCGGTGGGTGATTGACCAGGCCGCGGGCAATTGCCACGCGCTGCTGTTCGCCACCGGAAAGCTGCGATGGCATGGCCCTGGCGCGGTGATCCACATCGAGCGCCTGCAAAAGCTCACGGGCGCGCCGGCGCGCATCATTGTTCGATTCACCGGTCAGCATCGACGGCAGTGCTACATTATCGGTGACGTCCAGAAACGGGATCAGATACGGCGCCTGAAACACAAAACCGATCCGGTCACGTCGCAAGGCGCGAATGTCGCTGACCTTCCAGCCATCGTCATAAATGACATCCTCTCCGAGCACCATGTGCCCGGCGGTCGGCTCGATCACCGCACCCAGGCACTTGAGCAACGTGCTCTTGCCGGAACCGGATGGGCCGATCAGCCCCACGACTTCACCCGGTGCAACCTGCATATCGACTTGTTTAAGCGCATCGACGGCCGTATCGCCCCGGCCATAGCGTTTACTGAGGCCCTGAATGCGTATGCCCTTGCCAGCCATGTCAGCCATGTCAGCCACCTATGGCCTCGGCCGGATCCACCTTGAGGGCGGCACGAATAGCGACAATGCTCGACAGCACACAGATCACAACGACGGCAATGAATCCGCCAACCGAGTCGAGCGGTTCAAGCAATACATATTTAGGGAAGAAAGGCGCCGCGAAAGTCGCCGTAATCTTGCCCACCACAAAGCCAATGACGCCCAGCGCCAGCGCCTGCTGGAGAATCATCACGGAGATGGTTCGATTACGGGTGCCGATCAGTTTCAGCACCGCGATCTCGCGAATTTTTCCGAGCGTCAGGGTATAGATAATAAATGCCACGATGGCCGCGCTGACGACTGCGAGGATCATCAGAAACATGCCGATCTGTTTAGCCGAGGTGGCAATCAGCTTGCCCATAAGGATGCTTTCCATCTGGGCGCGCGTGTATACCGTCAGGCGCTTCGAGCTGCGGATCGCCTGCGCCACTGTGTCGGGACTGTGCCCCGGTTCGACCTGCACCAGGATCGCGTTGACATAGGGGTTGCTACTTTGCGAATCGATTACCGCATCCAGCAGTCCCGGCACTGCGGGACGGTTAAAAGCCGGATTTTCAGCGGTGCGACGTCGCTGTTGCCAGATCGCATCATTGTCTTTGAGGAACTGCGCCTCCTGCGCATCTTTCAGGGGAATGAACACCATCGGATCACCGCCGGAAGAAACCATCCGCCGCGTCAGACCGACAACGGTATAGTGATTGCGACGTATCTGGAGCCGATCGCCGAGCCTGAAACCGGTGGCGATATCGGCCACTGCTTCATAGTGGCCACGCGTTATCTGCCGGCCCGCCACCAGGTAAGGCGGCCACCCCGGCAGGCCCGACTCACCGGCAGTAATGCCTGTCACCATGGTGCGCACATCGCGATCGCCGTGACGCACCTGCATGGTGAGATAGGTGACATTCGCCGCACGCGCTACACCGCTCATGCCGCGAATGCCGCGCCACACATCGTCATAGAGACTGGAAGATTCAGCATAGGGACCGAGGGTATCCTTTTGCACGACCCAGAGATCGGCGCTGCTGTTGTCCAGCAGTACGCGGGCATCATCGACCATGCCGCGATAGACGCCCGCCATAGTCAGGGTCACACCGATCAGCAGCCCCAGGCCGACGCCGGTAAACACAAACTTTCCCCAGGTGTGCAGGATATCGCGCCCGGCGAGGCTGATCATGGTGCCACGCCCGGCAATTGCTCGACCACATGGATACGGCTACGTTTGCCCAGCGCTTTCTCGCTGTACTGAACGACCCGGTCGCCGGCCACCAGACCTTCGCGTACCGACACCTGTCCATTCAGATCGGAAACGCCCAGGCTGACCGGAGTGAAATGCAGATCGCCGTCCTTGACCTGCCATACGCCTGACCGGCCGTTCCGGCGCTGGATTGCGGCATTGGGAATCACCGGTTGCGCTGCAAGTGCAGGCAGTTCAACCGTTACCTCGGCCAGTTCTCCGATCAGCGGCAATGGATCCGGCAATTGGTCGAATACCACCTTGGCCAGAATTTCCTCGGTCACCGCGTCGGCCAGAGGTTCGATCCGCAGCACCCGTCCCGCCCGCCATTCGCCCGCCTGTGAGCGCAATGCGATGCGACCCGGGAGACCGGCGGCGAGGCCTCGCGCACGGATCTGATCGAAGCGGACATTGATCCACAGGCTGTCCGGATCGATCAGTTCCACCACCGCCTGACCCGCGACCACAGTAGTGCCCGGATCAGCGTCGCGACTCACGACCAGGCCGTCGACCGGCGCAATCAGCTGCAGATTGTTACGCTGCGCTGCAAGCACCTCGCGCTCGGCGCCGGTCCGCACGAGTTCCTCGCGTGCGGCGATCAGGCCGGCCTCGGCGATCCGCAGTTCCTGCTGCCGGGTAGCCACGATCTCCTCGCTGACCGAGTTCACCTTCAGCAACTCTTCGTAACGTGCCGCCTGGGTGCGGGCAAAGTCCACGCGCGCCTGTGCTTCGTTCAGTTGCGCGCGCGCGCGGTTGTGCGCGGCATCCTGCGCGCGCAGCCGTTCATCGAGATCCACCGGGTCCATTTCACCGAGCACCTGGCCGGCCCTGACCTGGTCGCCGACATGGACATCCAGTCGCTGGACACGTCCGGCAAAGGTCGGGCCGATCCGGTAGGTATATCGGGCCTCGACAGTGCCGATGCCGAACAGTGCCGGTAACAGGCTTTTATCTTCGACCTCGGCCAGTGTCACCGGCACCGGCGCCAGTGGTCCCGAGCGCACCGCAACGTAAATGAACAGCGCCAGTAGCGGAACCAGCACCAGCAGCAAAGCCAGGGTGCGTTTCTGGACAGGCAACTTCTTCATGGCGCACTCCGGATGCCCCGCTGATAAATCGCGAAGACTTTGGGCGCATCGCGGCGCATATGGCTCACATCGCCAGCCAGCAGTGATTGCACGACCAGACCCTGAATGGTGCCAATGAACAGGACGGCGGACGCCTCGGCATCAAGTTCGGCATCGATTTCTCCACACGCCTTGCCGTCGTCAAATAATCGGCCGAGGCGTTCTCCATAGCGCCGGATCAGCGTTTGCGCGATGCGCTTCGGCGCCGTTTCTTCAGGACGCTGCAGCTCGCCAAACAACATGCGCGGAATGCCGGGATGCTCGGTGATGAAATCGACGTGCGCCATGAACATGCTCTCGAGTGCGGCGAGCGGAGAGGCTTCGGCCTGCACGGCTTTTTCTATGCGTGCCATCAGCCGTTCCGCCACCCACTCCATCACCGCCTGCAGAATGGCGTCCTTGTTCGGGAAATGGCGAAACAGTGCGCCCTGGGTCAGGCCCATGCGTTTGGCGATGGCGGCCGTGGTGATACTGCCGGGATTCTGCTCCCCGGCCAGTTGAACCACAGTCTCGATAGTCTCCGCACGTCGTTGTTCTGCGGGAAGATATTTGAGATTACTCATGCCCTGCTCGCTCGAAAAGATAGTAATTGATTACTATCTTTCTATAATGGCAAGAGTCTGTCAACCATCCCCCCGGATTGATCGAGTGATTTACTGCTGCCCAGAGCGTCGGCTGTTGGTACGCCCGCTGCGCGAGCGTCAAGCGTGCCCGATGAGCTCCGCTGTGCGTTGCGCCGAAAGCGGGCGATTCAGGTAATGACCCTGCACCGAATCGCAGCCGTTGATCCGCAGGAATTCCATCTGCTGGACGGTCTCCACACCTTCCGCAATCACATTCAGATTCAGACTATGACCCATGTTAATGATCGCCGAGACGATTGCCTGATCTTCCGGATCTGTAGCCAGATCGGTGATGAAATGGCTGTCGATTTTCAGCTTGTTGATAGGGAACCGCTTGAGATACTGAAGTGACGAATAGCCGGTTCCGAAATCATCTATCGACAGACCCGCGCCCATGTCTTTCAGCCGCTGCAGAACCTTGGTGGCCAGTTCCGGACTTTCCATTACACAGGTTTCGGTGAGCTCGAATTCGAGGCTCGACGCAGCGACTGCATTATCGAGCAGGATGTTCTGGATGTTACTGACGATTTCCTGTTGCCGGAACTGGCGGGGCGACAGATTTACCGCAACCGGTAGAAGGCGCATGCCGCTCGCGGACCACGCGCGAATTTGTTCGCATACCCCGCGCAGCACCCAGTCACCAATCGGCACGATCAGGCCGCTGGCCTCCGCCACCGGGATGAAATTGTCCGGCAGCAACAGCCCGCGCTGCGGATGCTGCCAGCGCAGCAACGACTCGACTCCAATGATACGCCCGGAGCGGAGATCCACCTGCGGCTGATAAAGCAGAAATAACTCGCCACGTGCCAGCCCCTCGCGCAGCTCATTTTCCAGCGCCCGCCGCTCAGCGGCATGCGTATTCATCTCGGCAGAAAAAAACTGATAATTGTTCTTGCCGATCTCCTTGGCCCTGTACATAGCGGCATCGGCACAGTTCAGCAAGGTTACGCCGTTTTTTCCATCGCGGGGATAAAAGGCGATACCCACACTGGCTGAAAGCGTCGCCTGACGACCTCCAAGATCATAGGAAACCGCCACCTCCTGAAGGATACGTTCCGCAGTCGCCGCCACGATATCATCAGATGCTTCGCGGATATCTTCGGCGATGACCGTAAACTCGTCGCCACCGAACCGCGAAATTGTGTCCTGTTTGCGCATGCAGGCCTGCAGGTTATTGGCAACCCGGGTCAGCAACAGGTCGCCCGCCTGGTGGCCAAAGCTATCGTTTATCAGCTTGAAGTTATCCAGATCCACAAACAAAATCGCGAGGTGTTCCCCGTGTCTCGCGGCCTTATCCAGACCGTGCTGAAGACGATCGAAAAACAGGTTGCGATTCGGCAATCCAGTCAAACGATCGTGTGTAGCCAGATGCTCCAGTCGATTCCGGGCGCGCTTGTATTCGGTTATATCCGTGCCAAATCCGGCCAGATACATTACACCATTGGAAATAAAACGCTGTCCGGTGAATGAGTAATCACGCACGCCCCTGTCTACAGTGACTAGTCGTGCTTCCGCTTCTGCATAACCAGTGCTGAAAACCTCCTCTATTTTTGCAGTGATTCGGGGTCTGTCCTGAGGATGAACGATGTCCAGCGCGGAAGTCTCCAGGAGGACTTCATTTGAAAGGCCTGTGAGTTTATTCAAATAGCTGTTCCAGCGTACATAGCAATACTGCTGGTCAATCACGTAGAAAACGCCCGGTGCGCATTTGATGGTGGCATCGGTCAGCGACCGTTCCTGTCGCAGTGCATCTTCAAGCCGCCTGCGGTCGGTGATGTCCTCCAGAACATGCACCGAATATAAATACCGACCCTGTTCATCATTGACGGCCAGAGCACGACAGCAAAAAATTTCGCCCAACTCGGTCGTGATGTCCTCGACCTCTTCCTCGCCGCCCTCGCGCAAGGCCCGCAAGCAGCTGGCAGCCGGCCCCTCTGAACGCGGGAAGACCCGCCAGTACGGCGCACCGAGGATGTCATCGATCGACGCCTCCGCACGACTGAGATAGGCCCCGTTTGCAAACAGTATCCGAAATTCGTGGTCGTGAATAAACAGCGGATGGTTCAGTGCTTCACAGGCGTTCAGGAGCTGGCGCAGCGTCTCCTGCGCCTCGCTGGCGGACGCCAGGAAGAGCGGTTGATGCAGTGTGTTTTCGCCTCCACCCATAGATTGACCCGATACTAATGCAACAGCGGGAATCCCGAACCATAGCTCAGGGTCAGGCGTCGAGGCATTGCGATTCGTCACCTGAAAAGCCGCGTGAAGCGGAAGGTATGGCCGGAGTATTTCAACAGGGCGTTGCTGACGTGTTCATTCGACGCTTCAATCGTTGGGAGGTTCTGCAACATCTACCAGCGTGGACCGGGGGCCCTGTTCCCGATCTTTGACAATACTGAAACTGCCATCGGTCTCCAGGACCACCGCTTCGACCTGTGCAGTGTTGGCAATGCCCTGGCCGCGCAGCGCCGCAAGGATTTCTGACTCAGTAACACGTTCCCTGGCCATCGCATCCCTGAGGAATTCGCCGCGACGGAACAGCAGTCGCGGCTCCGCCTTGACCAGTCGACGCACCGGACGAAACCGGACCGACAGCCAGGTCACCGCATATTGCAGCATGATCAACAGGGCGAAGCCCGCTATCCCCTGCGTCAGAGGCACCTGTCTGGATAACAGCGCGGTCGCCAGGCTGGAGCCGAGCGCCACCGTGACAATAAAATCGAAGGCGTTCCACTTGGACAAAGTGCGCTTGCCGGAAATACGTAACAAAAACACCAGCGCGACATAAGCCAACAGGCCGACAATCAGCGTACGCAGGATTCCATCCCAGCCGTTGAAAATCATCCCTGTCTCCGCGCTTTATCGTGGGTATAAGAAGCATAGACAATCATTGCGGGTCATTGCGAGACGCGTAGCGCCGCGGCAATCTCCGGCGGCGGCTGCCGCTTTCTGAGATTGCCGCGCTGCGCCCATAGAACCCCTTTCGGGGTTCATCACGGGTACCTCACTCTTCGGGTCAAGGCATCGCATGACGAGGAGAAGGAAATTCAGTGCCGGCTGGAAGTGACGGCTTCAGCCGGACAGCATTCTTCGTAGCTCGGTATACCTTCGCGGCGTTCGTACCAGCCCTGGCTGCGATTCACTACCTTCACAGCCAACAGCATCACCGGGACTTCAATGAGCACGCCGACCACGGTCGCCAGTGCGGCGCCGGATTCAAAACCGAACAGCACGATGGCAGTGGCCACCGCCAGCTCAAAGAAGTTGCTGGCGCCGATCAGCGCGGAAGGACCGGCAACGCAATGCGGTGAGCGCACCGCGCGGTTGAGTAGATACGCCAGCCCGGAGTTGAAGAACACCTGAATCAGAATCGGCACTGCCAGTAGCGCGATGATCAGCGGCTGACTGATGATCTGCTCGCCCTGAAAGCCGAACAGCAGCACCAGCGTGACGAGCAGCGCCACCAGCGACGCCGGTTGCAGCCGATCCAGCACCCGTTGCAGGCGCAGGTAGCCGCGTTCCTCACCGAGCAACCAGCGCCGCCACAGGTTGGCAATCACCAGAGGTACGACAATGTAGAGCAGCACCGACAGCAACAGCGTGGCCCAGGGTACGCTGATGGACGACAGCCCCAGCAGCAGCGCCACCACCGGCGCGAAAGCGAACACCATGATGACGTCGTTGAGCGCGACCTGCGTAAGGGTGAAGTGCGGTTCGCCGCGCGACAGATTGCTCCAGACGAATACCATGGCAGTACAGGGCGCGGCGGCCAGGATGATCAGTCCGGCGATATAAGAGTCGATCTGCTCTGCCGGCAGCCAGTCACGGAACAGCCAGCCGATGAACAACCAGGCCAGCAGCGCCATGGAAAATGGCTTGACCGCCCAATTGACAAACAATGTCACGCCCACGCCGCGCAGATGCCGACGCACCCCTTTTAATGCGCGTAAATCGATCTTGAGCAGCATCGGAATGATCATCAGCCAGATCAGCAGTGCCACCGGCAGATTGACCTGCGCGACTTCCAGCCCCCCGATCAGCTGAAAGGTGCCCTTGAAGAAGTGCCCCAGGCCGATACCGGCAAGGATGCACAGAAACACCCAGATCGTGAGATAGCGCTCGAAGAAACCCATGCCCGTCCCGCTCGCCTTCTTACCCGTGACTTCGCATTGCACACTCATGCTGCACTGTCTCCTTCAGATGTCATGCCTGCAATCAGCGCTTCGACCCGCGCACGCACTTCGTCGCGGGTGGCGCGGAATGCGGCCATGATTTCCTGTTCGGTACCGGTTGCTTTGGCGGGGTCTTCCAGCGGCCAGTGTTCCTTGCGGGTGCCGGCCGGCAACACCGGACAATGTTCGTCGGCATGTCCGCAGACGGTCACCACCAGATCAGCTGCGTTGAGCATAGCGTCCGTCACCCGGGTGGATTCCTGTCCGGATATATCTATGCCCGCCTCGGCCATGACAGCAATAGCGCGTGGATTTTTGCCGTGAGTCTCGATACCAGCGGAATCGACCTGCAGCCACGCCGGTGCGATGTGTCGCGCCCAGCCTTCGGCCATCTGCGAGCGGCAGGAATTGCCAGTGCAAAGAAACAGCAGATTCATTCGCGACTCCCTGTAGAGATAATAAACAAGGAACGTTCAGGCGCAGCAGATAGCGCCCGGCCGATTGGCCATCGCTGCCAGCGCGGCCCGATCATCCACGTACGGCGCCTGTGCGGCTGCGCCCTCGGCGGTGCTCGCCAGCACCTGTTGCGCCCAGTCGGGCAGCGCATCGTGCAGCCGGTAATAGACCCACAGGCCCTGACGCCGATCATTGACCAGCCCCGCCTGGCGCAACTGCGCCAGGTGGCGCGAAATCATCGGCTGGGAAACCCCAAGCGCTTGAGTCAGCTCGCACACGCACAGCTCCCCCTCGTGTTCCAGGAGCAGCAGCGCGCGCAGCCGTAGCGGATGCGCCAGGGCGGTGAACAAGGTATCCGCGTCAATAGTCATGCCGATAATATATGCCTAAGCATATATATCGTCAACCATATATTACATCAGATGTAATAGGCCTTGAGTGGCGGAAAGCCGTTGAACTCGATGGCGCTGTAGCTGGTGGTATAGGCGCCGGTGGAAAACCAGTACAGACGATCCTCGATCGACAGGTTCAGTGGCAGTGGATACTTGTAGTCTTCATACATGATGTCGGCGCTGTCGCAGGTTGGCCCGGCCAGCACCACGTCTTCCAGTTCGCCCTTTTTCTCGGTGTAGACCGGAAATTTGATCGCCTCGCCCATGGTTTCGATCAGGCCGGAAAACTTGCCGACATCAATATACACCCAGCGGTTCAGTCCGGTGCGCGACTTGCGCGAAATCAGCACCACCTCGCTGACCAGCACGCCGGCGTTCGACACCAGCGAGCGGCCCGGTTCCAGTACGATCAGCGGCAGTTCGTCGCCGAAGTCTTCCTGTAGGTAACGGGTGATTTCGGATGCATAGGTGGCGAGATCGTTGGTCCTGGTGACGTAATTGGCCGGGAAACCGCCGCCCATGTTGATCATCTTCAGCGTGATTCCGTCTTCATCACGCAGGCGTTCGAAAATCACCTTCACCTTGCCGATCGCGGCATCCCAGGTGCCGATATCGCGTTGTTGCGAACCGACATGGAAAGACACGCCATAGGCTTCCAGACCCAGGTCACGGGCCAGCACCAGCAGGTCCATGGCCATGTCGCTCTGGCAACCAAACTTGCGTGACAACGGCCAGTCGGCTGTCTGGGTGCCCTCGGTAAGAATGCGGACATAGACCCGTGAACCCGGCGCAGCCTTGGCAATGTTGCGCAGGTCGGCTTCAGAGTCGGTGGCAAACATGCGTACGCCCTTACTGTAGAAATAGCGGATATCGCGGCTCTTCTTGATGGTGTTGCCATAGCTGATACGCTCAGGCCCCACACCCAGACCCATCACCCTGTCCAGCTCATAGATGGAGGCGATGTCGAAGTTGCTGCCGCGATCGCGTAACAGACCGATGATCTCGCTGGCCGGATTGGCTTTTACGGCGTAGTACACGCTGGCATAGGGAAAAGCATCGGCCAGCTCATCGTACTGGCGCTCGACCGTCGCCATATCGACCACCAGAAACGGCGTCTCGAGCGTGTCAGAAAAGGCTTTGACACGCTTGAATGTGTCCTGGTCATAGTAGTCGGTAATGGACGGTATCACTGGCTTGATTTCTCCCGGGCAGGGGTTAGAGGCGCGCGGATAATAGGGTCGAACCGACCCGGTGCATAGCCCCTGGCGAGAATATTTTTTTGCAGTTTTCCTTCGCCGCCTGCCGCCTACCCCAGCAGCGCGTTGAGATGAGCCGCCACGCTGCGGCCCAGCGCCGGCAACGCATAGCCGCCTTCCAGCGTCGAAACAATTCTTCCGTCCGCATAGCGTTCGGCACAGTCGAATATGATTTTGCTGACCCAGGCGAAATCGCTGTCTACCAGGCGCAGATCAGTCAGGTCATCTTCGACATGCGCATCAAAGCCTGCGGAAACCAGGATCAGCTGCGGACGGAAGCGGTCGAGTCGCGGCAGCCATTGCGCTTCCACCGCCGCGCGGAACTCCGCTCCCGCGGCTTCCGCGGGCAGCGGCACCGCGACGATCTGCGCGCTGGTCATGTCGATATCGCGAAACGGATAAAACGGATGCTGGAAGACGGAGCAGTAAAGCACCCGCGGTTCATTTCTGAACATCGATTCGGTGCCGTTGCCATGGTGTGCATCGAAATCCATGATCGCCACCCGTTCGACTCCATAAACCTGAAGTGCATGCGCGGCACCGACAGCGATGTTATTGAAGATGCAAAATCCCATGGCGGTGTCGCGTTCAGCATGATGCCCGGGCGGCCGCACGTTACAGAACACCGCCCGCGCCTGCGCCTTCATCACCAGATCCACACCGAGCACCGCTGCGCCTGCCGCACGCCGGGCCGCGGCCAGACTGCCGCGCACCATCAGAGTGCTCGGTTCCAGCCAGACCCCTTCGTCTCGCGGATCCAGACTGAAGATCCGCTTTACATACGCCTTCGAATGCACCCGGCAAAGTTGCTCGCGTGTCGCAAGCGGCGCGTCATAACGGCGCAAAGCCAGTTCGAGATTGCTGGCGATCAATTGATCTTCAATCGCTGATAGCCGCTCCGGCCGCTCGGGATGCTGCTCGCCCAGGTACGGCACAGTGCAGTCGTTATGGGAGATGAATGCCAGCGTCATGAATTCCTGATCCTGCGGCGGCAGCCTACTAAGATTATATGGCAACAGCGTATCAGAGGCCGCGTCATGGGATCACACTATCTGGATCATCTTTTTTCACCGCATTCGATCGCGGTATTCGGCGCCAGCGAGCGCATCGACTCGGTCGGCGGTCGTCTGTTCGATAATCTGCTGCAAGGCGGATTCACCGGACCGCTGTACCCGATCAATCCAAAACACAAACAGGTGTTCGGGCATACCTGCTATCCGGCTCTGGAGGCGATCGGCGAGCCGGTCGAACTGGCCGTCATTGCCACGCCGGCGGCAACGGTGCCGGGGATCATTCAGGCCTGCGGTGAAGCAGGCGTCAGGGCAGCAATCATCGTGTCCGCCGGTTTCCGCGAAGAAGGCGGTCGCGGCGCCTCGCTCGAAAAGGCGTTGCTGGATACGGCGCGCCGTTTTGGCGTGCGCCTGCTGGGCCCCAACTGCCTGGGCCTGATCCGTCCGGCGGCGAACATGAATGCCACTTTCACCAAGAATACCGCCGCGCGCGGTCACCTGGCGCTGGTGTCCCAGTCAGGTGCCTTGTGCACCGCAGTGCTGGACTGGGCGGTCCGCTACGATGTCGGCTTTTCCACTATCGCATCGCTGGGCGATGCTGCCGATGTCGACTTCGGCGATATTCTCGATTACCTGGCGCAGGACCCCGAGACTCACAGCATCCTGCTGTACATCGAAGGCGTCCGCGATGCCCGCCGCTTCATGAGCGGGTTGCGGGTCGCGGCGCGCATGAAGCCAGTGGTGGTGATCAAGTCCGGGCGCCACATCGAAGGCTTGCGCGCAGCGGTCACCCATACCGGCGCCATGGTCGGCTCCGATGACGTATTCGCAGCGGCCCTGCAACGCGCCGGCGTGGTGCGGGCCATGACCATCGGCCAGCTGTTCGCCGCCGCCCAGTTGCTGTCGACCGAGCACCGGCCGCAGGGCCAGCGGCTCGCGATTGTCACCAACGGCGGCGGGCCGGGTGTGATGGCGGTCGACCGCGCCATCGATCTGGACATCGAGCTGGCCGAACTGTCAGAGTCCACAGTCGCAACGCTGGGCAAGGCCTTGCCCGCACACTGGTCACATGGCAATCCGGTCGACGTGTTGGGCGACGCCTCACCGGAACGTTATGCAGCTGCCGTAAAGGCCTGCCTCGACGATCCTGGTGTAGACGGCGTTGTGGTCATGCTGACGCCACAGGCGATGACTGATCCGACCGCCTGTGCGAAAGCGGTTGTCGCCGCACGGAATCCGCACAACAAAAAACCGGTATTGACCTGCTGGATGGGCCAGGCGCTGGTCGAGGAAGCCGACCGGCTGTTCGCGCAACATCAGTTTCCCAACTTCAGGAGTCCGGAAGCGTCGGTCGAAGCCTTCGCCTATCTCGCCACTCATGCTCGCAATCAGCAACTGCTGGTACAGGTACCGGCACCTTTGTCGGCGCGCAGCGAACCGGACATCGAAGGTGCGCGGCTGATTATCCAGGGCGTACTGGCGGAGCAGCGCAAAATACTGACCTCGGCAGAGTCCAAAGCAATACTGCGCGCCTTCAATATCCCCGTTACCCAGGTGCTGGAAGCCACCTCGCCGAACGCCGCGCTGGTGGCGGCCGAGACGGTGGGTTTTCCGGTGGCGATGAAAATCAATTCGCCGGACATCACCCACAAGTCCGATGTCGATGGCGTGCGGCTCAACATCGAGCATGCCCAGTCGATTCGTCCGCTGTTTCATGAAATGGTTGACCGCGCCCGCGACCGGTTCCCCGAGGCCACCATCGCCGGCGTGACCGTGGAACCCATGTATGTATCGAAGCATGCGCGGGAGTTACTGGTCGGCGTTATCCGCGACCGCGTGTTCGGCCCCGCCATCACATTCGGCGCCGGCGGCACCCAGGTGGAAATCATGCGCGATCGCGCAATTGCGCTGCCGCCGCTGAATACTTTTCTCGCCAGGAGCATGATTGCCTCGACGCGCATCGCACGTCTGCTCGAAAGCTTCCGCGGCATGCCGGCCATCGACATGGACGCACTGGTGCAGGTGTTGCGGCGGGTTTCGGAAATGGTCTGCGAGCTGCCGCAGATTCAGGGACTGGATATCAACCCGCTGATGGTCGACGAAAACGGCGTAATGGCAGTGGATGCGCGGGTGGTCGTCGAACGCGGTGCGCCGTCGCGCAGCCGCTACGCGCACATGGCTATTCATCCCTACCCCGCTCACCTGGTGTCCGGGTACCAGCTGGCGGACGGTACCGGCGTCACTATCCGCCCTATCCGTCCCGAGGATGCCGCAATCGAGGATGATTTCGTGCGCAGCCTGTCGCCGCAGTCCCGGTATTTCCGCTTCATGCGCGGCATGAACGAGCTGACCCTGGACATGCTGATACGCTTCACACAACTGGATTACGATCGCGAGCTGGCGCTGATTGCAGTCGTGGATCAGGAGCACAGGGAAGTCGAGATCGCCGTTGCGCGCTACGCTATCAATCCCGATGGCAACAGCTGTGAATTCGCGCTGGTAGTCGCCGACGCCTGGCAGAACAGGGGCCTCGGCACCCACCTGATGACGGCACTGATGGAAGCGGCGCGTCAACGTGACCTGAAAGAAATGGAAGGTGAAATCCTGGCCTCGAATCACGGCATGCTGGAGCTGGCGCGAAACCTGGGGTTCACGCTGCATAATCATCCGGATGATCCCAACGTCAGGGTTGCCAGGCACCTGCTGTAGGTATTACGCAGGCGCTGTCCGGTTGACGACACCAACACGCTGGTATAAACAGGAGACATGCTAAGTATCCACGTTTCGATGAAATTCACCGGGCAGCCGATCAAGCGCACGCCGGTCCTGTTATATCTCGACACCGATCCGGAGCACCCGATCGAGGGCAGCACCGATCGAAGTGGTGTTGCGGTATTCGATATACCACCCGCCAGCGGCAAGATCGTGATCAATGGAGGTACCCGCTACCATGGGCGCCTCGACGGCGATGTCGATATCGAACTCTGGTCACCCACTGACGCCGATGCGGTCGCCGAATTCGGCTCGCCCGGCGGCAGTGGCGGCGGCAGTATCGCCTATCCCAATATGCAGACCCGCAGCCTCAGGATCAATGGCCGCGAAATCGAGACCGACAGCGAAGGCTATCTGGTCGATCTCGGCGACTGGTCCGAGGGTTTTGTGCGCGCCCAGGCCGAACGGGAAGAGCTGGAACTGAGCGACGAAAACTGGGAGGTCATCAGGTTCCTGCGCGATTTCTACGAAAAACACCAGGTCCAGGCGAATGTACGTGAAATCATCAAGCATTTCCGCAGGGTATGGGGTCCGGAGCGTGGCAGCAATCGCCACCTGCACGCCATCTTCCCGCGCGGCGGTCCGCAGAAACAGGGCAATCGGCTGGCCGGTCTGTTGCGCACCAAAGGCGAGCACTAGGCACCTGCTCAAGGTCGGGCCGCCCGATCCATCGTGGTGCGCGCCAGCTTTAATATCGAAGAATCCGATAGCAACATCCAATAATGATCGTTTGCCTCTGTTTATAGTGCCCTTTTATGATGCAACCTGCATCAGACATCATGAAAATTTTTTATGGACAGCAGGCTTTTCAGCTCCTTGCGAGCGCGCACAGGCTTTGGCGGCAAACGCACCGGCCACCTCGAAAAATGGATATCGCTGACCGGCGGCCTCACCGGCATCCTGGCCATCATGCTGGTCAGCGAAGCCAGTCTCGGCCTGAACGGGAGTGCCAGCCTGGTAACCTCGATGGGCGCTTCCGCAGTGTTGTTATTCGCAGTTCCCCATGGCGCGCTTTCGCAACCCTGGTCGGTATTCGGCGGCCATCTGGTGTCTGCCGTGATCGGCGTCGCCTGCGCGCAGATGATTGCGCAACCGTTCGTAGCCGCGCCCCTGGCGGTCGCACTGGCCATAGGCGCGATGCACTATCTGCGCTGCATTCATCCACCGGGTGGAGCAACGGCACTGACCGCCGTGATGGGCGGCGATGCGGTGCAGGCACTGGGTTTCCAGTTCGTAATCACGCCAGTGCTGCTGAACGTGCTGGTCATCCTCTCGATCACAGTGCTGTTCAATTTCCCGTTCGCATGGCGCCGCTATCCAGCGGCATTGGGACGCGCGCACAAGCCCCATGGCAACACAGCCGGCGATACCGATGCGCAGTCGGCGATACGGCATGAATGAGATATTCCCATGAGCGAATCAGATTCATCCAGAACACCAGGCCGCGCCGATTATCGACAGGCGCTGCAGAGCATGGACACCTACATCGACATTACCATCGACGACCTCATGGAACTGGCGGATCGCGCCCGTGACATTGCGGCCCGGCGCGTCACCGAGGCGCTGAGTGTTCAGCGTGTCATGACCCGACCGGTCGCCACGGTGCATCCGCAGACGACGCTCTCGGAAGCCGCGCACCTGATGGTCAGCCGGGGCATCAGCGGCCTGCCGGTAACCGATGATCGCGAACGTCTGGTCGGGATTATCACCGAGGCGGATTTCCTGCGCGCATTGGGCGTACCGGCCCACCAGCCGCACCACACGCTATGGCAGACTCTGGAGTCGCTGTTCAATCATCTCGCTCATCATGCTGAACTCGAGGCCCCTGACGATGCGGTGGCCGAGCACATGGTGAGAGAGGTAATCACCATTGCGCCGGAGCGCCACATCCAGGAAGTCATCGAGCTGATGAAACGGCACAGGGTCAAGCGTGTGGTGGTCTGCAATGAGACGCAGCAGGTGCTTGGAATGATCACGCGTTCGGATCTGGTGCGAGTGTTTTTCGATCGCTACACCAACGGAAGCGCCAGCGATACCGGTGCCATGCAAAGCGACTGAACCCGCTGCGGACCAGTCAGCCCTGCACACCGCGTCCGCAGGCGCCGGCATATTCCTCCGGCACATTCTCCGGGCATTCTCCGCAGTGCTGATTACCAGGCACCGCAAAATCGATTTTGCGCGGATAAGGCAGATCCAGACCATCCATGAGGGCGACAAAGTCCTGCAGCGTCGTACCCTGCTTCAGACGCGGATTGCGCGCCTTTTCCTGGGCTATGGTGGTGACAAAACGGCCTGAGTAGTCATGCGCGGGATACACCAGCGTGTCGTCAGGCAGAGTAAAAAGTTTTTCATGAATGCTGACGAACAGCGTTGCCGCATCGCCAGACTGGAAATCGGTGCGGCCGCAGCCATCGATCAACAGTGCATCGCCGCTAAAAACCATTTTGTGGGTTCCATCATCGATGAGATAGGCATGATGATGATCGGTGTGTCCCGGTGTGAACAGCGGATGCAGTCGGATATTACCGATATGCAGTGGGTGGCCTTCCCTGGCGCCGATGTCGGCACAGGGCAACTCGTCGATGGCCGGATACACGACCTTGCTGCCGGTCCTTTCGCGCAGACAGCGCGCGCCGGTCAGGTGATCGGCATGAATATGCGTGTCCACGGTGTAATCGAGTGTCAGACCCATCCCCTGCAGCGCAGCGATATCCCGTTCGATGGTATCGAGCACCGGATCGATCAGCGCGGTCACGCCGGTTTCGCTGCAACTGATCAGATAGGTATAGGTTGAAGAATCCGGTTCCAGCCATTGTCTGAATATCATGCCGCCTCCATTCATTGCTTAAGCCAGTTTACACTATAGTGCCTCCACGCAGAGCCGGCAGACGATGTCACGGCATCTCGATAATTGCGACCAGCGGCAGATGATCCGAGGCGACGCGCACCAGGTCGCCTCGATACGCCGCTAGCCGTACCAGCGCCGCACGCGGATGCACCCACACCCGGTCCAGTGAAAAGACCGGGAAATGCGCCGGAAACGATCTTCGATGCGGAGTGTCGGGAAACATCTGATGCAACATGCGCAGTGGACGTCCCCATAAAAACCACTCGTTCAGATCGCCTGCCAGCAGCACCAGGTCGCGATTCGCCACCTTGAACAACGGCAGCAACTGACGGGCCTGCCGGCGTCGCTCGCCGGGCCGAAGACCCAGGTGCGTTGCCACCAGCTGAACGCGCAGACCATTCAGATCCAGATCGACATCGATAGCGCCGCGCGGTTCGCTGTGCGGCACACTGAGGTCGTGATGGCGCACATCGAGCGTCGAAAAACGGGTTAGTATCGCGTTCCCGTAGCGCGCGTGCCTGCGCGTCATGGTCATGCCGGGAATTGCCCGACTGCCGGTTTGTTCGGCCAGAAATGCCAGCACGTCCAGTTCGTGACCCGGCAGGGATTCAACCTCCTGCAACACCACCAGGTCGGCATCGATATCGCGCAGCACCCGCGCAATCCGATCCGGTGAATGCAATCCATCGCGACCGACGCAGCTGTGGATATTCCAGGTGGCGAGTTTGAATCTCACGTCACCCGCTCAGCTTTCCGTCTCTTCGGACGCGGACTGGCGGCTCCTGGCCAGCAGCCATTTGCGCAGCCACAGCAGCAGACCGAGGATTACCAGCACCACCGCCACCAGCCAGGCCAGATTGCCACTGTCAGGTGAGCGAATCGACGCCAGCAGCTGATCGGCAAATACGGCAATCGCGAGTACGCCGGGCAGCAGACCAAGCACTGAGCCCAGCGCAAAATCGCGGAACCGGATGTGTGAAGCACCGGCCACCAGGTTTATCACCGCGAACGGTGCCACCGGGACGATGCGCAGGGTAATGATGGTGAGCAGTCCGCGTTTCGATAGTTGTTTGCTGACACTGTTGAGCCGCTGGCCCGCGTAGCGGCGCACCAGGTCGCGGCCGAGCCCACGGCCGATTGCATAGCTCAGGATCGCGCCCAGTTCGGCGCCGGCCAGTGCATAGAGGAATCCGGGCCAGGAACCGAACCCGAGCACCACTGCCACCACCAGCAATGTCACCGGCACCATCAGCACGGCCGCCAGTGCAATGCCGACTATCGCCAGAAGTGCGCTGGCCGGCTGTTGGTTCAGAGTTCCCGCGTAGCCGATCAACGCCTCCACCTCCAGCCACTCGCCCAGCGGGGTCCAGCGCCAGGCCGCGGCCAGCGCCAGCAGGGCGGCCAGGATCAGCACCGACACCAGGCCGCGCCGGAGCGAATGACTGCGCTGTTGCCGCGGCACGAACTGATCCACGAAACGCTCCGGATCGATCGGCCGCTCCGGGTCGAGCAGCGCCGATTCCGGCACCATCTGATCGATATCATCGTCGACTTCAGCGATCAGCGGTTGCAGGGTGCGCTCACCGCCACGCAGGGTTTCAATGGTCTCGATCAGCGAACCGCTGCGCTGCATGCTGCTGGCGATCTGTTCCTCGCTGACATCCAGATGCTCAGCCAGCAGACTGTCACGAAAACGACGGATTGCCATCCGGGTATCGCGGTCCGGCGGCTGCGCCTCGATAGCCAGATCGCACTCGCTGTCCAGACCCATGGAGCGGTTGCTAAGGTTCGATGAGGCGATTCGAACCAGTCGATCATCGACGATCATTACCTTCGCGTGCACCATCAGTGAAACATCGGAAGTCGACGACAGTTGCGGATAATAAATCCTCAGTCGCCCGCCGGCGCCCACCTCGCGCAGCTGTTTCACCAGCCGCGAACGCAACACATCCATAGTATATTGCTCGAGCCAGCCGCCGGTTTTCTCCGGCATCACGATAACGACGTCCGGGGCATCCGCCCTTTCCAGACGCCGCGTCAACGCCTCGCGTATGCAGTGCGCGGTGAGATACTGGTTTTCGATATAGATAGAACGTTCGGCACTGGCGATGCTGTCGATGTACAACTGCTCGACTTCGCAGACCTCCGGCTGGCTCTCGTATGCGGGCGAGGTACGGGCGATGCCCACGTCCACATCCGCGAGCGCCGGGCTCACGGACGCCGGCCAGGGCACCGGGTCTACCGGCAGCTGTGGCGCCCGTGGCTCGAGATCACTGACTCGCCGCCAGCGTTCGCGCGCCAACTGACCCAGGGCTGCGGCGGCATCGCCGTCGACCAGCATCTGCACGTCGTGAAACGGCGGATAGGGCTTGCCCTGCGGGTTGACGCGAAGCGGCTCGTCGAGACGGTGTTGCGGCGTATCCCAGCGCGAATGGCTTAGATCCAGTCCTCCGGAAAATGCTAGCGCGTCATCAACCACCACCAGCTTCTGGTGCTGCGAGGCGCCCACCGGGTGCTTGCCGTCGCTGCAGAAATGTACCCGCGCATGACTTTTCCAGTTGAGCACGAACAACGGTACCGGCTCGCGCTCCATGGCATAGATCATGGCGAAATCCCAGCTCAGCACGTAAACCTCGACGCCGTGCCGGTGCGCCACGCTGTTCAGCAATTCACCGAGTTCTCGCGGTTCGCCATCGTCAGGGCCATCCCGCACCAGTGCCAGGCGGCTGTGAATGTCCCAGCCGACAATGAACACCGAATGGCGGGCCTGCAGAACAGCTTCACGCACGGCCCGGAAGCAGGCGGCGCCATCGACCAGAAATGCTGCGCGTTGCGCACGCTCGATGCGCCAGCAGTTGCGGCCTGGCTGCAATATCGAATGGCTGTGCTCTAACTCCATGGCATGAGATTGCCGCGCTACCCGCCTTGCCTGAATAGACCAGACGCTATACTAATAAAATGACTCACACACCGCGGCAGCAGGACCGCGGAAGACGACCCGGGAGATATGCATATGGATACGCATCCAACCGTGAGACCGCTGACTTATCTACTACTGGCGATCGGCATTCTACTCGCCTTTATTTCTGCCCTCGTGCCGCATTTCAACGCCGGATACCAGCTGCTGGCGGACGTATTTCTGATCGGTCTGCTGCCGTATCTGATCCTCGGCCTGATGCTGCCCTACCTGCGTGGCTGGAAGCTGCTGCTACCGGTGCTGCTGGTGGTGACGGTACATGCCGGACTGGTGGCCGTGCAGCGATTTGTCAGCGACGATCCAGCCGACAGTACCAACTTGATCTATTTCGGAGCCGTGGTGATTGCTGCGTCACTGAGCGCGCTGCTGGTCCTGGTGCTGCGGCACAGGCCGCGCGGGGGTGATGGGAAGCCACAGCGGGCACGACGGCCGCCAGTCGGTTAAATAGCTATACAAACACTGTACTTGACTTATACAGTCATTCACCTTACTTTAAGCCTCATTGCGTCGAATGCAACAGGAGAAATGGCAATGCAGGCACTGGTACTGATCGCGCACGGCAGCCGGCGCGAAGCCTCCAACCAGGAGGTTAAAGACCTGGTATCGCGGTTACAGGGCACGGCAGACAGCGGCTTTGAGCTGATCGAGGCCGGATTTCTGGAGCTCGCCGAGCCCTCGATACCGGATGCCATTGAAGCCGCGATTGAATCCGGTGCAACGTCGGTCGTGGTGGTCCCCTACTTCCTCGCCGCCGGCCGCCATGTGGTGGAAGACATTCCACGCCTTGTCGAACCGGTAGCGCAACGCTACGCGCATGTGCGCGTGCAGATCTCTGAACATATCGGGGTGGCGGAGGCCATGCTGCACCTGATCCTCGACTCTGCCGACAGCGCCGCCGCCGTCTCCCGGGCGCAGGGCGCCTGATGCAACCGGCGGCACCGGTACGACAGCGCTACCGGCTGCTGTCGCTGGCACTCATCGGCCTGGCACTTCTGGCTAGCACCCAGGCGGCACGCGCCGAGGCGCCAAAGCCGCCGCCGGAAACTGTTCCCTACGTTGACCTGGATCGTTACCTGGGCACCTGGTTTGAAATCGCGCACATCCCCAACCGCTTTCAGAAGCACTGCCGCAGCAATACAACGGCGCAGTATCAGCGCATGGAAAACCAGCGCATCGAGGTAATCAATCGCTGCATCGATAAAAATGGCAAGCTGGACGCGGCGCACGGCGTTGCCAGGGTCGTCGATCCGGTTACCAACGCAAAACTGAAAGTCAGCTTTGTCTCCTTGTTCGGATGGCAATTGTTCTGGGGCGATTACTGGATTCTCGATCTGGCGGCGGACTACTCTTACGCACTGGTTGGAACCCCCGATTACCGCTACGGCTGGATATTGAGCCGGACACCGGCCCTGCCCACCGATATCCGTGCCGGAATCGACGCGCGTCTGCGCGCATCGGGATATGATCCGGCGGCTTTCCACGCCACCCCCCAGGAGCGGCGCCCGACCCTCATGGGGCAGTCATCCCCGCTCCAGCCATGATGCAGATCGATACCAGTGGCGATGCGAGCACTGCCGCAGGTCTCTACCCGATACGCACCGTATCCAGTCTCACCGGCGTAAACCCGATTACGCTGCGCGCCTGGGAACGCCGCTATAACCTGATTTGCCCGCAGCGCACGGCAAAAGGTCATCGGCTCTACACACAGGACGACGTCGAGCGGATTCAACGTGCCGTAGCACTCCTGAATCAGGGCATATCGATCAGCCAGCTGAAACCGCTGATCGACGCTGCAGTCCCGCCTGCACGCCTGGAAGCGGGTGATTCCGATGCATGGCAGCACTACCGCTCGCGCATGCTTGACGCTCTCCAGCGCTTTGATGAAACGGCTCTGGACACTGCGTATAACGATGCGCTGTCACTGTACCCCCTGGAACTGGTGACCCGGCATCTCGTGACCCCGCTGCTGAACCATCTGGGCGAGCACTGGCAGGCGCATCCTGCCGGTATTGCGGAAGAACATTTTTTCTCTGTGTATCTGCGCAACAAGATCGGGGCACGCCTTCATCATCTGAATGCGCAACAGCGCGGACCGCAGCTACTGATCAGCTGTCTGCCAGGCGAGCATCATGAGGCCGGCGTGCTGCTGTTTGCGCTCGCGGCTGTCAGTCACGGCTACCGGACCCTGACATTGGGCACCAACCTGCCACTGCATCAGATCCCGCCGGTATTACTGCAGCAGCACTGCGATGCGGTGGTGCTGTCCGGCTCCACGGCTCCGGCGAGCGGACTGTTTGACGAGCAGCTGCCCCGCCTGGTAAAGAGCATCGGAATACCGGTGTTCGTGGGCGGACAAATTTCGGAACCGCATTGCGAGGCAATTACAGCAGCTGGCGCAATTGTCCTCGGGCAGGTGTTCGCTCCCGCCCTGGATCGCATCGCCGAACAGCTCGCTGCCAACCGGCAACGCTGACCCTGCCCCCATGCCCTGCGCTCTGGTGTGGTTTCGAAACGACCTGCGGCTATCCGATCATCCGGCGCTGCACACTGCCGTGGCGCAGGGATACACAGCAGTTCCCGTTTATATTCACGATGAATCGACGGCAGACACCGGAGCCGCCAGCCGCTGGTGGCTGCATCACAGCCTTCACGCCCTGCAGCAGGATCTCCAGCGTCTCGGCAGCCGACTGATCATCCTGACCGGCGACAGCAGCGCCGCATTGCTCGGCGCTGCCAGAGATACGGGCGCCCGCACTCTGTTCTGGAATCGTCGCTATGACCCCGCCGGGACAGCGCAGGACCAGCAGGTCGAAGCCGCACTCGCCGCCGCTGGCATTGCGACACAGAGTTTCAGTGCGGCGCTGTTACGGGAGCCGGCTGATTTCGGCAAGGCTGACGGATCTCCATACCGGGTTTTTACACCTTTCTGGAAGGCACTTCAGAAAGCCGGACCACCGCGCGTACCACTGGCCGCACCGGCGACGCTGCCCGGCATAGAAAAACTTCCGCGCCGCGGAGTCGCACTGAAAGCGCTCGGGCTATTACCCGCCAGCGGCTGGGATCGGCAGTTTTACACGCACTGGCAGCCCGGAGAATCGACGGCATGGAATCGATTACAGGCGTTTCTGGACGACGCTCTGCTCGACTACCCGCAGGACCGCGACCGGCCGGCCTTACCCGGCACCTCCGGTCTTTCGCCACACCTGCATTTCGGGGAAATTACACCGGCCCGGATCTGGCATCTGGCGCAGGCATGGGCTGCGGGGCAGTCGCGCAGCGGAGCCATCGCCGCAGTTGAAGCATTTCTGCGCCAGATCGCCTGGCGCGACTTTGCCCACCACCTGCTGTTTCATTTTCCGCATTTGCGCGAGCGTCCGCTCGATGCTCGCTACGACGCTTTTCCATGGGCGACGGATTATGCCGCTGCCCTGGCGGCATGGCAGCATGGCGAAACCGGTATTCCTGTGATCGATGCCGGCATGCGTCAGCTCTGGCGCAGCGGCTGGATGCACAACCGTGTGCGCATGCTCTGTGCTTCGCTGTTGACGAAGAACCTGCTGGTTCCCTGGCAACAGGGCGCGCGCTGGTTTGCAGATACGCTGGTCGATGCGGATGTTGCGAATAACAGTTTTGGCTGGCAGTGGGCGGCCGGTTGCGGCGCCGATGCGGCGCCCTGGTTCAGGATCTTTAATCCGGTGACACAAGGTGAACGCTTCGACGGCGACGGCAGCTATGTGCGTCGCTGGGTACCCGAACTGCAGCAGCTACCCGCGCAATGGATTCATAAGCCCTGGCAGGCGCCGGCACCGGTACTGGCAGCAGCCGGCGTAACGCCGGGCGAGAACTATCCCCTGCCGATCATCGATCTCGCAGAGAGCCGCACACGCGCTCTGGATGCATGGAGCCAGGTGAAGCAACAGCGCCGGTGAACCGGGCGCCGCATCAGGCGGCGCGCTGTTTCAGATCCTCGAGCACCGCATCCCAGAAGCGCAGGCGCGCTTTCACCGCCTGACGTGCAGCAGACTCGGCTTCCCGGACCCGGGCTTCACTGTCACCGCACAGCCCATTGACCAGCTTCAGCGACAGCGGTGCGTGAAAATCCGCATCCAGATGCACATGGCGATTGAGATAAAAATGGAAGCCGGGCGCCTGCTGTTCATCGATGCCGATACGTTCCAGCAGCGCCCGAAACATGCCCGGGATGATATGCTCGCGCCCCAGCGCCAGTGCCGCGGCGACGATGTGCGGTTTATTGCTGTCGAGAAATCCGAAGGTCGATTGCATGAATTCACGCGAGGCTTGCGGAATGCAGGCATCATGAAGCGCCGGGTGTATGCCCTGCTGTCGCACCCGTTCGACGAACGCGAGTGCCGCTGCGGGATCAGCGCCGATTTCCTGCATGGCTTTGCAATAGAGTTCGAAATGGCTGATCGCCACTTCGCCGCCGTCCGTTCCGATCGGCACCAGATCAGACTCTTCCTCCAGCACCAGTTCGTTGATGAAACGCCGTATCGTTGTGTCGCCGCCCGGCGTCCACGGAACCGACGCCGGCGCCACCTGCGCCTGCAGGTACTTGATCAGCGACATAAAGTCCCACACCGAATAGACGTGGTGCTCCATGAACCGCTGCAGGTCCTCAATGCTCCGCACTGCTGCATAGATCGGATGATTATCCAATGCCTCGCGATAAGACTGTATGCTGTTTCCGGAGACCTGGTGATTCATTTAATACTCCCGTTGCGGACCGCAAAGAATTTTATACAGTGCCGGATGTTGATGTAAGTATTCTGCGCAACACAGAAGGTATTTGAACTAAACACTGTGGCGACGCATCAGATTCCACATCAACGCGGCGCCGGCGAGCGCCCAGACGATGACCGGACCGGCAGGTAGATCCCAGTACGCTGAAGCCGCCAGTCCAGCGGTATACCCGACTGCACCGATAAGGTATGCCCACAGCAGCCCGCGGAGTTTTCGGCGCACCGCCAGTGCGGGAATGATCAGCGTTGCAAACACCAGGTAGAGGATGAATGCCAGGCCAGACAGATGTCGCAGACCTCGACACCCGAATGAGCAAGCAGCTCCGATCGATGGTCCAGCACCAGCCATTGAGCGCAGACCAGCAACAATGCAAACAGCAGAGGGGAGATTTTTGCCGCTCGGAGTTTGTGAAAATGCTGGATGCTGTGCCGGTTATACATCAGCGCGATTCCAGGCAAAAAAATTGCCGGTGCCAATCAGAGCCGGGATTTTCCCGCAGGCTCTGATCAGCGCCGGCAATACAACAGGAACCTTAACCGCCTGCTAACCGGCAGGCGACGCTATCCCTTACGCTAGCCCGCCTTGGCGAGGCTGGCTGCGGCACGGAGTGCATCCGCACGATCCGAACGTTCCCAGGTGAATGAATCACCCGTGCGCCCGAAGTGACCGTTGCTCGCAGTCTGGCGATAGATCGGCCGTAACAGATCCAGCATTTGCACGATGCCCTTGGGACGCAGATCGAAATGCTCGGCGATCAGGGTCTCGATGCGTGTATCCGGGATCTTGCCGGTACCGAAAGTTTCCACATGAATGGAAACCGGGTGCGCGACACCGATCGCATAGGCAATCTGCACTTCGCATTTGTCGGCCAGACCGGCTGCCACGACATTCTTGGCGACATAACGTGCCGCATAGGCCGCCGAACGATCCACCTTGCTCGGGTCCTTGCCGGAGAAAGCGCCGCCGCCGTGACGGCCCACACCGCCATAGGTGTCGACGATGATCTTGCGGCCGGTCAGCCCGCAATCGCCAACCGGGCCACCGATCACAAAGCGTCCGGTGGGATTGATGAAGTACTTGGTATCTTTGGAAATCATGCTCGCCGGCAATACCGGCTTGATGATTTCTTCCATCACCGCTTCCTTGAGATCGGCATGGCTGATGGATTCGTCATGCTGCGTCGACAGCACGACAGCGTCGATAGATTTTGGCGTGTTGCCTTCGTAACGGATGGATACCTGCGATTTGCAGTCAGGACGCAACCAGCTGAGCGCGCCGTTCTTGCGCACTTCGGTCTGGCGGGCGGTCAGGCGATGCGCGTACTGGATCGGCATCGGCATCAGTTCTTCCGTTTCGTTGGTGGCGTAACCGTACATCAGGCCCTGATCACCCGCACCCTGGTCGAGATCCAGGCCTGCGCCTTCGTCCACGCCCTGCGCGATATCCGGTGACTGTTTGTCGAGCGCAATCAGAACTGCACAGGTGCGACCGTCGAATCCCATGGCGCCATCGTTGTAACCGATGTCCAGAACGGTTTCGCGGATCACATCGATATAGTCGACCACCGCAGTGGTAGTAATCTCGCCTGACACCAGCACCATGCCGGTATTGACCAGCGTTTCACAGGCAACACGCGCGGTGGCGTCCTGGGTCAGAATGGCATCCAGAACCGCATCGGAACAGTTATCTGCGAGTTTATCGGGATGACCTTCACCCACGGATTCGGAAGACACAATATATTCGCGTGTCATAAGACTCTCCTTAGAAATTTAGAATTTAATTTTAAAAATGAAAAGCAGCTCAGGAAGGTTTCCTGAAATGCATCACGCCCCAGGCCAGATAGCCGCTCTTGCCGGCATCTATCCAGTGCTGCAGTCCTTTGAGCATGCGTTGTATGTAATCGCTGGACACTTTGCCGGTCAACGCGCCCTCGTGTCTGAGCAGCTCTTCACGCACGCGGCTGTAGTGATTCACCAGCTGTGGCGTGAGGTCCTCGATATTGACTTCCTCGAGACCGGCATCACGCACGGCAGAACGATAAAAGCCGAATGATCCCAGCGATGAAAGATGAATACGATCCAGCACCGGTTGCAACACGCCTTCCGGTACATCATCCGCCTGCATTGGATCGGTAAAGATAAAGTGTCCACCGGGTTTCAGAACCCGCGCAACTTCCCTGATCACCTGATCGCGACGCGGACTGTGAAGAATCGCATCCTGCGACCAGACCACATCGAATGCACCGTCTTCCGACGGCACCGATTCGAAATCGCCGTCGACCACATCGATGAGATGTTCCAGCCCGTCGGCCCGGGACATTTCCCGGTTACGGGCGTTCTCCGCCTCACTCAGATTCAACGCCGTTACGTGACAGCCAAAAGTCTTCGCCAGGTAGCGCGCTGCACCACCGTAACCCGCGCCCATATCCAGCACTCGACTGCCGGCGTCCAGATCCGGAAGGGACCCGGCCATGTGCCTGACAGTGCGCCGTGACGCAACAGCGATTTCCTCGTCCTCGCCTTCATACAGGCCGATGTGGATGTCCTCGCCTCCCCAGATATGGAAGTAGAAATTGTCCGCGTCTTCACTGTTGTAATATTCGCGAGCAATTTTCACCACTTCCGCGTGTGATGCGCTATTACTCATTCAGGGTCCTCCACATAGGCTTTTTCCGCTACGTGGATAAAGAAATCGGGCTCTGCTTCACGATAGGTTTCCTTGAAGTCGCCGTAGGTCGTGACGCGCTGGAAACCCACGTTCTTCATCAACTCCTGCATATAAGTCTTGCGCAACGGATACATATTGAGATGGTATTCGGATTTATCCGGAAAGGTGTACTTGAAACGTGCCAGCGATTCGTCGACATACTCCGGCGCTGCAACGACGTTGTCACCACAGTAATAATAGTTGTGACTGGGTTGCACCTGTTTGTCGAGCAACGCGTCGTAGTTGCGCTGATCCAGTATCAGAATGCCGTCGTGCCGCAACGTCGCATAGTATTCCGCCAGCGCCTTGCGCCGGTCTTTCTCGTTGTGCAGATGCGTAAACGAATTACCCAGACAGATGACCGCGTCGTACAGATCATGCACGTCGCGGTTCAGCCAACGCCAGTCGGCATGAATGGTGCGGAGAATGTGCCCACGCTTGCGGGCATTTTCAAATGCTTTGGCGAGCATCACCGGACTGCCATCGCAACTGGTAACTTCGAAACCTGCTTCCAGCAAGGCGACCGAGTGAAAGCCGGTGCCGGTTGCAACATCGAGAACTTTCTTTGCGCCGTGCTCGCGCAGTTTTTCGATAAAAAAGTCGCCTTCGGCCTGGGCACGGCCTTCCCAATCGATAAGCTCGTCCCATTTGTCTACGAAGGAATGTACGTATTCGTCCTGATATTGATCAGTGTCACGCACTGCCAGTGGATCGGACCCGTAATTCTGTTCCAGATCTTGTATCTTTGGTTTGCTCATGAGCTGACACCCGTTGATGCGGGAAAAAAGTTTGGACAGTGTTGTGTTCGAGAATCAAGGCGTAATGCCATATCATGATCTCCGTTTGAAATTGATAAACAGGTTATTCAGCGAAATACCTGGAGCCGTTAATAGCTGCATAACAGGTTGCGATGCCGAACCTGAAAACAATCATTGCTTGACGACAGCGCTTAATGGAGCGCCCGGGCGCCCGCAAACTTACATGATTGCTGAATCAGCCGATCCGTTGGATACACTGCAGTTCAGCAAAAGAACAATCCACCAAACATCCGGATTGCATTGACTACCAGAAGCAGGAAATGCCGTGTAGTACGGTCAAATCCAGTCCGCACACTTTAAAGTGATTGACCGCGAAAAGCAAGTTGACAACCCCCGTAACAGCCGTATTGCACAAACAATACGTCTGTTTTTTTTCTGTCAGGCAGCGACGCGCCAGCCCAGTTCATCAGCGCGGCGACGCGCCTGTGCGGGAACATCCGTGGCGATAAAGTGTTGATGCAAAACCTGAACACCGAGCATATGATTAATGACTGCATCCAGTTGCACCTGGGTTTCACTGCTGGTGGTCTCCGCCTCATGCAAGGCAAACAGCGCCTGTACACCTTCCACGTCGAGACAACCGGCTGATTCAATGGCGTCAGGCGACAGATACTGATCGGCCAATGCCTTCATGGCCGCCCATTTTTTCGGATCGGTGTGTGCAGGCGGCGCCATGAACGCGAATTTCTCCCGCTCGTACAGAACCTTCGGCAACAGACCGCGCATCGCCTCGCGCAGCACGTATTTCTCGGTCCGCCCCTTGATGCGCATGGACGGCGGCAACTGCGTCGCAAACTCGGCAAGATGGTGATCCAGGAATGCAGGACGCGCTTCCATCGAATTCGCCATATCGACACGATCGCCGCCCCAGGTAAGAATCTGCCCTTCCAGCATGGTCTTTATCCAGACGTATTGCGCTTTGTCGAGCGGATGCCGGCCGCGCAACATATCGGCGTCCAGGGCCGCAGCAATCGCTGCGCCCGGTTGATAATCTTTCAGCTGTTCGCGCAACTCGGGATGCAGCAGACCAGGCACGTGCGCGGAAGCTGCCAGCCAGGGTTGCAGGCAGCTTGGGGTGAAGCCAATCAGATTATCGAGCGCCGGATCCTGCAACTCCTTCTCCGCCAGCATCGCCCCGCGGAACAGCTGATTGCTTTCGGTCAGCATCTGTTCCCAGGCACTGCGCTCGGCCGCAGGCATGGTATCGAGTCCGTGCAGAAACATGTCGCGACGGAACGCCGGATATCCGCCAAACAATTCGTCGGAACCTTCGCCCGTGACGACGACTTTATAGCCGGCTTTCTGAACATGGCGACTCATCAACATTTTGGCGACGCCGAGGGTGTTGTAGATGGTCCGCTCGGTATGCCAGAGCGTTTCAACCAGGTTGTCATACAGATGGGTGGCATCGAGCATCATGATGTCCTGGTCGGCACCGACTGCCTCGGCCATTTCCCGGGCGATAGCGGTCTCGTCGTACTGGACATCATCGAATCCAATGGTGAAGGCTTTCACCGGCGCCTGCTGACTGGCTGCGGACAGACCGAGGATAGCGCAGGAATCGATGCCGCCGGAAAGATAGCAGGCGACCGGCACATCGGCCTCCAGCCGCAGTTGCACGGCTTCCATCAGGTGCTTGCGCACACCCTCTATATAATATTCCTCGCCGCGGTCGACGCGCTCTTCCATCAGCGGAAAATCCATATCCCAGTAATGTGTATCGCGGATCTCCAGCTTCCCGTGACGACGCTCCACGACCAGCGCATGACCGGGCTGCACCTGGTGCACGCCGGCAAAGGCAGTGGAACCGGGCACGATGGTCTGCATGAGCTGATGGTAAAGGCCTTCCGGACTGTAGCGCGGCTTGACGTCGGGATGTGCAAACAGCACCTTGAGTTCCGAACCGAATACCAGTGTGCCATTGGTTTCGGCCCAGTACAGCGGCTTCACGCCGAAACGGTCGCGCACCAGCATCAGGCGATCGCGCTTTTTATCATAAAGCGAGAAAGCGAATTCACCGCGCAAATGCGGCAACATATCTTCCAGGCCCAGGCGCGGATACAGGTGCAACACCATCTCGGAATCACTCTTGGTCTGGAATTGCACGCCACGCGAGACCAGGTCGGTACGCAGACGCTTGTAATCGTAGAATTCGCCGTTGTGTGCCAGCAGCAGATTACCGTCGGCCGACCGGAATGGCTGACGCGCGCGATTTTCATTCAGGTCGATAATGGACAGCCGCGTATGGCTGAAACCGATGCCACGCTCATCGATGATCTTGTAACCGAAACCATCGGGACCGCGATGATGCTGAATCGCGGCCATATTGACCAGGATCTGCGGATCGACAGGGCGACTCGGATCGCCATGGAAGTAACCAGCTATTCCACACATGAAAAAATTTCCTCTACTTGAGTTCAGGGATCAGAACAACCACACATAACAGGTCAGCAGCGCCATGCGGATATACACGGCGCCGCGCGCTTGCGCGAAATACCAGTTGTGCGGTGTCTCATCGAGATCGGTTGACAGTTCACTGCCGCGGGCCAGCGGGTGCAATACGATTGCATCCTCGCGCAGTGGCGAATCTTTGGTCAGGCAATATTCCGTGCCATGTTCCTCGTAAGAGTCGCCGGACCAGACGATAGCGTTGATATAGACCACATCCAGATTCGGCAGCTCGGCATTCATCTCCGCGGTCACGCGGACCTTCAGCCCGCGCTGCTCCAGTTCCTCGCGCTGCCCTTTTGCAAACACCTCGTGGGTGTTACAGATGATAACCACCTCCTTGATGGCATAGCCGAACAACGAGAGCAGCAACAACAGACTGCGGACCGTGCGCATGCGGCCGGGCACACCAATGATCCCGATCCGGATCTTCCGGTCCTCGGAGATGTCGAGCCCCAGCAGATCCGGGCGCCATTTGAGAATCGCAAAAATATCCGCCAACGCCTGGGTGGGATGTTCGTCGATGCCATTGCCGGCATTGATGATGGGCACGCGCAGTGCTTTCATCATTTCGAAAATCGCGTTCTGATCAGTGTCACGCAGCACGATCACATCACCATAGCTGCTGAGCATCTCTGCAACATCGCGGTAGGATTCGCCCTTGGCGATACCGGTGGTGCCTGGATCAGTGATAGACATGATGTCGCCGCCCAGCCGGTGCCACGCGCTTTCGAACGACAGCCGGGTGCGGGTACTCGGTTCATAAAAGGCGCTGATCAGGATTTTACCGGTCAGCGGGCGCTGAACCGGCACCGCCGTGGTTTCATACTTCGCCGCCAGACGGCACAGCTGCATCACTCTTTCACGGTCGAACTGGCGAGCAGAAACAATCGACTGATTGGCGAGGTCGAGCAGCGTACCGGCGTCTTCCTCGATGTGCTTCAGCAATTCCTCAGGGCATTCGAGATGCGCGTTATCCGGCAGCGATTGCAGGGGTTGTGTAGGCAGGGGAATATCGGATGATTTCACCATAGTGTCCTCTTTTTCCAGTCACGGATCAGCAGTCCGACCAGAATGACCGGTGCGAGTAGCGTTACGAGCAGCGCGATGCTGACGAGTGTGGCGAGCAGGTTGACCGATGCCGTCATGACAGGGCTTCCCGATTACTTTCAGACAGGCTGTCCCAGTCGAATTCCTGCGGCCACAGCCAGCTGCTGACAATCACGATCAGCATCGACACACCGGCACCGACCAGAGCGGCGACATAAAAACCGATCGCGAAATAGCTGTACAGGCCGATCGCGGTCCCCAGCAGCATCGCCAGGATGGCACCGTTCGAATTAACCCGCTGCGAATACAGGCCGGCGGCAATCGGCCAGATGGTGCTGGCCACGAAGGCGCCGGTAAAATACAGCAGTTCGGCCAGCGTGGTCAGACGCGGCAGACACAGCAGCCAGGTGCCGACACCCAGCAACAGAATAATGACGTGTGCTGCCTTGCGCAGTTCCGGCTCCGTTGCATCGGGACGCAGATGGCCACGGTAGATGTCCTGCGTCACCAGGTCGGCAGTCGCTGCCAGCAGTGAATCGAGACTCGATGCCAGGGCCGAAAACACCACGATGAACACCAGTACCGCACCCACCATGCCGGACAGTTGCGCAGCAACCATCGGTCCGACCATATCCGCGTCAGGTATATTCAGACCGAGTGCCGGCGCCGCCAGGGCAATGAAGCCGGCGACGATCGGGATCGGTATCCAGAGTAGTCCGGCAGTGAGGTAGGCGGAAAAGCCGACATCTTTGCGAAACGCAAAAGCGCGGCTCCACCAGACGTTCGAATGAAATATCTCCCCGACACCGAACAGCAGGTTGTTGAACAGGAACATCAGTGCGGCCGGCATCAGCAGGTTCAGCAGTTCCGGACGTTGTTCGCTGATTCCCGCATGAATTTCGTCGAAACCCACCTGGTCGATCGCCAGCCAGGCAAGAATGGTGATGCCGACCAGAATAATAATCGTCTGGATAAAATCAGTGCCGATGACCGCCCGCAATCCGCCCAGCAGCGTGTAGGCGACACAGATGGTCACGATCACCGTCATGCCATACTGATAAGGGATACCGGTCAGGGCATGGATCAGCACCCCGCCTGCCATGCCGAGACTGATCAGCCAGCCGAACGCATAGAACAGCGATATCACCAGAAACACGCGCCATGCGATGTTACCGTAACGCAGGCGGACAAAATCGCCGCTGGTGTAGCCGTACGGCATCAGAATCCGGATGCGTCGCGCCAGCGGCGCAAACAGCATCAGGCCCACCGAACCGAGTGAATAGCCGACCATGCCCCAGATGCCAAGTTGCAGTGCCAGTTGTGGCGCGGCCATGGTGGTGTTGCTGGTTACCCAGGTGGCCATGG
>JAVVEV010000017.1:0-72373 GCA_032251035.1 Thiogranum sp. | reverse complement strand
CCCCACCAACAAGCTAATCAGACATAGGCTCATCCGATAGCGGCCGAAGCCTTTCCCCCGAAGGGCGTATGCGGTATTAGCCTGAGTTTCCCCAGGTTGTCCCCCACTACCAGGCAGATTCCTATGTATTACTCACCCGTCCGCCACTCGTCAGCACCCCGAAGGGCCTGTTACCGTTCGACTTGCATGTGTTAAGCATGCCGCCAGCGTTCAATCTGAGCCAGGATCAAACTCTTCAGTTCAATCTTCTCTGTCGCTTGAGGCGACAAATCTTGGCTCGATGTTCACAAAACTCGGAATTGATTGAGTTTGCTTGCATCGAATGTTGCTTTGAGTTACGCAAACATTTCGACGTAAGCACCCACACAAATTACCTAATCTATACTGTTAAAGAACTCGCTGGCACCTGTCCAGCGGAGCCGACCATTATGTAAAAGATCGCCGGCTGCGTCAACTCTTTCTTCCTCCAAACTCGATCTGGAAACTAGCCCTGACCGGTGTGGAGGCGCGCATTATACAGTCCGACTTATAGCCGTCAATAGACAAAATGAAGAAACTTGGAAAAAGGTCTTGCCAGCCGATGTTAGTTATAAAAAAGGCCCGGAACCCAATACTTTAGGTTGACAACGCTTCAGTGCAGGAAGTTTTAAAATCTCAATTTCCGGTGGCGGGTGGTGGCAGATTCATTACCAGCCAGTAGATGCCCAGCTGCCGAACCGCTTCCATGAACTGATTGAAGTCGACAGGTTTCCGTATATAGCTGTTGGCACCGCTGTCATAGCCCCTGACGATGTCGCTTTCTTCGTTTGAAGAGGTAAGTATTACAACAGGAATCCGTCTTGTCCGCTCGTTGCCGCGAATTCGCTGGAGCACTTCGAGGCCGTCAATTTTAGGCAGCTTCAGATCCAGCAGCACGACATCCGGGAGTCCTCCTGGATCGCGGTCAACGTACCGACCGGTGGAGAAAAGGTAATCCAGTGCCTCGGCCCCGTCACGGACCACCATGACATTTTCCAGAATACTATTGCGCTTGAGTGCTCGCAGCGTCAGCGCCTCATCGTCAGAGTTATCTTCGACCAGCAATATTGTTTTAGTGCTCATTTGGCGATCATGTCTCCAGGTCCCTGGCGGTGGTGCTCCCGATTCCGCGAGCGCTCCCGGGTAGACTGGGAAGCGCCCGGCAATATTCCGTAAAGGCTGCAGATCGTTAATCAATAAACAGCCTCGCAAACCGGCGCTTTCCGACCTGACAGACGCAGACGCAGCCAGCAGCGAGCCTGAGTTGGGGATTATCGATGCGCTCACCGTCTATCCGCACCGCGCCCTGCCTGATCATGCGCATTGATTCAGATGTGCTGGATGTCAGACCGGCATCCTTCAGGGCATTACTGATCGGGAGTCCGTCGCCACCGCCGGGCAGATGCAGCTCCGGCATTTCTTCCGGCACCGCGCCCTTCTGGAACCTGGCGATAAAATTCTCCCGCGCCCGGTCTGCTTCGGCGGGTGAATGAAACCGCGCAACAATCTCCATCCCAAGCTCGAATTTAACGTCGCGAGGATTACAGCCTTCTCTGACATCATGCTGCAAGCTCTTGATATCCGACAGTGAGCGGAAACTGAGCAACTCGAAATACCGCCACATCAGGTCATCGGAAATCGACATCAGTTTGCCGAACATTTCATCCGGTGGCTCGTCTATTCCAATGTAGTTGCCCAGCGATTTAGACATCTTCTGCACCCCGTCGAGACCTTCCAGAATCGGCATGGTCAGCACGATTTGCGGCTTTTGGCCGAAGGCTTCCTGGAGCTGACGGCCGACCAGCAGATTAAACTTCTGATCGGTGCCGCCCAGCTCCACGTCGGCTTTGAGCTCTACAGAATCATAACCCTGGACCAGCGGGTAGAGGAACTCATGCACAGCGATCGGCTGGCCGGATGTATAGCGCTTGCTGAAATCATCCCGCTCGAGCATGCGCGCAACCGTCTGCCGCGAGGCCAACTGAATCAGGTCTGCTGCCGACATAGCTCCCATCCAGCTCGAATTGAAGAGCACCCGAGTCCTGTCCGGATCGAGAATTTTAAATATCTGGCGCTCGTACGTTTTGGCGTTATCGAGCACTTCTTCGCGGGTCAGGGGTTTTCGAGTCACGTTCTTGCCGGTCGGATCACCGATCATGCCGGTGAAATCGCCTATCAGGAATAATGCTTCGTGTCCGAGTTCCTGGAACTGGCGTAATTTATTCAGCAAGACGGTGTGCCCGAGGTGCAGATCTGGCGCCGTCGGGTCAAATCCCGCCTTTATCCTTAAAGGCCGCCCTTCTTTCAGGCGCTGCACCAGCTCCGCCTCGACCAGTATTTCCTGGGTTCCGCGCTTGATAAGCTCAAGCGCTTCGACGTGAGACATTGTTTAATTACTCCAAAGCACTGGAAAAATCGAGGCGCAAGAGTAGCATACCTTTGCCGATATCTCGGTTCACTCTGGCATGGTTTCTGCGTTAGCTGACGCTGATTTGCGACGGTTGACCTCATCACGGTCCGTCGGCTACGGTTAAGCTTATTATTCAAAGGGATTTCAGTGCGGTATAAAAACTCTTCATTACGCGATTACACCCCCGGACGCGACTCCCTCGGGCGGGGTAAAAGCAGAGGCAATGGTCTCCGCTGGGCATTGCTCGGCTCGTTGTCGGGGCTTTGCCTGGGATTGTTTGCACTGACTTCATTCGAAGCTAACGCGCTGAAAATGAAAGAACTACCTCTCGACATACCGGCAACCGCTGACTCTGTAATGCGTGATGCTGGCAACCTGGATGCCGTGGCACCGGTCTTTCCTGAAGCACAGACCACGCTGGTTGAAGCCTCAGTGCAGGGGAGCTGGCATGAATTGACAGTCGGTTCGGGAGACAGTCTGGCGCGTATTTTCGCCCGCCAGGGTTTATCCGCTCGTCAGTTGCACGACGTTCTGGCCACTGGCGACGTCGCCAAAAAACTGACGAAAATTTATCCCGGTCAGAAGCTGCGCGTGCGCACGACCGACGAGGATGGCCTGCTCGAACTTCTGTATGAAATCGACGCAATGAACCAGGTTCAGGTCATGCGTGAAGAGGATGGATACCGGGTCGAGCTGATCGAGCGGGCGCCGGAGCGGCGCGCGGTTCACGCAGCCGGGCAGATCAACGACTCACTGTTTCTCGCTGCGCAACGTTCGGACCTGCCCGACAACATTACCATGGAGCTGGCCGGCATTTTCGGGTGGGACATCGATTTCGCACTGGATATCCGCAAAGGCGACAGCTTTGCGGTCATATATGAAGAGCTGTATCTGGACGGGGACCGTGTGGGTACCGGCAACATCCTGGCCGCCGAATTCATCAACAACGACAAGATCCACAAGGCGGTGCGTTATTCCGCCGAGCAGGACCGGGCAGACTATTACGATCCCACCGGGCGCAGCATGCGCAAGACCTTCCTGCGCACTCCCGTCGCGTTTTCGCGAATCAGCTCCGGGTTCAGTACCGGTCGCAGGCATCCCGTACTGAACACCATACGCGCCCATAAAGGCGTCGACTACGCAGCGCCAACCGGCACGCCAGTCAAGGCAACCGGTAATGGAAAAGTCGCGTTACGCGGCAGGAAAGGCGGTTATGGCAACACCGTGGTCATTCAGCACGGCAGCAGTTACAGCACTCTGTACGCACATTTGTCGCGCTTCGCCCCAGGCCTGAAAAATGGTTCACGGGTTCGACAGGGGCAGGTAGTGGGTTACGTTGGCAGCACCGGCCTGGCTACAGGACCACACCTGCACTACGAATTCCACGTCAACGGCGTACACCGCAATCCATTGACGGTCAAACTACCGGATGCTGCACCGCTACCAGAACAGTACCGCGACCAGTTCAAGCTGGAAACCGAGACGCTCCTTGCGCAGCTGGAGTTGGGTAAGACCCAGACCGTCGCGCTCCAGGATGATTGAGATTGCCCGCACCTTGAGGTGGTCGACAGCCAGCCATGGCTGACTATTACCTCGGGCTCATGTCCGGCACCAGCGTCGACGGCATCGATGCAGTTGTTGCGGATCTGTCCGAAATAATTCCCCGGCTCATGTTCGCCCACACTTATCCCTGGCGCGCCTCGCTGCGGGAAAAAATCCTTGCCACCATAGCCAGCCCCGCAAACATTTCTCTCGCGGAACTCGGGGATCTTGACGCGGCGCTTGGGGAGGCCTTTGCCGAAGCAGCAGTTGCGGCGGTTGCTGCGGCAAAACTGGATTGCAATCAGATCACCGCGATTGGCAGCCATGGCCAGACGCTGTTTCACGCTCCCGATGGCGCACGCGGTTTCAGTCTGCAGGCAGGCGATCCGAATCGTATCGCCGAGATCAGCGGCATCACCACGGTGGCGGACTTTCGTCGCCGCGATATTGCTGCAGGAGGCCAGGGGGCGCCGCTAGTACCGGCGTTTCATCGCATGCTGTTCCAGACACCCGACGTATCCAGAGCCATTGTTAATATCGGCGGCATGGCCAACATCACGCTGCTGCCGAAAGACTGTGACGCCATCAGCGGCTTCGACACCGGACCGGGCAATGTTCTCCTGGACGCCTGGCACCAGCGACACCGGGACGGCAGCTATGATCCACAGGGTACATGGTCGTCGGGTGGCGCAGTCTCCACCCCGCTGCTGGAACAATTCCTAGCACATCCCTATTTCACGCAGCCGCCGCCCAAAAGCACCGGTCGGGAAGTCTTTTGCCTCGCATGGCTGGAGGAGCAGATCGAACGCTGTGGTCAGCCTGTGGCACCCGTCGACGTACAGCGCACGCTGGTTGAACTGACCGCCCGAACCATCGCCGATGCGATTTTGCGTTATGAATCGGGAGCCGGGGAAATTCTGGTGTGCGGCGGGGGTGCTCATAACCAGGTGCTTATGCGACGCCTGGCCGACCTGCTCGATCCGGCAATCGTTGAAAGCACTGAACCTTACGGATTGCATCCCGACTGGGTAGAAGCAATGGCGTTCGCCTGGCTCGCACAGCGGGCCCTGACAGGACAACCAGGCAATGTTCCCGCCGTAACCGGGGCCAGACACGCTGTGGTGCTGGGCGCTATTTATACAGGCCGGCGAGAAGCCCTGTAAGTGCAGCGTCAACGCGCATTGAGCGGCACATATTTACGCTGCGATTCGCCGGTATACATCTGGGTGGGCCGGAAGATGCGATTATCGCCAAGTTGTTCACGCCAGTGCGCCAGCCAGCCAGCCGAACGCGCCACGGCGAAAATGGATGTGAACTGATCTGGCGGAATTCCCATTTCCTGATACAGGATGCCGGAATAGAAGTCGACGTTGGCGTAAACGCCCTTTGGCGCCAGCTTCTCCTCGCATGCCTCCTCCAGTGCCAGTGCGGTCTCGAACAACGGGCCCATGTTGCCACCACGACTCTCCATCAACTCCCGCATCAGCCCCTGCAGAATTGTCGCTCGCGGATCCTTCACCTTGTATTCGCGGTGGCCCATGCCCCAGATCTTGTCCTTGCTGGCCAGTTTCGCGGCGAGCCAGGGTTTTACATTTTCCGGGCGGCCGATCTGTTCGAGCATCTCCACAACACGTTGATTAGCGCCACCGTGCAATGGGCCGGCCAGCGTGCCCACCGCAGCCGCGATGACCAGATAGGGACTGGCCAGCGTAGAACCTGCAACCAGCGCAGCAAAGGTGGAGGCGTTTATCGTATGTTCCGCATGCAGGATCAGGCAGGCATCCATAATCCGGACCAGTGCTGGATCGGGAGCTTCACCGCTGAACATGTAGAGCAGGTTTTCCGCGTAGCTCAGATCCTTGCGCGGAGGATAAGGATCGTAGCCATTGCGCACGTGCTCCCACATCGCCACCAGCGTTGGCATCCGCGCGATGATCTTGACCGACATATTGTGGACATAATTCAGATCCGCACAGGATATACCACCCGTCAGACATTCCTCACCCGGATAAAACATGCCAAGACTGGCCACTGCCGTCTGCAGCATTTCCATTGGATGGCCGGTAGCCGGGAGGAATTTCATGATCTCGCGAACGTTGTACTTCACGACACGGTTGGAACGCAGCTGATAATCATATTCGTCGAGTTGCGACCGAGTGGGCAATTGCCCGTCCAGCAACAACAGAGACGTTTCTTCAAAAGTGCTGTTGAGCGCCAGTTCCCTGATCGGATATCCGCGATAGGTAAGAACGCCGGTGGTGCCATCCAGATCTGAAATATTCGAGCGCGTCGCGGGGACGCCTTCCAGGCCAGGCAGATACTCGTTCATCCAGCTCTCCTTCAATACACCAGCCACGCCAGGCGTTGCACGCAAGCGGGCATTTTACATCGCTTTCAAAGGCATTGGCCAAGTAGATTGGATCGGAAATGAAAAAGGGCGCATCACACGCCCTTTCGGAGATTACACGCAGACGGGTTCAGGCAGAGAACGATGATCCACAGCCACAGGTTGTGGTGGCGTTGGGATTCCGTATCACAAAACGCGCGCCTTCAAGATCTTCTTTGTAGTCAATTTCAGCGCCGACCAGATACTGGAAGCTCATTGGATCGATCAACAGCTTGACGCCGTTCTTCTCGACCTCGGTGTCGCCGTCGTTAACGACCTCATCAAACGTAAAGCCGTACTGGAAACCCGAGCAACCGCCGCCGGATACAAACACCCGCAGCATAAGACCGGGGTTTTTCTCTTCTTCAATCAGGCTCTTGACCTTTTCTGCCGCACCATCCGTAAATACCAGCAGATCTTCGGTCGTTGTCATATCTTGGGTAGCGGTTTCAGTCATTTCGCAGTTCTCCAGAACAGTCAAAATTTAATGCCTGATAGTCTGCATTTCCCGACTAATACAGTCAAGTATTATTTGCCAGCTGCACCCGGGGATCATCCAGCACCTGTTCCTCGATGTCATCCTCAGCGCTGGTTTGCGCCTCCACCCGATGTACCAGCTTCCCGTTCACCTCGGCGCCCATGGCCATTTCGAGGAGATTGTAGAAGACATTACCGGTGACCTTCGCGTGACTGGCCATCTCCAGACGCTCGCTGATATAGACATCGCCGAGTACGCTGCCGTTCAATACCAGGTTCGGCACACGGACATCGCCGGTCACTGCGCCCTGCTCACTGATCGTCAGAACCGCATTGCTTTCCATTTCAGCAGTGATATTCCCTTTCACATTCCCGTCAATGTGGAGTCCGCCACTGAAACGCATGTCACCTTCAAACCGGGTATTCTGACCGATGATTGTGTCGATACGGGAGCACTTTGCTTTCTTTCCATTTCCGAACATAGTTGTTACTCCTTAGTTCTCACGCCGGGCCGCCTGTTCAGGCAGGCCAGTCAACAACCTCTTCGACACCCTCGGGCTGTCCTTTACCTTTTGGCTTGACCAGTATCTTCACCCGCAACGGCTGAAACTCGGCGGGCAACCAGATCTGGCCCTGCAGGCGCTGGAAATACCTGAATTTGTAACTCAACGTTTCGTTGTCACCGAGGCCTACCTGGTTAAAAACCAGCACTTTCGGTTTTTCATTCTCCAGACCTTCGACTTCCAGTTCCACGACGCCGTTCACGTAACGATCATTGCGCTTGACCTGTGTCAGCGTAACGGCGACTGTGAAGCTGCCATCCTGCGCTCCCGGCTTTACTTCGAACTTCCGCACGCGCAAACCGGGACTGGCATCACCAGGCGCCATGATCGCTCGATAAAATGCCAGCTCCTTACGCAGTTCCTGCAACTCTTCCTGCAGAACCGAAAACTCGTTCCGCACCTCCTGGCTGGCACGTCGATCGATTTCGCTGGAACGCTGCAGCACCGCCACCTGTCCCGCCAGCTGCGCTATTCGCTGTTCCTGCCTGTCGATCGTTCGCGACTGCGTTTTGCGTTCCGCGCGCAGATCAACCAGTTCGTCGCTTGCATGTAGCTTGCCCAAGTCAAACGCCAGGTACAATGCGACCAGCAGCAGGCCGGTCACTACGGCCAGGCCCAGCCACAGGTGCGCCGGCCGGTAGAACAGTATCTTGCGGTGTGCTATCGGCACTAGGGCAGCAGACCAATTGTATTCAGACCGGCGCGTTCATCGAGGCCGAACATTATATTCATATTCTGGATAGCCTGACCGGCAGCGCCTTTCACCAGATTGTCGATCACCGACAGCACCACGACAACTGGCTCGCCCGGCGCCCGATGGACGGCCAGCCGGCACTGATTGGCGCCCTTGACGCTGCGGGTCTCCGGATGCGAGCCCGCCGGCAGCACATCGACAAACGGCTCGTCCCGGTAACGCGCCTCGAACAGGGCCTGCAGGTCCAGGCTCGAATCCTCAACCCGCGCATATAATGTTGCGTGAATCCCGCGCACCATTGGCGTGAGGTGCGGTACAAAGGTCAGACCTATCCGGTGAGAAGTCGTCTGCTCCAGCCCCTGGCGTATCTCCGGCAGATGCCTGTGCCCGGCGACCCCATAGGCTTTGAAGTTCTCCGCGGCTTCAGCCAGCAGCGCACCCACACTGGCCTTGCGCCCGGCGCCACTGACGCCGGATTTGCAGTCTGCCACCAGCGTTTCCGTATTCACGCCGCCAGCTTCCAGCAGTGGGAGAAAGCCCAGCTGCACGGCGGTCGGATAACATCCGGGATTCGCCACCAGGCGGGCCGCAGCAATAGTAGCGCGGTTGACTTCGGGCAGACCGTAAACGGCCTCTTCAAGCAGTTCGGGGCAGGCATGCTCGATGCCATACCACTGTTGCCATACCTGTGGATCACGCAGACGAAAATCGGCAGCCAGATCCACAATGCGGACACCTTTTTCCAGCAGCTCCCGCGCCATACTCATGGCGATACCATTGGGCGTGGCAAAAAACACCAGATCACAGGCCGCCAGGCGCGCAGCATCCGGCTCTGTAAACACCAGATCGATGTGGCCACGCAAATTCGGGAACAGATCGCACACGCGGGTGCCAGCCTCACCCCTCGATGTAATGATTTCCAGCTGCACTTCCGGGTGCAGGGCCAGCAAGCGCAAAAGCTCAACCCCCGTGTAACCCGTTCCACCCACGATCCCGACTTTAATCATTTACAGCGCCCGCACATTGCTACCTGGTCAAGGCCGTGTATTCTCCGCAACCTGACGAAGGTTGTCCATGCGCAACATTGAACAGACCAACCGGGAGAAATATCATGCCGGCTGCTTTTAACTGCGACACAACGAACTTGAATCGAGGCTGCATACCATGACTTCAGACATACACCGGCCTTTCACAGCACAGGCAGGAGCCTGAGCGTGCTGTGGATCAAGGCTTTTCATGTCATCTTCATGGTGACCTGGTTCGCGGGACTGTTCTATCTGCCGCGTCTGTTTGTTTATCATGCCGACGCCCATGACCCGGTCGGACATGAGCGCTTTCTGGTAATGGAGCGCAAGCTGTACGCGATCATGACAGTTGGTGGCATCATCACTGTATTACTCGGTCTCTGGCTGGTGGCGGGCTGGCATTGGCCGCTGGTGGAAACCTGGCTGCAGATCAAATTGCTGCTGGTTGCTGCATTAATTGTTTATCACGTTTTCTGCGGCCGCCTGGTTCAGCAGTTCCGCCGCGGCGAGAATCGCCACTCCGGTGTCTTTTACCGGTGGTTCAACGAGTTCCCCGCCTTGATACTCATAGCCGTGACTTTGCTTGCCGTACTCAGGCCTGCCTGACCACCCCGTAGATCTAAATACGAATGATTTGCATTAAGATATTTTTTCTCTATAATCTCGTGCACCGGCCCAGCCGAACCCGCAAACAAGAAACCAAGAGGTTATTAGAATGGCACCTGCAACGCGACTCTCACTTGGCACTTTCGCCCTGATGCTCACCGCATCTCTTGGCGCACAGGCTGAGACCATGCCCGATCAGGACGAAATGTGGCGCATCCTGCAACAGCAGCAGCGCGAAATCGAAAAGCTCAAATCCGAACAGCAGGAGACCAGCGAAAAGGCCGAAGCCGTGCTCGACGTCGTTGAACAGGGCCAGTATTCGACTTCAGGCGCCGCCAGCTGGGCCGAGCGTACCCGCATCGGCGGCTATGGCGAACTCCACTACAACAACCTGGATACCGACGATGGCAATTTCAAGGAGCTGGATTTTCACCGTTTCGTACTGTTCTTCGGCCATCAGTTCAGCGATCGTCTGCGCTTTTTTTCTGAACTGGAACTCGAACATGCATTATCAGGTGACGGCAAGAACGGCGAGGTGGAGCTCGAGCAGGCCTACATTGAATATGACCTCAACCCGAACCATCGCACAAAAGCCGGCATATACATTCTGCCAGTCGGCATATTGAACGAGACCCATGAGCCTCCCACCTTTTATGGCGTGGAACGCAATCCGGTTGAAAACGCCATCATTCCTTCGACCTGGTGGGCCGGCGGCGTTGCGCTCAGCGGCGAAATCGCGCCCGGCTGGAGCTATGACGTCGGCGTCCACGAAGGTCTCGAAAACAGCAGTTACGTGATCCGCAGCGGCCGTCAGAAAACCAGTAATGCGGATGCACATGATCTGGCCAGTACCGCGCGGCTGAAGTGGACCGGTGTAGCCGGCGTGGAACTGGCTGGCACCGTGCAGTACCAGGAAAATATCACCCAGGGCGTGGACAATGACGCCAGTGCCTGGCTTGTCGAAACGCATGCGATCGTGCAGCGTGGACCTTATGGACTGCGTGCGCTCTATGCGCGCTGGGATATCGATGGCGACGGTGCCAGTCTGGTCGGGCGCGACGAGCAGCAGGGTTTCTATATCGAGCCCTCCTATCGGGTGACCGAGAAGTTCGGCGTATTTGCGCGATACAATCAGTGGGATAATCAGGCTGGCAACAGCGTCGAAACGGAAAAAAAGCAGTATGACATCGGTTTCAACTACTGGCCGCACCCGGACGTGGTATTCAAGGCCGATTACCAGAAGCAGGACAACGAAAGCGGCGATGGTGAAAGAGATGGTTTCAATCTTGGCGTCGGCTATCAGTTCTAGCCTGCGATATACGACCGGCGCCAGGCTCGGGGGAGCCTGGCTCGCTGTCGCGCTGATGTTTGGTGCACCGGCGGTAGCGGTGGAAACCTATCAGGAACCGGAGAGTTTTATTGCTGAAACTTTCTCAGGAAAATCGCCTGAACCCGAAGTGGTCTGGCTGACCGGGGAACGCAAGTCCGCCATCAAGACGCTGCTGGGGCACGACTACGCCAGTCTTCGAATACGCTACTGGCGGGATAACGGGCGCAGTGCCTGGATCCTGGAAGAGATCGGCAAGGAACAACCGATCACCGCCGGTATTGTCATTAACGATCAGCAGATTGAACGCATCAAGGTGCTGGTGTTCCGCGAAAGCCGCGGGTGGGAAATTCGCCATTCATTTTTTACCGATCAATTCAGGGATGTAAGCCTGGACAGCGACCGCAAACTGGACCGGCACATAGACAGCATATCAGGCGCCACGCTTTCGGTTCGCGCCATACAAAAGCTGGCGCGACTGGCTTTGTATCTGGATGCCGAGACAGGAGTTGATCGTGTCCAGAAGTCACCATAGACGCAAGCGACTCAAGCTCCGGTCGTTTTATGTCTGGCACCGCTACATGGGGCTCAGTGCCGCCATTTTCGTTCTGATCATCTCGATTACCGGACTACTGCTCAATCATACCGAAACGTTTCAACTCGACAGCCGATTCGTACGCTCGGATGCACTTCTCGACTGGTACGGTATCAAAGCGCCCGATGAACTACGTGCCTTCAGCACCGGTCAGGACACTGTTGCACTGTTAGGCGAGCAGCTGTATCGAAATCAGCAATTGATCTCGGGCGACTACCATGAACTGTCCGGTGCCGCGCGGCTGCCCGAGGTGCTGGTGATTGCAGTCGACGGGGATTTACTGCTATTCACTCCTGAGGGGGAATTGATTGAACGGCTGAAGCCCGACGCCGGCCTGCCGGCGGCAATCGAACAACTGGCTCTCGGAAGCGATGACCAGCTCATAGCGCGCACCGGCGCAGGTGTTTATCGATCCGACAGCAGCCTGATGGAATGGACGCCAGCGGATGCTGATGCCATGCAGATAGACTGGATAACAGCGGCTGCACCTGAACCTGCGCTGCTAGAAAGACTGCAAGACCACTACCGCAGCCAGGTGTTACCGCTGGAAAGATTTACACTGGATCTGCACAGCGGTCGTCTGTTCGGGAAATTCGGCGTGTGGTTGTTCGACATCGCTGCCATTCTGCTCATACTGCTGGCACTGTCGGGATCGATTATCTGGCTACAGCGCAAACGCTGATTGCAGCGTCAACGGCCGGCGCGCACCAGTCCGCCAAGCCCCGCGCGTTCCAGATGATCGTGCATCAGGGCGCGCACCGCAGCCGGCTCTTCGAGCGTCAGCACTTCCACGAGCAGCTCCTGCAACTGCGCCTGGCTGAAAGTGCGCAGCGCCCATTTCACCCGCAGCAGACTGGCTGCATTCATACTCAGCGAATCGACGCCCATTCCGATCAGCAACAATGCAGCGGCTGGATCACCCGCCATTTCACCGCACACGCTGACCGGCCTGTCCACCTCATGAGCTTCGCGAATCACGTGATGGATGGCGCGCAACACCGACGGATGCAGCGCATCGTAGAGATCCGCAACCTGGCTGTTGTTGCGATCCACTGCAAGCAGGTACTGGGTAAGGTCGTTAGAGCCGACGGAGAAGAAATCCACCCGTCGCGCCATCGCCTGGACTTGAAACACTGCCGATGGAATTTCGATCATGACCCCGATCTGCGGATAGTCGACAGCCTCGCCTTCCTCGAGCACTTCGTCATAGGCACGCCTGATCAGGCCGAGTGCCGCGTCGATCTCCCCTACGCTACTGATCATGGGTAACAGCAGGCGAAGATTGTTCAGACCGGCCGCAGCTCGAAACACCGCTCGCATCTGGGTCAGAAAAATCTCCGGGTGATCCAGAGAAATGCGGATTCCACGCCAGCCGAGAAACGGGTTTTCTTCCACAACCGGGAAATACGACAACATTTTATCGCCGCCGATATCAAGCGTACGCACGGTTACCGGCGCCGGTGCGAAGGCTTCCAGCACCTGTCGATAGGTGCGGCGCTGTTCTTCCTCACCCGGAAAACGATCGCGTATCAGGAACGGCACTTCGGTGCGATACAGGCCCACGCCTTCCGCGCCACTGCGCAGCGACGGCGTAATATCCGTCAGCAGGCCGGTATTGGCATACAGCGGCACATGCACGCCGTCGAGAGTCTGTGACGGCAGCTCGATCAGGCCCAGCAATTCGTGACTGAGTTCCGCCTCTTCACGTTGCAGGCGAGCGAATTCCCTGCGTATGTCTGCAGACGGTCGCACGAACAGGCGCGCCTGGTATCCATCGACCACCAGCTCCTGGCCATCCAGACGACTGACTGGCAGGTCGTCGACGCCCATGACCGCCGGCACCCCGAGGGCACGCGCAATGATGGCGACATGCGAGGCGCTGGAGCCACGCGCCGACACCACGCCCACCAGCTGCGTCACCGGCACTTCGGCAAGCTGACTGGCGCTGACTTCCTCGCCCACCAGAATGGTGTCTTTGGGATATTCACGCGCACCCGGCTGAAAACTGTGCAGACGTTCCAGAATGCGTCGACCCAGATCGCGGATGTCACCGGCGCGTTCGCGCAGGTAAAGATCGTCCATATCCTCAAAAGCCGCGACATGCTCGCGCAGGGTGTCGCGCAATGCCCCCGGCGCCCAGTTGCCGGCACGGATTTTCTCGATCGTGCCATCCACCAGATTTTCGCTGCGCAACATCAGGATCAGCGCGTCGAACAGCGCAATATCCTCTGCCGCCAGCGAATCCACCATGCGCGCCGACATCATGCGCATGTCCCGCTCGACACCTGCAACAGCCGTTTGAAATTCGCTGATCTCGCTATCGATGTCCGTTACGGCCCGGTCCGGAATGGCATCCAGATTCGCCAGCGGATACACCACATAAGCATGACCGACGGTAGCGCCAGGCGTGCCGGAACGCCCCTTCAGGGCATAGCTGGACTGCCCGGTATCCTGCAGCAGACGGGTAATTTCACCGCTGGCGCTGGCATGTGAGATCGCGCCCGCCAGCTGCGCTGCCAACGTAAACAGGAAGGTCTCCTCCTGTTCGGCGAACCGGCGCTGGTCACGGTGGCGCACCACCAGCACGCCCAGCACCTTGCGATGCTGAATGATCGGCACACCGAGAAATCCGTGGAAGGGTTCTTCACCGGTCTTGCGGCTCAGCACGTAGGCCGGGTGATCCGCGGCGTTTTCCAGGTTGAGTGGTTCTTCGCGGCGTGCGACTTCGCCAACCAGCCCCTGCCCGAACGCCAGCCGCACCGCGCCAACGGCGGTGGCCCTGTAGCCATCGGTGGCCATCAGCACATACTGCTGATTTTCCTCATCGACCAGATAGGCGGAACAGACGTCGACCGCCATGGCCTGCTTCACCCGGGTGACAATAATTGATAACGCGCGCGGCAAATCCGGCGCACGGTTCACTTCCTGGATGGTTCTACGCAGAGTATCCAGCAAACTGCAGCTTCCGATTCAGCGGGACCCCCGGGTCCCATGAGTTGGGGATTTTTTAGCGTACCGCCGAACGCGGTCGCACGCCATCTGGAAAAACCAGTGGCGCCAGTTCATTCAACGCTTTTCTGTACACGGTTCGCTTGAACGACACCACTTCCTGCAACGGCTGCCAGTAGTCCACCCACCGCCAGTTATCAAATTCCGGCGTCGCACTGAGATCAAGACGTACGAAACGCTCTTCAGTCGCCAGCCGCAGCATGAACCACACCTGTTTCTGGCCGATGCAAACCGGCTTCTGGTGGCGTCGCACATACCGTTCCGGCAGGCGATAGCGCAGCCAGCCGCGGGTCGCACCGAGTACATCCACATGATCCGGCTGCAGGCCGATTTCTTCATTCAGCTCGCGGTACATCGCCTGTTCGGGCGTTTCCGCTTCACGAATGCCGCCCTGCGGGAACTGCCAGGCATCCTGATGAATCCGACGAGCCCATAACAGCTGCCCGCCCGGATTGGTCAGGATAATCCCCACATTAAATCTATAGCCATCCGAATCAATCACTTGTGGGCCTAATCGTGGTCCGGTACATTCTGGGTCATTTTACACAGGGCGCCCCACGGCGCAAATCAGCAAACACTGATTTACCTTTTTTGATCAGGTGTCTATGCTGATCGCCCCGCGACGCAGAGCGCGTACCTTAATATTAATAGCCGGTAGCAATTCAAAATCATGGCCTTAGCGCTTTTCGACCTCGACAACACCTTGCTCAATGGCGATAGCGACTATCTGTGGGGCTGCTTTCTGGTGGAGCATGGCATCGTCGACGGCGAACATTACGAGGCCGAAAATCGCCGTTTTTACGATCAGTATCTCGAAGGAACCCTCGATATTCATGCGTTTCTGGATTTCCAGCTCCGGCCACTGGCGGCGCATCCGCGCGACCAGCTGGAACACTGGCGCAGTGAATTTCTGGCCACGAAAATCGAGCCCATCCTGCTTCCCAGGGCCACTGATCTGCTCAACCGGCATCGCGCCGACGGTGACGAACTGCTGATCATCACTGCAACCAACCGCTTCATCACCGAACCGATTGCCGAACGTTACGGGGTCTCGCACCTGCTCGCCACTGAACCGGAAATCGTTGCCGACAGATACACCGGTCGGGTCATCGGCACGCCCTGCTTTCAGAGCGGCAAAGTGGAACGCCTCAGGCACTGGCTCGAAGCCAATGGCGCAACTCTCGCAGGCAGCTGGTTTTACAGCGATTCGCACAACGATCTCCCGCTGTTGCAGCAGGTCAGTAATCCGGTAGCCGTCGATCCTGACGACAAGCTGCGGCTGCACGCGCAGCAACAGGGCTGGCCCGTGATCAGCCTGCGTTAGAGCCTTGTATCGTCTCCCCGCCCTGCCCCTGCTTCTGGCGCTTGCCGCGGCCTCGCTGCTGAGCGTCTGGTTCAGCCTCAACACAGGTTCAGCGCCAGTGGATATCCGGGAAGCCATACGCACTCCCGACAGCACAGCAGCACGCATTCTCTGGGAACTGCGTCTGCCCCGCACTGCTGCTGCATTCGTCACCGGCGCCCTGCTCGGCCTAGCGGGCGCACTCATGCAGGTGCTGCTGCGCAATCCGCTGGCGGACCCTTACGTGCTGGGCGTTTCCGGAGGCGCATCCTTTGGCGCTCTGCTCGCACTGCTGGCCGGCGCGGGAACTGCAGCACTCCAGGGTTCGGCATTCGCGGGAGCTCTGCTATCCACACTGCTGGTGTTCTCGCTCGCCCACGGGCGTGGCAGCTGGGACACTACCCGACTGTTACTCACGGGCGTGGTGCTGGCGGCAGGCTGGGGCGCCATGATCAGCCTGCTGCTCGCACTCAGTCCGGCCCAGCAAATGCAGGGCATGCTGTTCTGGTTGATGGGTGACCTCAGTTACGCGCAACTTCCGGTGGCGGGCACGGCCGGGCTGCTGGTAGTCGCAGTCACCGCGATTTTTCTGTCCCCCTCGCTCAACGTGATGGCCGGAGGAGAACTCTACGCTGCGGCCCGCGGGGTGGCCGTGAACAAGGTGCGTACGCTGATCTATCTACTGGGTGCGCTGGCCACCGCACTGGCAGTCACACAGGCCGGCAACATCGGCTTCGTGGGGCTGGTAGCTCCGCACCTGCTGCGCCTTGCCGGGGCCCGGGATCATCGCGTGCTGATACCGGCGGTGATACTGCTGGGCGGCACTCTGCTGCTGTGTGCCGATGCACTGTCGCGAAGCCTGATCGCACCGCGCCAGCTACCGGTCGGCGTGCTGACGGCCCTGATCGGTGTTCCGATGTTTCTGTTCCTGCTCTACCGGTCGCGCCGACCCGATGGCTGATCAGACGTCGCCACCGCTGCTGCGCTGCATCGACACGACGGTCACGATTGCCGGGATGCCGGTGACGCGCCAGCTGAATATGGCCATCGAGGCGGGCCAATGCTGGTGCATTCTGGGCAGAAATGGCGCTGGCAAGACCACACTACTGCACACGCTCGCGGGTTTGCGTGCAGCAAACGCGGGCCGCATCGAGTGCCTGAAACTCGAGCTGCACAAATACCGTCGCCGACAGCTCGCCCGGCACCTGGGCGTGCTGCTGCAGGATCAGGAAAGTCCATTCCCCGTCAGCGTGCTGGAAACGGTTCTGCAGGGACGGCATCCGCACCTGCATACCTGGCAATGGGAAACTGCCGCGGACGTTGAAATTGCACGCCAGGCGCTGTCGATGGTAGGACTTGAATCATTCGATCAACGTAACATCCAGACGCTTTCGGGGGGCGAACGCCAGCGCGCAGCGATTGCAGCGTTGCTTGCGCAAGACACGCAGCTGCTGCTGCTCGATGAACCAACCAGCCATCTCGATCTGCATCACCGCATCCAGATACTCGAGCGCCTGGTCCAGCACTGTCGTGATTCCAGCAGGGCGCTGGTGCTGGTGCTGCATGACATCAATCTCGCCGCCCGCTTCGCTGACCGCGCCCTGCTGCTGCTCGGCGATGGTGTAACGCTGCATGGTGAAGCGGATGAGGTCCTGCAGACCGGGACCCTGGAGCGGCTTTTCGGTCACCCGCTGGTCGCAGTGGAAACGCGCGTCGGACGCGCCTGGCTGCCTGCCTGAACAGACCGTTCTGTCGGAATATTTAACAATCGGATTTTCGGCGACCTCAGCCACACGAACAGGTTCCTGTTGTTTTGTAATTGTTTTTTTTGGCTGAAGCAGGCAGAGACCCGCGTCGCCTATCGAAATACTTTACATTTTTCAACAGCGACAGCTTAAGAGCAGTTGTAAGCCTTTGACGCACGTAAAGAATTCCGGTTCGGCACATGAATTGCTCTGCCTGATGGCATGAGCAGAAAACAATTGGCAATAGCAGGTTCCGGTGAAGGCCGCACGACTTCCGACCGGAGAAACCAGAATGACCGGCGGAGCCACAGCCTCAGGACCCTCACCTATTGCGGTATCCACGGGCGTGGACGCCGTCGCACTGCGCGCCGCGACAAGCACGATTACTACCTCGACTGGTATGAACCACGCCTGGTGCTGACTGGCCTGGCCGTGCTACTGATGAGCTGTCTGGACGCCATGTTCACCCTGACACTCCTGAATCGCGGCGCTTATGAAGCGAATCAACTGATGGCGATACTGCTGGAAATCGACCAGACGCTGTTTGTGACGGTCAAGATCGGCATTACCGGAGCCGGCGTTATGTTCCTGTTGATGCATTCCCATTTCAATGTCCTGCGCGTCTTCAACGGACGCAAGCTACTCCAATGGATGGTACCCGTGTATGGACTGTTAATCAGCTATGAACTGGTGTTATTGAGGAGTGGACTATGACGCGCAAACTCAACTGGCAAACAATCGCTGCCACCAACGGCGCCGGTTCCCCGGCAGCGGCATTGGCGCTTGCAGATCGACTGGCTTCAATCTGGAGAGAATCCAACCGGGTAATGGCGGGTTATCACTGTAGCCACAGGACACCCCGAGATTGTTCGGGTCGAAAATCTTCACAAAGCGGGGCGTAACCGGATCATCGACATAGACGATACCGCAGTAGTCTTCGTCGTGCTCCTTGCGTAACAGAACGTCGATTTCCTCGATGAAACGGTTCATTGCTTCCCTGCCGACCGGTTCATCCGGTGGCGCGGAGCCGACCGCGTAAAGGTACCACTCCCCATCGGCCTGTTCGCGCAACCGCTCCCATAACTGGTCCAGCTGGGGCCAGCGCAACATGCCGAGAAACGTTCCTTTGAAGGCCGTGCGGAAATCAACATCTTCTGTCTTTTCTGTCTCCATGCAGATTCCTCATGCTTGTCCGGTAAAAAAAGTCGTTTTAAACTCAATCGCTTAGTGCATACCCGCCTTGACAGGATCGGCGCGGACGCCGTACAGTGCGAGCGCTTCATTCTACTCACTTGTCGGTTTCAGGACATGGATTTTCGTTTCGCTGGTTTCATTTCCGTTTCGCTGCTCGCCCACCTGGCCCTGCTGGTTGCCGGCGCAGAATCGCCGACGCCGAAAATCGGTGGCGCGGCAGCCGCACTGAATGTGACCCTGCTGGCGAATCATCAGGCGCCTGCGACAGTCTTCGCAACGGAGACAGGTACCGCGATTGCACCGGCGCCTTCGGAACCGGAGCCTGAAGTCACGCCGGCGCGTGAAACGCCAGAGCCCAGGGTCGCGGCGTCGGCACACCAACAGCAGCACTCACCGGCAGTCGATCAGGATCCCCGCGCGACAGAGCCGGCGGTTCGACCCGGCATCGCTGCCTCCACAGCCACAGCCGCTACCGCACCGGCACCGCAGGTCAGCAAACGAATCAGTGCTGCATTACAGCGCCAGTTCGAGGAGCAGTTCGATTATCCCTGGCTGGCACGCAAGCGTGGCTGGCAGGGTCGGGTAATGCTGTCACTGCACATCGGAAAGAACGGCGATCTGAGTCACTGGAAAGTTGCCCGAACTTCCGGCTACCAGGTGCTGGATCGCTCGGCACTGGATAGCGCCAGACGCATCCGCAGTCTTCCGGGAGCCGCGGGTTTGTTGAACGGTACCGCCCTGGACCTGCAGATCCCCGTGCATTACCGACTACTGGACAGCTAGGAAGAAAATATGGGACACCGGCTATCGAAAATCGTCACCCGCACCGGCGACCGGGGAGAGACCGGGCTCGGCGACGGCTCGCGGGTACCGAAGGACCACCTGCGCATCGAAGCGATCGGCAGTGTCGACGAGCTCAACAGCGTTATTGGTATATTGATCGCCGGCGCACCCGCGGACACCGTTCAGGATACGCTGCATGCCGTGCAGCATAAGCTGTTCGATGTGGGTGGCGAACTGTCCATCCCCGGGCACAGCATGCTGAAAGATGACGATATCACTGCGCTTGAGTCCACCATTGAAGAATTGAATGCCGAGCTTCCGATGCTCAAGGAGTTCATTCTGCCCGGTGGCTGCCTGTCTGCTGCCCACTGTCATCATGCCCGGACCGTCTGCCGACGCGCCGAACGCCGCCTGGTGGCACTTGCCGCACAGCAACCGGTCAGCCCTCTGTGCCTGCAATACCTCAACCGCCTGTCCGACCTGTTGTTCATACTGGCGCGGATACTGAACCGTATCGAACATCACGACGACGTGCTCTGGCAGCGCGACTAATCGCGCCGCACCGCATCGATGATGGCGCACAACTGGCGGGCCGCCTGCAGGGCCCGCGGCGTTTGACGCTCCATCGTTTCGGCGGGGACCGTATAGAGATGACCTTCGGCCACCGCGCGCAACTGCGGCCAGCGCGCCCAGCGTTCGCGCCAGCCTTCGCCCTTGCCCGGATAGTAGCCGGCCACCAGCAACTGCGGATCAGCTTCGAGCACCGCTTCTTCATCGATTGCAGTTCCCAGGTCGGGCAGATCGGCGAATATGTTTTGCGCCCCGCACACCTGTAGCCAGCGACTGATGATATGGTTGCCATTGATGGTCATCAGCGGTCGTTCCCATATCTGGTAAAACACCGTCACCGGTTCACGCTGCGCATACTCGGCGCGTAACGCCTCGACCCCCTGCCGAAATTCTGCCGCCGCAATGGCGGCCGTGATTTCGCTTCCGGCCAGTCGGCCCAGGCGTTCGATGTTGCTCGCCAGCGCCTCGAGCGTGGCGGGCTCCGAATAGAATACATTCAGACCGAAAGCCTCGAGACGCTGCAGCTGGGCGCGTGGATTACCGCTGTACCAGGCCACCAGTAGATCCGGCTGCAAGGCGATAATCGCCTCCAGATCAAGACCGGCGCCACCACCAATACTGGGGAGTTGATCAGCTTCCGGCGGCCAGGTCGTGAAGTCTGATACGCCGACCACAGATTCGCCGGCACCCGCGGCGAACAGCAATTCAGTGGCGTGCGGTGCCAGACTGACAATGCGCTGCGCAGGGCTCGCCAGCCTCACCTCGCGTCCAACGTCATCTACCACCGTGACACCGGCCGCCCGGCTCACGCCGGTTAGCGCCAGAAGCAATATCAACAGAAATGTTATGCGTCGCATGCCGCCATTCTACGCCAGCCTCACCGGCAGGTTATAATCGCCGGCCAGTTTCAAATCCAGGGTGGAGACAGTGAAAAGACCAGTAATCATCATCGGTATCGGGGAAATGGGTGGCGTGTTCGCGCGCGGTTTTCTGCGTTGCGGCTATCCCGTCTATCCGGTAACGCGCGAACTTTCCCTGGCCGTTGCGGCTGCAGAAATTCCCGATCCCGAACTGGCGCTGGTTGCGGTCGCGGAAAAAGACCTGCAGGCAACGCTGGCCGATCTGCCGCCCCCCTGGCAGGACCGCTGCGCATTGCTCCAGAACGAACTCCTGCCTCGCGACTGGCTGCAGGCGGGTTATCAGCAACCTACCGTAATCTCGGTATGGTTCGAGAAAAAGCCCGGCCAGGACGCGAAGGTGCTGATTCCATCACCGGTCTTCGGTCCTCACTCCGAGCTTTTGAAAGACGCACTTGGCAGCATCGGCATACCGGTGCGAGTGCTCGCCAGCGACAGTCAATTACTCTTCGAACTGGTCCGCAAGAATCTGTATATCCTCACCACCAATATCGCCGGCCTGGAAACCGGTGGCACAGTTTCCGAACTCTGGTCACAACACCGGCCACTGGCGGAAGAGATTGCGCGCGAAGTGATCCGGATACAGGCGCGCATCACCCGCCAGCCGCTGGATGAAGAGGCGCTGATTGCCGGTATGCTGGAAGCGTTCGAAGGCGATCCGCAGCATCGATGCATGGGTCGCAGCGCACCGGCACGTTTGCAGCGTGCGCTCGAACAGGCGCAGGAACTGGGGGTGCAAACACCACACCTTGAAGCGATCGCCGCGAAAACCGCCCGCTAGCCCGGCACCTGCACAGCCGCCCTTCAGGTGGATGTCCGCGGCCATAGCCAGGCGGCGCCGCGCACGCCACTGGCATCACCATGCACCGGCGGCACCAGCCGGGTGGTCACCCGGTCCGAGAAAACATAGCGGGTCCAGGCCGCGGGCACATCGCGATACACTCGCTGGATATTGCCAAGCCCGCCGCCCAGCACGATCACCTGCGGATCGATGATGTTGATCACGCCGGCAAGCGCGCGCGCCATGCGATCGATGTAGACATCGAGTACCTGCTGCGCGGCGGCTTCTCCAGCGGCGTCGCGTGCAGCAATATCGGCCGCACTCGCCGCATTGCCGCTGATCGCCAGGTACTCGCGCTCCAGCGCCGGTCCTGACAACCAGGTCTCGATGCAACCGTGGTTTCCGCAATAGCAGGCCGGGCCTGGACGCTCGGCGTCGCTCGGCCAGGGCAACGGATTATGCCCCCATTCCCCGCTGATCGCGTTGGGTCCAGCCAGCAACCGGTCGTGGCAGACGATCCCGGCGCCGGTTCCGGTGCCGACGATGACACCGAACAGGATAGCGGCGCCGGCGCCGGCGCCGTCCACAGCTTCGGACAATGCAAAACAATCTGCGTCGTTAGCGATCCGGACCGGGCGCTGCAACAGCGCCTGCAGATCCTGTTGCAGCGGTTTGCCGTTCAGGCAGGTGGAATTGGAGTTTCTTAACAGGCCGGTACCTGGCGCAACTGCGCCCGGTGTGCCGATCCCGACGCTTCCAATGCACGACAATTCGGATTCCGCGTCCGCGACCAGTTGCGCTATGGACTGCAAAGTCGCAGCGTAATCACCTTGCGGCGTCGCAAGGCGCCGCCGCAGCAGCACTGTTCCGTCAGCATCGAGCGCGATAATTTCAATCTTGCTGCCGCCGACATCGACACCAATCCGCAACGGACCGGGCCCCAGAGGCGTCATGGGTGCTGAGGTCAGCCGGCCCAGCCGGCCAGTATCAGCACTGCAATCACGACCAGCCAGATCGTAAGGGTGCGCCACACCAGCCGCATCGCCGAGCGTACTGCCGGCACGCCACCGGCCGCGAAATCGTCCTCCTCCAGACCGAGGGCTCCCAGGCCGGTCATCACCAGCACTTCGTCGGAACCTTCGCTACCCTCGGGACGCTCATCCTGCGCCGCGCGCCAGCCTTCGATCGCTGCGTCGAAATGCCCGGCCAGGGCATAGGTTAGCGCCAGCACCCGGGCCGGCAACCACACCAGCACCGCATGCATCCGGGCAGCGCTGGCGGCGAATTCACTCGCTTCATCGTCATAGTGTTGCTTGAGCAACGCCGCACTGCGATACATAACTGCGCCCAGAGGACCCAGCACGATAAACCAGAACAGCACCGCGAACAGTCGCCCGTTAGCCTCGACCAGTACCGTTCCGCTGATATCCAGCGCACGCTCGGCCGGGTCGTCGGACAGGATTGCGTCACCCGCCAGGCGCGCGGTAGCGACATCCTCTGATGCGGGATCACCACTTTCTGCAGCCTCGCACCAGGCATCCACATCATTTGCCAGATCACGCGGCCCGATGCAGTACACCAGCACAGCCGCGTAAAACAACAGACCCACGAGCCCGAACAACCAGCCGCTGATCCAGTACTGCAGCAGCGCAGTTGCCAGCCACACCGGGGCCAGCAACAACAACAGTGCGCCGATATGCTCATGCTCGGGTCTGATAAAGCGGTCACGTACCCGTTCCACATAATGCAGAAAGTAATGGTACTGGCGATATTCGTGCAGATGCGGCAGCAGACGATCTGCAGCGATAGCGAGAAGTATTGATATTATGGTCATAGGCTTGCCAGGTCGGTGAGCGAGCTGAACGCTACCGTCTGGCCGAGCACCCTGTCAAGCGAGCAGGGTTTTCAGGTGCGTCCAGTCGAATGCCGGACCAGGATCGGTTTTACGGCCGGGAGCGATCTCGCAGTGTCCGACTACTGCACCCGGGCCGATTTCCGGATAATGGGTCCGCAGCACCCGCACCAGTTCAGCCAGTTGCCGATACTGCACGTCTTCGTAAGGCTCTTCATCCTGGCCTTCCAGCTCGATCCCGATAGCGAAGTCATTGCACGCCTGCCGCTCGTTGTAGCAGGAAAAACCCGCATGCCAGGCTCGCCGGCGGAACGGGACATACTGGATCAGTTCGCCGGTGCGCCGTATCAGCACGTGCGACGACACGCGCAGATCTGCGATTTCGGCAAAATAGGCATGCTCTGCAGGATCCAGCTGATTCGTGAACAGGGCGTCGATGTAATCCCCTTTATACTGCCCCGGCGGTAAACTGATGCCATGCACGACAATCAGCGAAATATCACAGTCAGCCGGCCGGTCGTCACAGTTCGGCGACAGCAGGCGCCGCGCATTCGTCAACCAGTCCCCATCGGCGGTCAATTCCATAGCTCCTCCCGGACATGCATAGAAGGCATTATGGAGTCTCGCACTATTCCGTTACAATGCAGACTTACTTCAGTATTCAAGATTCCCCCGGAGCTTTTGTGAAATTAATTATTCTTGCCATCAGCCTTACCCTGGCCCTGGTCGGCGGCGCCGCGGCCGAAACCCTTTATGTCAGCGATGAACTGGAAATCCAGATGCGCACCGGCAAGGGTAACCAGTACCGGATACTGCGGATGCTTCCAAGCGGCACTCAACTGGAAGTCCTGGAAAGCGACAAGGAAGAAGGTTATTCGAAGGTGCGCGCGCCCGGTGGGGTGGAAGGCTGGGTGCTGACGCGGTTTCTGATGCAGCAGCCCGCAGCCCGCGAGAAACTGGCAGCAGCTGAAAAAAAGGTCGCGCGTCTCGAGCTGGAAAACCGCAAGCTGAAGGCCTCATTTGACGAGGCCCAGGAGGCCAGGGGCAGCACCGAAAAGGAACGCGGCGCACTCGACAGACAGAACCGCCAGCTCAACCAGGAGCTTGAGGAAATCCGCCGAACTGCCTCCAGCGCCCTCGCTATCGATGCTGAAAACAAGGAACTGAAAAGCGGCATCGTCGCTTACGAGCGCCAGTTGCAAACCCTGCAACAGGAAAATACCGGCCTCAAGGACCGCACAGCGCGCGACTGGTTCATGGTCGGGGCCGGCGTAGTACTGCTGGGCATGGTGATAGGGCTGATTATCCCGCGCATCCGCTGGCGCAAGAAGTCCAGCTGGGACACGCTCTAGGCCGGGACGCAATGCACATGGCGGAGGTCAGCTTTCGACAGCCCCGCCATGCGCATTTCGGTCATAATCCGACCGGCGGATTATTCGTCGGTCACACAACCGTCTGATGCGTTGGTTACGTTCTTGATGTACTTGTAGAGGGTCCCGCGCCGGGCCTTGTAAGGCGGCATCAGCCAGGCGTTGCGCCGCACATCCATCTCAGCATCGGTAACAGCAACATCCAGCCGCTGGGTTTCGGCGTTGATGGTAATCACGTCGCCGTCACGAATCAGTCCGATCGGACCGCCTTCCTGAGCTTCCGGCACCACGTGCCCGATAATGAAGCCGTGCGAGCCACCGGAAAACCGCCCGTCGGTAATCAGCGCCACATCCTTGCCGAGACCGGCACCCATGATGGCGGAAGTCGGCGTCAGCATTTCCGGCATGCCGGGTCCGCCTTTCGGACCTTCGTAGCGGATCACCACTACGTCGCCCTTGTTGATCTGGCCTTTTTCGAGCCCCGCCAGCATGTCTTCCTCGCAGTCGAACACCCGCGCCGGACCCGAAAAGTGCAGACCTTCCTTGCCGGTTATCTTGGCTACCGAACCGCCCGGCGCCAGATTGCCTTTGAGAATCTGGATGTGAGCAGTCCGCTTGATCGGCTTTTCGACAGGCAGGAATACATCCTGTCCCGCGGTCAGGCCCGGCAGGACCGCAAGGTTCTCGGCCATCGTCTTGCCGGTAACAGTCAGGCAGCTGCCGTCCAGCAGATCATGCTCAAGCAGGTAGCGCATCACCGCTGGCGTGCCACCGACATTATGCAGATCTTCCATAACATACCTGCCTGACGGCTTGAGGTCCGCGAGGAATGGCACGCGGTCACTGACCTTCTGAAAATCATCGATAGTCAGCGGCACGTCCACGGCGCGCGCCATGGCGATCAGGTGCAATACCGCATTGGTGGAACCGCCCAGCGCCATCACCATAACCATGGCGTTTTCAAATGCCGCGCGGGTCATGATGTCGCGCGGCTTGATGTCGTGTTCGAGCAGATGACGGATCGCCTGGCCGGCCTGTCGGCATTCTTCCAGCTTGCCCGGGTCAACCGCCGGTATCGAGGAACTGTAGGGCAGACTCATGCCCATCGCCTCGATAGCGGAAGCCATGGTATTGGCGGTATACATCCCGCCACAGGCGCCGGCACCGGGACAGGCATGCGCGACGATCTGCGCGCGTTCCTCGTCATCGAGCTTGCCGGCAAGATACTCGCCGTAACTCTGGAACGCCGATACGATGTCCAGAGATGCATTCTTCCAGTGGCCGGGCTTGATGGTGCCGCCATACACCATCAGTGACGGCCGGTTGAAGCGTCCCATGGCTATCAGCACGCCGGGCATATTCTTGTCGCAGCCAGGAATGGAAATATTTGCGTCATACCACTGCGCGTTCATGACCGTTTCAACGGAGTCGGCAATGATATCGCGCGATTGCAGCGAATAACTCATGCCATCGGTACCCATCGATATGCCATCGCTGACCCCGATGGTATTGAAACGCAGTCCCACCAGCCCCGCCGCCTGCACGCCTGCCTTAACCTGGGCGGCGAGATCGTTGAGATGCATGTTGCAGGTATTACCTTCCCACCAGACGCTGGAAATGCCGACCTCAGCCTTACCCAGATCTTCGGGCGTCAGGCCGGTGCCCATCAGCATAGCCTGGGAAGCACCCTGCGAGCGTGGCTCGGTGATGCGGGCGCTAAATCGATTCAGTTTCTTGGACATTTTCCAGCCTCGGTCGACAGATGCAGTGTTTACAGCGCGCCATTGTACCTGTCCGTGGCCGCCCCTCCAATCCGGAGCGCTCAATCGCAACTGACCTGATAGAATCGCAGCATGACCAGAACCCGGCCGAACGAAGCAAGCAGCAACCGCAATCTGAGACGCCTGTTCGTATTGCGCAACCTGCTGGTCAGCGGTGCGCTGCTCGCCCTGTTCGGCGTGCATTTTCTGACTTCGACGCAACTGCCTCTCACACCCCTGCTGGGAATCATCGCCGCACTTGTCCTGCTAAATGTCTGGACCTGGTACCGCGCGCGCAGCGCGCCTTCAATCAGCAACCGGGAATTTTTCCTGCAACTAAGCATCGATGTGCTGGCGCTCGGCGGAGTCCTCTACCTCACGGGTGGAGCCGGCAACCCTTTCGCCTGGTTTTTCCTCATACCGCTGATCATCACCGCCACGGTACTCTCACCGGCCGAGACCTGGCTGATGGCGGCGATCACCATTTGTTGCTATACCGCGCTGCTGTTCTTTTTCCTGCCGCTCGGCGGGACGGCACACCTGCATCATAACGATAACTTCACGCAGCACGTATTCGGCATGTGGTTTGGTTTTGTTTTAAGTGCTGTGCTGATTGCCTGGTTCGTGGTCGGCATGGCCAATACCCTGAAGCGCCGCGATCAGTTACTGGCCGCCGCGCGCGAACAGTCACTGCGCGACGAGCGACTGGTTTCGCTGGGCACTCTGGCGACCGGCGCCGCGCATGAGCTGGGAACACCGCTCGGAACCATGGCCGTGCTGATTCGGGAGCTGGAACTGGCCGGCGTCGATGGCGCGACTGGCAACAAACTGCGCATCTTGCGCGAGCAGGTGGACCGCTGCAAACAGGCGCTGTCGATTATCTCTGCATCGGCGGGCGAAGCGCGTGCCGAAAGCGGCGGCCTGGTGCCGGTCGAGACATTCCTCAATCAGGTTATCGCGGCATGGAAACAGCAACACGTAGACTCTGATCTGACCAGCCGCTTTCAAGCCGATACCGACACCGCCAGCATCCTTAACGAATACACCCTGCATCAGGCTCTCATAAACCTGTTGAACAATGCTGCCGACGCATCCGCGCAGCCAATAGCCATGGAAGCGCAATGGGATGACAGGTTGCTTACGGTGCGGATTCTGGATCGTGGACCTGGCCTGCATGCGGACGCGGCCTCGCAACTGGCACAGCACAAAACCAGTGACAAGGAGTACGGCATGGGCCTCGGCCTGTTCCTGACCCATGCCACACTACAGCGTCTGGGCGGCAGCATTGTCTTGTCTGATCGTGAAGCTGGCGGCACCTGCACGACCCTGACTCTACCGCTCATGCGGTTCAATCCACGTCATGCCTGATTGCCAGAACGATTTACCCTCGGTTCTGATCGTCGATGACGACGTCGTATTCTGCGAAGTGCTGGCAGATGCATTGAGCAACCGTGGCTATCAGGTGGCCACAGCGCACAGCATCAGCGACGGAATGCTGAAGGCCGGACAACTGGAACCGGAATATGCCATTGTCGATCTGAGAATCGGCCAGGAATCGGGACTGGAACTGATCCGGCAATTGCAGGTCCAGGACCAGAATACCCGGATCGTCATCCTGACCGGATATGCGAGCATTGCGACTGCCGTCGAGGCGATCAAGCTGGGTGCAGTGCACTATCTGGCCAAACCCGCCGATGCGGATGAAATCCTGGCTTCGTTACATCGGGATGAAGGTGATTCGAGCATTGCACCGGCAGACAATCCCCTGTCGGTACGGCGCCTGGAGTGGGAACACCTGCAGAAAGTACTGGCGGAATGCAGCGGAAACATTTCCGCAGCGGCACGCAGACTGCGCATGCATCGGCGCACCTTGCAGAGGAAACTGGCGAAAAGACCGGTGAAGAGCTAGTGGGCGAAGCGCGGCAAACCCGTAACGCTGCATCAAGCGGCTGGAGATTGCCGCGGCGCCAGGCGCCTCGCAATGGCGAAATTAACCAGAGGTTTCCGGGCGACTGAGAGGCTACTGGCTTGCCAGCCAAAGAGTGACGCGGCGATTCGATGCCCAGGTACTGGCATTTTTTGCCGGATCGACCGACTCGCGTGCACCAAAAATCCGGGTTTCGATCAGTTTGCCTGACAAACCCCGGGAACGCAGGAAGCGCGTCACCATGGCGGCACGTCGCCGCGATAACTCCAGATTGTAACGTTCATCGCCACGCGCATCGGAAAAGCCGCCCAGCACCACGCGCACGTTCGGCTGTTTGCGCGCCTGGCGAGCGAATGCCTCCAGAGTCTTGCGGGCCTGGAAGTCCAGAACATCGCTGGCGGTTCCGAAGTACACTGCTTCTTCCGTGAGCGGTTCGAAATCCAGCGAGAACAACGCCGCTGTGCATTCTTCGAAAGCCGATAATGCTGCACGGAAACGCACCGGCACCAGGACTACTTCGATCTGGCCTTTGCCGTCGCCCCGATCGGTGAATTCGAATACCGGCTGCCTGCCCTGCCCGAGCTCGCTGTAGAGGCGCAAAGTCTGGTCGCGCGGCAACTCCAGCCGACTCCGGCCCCGCGGCAATTCGAACTCGCCGAGGCTGCGCACCCCGGACCGGTGCTGCCAGGGCGGTGACTCGGAGCGCAGCTTTGCTGTCTGATCCCGAACCAGGGGTTGGTCAACCAGGAGGGAAAACTGCATGCGCCGCCCGGAACTCTGCTCAAAGCGCACCTGACCAAAGCGGGGAATCTCGTGCACCAGCGCACAATGCCGAGCACTGTTTTCGACGCTCCAGCTGGAATTTTCCCAACTCACCTGAAACTGCTGGGAAGCTGCGTTCGCCGCCGCGCTGCACAGCAACGTGGCCGCGCCGCACAAGTGCCCCAGACGTTTTCCAGTCTCACGAGATTTCTGCATGCTTCTGTGTCGACGGTTGTATGACGCCCCTTGAGCAAGATATCGCTAGGGGCTTCTACGGGGATTGCGGGCAGACTTCGCGGGCTGACCTAAACTGAAACAGACACCGAAATGCAGCGCGGCCGGGAAGGCCAGCCAAAAACCCATAACAGAGGAACTGTTTATGAGCAGGAAGATTGCACTGGAAGTTCAGTCGTTGATAGATGCGCAGGATAATCCGTTCGCGCTGATCGATTCGAACTACAATATCGTTTCCGCCAACAAAGCCTACCAGCAGGCCTATGGGATGTCTGCGACTAACATCATCGGCAAAAAATGCCACGAAGTTTCGCACCGCTCACAGGTGCCCTGCCACCTGAATGGTGAAGATTGTCCGCACCGGAAACTGTTTGCAACGCGCCAGCCCAGTCAGGTACTGCACATTCACTACGACACCAACGCGCAGCCGGAACATGTACGTATAAAGGCAAGCCCGATATCCGGCCCGGATGGGGAACTGTATATGGGGGAATCCATAACGACCTTCGCACACAGCGATGATCTGGACTGCGTGCAACAGAAACAGATCGGAAGATCCGGCGCCTTCATGGATTGCTTTTCCATGCTCACAAAGGCCACCGGTTCCGGAGCGCCGGTGCTACTGCGCGGCGAGCCCGGAGTCGGCACCGATCTGGCGGCTGAATACATTCATACCCATTCAGTACGCGCCGGAAAGCCGTTCTCCATTATCGACTGCAAGGCATTTGAGGAGTCAGCACTGGAAAGCGAGTTATTCGGTCATGAAGCGGGCGCCTTCACTGCCTGCAGCGGCCGGCGCTACGGCCTGTTGGAGCAGAACGACGGCGGTACCCTGTTCTTCAGCGAAATTGCCGATCTGCCCGTAACATTGCAGCGGCGTCTGCTACGGGTGATGGAGTCAGGTCAGTTCCGGCGCGTTGGAGGCCAGGAAGCAGTCTCCACTGATGTTCGGATCATCTGTGCCAGCGCTGCGAATCTTCCGCAACTGCTCATCGACAGACAGCTCGACGCTGCATTTTATCGCCGCCTCGAGGCGAACGCGATCGACATACCGCCGCTGCGCAAACGCCGCGCCGACATCGCGGCGCTGGCCAATGCGCTGCTGCAACGCATGGGCACACGCGACGATCCGAATTATCAGCTCAGCAATGAAGCCGTGGAGGTTCTCCTGCGATACGACTACCCCGGTAATGTGAGCGAACTGCGGCACATCCTTCAGGAAGCCGTGGCGCAAAGCACTAACGGTATTATCACGCCACGGCAGATACGCACCCACAATACACCACCGGCACATCAGGCCCATGGAGATTTCCACTTTACCGATGGACAGGGTAAAGGACCGTCGATGAAGGGTCTCGAATCCCGCTATATTGCCGAGCTGCTCTCGGAACATCGCGGCAAGCGTGCCAAGGTCGCCGAAATCCTCGGCATCAGCGAGCGCACGTTGTACCGCAAACTGAAGCTCTACGGCCTGCAGGGAGTCGGACGCGCGATGTAATCAGCAGACGCCGGCTTCAGGCCGGCAGCAGCAACAGACGTCGATAGCCGCCTGCGGTGAGTTCACGGGCCTGCGCGTGCAGCGCCATCACCTGGGCCGCGGCGACAGGCTGTGGCTGCTCCATTCCGAGCAACGCGGCTATCGCGTCCGGACTGGCGCCGCGATCGATCCCGTCAAGGATGCGCAGCATGAGTGTCCATTCAGCGCAACAGCCCGCGACTGTTTGTAATTCGATGATGCCCTCGCGACGCAGCCGCCCCTGGCGGGCCTGGAGCAAACGCTTGGCGCGCTCCAGTTGTCCGCGCAGCGGCATATCGAGATCGAACCCCAGCGCAATGCGGGTATCATCATCCTTGAGGTAGGAAGACGCCGCATCATCCACGACGGGAATAAGCTGTTCGACCTCCCGCCAGTGCAGCTGGATGCCGGGTTGCGGTCGGTCGGTGGCCGGATCCAGGGGAAATTTATAGAACCCCCATTTCTCGCCCATCCAGCATTCGATCAGCAGCCGTTCCGGCTCGGCAGCGCAGTCGTCGGCAGCGCTCTCCGCCATCCGCCAGGCTTCCGGATCTCCCTGCCAGCTGACGAAATCCCGCTCCGGCGGTTTGCCATAGCGCGCCTCCAGACGCTCCCAGGTATCCCGGAACCACGACCAGTCACGCCGGTACTCAGGATTCCTGCGCAAAAATTCCCAGGCCCAGCCGCCACTGTCAAGTGCAGCAGTAAACGTATATTGTTGCGCTTCGTTCCAGTGTCGTTCGAACATCATTCCAGACCAGGGTAAGTACAGGTTACGCGGCATGCAAACAGCCCCCAGACTCCTGCATATGATCGACGCATTGATCTCCACTCCATCGATCAGCAGCGCCAATCCGCAACTCGACCAGGGCAACCGCCCGGTGATCGACCTGCTGGCTGGCTGGCTCACCGACAGAGGCTATCAGGTCGAGATTATGCCGGTTCCCGGCCGACCCGATAAAGCCAACCTGATCGCCACGCTGGGAAGCGGACCCGGAGGACTGGTGCTGGCCGGTCATACCGACACCGTGCCTTATGACGAGGGGCGCTGGCAACACGATCCGTTCCGGCTCAGCGAGGCGGACGGTCGCCTGTACGGTCTTGGCACGTCCGATATGAAAGCCTTTCTTGCCATCGCCATCGAGGCCGCGAGTCTGTATACGGCCGACCAGCTGCGCGAACCGCTGATTCTGGTGGCAACCGCTGATGAGGAAAGCTCTATGGACGGCGCCAAAGCATTGGTGAGCGCCCATCGCCCCCAGGCGCGTTACGCGGTCATCGGTGAACCGACCGGCATGCGTCCGGTGCGTATGCACAAGGGCATACTGATGGAAGCGATCCAGCTCAGGGGACGCTCCGGCCACTCCAGCGACCCGGCGCTTGGCAACAGTGCGCTCGAAGGCATGCACAAGGTAATCGGTGAACTGCTGCGCTGGCGTGAGGAACTGCAGGCGCAGCACCGCAATCCGCTGTTTGCAGTACCCTTCCCGACGCTCAACCTCGGACACATCCACGGCGGCGACAATCCCAATCGGATCTGCCCGGAATGTGAGCTGCACATCGATCTGCGTCCCCTGCCAGGTATGGACATAGACACATTGCGTCACACGATGCAGCAACGCCTGCAGCGAGTTGTCCAGGACACTGGCCTCGAATTGAGCTGCCGACCGCTGTTCGACGGCACTCCGGCAATGGAAACACCGGCGAGTTCAGAAATCGTGCTCGCCACCGAACAGCTCACCGGTTACGCCGCGTCGGCAGTGGCCTTCGGCACCGAGGGACCCTACTTCCAGGCGCTCGGCATGAACACTGTGGTGATGGGACCGGGTGACATCGAACAGGCGCATCAACCGGATGAATATCTGTCCCTGGAGCGCATCCAGCCAACCATCGAGGTGCTACGCCAGCTGATCCAGCGCTTCTGCATTACTCCCGGTGATCCACCGTAAGCACAGCACAGCGCTTTCACTAAAGTTGTTTTCCGCGCAACGAAACCGTTACTCTAGCGATTATGACCAACAGGCAAAACAAACAATTACAAAACGCTTTCGTGTCCAGCATTCGCCATGCAGCACCTTATATACAGGCGCATCGTGGCAAAACCGTGGTAATCACCTTCGGCGGCGAAACCGTCGACGAGCAATTCGATCGCCTGGTTCACGACATTGCATTACTTCATACCCTGGGCATTCGTCTGGTGCTGGTACATGGCGCACGCCCGCAGATCGAGCAACGGCTCCAGCACCGGCAGGCGGAAATCCGCTATGTAAATGGCCTGCGGGTAACTGACGATACAGCGCTGGCTGCTGTGAAAGATGCGGTTGGCAGCCTGCGCGTGGACATCGAGGCAAAGCTGTCCATGAGCCTGGTCAATACACCGACCGCGGGTGCGCGAATCGGTGTGGCAACCGGCAATTTCGTTATTGCCAAACCACTGGGCATCCGCGATGGAGTCGATTACTGCCATACCGGTAGCGTGCGCCGCATCGATGCGCGGGGCATCCACCAGCAGCTGGACGCCGAGCGTGTGGTGCTGCTGTCTCCGCTCGGCTATTCACCCACCGGCGAAGTGTTCAACCTCAGTGCCGAAGAAGTGGCGACGGCAGCGGCAGTGGCCCTGCATGCGGAAAAGCTCGTATTACTGGTACAGGGGCGCGGCTTGCGCGATGCGCGGCGGCACCCGATTCGCGAGCTGTCGCTGGAAGGTGCCGAACAGGTTCTGCAATCGCGCCGCAAGCTGGACAGCGAATGGGTTCGTCACCTCAACAGCGCCATAGAAAGTTGCCGCAGCGGCGTGAAACGCACGCACCTGATCGATCACCATGCCGATGGCGGCCTGTTACAGGAGCTGTTCACGCGTGACGGAGTCGGGACCCTGATCAGCGCGGAAACCTACGAGGGCCTGCGCCGCGCCACCATCGACGACGTCGGCGGCATACTGCAACTGATCGCTCCACTGGAAGAAGCCGGCGTGCTGGTCAAGCGGTCACGGGAAATGCTGGAAATGGAAATCGATCATTTCCTGGTGGTCAAACGCGACGGCATGATCATCGCCTGTGCAGCGCTGTATCCATATGAGGAAGGCTTCGCAGAATTGTCCTGTCTGGCAGTGCACACTGATTACCGCACCGAGGGACGCGGCAGCGCCCTGCTTGAAGCGATAGAGAAACATGCCCGGCACAACAGGATTACACAGTTGTTCGTACTGACTACCCAGACCTCACACTGGTTCCGCGAGCGCGGTTTTCGTCCCGCCGAAACCTCCGAGCTGCCGGTGAAAAAGAAAGACCTGTACAACTACCAGCGCAATTCGAAAGTCTATATCAAGGCGCTCGGCTGATGTCCGGTCCGCTGCGAATCGCCCAGATCACTGACACGCATCTGCATGCGGCGGCTGATGCCAACCTGCTGGGGCTCAGGACAAGGCATTGTCTGGATGCGGTAATCGAACTGGTACAGCAGCAGAACGCGGCACCGGATCTGGTGGTAGCCAGCGGTGATCTCAGCCATGATGGTTCGGCACAATCCTATCAGCAGGTACGCGAATGCTTTGATCGCATCGGCGCGCCCGTGTACTGCCTGCCCGGCAATCACGACGAAGCAGGCGCGCTGCACCACTCGCTGAACGACGGCGGATTTCATCACCAGCGCAATTACTGCGCAGGCGGCTGGCAGCAGATTTTTCTGGATTCAACGGTGCCGGGCAGCGAAGGCGGCCATCTTGGCCAACAAGAACTGGTCGACCTGGAGCGGGCCCTGGGCGAACAGCCTGATGTACCGACGCTGATCTGGCTCCACCACCAGCCGGTCAATATCGGCAGTCGCTGGCTGGATACCATGGCCGTCGACAATCCGGATGCCTTGTTCACCATTGTCGATCGCTATCCACAGGTACGCGCCATTATCTGGGGACATGTGCATCAACTGTTTGAACAGCGCAGAAACGATGTACTGCTGCTGGCCACCCCCTCGACCTGCATTCAGTTCCTGCCCGGCAGCGATGAGTTTGAAGTGGACAGGATTCCGCCCGGATACCGGTGGCTGGAGCTGTTCAGCGACGGCTCGCTGGAGACCGAGATCCGGCGCCTGGCGCAGATTCCGGGGGAAATCGATTTGCAGGCGCGCGGCTACTGAACCTGTCTGACGCTATTCCGGCAACGGGTAACGCTCCATCAGATAACCCAGACAATCCTGGCGGATGACCCGCTCGTCGAGCGTAAACATGGATGGCATCATGGGGCGCGTGGTGCGCAGCAGGCCGTCATCGATGCTGAAATATTTTTTGCTTACGTCTGCGCCCTGTTCATCGGTCGCTTCCACTGGCATCATCTCGACGTCATTGAGTTCCGCCAGCACCGTGCCCGGCGGCAGTTCGCGAAAGTTCAGGTGGTCGAGGTCATCGACAAAGCGGACGTCCACCGGTTGTTCGCCAAAGCCGAAACTGAAAGCCTGTGGAACGCGCACAATGGCGACCGTATGGAACAGATCCAGATCGCGTGCCGCCAGCGGGTGATCGGGTATTTCGCTGAGGTGCAGACAGGCGTCGATAAATTCCCGGGCATGCTGCTCGCCAGCCTCCTGTCCTACCTTGCCGCATTCCACCGTCACAGCCGGACACAGTTGCGCAAATGCCATGGACTGCACGCCGGCCGGCCGCACAAAATAGACCAGCGTGCGGCTGAACAGGCGCGCCAGATGCAAGGAACCCTGATTGATATAGTTCACGCAGGCATAGTGCGGATTGATCCCGGTGTTGTTATGAACATCGAGACTCGCGAACGGCTTGCGCGCCTGCATGATATCGAAAATCTCGCTCATCATGCGCCGCTCCGCGCTATCGGGATGGTCAGTACCCGGCCACACGCGATTGTAATCGGGCTGTCCGGCCAGCCGCCGCAAACCGTCGCGCGCCGCTTCGACATTGCCGATAAAAATGCTCATGGCGCGCGGCAGGGACTTCCCGGCATAGTCCTTCAGGATTGACTGCAGGGCCAGGAAACCTGTCGTTTCATTGCCGTGCAGGAGGACCGATACGAACAGCGGCTGCTCGCGACGTCCGGGCAAATGAATCAGTGCCGGACCGCCGAGCAGATCGGCGAGTTGCGTCGGCGCAGCGTTCAGGAAATCTTCCGGCAGCGCATCGAACTGACGTAACAGGCTGCCCATGAATCAGGTATTCCAGTCGTGCACCGGCACGCCAGTCTGCTGCCGCTGGAAATAAGCCTCGGTCAGGCGCTGCATGTCGCCGCCGTACCGGGCCACGAAGGCACGCTGCCAGCTGCTGCCGCTGCAGGCATTCGCGACCCGCGCCTGAATGATCCCCAGATACAGATCCCGCTGCGCCGCATCGATGCCCAGCAATTCCAGACCGTAACTCGCCTGCGGAATAAGCTGATCGAGCAACAGACTCTGGGCGCCGCGCTTGCGGCCGTCCAGCCAGGTGATATGCGCATCCAGTCCAGAGCGCGCCGCAGCATAGAAGTTGTCGCGTGCGGTCGCAAATTCCAGCTGATATTCCGGGGCCGCCGTACTGGTCGCCAGCGCATGCACCAGACCATAGAAAAACGCCGCATTGGCGATACTGTCGATCAACGTCGGTCCGGCCGGCAACACCCGGTGTTCGATACGCAAATGCGGAACGCCGTCATTATCGAAACCGAGCAGCGGCCGATTCCAGCGCCAGATCGTGCCGTTGTGCAAACGCAGGTGCCGCATCTGGTCGCCAGGTTCGGAAAATCTCATCGGCAACAGGACCGGGAAGTGCTCCAGGTTTTCAACGAAACATTCGAACAGAGACTCTTTAGCGTAACCGGTACCGAAACTGACCCGGCGCACCGGTCCGCGACTGGCGCCGGCAAAGCCGCCTACTTCCACCGACTGCTCGAACAGCGGCACCCGGGTTTCGTCCCACAGATCCTTGCCGAACAGGTATGGCGAATTACAACAGGCCGCTATCATCGGCGCGGAGACGATTTGCGCTGCATTGTAATAACGCACTGCCTGCGACTGATCCACCTGTAGATGCAGCTGCAGCGAGGTGGCGGCAGATTCGAGCATGACGTCCTCATGCAGGGCGTGCAGATGTTCCTGACCGTGGATATCGAGCACCAGTGGTTCGCCGTCGCGTAGCCGTAACACCTGCTCGTTCAGCGCGCGGTAACGTTTCTGATCCGACATGTTGGCCAGCGTCAGGTGAGCTTGCGTAACGGTCGGCAGAATGCCGCACATGACCAGTCGCGTATCCAGCTCCGCGGCCGCCGCCTGAGCAGCCTCCCAGGTCTGGTGCAGATCGTCGAACAGGAGGCCAAAGGCAGTCGCCTTCAGGTGCCGCGGCTGCACGTTCAGCTCCACATTGAACTTCGCCAGCTCCGGCACCACCATCGGGTTATCCAGCTGCTGCAGAAACTGCTGGTTTACCGGCGCCGGTTGCCCCCTGGCATCGATCAGCCAGGCCTCGATCTCCAGCCCGCACATCGGTCCGCGCTCCGAAAAGCGCCGTTCCTCGAACAACTGGCCAAGCAGGCGGGTTTCGTCAGCAAGGCTTTCCTCGAATGCCGCAAAATCGGCCGCCGTGAAATGCGTCTGGGCGATTTCATCTCCCATGCTCAGGCTCGCAGGCGCTGATCCAGTTCGGCAAGGCGTTGCGGCGTACCTATGTCCATCCAGTCTCCACTGTAGTACTCGCCGCTGACCTGCCCGGCATCCATGGCCGTGCGCAACAGTGGTGCCAGCGGAAATCTTTGCGCCCCGGCCGCATCGAATAATTGCGGACGGTAGACGCCGATGCCGCTGAAGGTCAGCCTGTTCGCGTCTTCATTCGCCAGCACGCGCCCGCCTCTCAGCCCGAAATCACCTTTGGAATGATGCGCCGGATTATCGACCAGCACCAGATGTGCCAGCCCCGCAGGTGTGCAGGTACTGAGTTGTGCATAGGGGAAATCTGTCCAGATGTCGCCGTTGACGACCAGAAATGGCGCATCGCCCAGCAACGGCAATGCCTGTCTGATACCACCACCGGTATCCAGTGCACCTTCCGGTTCGGCGGAATAACTGATGCTGACGCCGAACTGACTGCCGTCACCCAACGCCTCAACCAGCTGTTCACCAAGATGCGCGTGGTTGACCACCAGTCGGGTTATGCCGCCCTGGCAGAGGGCTTCGATATGATGCTGGATCAGAGGTTTGCCACCGGCTTCGAGCAGCGGCTTGGGAACACGATCGGTGAGTGGGCGCATACGCTCGCCGCGCCCGGCGGCCAGTATCATGGCTCTCACAGACGCGCCAGCACCCGGCTGCTGGTAGCGCCCAGCCCGGCAAGTTCCGGATAGCGCGAACAGACATCGACAACGTATCCAAGGGTGCGGGGAATGTCCCTGAGATACGTCGGCTTGCCATCGCGGTCATTCAGGCGTGCGAAAATACCGGCGGCCTTGAGGTGCCGCTGCACGCCCATCCAGTCGAACCAGCGCAGGAATGTCGCTTCATCCGCCTGCCCGGGGCGCAGGATGCCCATCTGCAGCGCCAGCTCGCGATAGCCGAGCACCCAGCCTTCCACGCGCTCGCGCGGCCAGGCGATATAACAGTCGCGCAGCAGTGACACGAGATCGTAGGTTACCGGTCCGAGCACAGCATCCTGATAATCGAGAATGCCGGGGTTATGAACCGGCGTCACCATCAGGTTGCGCGAATGGAAGTCACGGTGCACGCAAACCACCGGCTGACCCAGTGCACTGTCAGCCAACAACCCGAAGATCCGCTGCAAGGCGTCCTGTTCTGCGCTTTCCAGTGTCATACCGAGATGCCGATCGAGGAGCCAGTCGCTGAACAACGCCATCTCTGACATCAGCAAGCGGCGATCATAGACGGGCAAACTGCATTCACCGGCCGGGCCGCAGGATTGCAATGTTGCCAGCGCGCCGAGCGCATCGCCATACAGGCGATCCGCCGTGTCCTCGTGCAGCTCGTCGAGATACAGACGGCTGCCCAGGTCGCCGAGCAGCAGGAAGCCCCGCTCCAGGTCGCTGGCGATCAACTCGGGAACGTGCAGTCCCAGGCCCAGAAACAGCTGCGTTACCTGCGCGAATGGCCGGCAATCTTCCTGCGCAGGCGGCGCATCCATCAGTATGTAACTTGTACCGTTCTGCTGGACGCGAAAATAACGCCGGAAACTGGCATCGGATGAGGCGGGCATGAGTTCGACACCCGGCCACCCAAGCTGCTGCTGTGCCCATTGCTGCAGTGAATTCAACCGCTCAGACAATGCCGTGGCCCGGAGATAGCAAGGAACTAATTGAATAGAAAATCATTCTGTGCGATTTTACGCGACACCCGCGAGCCGCAGCAACTATAGAGTCAACTGGATTCAAGGGGTGGAATTGCCTGTGCATCCCGATGCCCTTACCCGGACCAGAACCAGAAACGCTTTTGAATATCAGATCCCTATCGCTGCTGTTTGCTGCACTCGTCACAGGCGCCCCGGCCAGCTCTGCGGAAGATGCCGTCGCCGATACCGACTCGCCGGTGCCGTTCGCGGAAACCATCGATTCATATCGCGAGTCGCCGTATGCACCTGTATCCGCCTGGGCGATGTGTCCGCCGCAGCCCGCTCGCGATTTCGTTCCTGCGTCCCGCGGCAATCGCGAGCAGGCCGAGACCAATCTGGCTGGCGACCTCGCCAGTATGAGCTCGGCCGGCACCTACACGCTTATCGGAGAGGCGGAGGCGATCCGCGCCGATCAGCGTCTCAAGGCCGATCTGCTGATTTACGACCAAACTGCGGCAACCGTGAGCGTCGAGCGCGAGGTCCGCTACGATGAGCCGGATCTGAGTCTCACCGCCAGTTACGGCAAGCTCTGGCTGGACGAGGATCGCGGTGAATTCCATGACACCCGCTACCGACTCTATGACAGCCATGCGCGTGGCGGAGCTGAGATCTCGTACCTGCTCGAACCCGGCATCACCCAGTACCGGCGAGCGACCTATACGACCTGCCCTGACGACAGTGACGTATGGATGCTCGCAGCGAGCAAGGTCACGATGTACAAGGAGCGTGGAGAAGGCATCGCGCGTCATGCCCGCCTCGACATCAAGGGCGTGCCGGTCCTGTACACACCCTACATCTCATTCCCGATCGATGACCGGCGCAAAACCGGGTTTCTGGTTCCGAGTTTCGGCTCCTCGGACAATTCCGGATTCGAACTGCGTCTGCCCTACTACCTGAACCTGGCGCCCAATTATGACGCCACATTGACGCCCCGTTACCTGCAGTACCGCGGCACCCAGATCAATGCCGAAGCGCGGCATATGAGCGACGGAGCAGACAGCCACACCGAAACTATCGTGAACGTCGAATACCTGCATCAGGATGACCTGGTCGATGATTCACGAAGCCGGGTATCTGTCCGCAACGCCAGTCGTTTCGGCGACCATCTCTCCACGAACATTTATTATGACCAGGTATCCGACAGCGATTACATCAATGATCTGGGTGACTCCCTGAGCCTGGCCAGCGTCACGCATCTGCAGCGCACTTTCCGCGCCGATTACAACACCAGCTGGTGGCAGGCCGGCCTGAGCGTCGACGACTATCAGACCGTCGACGAAACCATCGCGCCAGCGAATCGCCCCTACGAACGCCTGCCGCGCCTGACCTTCAACACCAGCGCGCCACCGAACCGGTTCGGCCTGGAGATGGCAAGCGATTCCGAGTTCGTTCGTTTCGACCAGGATGCCCGGGTGACCGGCAATCGCTTCAACATCTATCCCTCGGTAAGTCTCCCGGTGTACCGGTCAGCGTTCGACATCACACCCAAATTCGGCGTCCGTTACACCAGCTATAAACTCGATGGGCAGGCCCCCGGGCGGCCCGATGATCCTTCGCGCACCGTACCGGTATTCAGTCTGGATAATGTGCTGTACCTGGAGCGCGATTTTGAACTCGCGTCGCGCAGCTATCTGCAGACGCTGGAACCGCGCGTCTATTATCTGTATGTCGACCGAAGGGATCAGGATGAGATTCCGCTGTTCGATACCAGCGAACCGGAATTCACTTACCAGGAACTGTTTCAGGAGAATCGTTTCAATGGCGTCGATCGAATCGGCGATGCCAATCAGGTGACGCTGGCGGTTACCACCCGGTTGCTCGATTCCCGTACCGGCGCAGAAAAAATTCGCGCCAGCGTGGGCGAAATCTTTTATTTGCAGGACCGTGAAGTCACACTGAGCGGCGCGGATAGCATCGATGAGCGGAAGTCGGATATCGCCGGCGAGCTGGACATGACCCTGTCACGCGCCTGGCGAGGCAAGGCCGATATCGTCTGGAGCCCGAATGAGCAGCAGACTCAACAGGCCAATACACGCCTTCAGTACAATCCGGGGTTTCGCAAAATCGCCAACCTCTCCTATCGCTACCGGAATGGAACCCAGGATCAGATCGATGCCTCCGTGCTCTGGCCGCTGTCGCCGTCCTGGCACGTATTGGGACGCTGGTATTACGACATCGACAACACTCAGGAACTCGAGACCATGGCTGGCATCGAATACGACAGCTGCTGCTGGGGCATTCGCCTGGTCACCCGCAGATACCTTGATAATGACGGGGAAACGACCAACCAGTCCATCATGTTCCAGTTCGTGCTGAAAGGGCTGACACAGATCGGCAGCAACATCGAATCACTGCTCGAAGATGGTATCCTAGGCTACACGGAACGGCCGGAAGATTAATGGTTATTATGATGTACAGATCTCTCTTTTTTGCACTGGTATTCACGCTCTGCAGCAGCTATGGCCTCGCTGAACCACTGAACCGCATTGTGGCGGTGGTCAATGATGACGTCATTCTCCAGAGCGAGCTCGATAACCGCGAAATGATGATCGTCGAGCAACTGGAACAGCAGAGCAGCCAGTTGCCGAGCGGCAGTGCATTGCGCAAGCAGGTGCTGGACCGGCTGATTCTCGAAAATCTGCAACTGCAGCTGGCTGAGCAAAGCGGCATTCGCATCGATGACGAGACCCTCAATGCCAATCTGCGCACGCTGGCAGCACAGAACGATCTTACGTTAGCCGAATTTCGTGATGTGCTGGAAACCGACGGCTTCGATTATGCCGCTTTCCGCGAACAGCTACGCGACCAGATAACCATGAACCGTCTGCGTCAGGAAATGGTGGACAATCGCGTGCAGGTGACCGAACAGGAAATAGACAACCTGCTGGCGGGTGCCGCGGCGATCGATGACCAGAATCGCGAATACCGCCTGTCGCACATTCTTGTCTCGATACCGGAAGATGTGAGCTCCGAAGTGCTGCAGAAGGGACGCGCCCGGGCGGAGGACATACTGGAGCGGCTGAACAACGGTGCTGAATTCGAACAGCTGGCAATTGCCGAATCAGACGGGCAGCAGGCGCTTTCGGGCGGCGACCTGGGCTGGCGAAAGAGCGGTCAGCTGCCGTCGTTCTTTTCCGATGTAGTCGGACAGTTGCAGAAAGGCCAGATCAGCGATCTGATTCGCAGCCCCAGCGGCTTTCACATTATCAAGATCACGGATATTCGCGGCGATGAGCGCCACCTGATCAACCAGACACGGGCCCGGCACATTTTGCTGCGTCCGGATGCGCTGGTGTCAGAGCAGGAAGTGCGGCAGCGCATCAGAAAACTGCACGACCGGATCGAACAGGGCGAAGATTTCGCGACCCTGGCGCGCTCGCATTCGCAGGACCCGGGTTCGGCCACTCTCGGTGGTGATCTCGGCTGGGTGACGCCTGGCCAGATGGTGCCTGAATTCGAGCAGGCCATGGATAGCCTGGCGCCGGGCGAAGTCAGCGCACCTGTTGAAACCCGCTTCGGCCTGCACCTCATCCAGGTCCAGGAGCGGCGCGAACATGACGACACCAGCGAGTACCGGCGCAACCGCGCGCGCGAATCGATACGCCAGCGCAAGGCCGAAGAAGAACTGGAAATCTGGTTGCGCCGCATGCGCGATGAAGCCTACGTCGAGTATGCATACGACGCGTCGTGATTCCACGTATCGCGATCAGCACCGGTGAACCCGCAGGCATCGGCCCGGACCTGTGCGTGAGCCTGCGGCAGGGACAGTTCCCGGTTGAGCTGGTGTTGATCGGTGACCCGGATCTGCTGCAACGTCGTGCCGAGCTGCTCGGCATCGATTTTTCCCCGGCCAGCTGGGATGCCGAGCGCGCGGCACAGGCGGGTGTGGTAAGTCTGTGTCCGGTGCACCTCGGCAATCCGGTACAGCCGGGGCAGCTCGACTCCGCCAATGCCCGTTACGTGCTCGATGTTCTGGACCACGCCGTAGACGGTTGTTTGCAGGGTCTGTTTCAGGCAATGGTGACAGCGCCGGTGCATAAAGGCGTCATCAATGAGGCCGGCATTCCGTTTACCGGGCATACCGAATACCTCGCCGACCGGACCGGCGCCGAACAGGTCGTAATGCTGCTGGCTGCACCCGGACTGCGCGTTGCCCTGGCGACCACCCATCTACCGCTGGCACAGGTTGCAGCCGCCATCACCGCGCCGCACCTGGAAAAGCTGCTGCGCTGCCTGCACAGCGAGTTACAGAACAAGCTCCACATAACAGCGCCACGCATTCTGGTTGCCGGCCTCAACCCTCACGCCGGCGAAGGCGGTCATCTCGGCGATGAGGAAATCCGCATCATCGAACCGGTCATAGCCCGGCTGAAAAACGAAGGCATGCAGATCACCGGTCCACTACCGGCAGACACGCTGTTCACGCCCCCGCTGCTCACCCAGGCCGATGCGGTGCTGGCGATGTATCACGATCAGGGATTACCGGTACTGAAACATGTCGGCTTCGGCAGCGCAGTGAACATCACCCTCGGGTTGCCAATCATTCGCACCTCGGTCGATCACGGAACCGCGCTCGACAGGGCCGGCACCGGCGAGATCGATGCCGGAAGTTTTCTGACCGCCATTCAGGCGGCAATCGACATGGCGACATGAGTCACCAGGCGAGGAAGCGCTTCGGTCAGAATTTCCTGTATGACCAGGACGTCATCCAGCGCATCGTTCACGCGATCAATCCACGTCCGGGCCAGCGCCTGGTGGAGATCGGACCCGGTCAGGGCGCCATTACGCTGCCGCTGTTGAAAGCTTGCGAAAAACTGGAGGTCATCGAGTTAGATCGGGATCTGGTGGCACCGCTGGATGCCCGCGCACAAGGTTACGGGCAGCTGGTGATTCATCAGAGCGACGCCATGCGGTTTGACTATTCATCACTGGCGCAACAGGAAAAAATCCGCATCGTCGGCAATCTGCCCTACAACATTTCCACCCCGCTCATCTTTCACCTGATGAACTACTCCAGCTATATTGTAGATATGCACTTCATGCTGCAAAAGGAACTGGTGGATCGCATGGCCGCAGCGCCCGGCGGCGGCGATTACGGCCGGCTGTCAGTGATGATTCAGTATCATTGCCGGGTAGATCCGTTATTCAATGTTCCGCCACAGGCGTTCCAGCCGGTTCCGAAAGTGGATTCTGCGTTTGTACGTCTGACACCGCACGCGCATCCGCCAGTCGCTGTTGCGGATTACAACTGCCTGGTCGATCTGGTGCGGCAGGCATTTTCACAGCGCCGCAAGACTCTGCGGAATACGCTGAAACCGCTCCTGCCAGTCGAAGAAATCGAATCAGCCGGTGTGAATCCGGCAGCGCGTGCAGAGACGCTGACGCTTGCGCAATACGCGGCCCTGGCCAACCGGCTGGCCGAACGAAACAGCTCGCTATCGGGAACCGCCCCGCCATGAATGCCTACACGCACATACTTCTGGCTGTCGATTTTTCCACCAGTGCAGATGAAGTTGCAAGACGCGCCTGCCAGCTACGCGACACATTTGGCGCTTCCCTCAGCCTGATTCACGTTATCGAGCTCATGCAGATCGATATCTCCGATGAAGTGCTGGCGCCGCAGGGGCCGGAGCTGTTTCTTCAGCTTCAGGAGCGCGCCACACAGCGCCTTCAGGAACTGGCCCGGAAATTCCACATCGAGGATTGTCCACGACATATTGCCGAGGGCAGTACGCGGCGGGAGATTTTGCGGATTGCGGAAGAAAAAGGGATTGATCTGATCGTGGTCGGCAGTCATGGCCGCCACGGCATCCAACTGCTGCTGGGATCAACCGCCAATGCGGTGCTGCACGGCGCACCCTGCGACGTGCTGGCGGTACGAATAGCGGATTGAGGGGCGGAAGCTGTTACCAGCGTTTGCGCAGAAACAGGTATGCGTCGGGCCTGTCATCGCGGAAACCGACCAGGCTGTCACCACCCTCACGCAGACAGGAGAACACGTGCTCCGGCATCGAAGCCGAGACCTGTAGAACCGGACCCCGGGCACCGAAGAGACTGCCGACTCGCAGACCGTCGCTGCGCTTGCCGGCGGCCATCGGCTGCCAGCTTTTCGGCCGTACGCTGGCCCCGAGATTCTGCAGCCACTGCCCGGGCCACAGCTTGTGAGCAGCGGTGCGCTCCAGAATACTCGTGGAAGCAGTTGCTTCGGCTGCCTGCACGACGCTTGTTAGCAACACACCAAGTCCGACGAAAAAAGTCAGTAACACCATCAAATTGGGTCTGCGAGAATATGCCATCGCGGTCGTCCTGGTCATAGTGACACCAGTTGCGGCTTTCAATCTGCCTTCTGGTACGGTGGCATAGTGGTCGTTCTGGCGTGGCGGGGCCGTTAACCCTGTCACAGTTCCAGGGATTTCACAGCCGGGATGGACGCCGACGACAGCCAGCGCCGCCCGGATTTTCTCATAGATGCTGCCCGGAAGTACGATAAGACGCATCCACCCAGCAGCGTGGCAAGGTCTCCCCCGACGGGAACACCAGGTCATCCTTGCTGAAATCGGCCGGGTCCTGCAATTCCTCCCCTGCATGGAACCTGCCCAGTAATTCGTCCTGGCAGGGATCGACCATTGCCAGGGTATCCAGCACTTCCACCAGATCACCGCTTTTTCTGTCGCGAAGGTACATGGATGACTCCTCATAAAGTCCAGTTTCAACTATAAAATATAGTCTGAAATCAGCGTACCGCCTTCCGGGCAATCTTCGTGGATAATCTGTACCTGCACCGCCAAACAACGTATTCTTTAGTCGATATTCGGGAGCATTTTTATGTCCAGCGACAGCCATAACATCAAGGTCGAAGTCAAAACCCAGTACATCGAGGATCAGTCGATTCCCGACCAGGGTCGTTATATTTTCGCCTACGCAATTACTATCCAGAATCTTGGTGATGTTCCGGCCCAGTTACTGAGCCGGCACTGGGTGATTACCGACTCCAATAACAAGGTTCAGGAAGTGAAAGGCGAAGGCGTGGTTGGCGAACAGCCGCATCTGAAACCGGGCGAACAATTCCAGTACACCAGCGGCACCATGCTGGAAACCCCGGTCGGGAGCATGCACGGCACATATCAGATGATCACCGACGATGGTGTGCAGTTCGACGCCGATATACCTCCGTTCACGCTCTCCATCCCCCGCACGCTTCACTAGACGCCTGTGGGCGTTTACGCTATTGGCGATTTGCAGGGCTGTTTCGACGAACTGGAGGCTTTGCTCGACAAGATCGGCTTCGATCCGCGCCACGACTCACTGTGGTTCGCCGGCGATGTCGTGAATCGCGGCCCCAAATCGCTGCAAACGCTTCGCTTCGTCCATAAGCTGAACGCCACCATAGTGCTCGGCAACCACGACCTGCACCTGCTGGCTTCAGCGCATATTCCCCGCTATCGCAAACATAAAGACACCCTCGGTCAGATCATGAGTGCGCCCGATGGCGCCGAACTGCTGGACTGGCTGCGTCACCAGCCATTACTGCACCACGACCCGCACAGCGGCTATACCATGCTGCATGCCGGCCTGCCGCCGCAATGGGATCTGGAGGCGGCAAAAACTCACGCTGCCGAAGTATCCAGAGTGCTGCGAGGCAAAAACTATGCAGAATTTTTGCAGGAGATGTATGGCAATCATCCCACCCACTGGTCCGAATCACTGGAACACTGGGACCGTCTGCGCTTCATCACCAACTGCTTCACCCGATTGCGCTACTGCGATACCAATGGACATCTGGCACTGGAGTACAAGGGACCGCCGGGCACCCAGCCCAAACATCTGAAGCCCTGGTTCGAATGGCCACACCGCAAAAGCCGCGACATGAAAATTCTGTTCGGGCACTGGTCGACACTCGGCGCTTTCGATGGTGCCGGCGTTCATGCGCTCGACACCGGCTGCCTGTGGGGCGGCCAGCTGACGGCACTGCGGCTGGACATCCAGCCGCCACAGCGGATCGAATACCAGTGCCCCGGCGCCGCCCGACCGGGCCAGGAGCAATGATCTAAAGTCCGAACGGCCAGGTATCGGGCATACCTGTCCACACCTCGGGCGCCAGTGGCGTAACTGCCCGGCTTTCTTCGAACCAGATGTACTCGTCGAACTGCCGTGGCAGCGACGCCTGAAAATAATGGCTCTGCAGTTCCGTCTCCGGCAAGTACAGCACTCCGATGGCACGCTCCAGTCGCGCCGGCGTCAAAACTTTCCCGAGTGTTCCCGTCAGCGGCAGCAGAAATGATGGAATTCCCGAATCCAGGCACAGTCGTTCATAACTTCCGGGATGCGAGGGGCGGACCTGCTTGACTTCCATCGGGCCATCCCAGGCGGATGCCGCGGCGACAGTTCCGCGGTCCGTACCGAAACCGATGAGGTAGGCCTGACTGCCGAATTCAGCACGGCACAGCTGGCCCACGTTGGTTTCTCCACGGGCACTCATTTCAGTGGCCGAAGCATCCCCTAGATGCGAGTTGTGTGCCCAGACGACCGCCCGCGAGTCCGGGCCGCGAAAATCCAGAAGCTGTTTCAGGGTGTCGAACATGTGCTCGTCGCGCAAGTTCCAGGAGACATGCCCGCCGTAATACATGACCCGGTAATAGCGCTCGGCGCTGGCAATGAGCCTGGCATTGCGGACCGCATCCATGAATCGCCAGCCATCCTTTTCCGTATACTCGGTCCGCTTGCGCAGGATGTCTGCAAGCATTGTCGCCACTTCTTCCTCGCACTCGCGATAACGCTGAGTCAAAGCCGAAGCTCCATAGGCGGCCGGATCACCGGCATAGGGCGTGAGACAACCATATCGCTGGCGCGCTACCTGCGCTGATGCGGGATCAGTCCGATCGAGATACGCCAGCACCGAATCGATCGATGAGTAGAGGCTGTACATGTCCATGCCGTGAAAACCCACTGCCGCGTCCGGTCGATCAAAGCGTGTGTTGTAGTCCCGCAACCATTCCACGAACGCCTGCACCGACTCGTTGGCCCACATCCAGCGCGGGAAGCGCTGGAAAAATTTCTCGGGACTGCCGGTGGATGCCATGCCGCGCACATACCGGTCAATGGCGGCTGCATCGGGCCAGTCGGCTTCCACGGCCACAAAATTGAAACCTTTCTTTTCGATCAGCTCGCGAGTAATCCGGGCGCGCATCTCATAAAACTCGGCGGTCCCGTGAGAAGCCTCCCCCAGCAACACCAGGCGCGCGTCGCCAATGCGCTCCAGCAGCGGATCGAGACTGGCTTCATCTATGGCCGCAAAAGGTTCTGCCTGCGCCCGGATTTCATCGAAAGACGTCATCGTGGCCGCTGTGGAAACCGGGGCTTTCTTCCGCCCGGAGTCCGGCCAGCCCTCCTCTCCGAGCAGCGGGACGAAGCGGACTTCGCCAAGATCCTCTTCGTTAAACTCGTCTCCCGACCGGCGAATCCGCAACAAGGTCTGGAGCCGCGGTGTATCGCCGACCGGAATCACCAGGCGCCCGCCGTCCGCCAGCTGATTCTTCAGGGCGTCGGGCACGCGAGGGCCGCCGGCGGCAACCACAATGGCATCGTAGGGCGCGTGTGTTTCCCAGCCCAGAGAGCCGTCGCCTTCCAGCACATGAATATTGTCATACCCCAGTTGCCGGAAGCGCTCCACCGCAACCGCGACCAGCGAACCAATGCGTTCGATGGTATAGACGCGGGGAAGGATGCGCGAAAGCAGAGCCGCTGCATAACCGGAACCGGTACCGACATCCAGAACCCGCGAATCCGGCGTCAGTTCGAGCGCCTCGATCATCAGGGCCACAATGAAAGGCTGGGAAATGGTCTGATGTTCGCTGATCGGCAGCGGTGAATCTTCATAGGCGAATTCCTGAATGTCCTCCGGGACAAAAGCCTCGCGGGGCACTTCGCGGAACGCTCGCAGGAGGTCGGGATCATCGATACCGCGGGCTGCGATCTGCGACTTCACCATCTTTTCTCTGAGTCTATTCATGTCCATATCGATCTTCTCCAGAGGTTGTTGCCGTTAACCTGGATCTTTCACGTGCGGCCATTTCCGGAACAGAAACTGAACGCCAACCGGAGCAAGCAGGCAGGTCGCGGCACTGACCAGCACCATGGCGCTGAACATTTCCCGGGATATGACTCCGGCGATTTGCAGGGCGTGGGTCATGATCACCAGCGCGATTTCCGCCCTCGGCACCAGACTGAGGCCGAGCACGGCAGCCGCAGGGAAATCCCGGAAATGCCAGACCGGAAGGCCCGCCAGAACCTTTCCGACCACGGCCACAGTAAACAGCACCAGTGCCGCGTCACCTGCGGCTGCCAGCGACGCCGGATCGACGCGGTAGCCGATCGCGATGAAGAAAAACGGGCTGAAGAAATCGTACAGAGGCAAAAAGGATCCTTCTTGCTTGACCGCTTCCGGGTCTCTGCTGAACGCCAGTCCGGCGAAAAAAGCACCAATGGCAAAGGAAAACCCGAGCAGCCCCGCCAGCGAGGCCAGAATGATTCCGATCCCCGCGATGCTCAGCATGTAAGCCTGCGGCGGCTCAAAGCGCCGCGCCAGACCAGACAAGGGTTTTTCCACATAAAAAGCAAACAGCAGACACAGGCCCGCAAAAGCGGCGAGCTTGACCAGGGCTTCGCCGAGGCTCTGACCGAGCGCCGGCAGCAAAGAGTTTTCGCCATCGCCCTGAAGCAACGGCAGAATCGAGAACAGCAACGCCATCAGCAGAATTGCCGCCAGATCATCGATTTCCGCCACATCCAGCAACAGCTCGCCATTGGGGCTTTGCATGGCGCCGGCGCTTTGCCACACGCCAACCGAGATACCTACGCTGCTAGCCGTCAGGGCCGCGGCCAACACCAGCGCCGCCACCAGACTCTGCGCCAGCAGATAATAAACGGCGATAAAACCCAGTCCGCCGCTCAGGACGATCCCGAGCAGCGCCACCACACTCGCCTGCGGCAACCGCTGCAGCAATTCGGCGGGGCGGCTCTCCAGCCCGATACGGAACAGCAGGGTGATAATGCCGATCTTCCCCAGGAATTGCAGAATCTGGCCGAGTTCAGGTGCCGGCATTCCCCAGTGCCCTTCAGCGATCCGCAATCCAAAACCCAGCATCAGAAAGCCAACCAGCGGCGGCAGCCGGTAACGCTCCAGCCCCGCATGCAGGATCATGCTGACTACCACCAGAACACCGACCAGCAGGACCAGCACCGGCGCCCCGAAGCCTTCAGTCATTACTGCTCTCCACCTTCCGTCACCTGCCGGGCACCCGCTGAAGGTCGCAGTCGCTTGTGCAGTTCATTCACGATAATGGCTGTCAGTGCAACGGCAATCGAGACACCCCAGGTGGTAGCGTCGAGCGGGGTAAGGCTGAGCAGATCCTGGGTCAGCGGTAGATACATGGCGCCGATGTGCACAGCCAGAGACGCCGAGACGCCAATGAAAAGCACTTTGTTGAGCAGCAGACTCTTGTGGAAGATGGAAACGTCTTCGCTGCGGCAGTTGAAGACATGCACCTTCTGAAACAGGACCAGTGTTGTCAGCGCAGCGGTACGCGCCTCGGTCATATCGCCGTCACCGCCACCTGATTTCCACCAGAAAACCGCAAGCGTGCCCGTTGCAAGCCAGAAACCCACCAGCACCAGGCGCTCCAGCAGCGTGCGGTCCAGCACACCCTCCTGGGGCGGACGCGGCGGGCGATTATAAAGCGCTTTCTCGCCGGGCTCGAAAGCCAGAGCCACATCGGCAATGCCATTGGTGACGACATTGCTCCAGAGTATCTGCGCCGGCAGCATCGGCAGCGGCCACCGGAAGAACAGCGAAGCAAGAATGATAATGATGTACGCCGCACCCGTGCTAAGCAGAAAGAAAGTTGCCATGCGGATGTTTCGAAACGCAGTCCGCCCTTCCTCGACCGCGGCATAGACACTCGCGAAGTTGTCGTCGGTAATCACCATGTCGCTGGCTTCTTTGGCGACATCGGTGCCCGAGCCCATGGCTGCACCAAGATGTGCATTCTTCAACGCCGGCGCATCATTCACACCGTCTCCGGTGACCGCGACGATCTCTCCCTGTTGTTTCAGGTGATTCACCAGCCTGAGCTTCTGGGATGGCTCGACCCGCGCGTAAACGTTCACCCGGCTGACCACCTCATCCAGCTCGGCATCCTCCATTTCGCCAACCTGCTGACCGGTTATGACTTCCGGCAGTTCATCGCCCTGCTGGCCGGCATTGTTCTCCGGCTGCTGATCGGGCGCACCGCCCGGCCGGCGCCAGACTGAGCGATTCAGGTGTGTTTTGACGGCAAGCGCCGCGGCGGTGCGGGCGTGGTCGCCGGTGACCATCGCGACACGAATGCCGGCCTGGTGACATCGATCGACAGCCTCGATCACCGAGGGACGCGGCGGGTCCAGCATTCCCTGCATACCGACGAAGGTGAATCCCTGTGGTTCGTCGCTCTTTATCGCCTCGGCAGCTTCACTGCCGCGACCGATTGCCATGCCCAGAACCCGCAGTCCCTCGCCGGCCAGCGCTTCGGCTTCGTTCTGTAGCTGCTCGCGATCGAAACCGGTTTCTTCGCCATCCGCGTCGAGGCTGCGATCGCACATCGCAAAGATTTTTTCCGGTGCGCCTTTTATCAGAACCAGAGGCCCCTTCCCGTCCTGATCCTTGTGAACGGTGGCCATGAAACGTCGTTCGGTTTTAAAAGGAATGCTGTCCTGGCGCGGGTAGCGATCCTGCAGATCGTTGCGATCCAGTCCAGCCTTTGCTGCGGAAACGAGCAGTGCCACTTCCATTGGATCCCCCGAAGTGTCCAGCGTATCTCGGGCTTTTTCATCACCCCCCTCTGCTTCCTTTTGCTCGCGCGGTGAGATTCGCGCTTCATTGCACAGCAGACCGGTGAGCAGCGTGAACCAGAGGGCTGATCCCGCTTCGACCTCTGCCGGTTCATCTTCACGCCGCAGCTCCCCCGCCAGAGTTTGCCCGCCTCCTGACAGATCAAAACGCTGTCCCGCATACAGGCCGCGCACTGTCATCTGATTCTGGGTCAGGGTGCCGGTTTTATCGGAGAGAATCAGAGTCGTGGAGCCAAGCGTGTCCACGGCCGGCAGATTGCGGATCAATGCATGACGTTTGGCCATGCGTCGCACACCCAGCGCCAGCGCCACGGTAACGACAATTGGCAGGCCCTCAGGAATCGCTGCCACCACCAGTGCCACGCCGAGCAGGAACAGCTCGAACAGTTCCTGCCCCATCAGCCATCCGATCAGCATGGCAAGCGCCGCAACACCAAGAATGCCGACAGTGATCCAGCGCGCCAGATGCCGGATGCGCCGTTCCAGCGGTGTTTCGATCTGCCCGGCCTCCTGCACCTGCCGGGCGATCTCACCGAGCCTGGTGCGCGGCCCCGTATCGACCACCACCGCCCTGGCATTGCCGGTGGTCACCGCCGTGCCCATGAAGGCCATATTCTTCTGATCCGCGGTCGGCAGATTCTCTTCGGCATCCTCGAGCGCCTCCGCAGATTTGCTCACCGGCACCGATTCACCGGTCAACGCCGCTTCGTTCAGCTGCAGGGACTGAACTTCCATCAGTCGCACGTCAGCCGGAACCATTTTGCCCTGCGACATCCGCACCACATCGCCGGGCACCAGTTGGCGGCTGTCGATCTCGCGCTCCTTGCCGTCGCGCACCACAGTCGCTTTGGGCGTAATCATTTCCATCAGCGATTGCACGGCTGATTCGGCGTTATATTCCTGAATAAAACCGATGGTCGCGTTGATGACCAGCACCGCGCCGATGACGATGGCATCCGAATAGCTGCGGATTGCCAGCGTCACCACCAGAGCGCCCAGCAGGACGTAAATCAGGGGACTGGTGAACTGGTGGACCAGCACCTTCCACGGGCTGACCTTCTTTCCCTGCTGAATGGCATTGGGTCCATACTTTTCGCGCCGCGTGGCCGCCTGTTGATCGGAAACTCCGTCGCGTCCGGATTCCAGTTCCCTGAGCACATCGTCAACGGATTGCCTGAACCAGTTCATGCTTTTTCGCTCCGGATGATGTTGTTCGGATTTACCGCTGAAACTGGACGCTTGCAGCAACATCTGCATTGAAATTTCTCAACGCAGGACAGCGCCGCCGGATTGCGGACGGACAAGGAGAAAAGTCAGGGGGCGGTTTTAACCCAGCAGCGCAGCAGTTCGGCGACGGGATGCAGGGCAGCTCAGCGTCGAAACGTCGCTGAAGTAATCGATACAGGCCTGGTTCAGGTGCTGCGGTCAGCAGCCGTCCCGGCTACTTCCCGGCGACAGGCTCCTGGCCCGGGCCGCGGTTGGTGAACGGGATGCCGAGTGGCCGGCAATTTTTGAGGATAACGCGGCCTTCCAGCATATTGCCCCTGGAATATTCGCTGAACACACAGGTATTGTTCGCCGGGTTGTAATTCTCGACCCACAGGTTGTCATCTTTCCAGGTAGTGGCTATGTGGTACTGATCATCCGGAACCGTGATGGTCATGACACCGCCCCAGCGCTTGACAAAAATCTGCTGGAAATAAAAATAGTAGGCGGCCCAGCCAATGAACAGCACCACTGCCGCACCGATCAACGCAGCCTTCAGATTGTCCATTTTGATTCCGGCCATCACCACGACCGTGATAGCCAGACCAAACACCAGCGCCCAGTAAAGATAAGTAATCATATTGGAATTCCCTGATTGTTCATGCAATGCGGTCCATCACCACAAAATCAAAATCATGCTCGTTACGTTCGTCGGCGTGATGCGATTCGCGTTCGACCTCCCGCCATTGTTGCGCATCGATCGGCGGAAACCAGGTGTCACCTTCCACCTCAGCTTTCACCAGCGTGAGATACAGCCGCTGCGCGCGCTCCAGCGTTTCCCGAAAGATTTCTTCACCACCGATCACCATCACCTCTTCGGACCTGCCCGCGGCCTGCAGCGCCTGTTCGATCGAATTGGCCACCACGGCGCCTTCGGCCCGGTAATTCGTGTCCCGGGTAACCACGATGTTATCGCGCCCCGGCAACGGCCGGCCGATCGACTCCCAGGTCTTGCGTCCCATGACAATCGGCTTGCCCATGGTCAGTGCCTTGAAATGTTTCAGGTCGTCCGACAACCGCCACGGCAGTTCGTTGTCACGACCGATGACACGGTTTTCCGCTATCGCTACCAGCAGCGATATACGCATCAGACCGCCACCGGCGCCTTGATGTGTGGATGCGGATCGTAATCAACAAGTTCGAAATCTTCAAAGCGGAAGGCGAAAAGATCGTCCACCTGCGGATTGATTTTCATGCGCGGCAGTTTTCTGGGCGTACGCTGCAACTGGGTACGCGCCTGCTCCAGATGATTTGAATAAAGATGTGCATCGCCCAGCGTATGCACGAAATCGCCCGCCTGAAGACCGGTCGCCTGCGCCATCATCATGGTCAGCAGCGCATAGGAAGCGATGTTGAACGGCACACCAAGAAAAATATCCGCGCTGCGCTGATACAACTGGCAGGACAGCTTGCCCTCGGCGACATAAAACTGGAACAGCGCATGACAGGGCGGCAGCGCCATGTTTTCGATATCGCCGACATTCCAGGCGCTGACCATGATGCGCCGGGAGTCGGGGTTGCTGCGAAGCTGGTCCAGCACCTGGCTGATCTGGTCGATGTGGCGTCCGTCGGCGGCCGGCCAGGAACGCCACTGATAGCCGTATACCGGTCCCAGATCGCCGTTCTCATCGGCCCATTCGTCCCAGATACTCACGCCGTTGTCGCGCAGATATTTCACATTGGTGTCGCCCTGCAGAAACCACAGCAGTTCATGAATGATGGAACGCAGATGCAGCTTTTTGGTGGTGACGGCAGGAAAACCCTGCTGCAGATCGAAACGCATCTGGTAGCCGAACACACTCAGGGTGCCGGTTCCGGTTCGATCTTCCTTGCGCACGCCATGATCGAGAACATGCTGCATCAGGTCGAGATACTGCTTCACCTTTCACCTCTTTTATACGCCAGCACCAGCAGCAGAATACCGAAAAAGATCATGGGCGCCGACAGCAGGTGCCCCATAGTCACCCAGTCCAGCGCCAGAAAGCCCAGGTGTTCATCCGGCTGGCGCACGAATTCAACACCGAAACGAAAGGTCCCGTAACCCAGCAGGAACAGGCCCGACACGGCACGCACCGGGCGCGGCTTCGCCGAGAAAACCCATAGAATAATGAACAGCACCAGCCCTTCCAGCAACGCCTCGTAGAGCATCGAAGGATGGCGCGGCTGCTGATCGACGAACGGGAAAACCATGCCCCAGGGCAGATCGGTCGGCCGGCCCCACAACTCGCCGTTGATGAAATTACCGATGCGTCCGGCGCCCAGGCCGATGGGTACGAACGGCGCAATGAAGTCAGTCACCTGAAAAAAAGTGCGGCCGGTCTTGCGTCCGTACAGCCACATGGCAATCAGCACGCCGATCAGTCCGCCATGAAAAGACATGCCGCCTTCCCAGACCCTGAGCAGCATCAGTGGATTGTCCGCAAACAGCTCGAAGTTGTAGAAAATGACATACCCGATGCGTCCGCCAAGAATCACACCCAGCGCACCGTAAAAAATCAGGTCGCCGATTTCCTGCGGGTTCCAGCCGGAAGCCGGCTTGCGCGCCCGCAGCGTACCGAGCCACCAGCTGCCGACGAAACCGACCAGGTACATCAGGCCATACCAGTGGATCGCCACCGGGCCGAACGAGACGGCAACAGGATCAATATCCGGGTACATCAACATCTTCGATCAGCTCGGCAGCACGCGGCAGAACAGCGCCTTCAGGTAATCGGTTTCCGCGATCGCCGGGTGCACCGGGTGGTCGGGTCCCTGGTGACCGCGCTCCAGCAGCTGCAGGCTGCGATCCAGGTGGCGCGAAGACTGCAGCAGGATCTTCTGAAAATGCGATTCGGAGAGCTGCTGCGAACAGGACGCCGATATCAGGATGCCGTCCTTCTGCAACACCTGCATACCGAGCTGATTGAGGCGGTGATAAGCCTGCTCGCCGGCTTTCGCATCTTTTTTACGTTTAATGAATGCGGGAGGGTCCAGCACCACCACATCGAATTTCTCCTGTGCCGTGCGCAGCTGGCTCAGCGCCTCGAAGGCGTCACCGTGCAGGGTCGCGACCCGCTCCCCCAGACCGTTGGCGTCCGCATTGGCATGGATGCTGTCGATTGCCGCTTCCGATGAATCCACGCACATCACTTCGCTGGCACCGGCGCCGGCCGCCTGCAGACCCCAGGCACCGACATAACTGAATACGTCCAGCACCCGCTTGCCTTCCGCGTAACGCCGCAGGCGCGCGCGGTTCATGCGCTGGTCATAGAACCAGCCGGTTTTCTGTCCCTGCTGCAGCGACACCGAAAACTTCAGGCCATGTTCCTCGACCAGCAGCTGCTCCGGCACCTCGCCGATCACCTCCTGATATAACTCCAGGCCTTCGAGGCTGCGCACCGAACTGTCCGCGCGCAGCAGAATTCCGGCCGGCTTCAGCACCTGCTGCAGCGCCTCCAGCACCTGGTCCTTGACCGCTTCCATACCGGCGGTGGTGATCTGCACCACGCAGATGTCGCCGAAGCGATCCACCACCAGCCCGGGCAGCTGATCGGACTCCGCATACACCAGGCGGTAAAACGGCTGGCTGAACAGCCGCTCGCGTAACGCCAGCGCCACGTTCAGGCGGTGCACCAGCAACGACTTGTCCAGCATATACGCCGGATCGCGGCTTACCAGGCGTCCGCAGATCAGCGACTTCGGATTGACGTAGGCGTTACCGAGCGATTTGCCGTTGTGCGCCTGCAAGCTGACCTGCTGGCCCGGCTGCAGGTTGGTGAGCGGCGTGACAGCAGTATCCACTTCATTGCTGAACACCCACAGGTGCCCGGCACGAATGCGTCGCTCTTCATTTTTTTTCAGGCGCAACGGCGCCAGCGTCGAGGAATCGTTCAAAATCAGCATCCGGTCGTTGGCTGTAAATAACAAGCGGTGGAGCTTACCCGCTCCCCGGCAAGGCGTCGAGCGAGCGCGGCTGTTCGCGCAGTTGCGCCGCCGGCCATAACACCAGACTGCCGCCCCGGTACGGCTGGATCAGCAGCAGTTCGGGCAATTCGTGCGGCGGTTGTTTGTAGTTCACCAGCAGGAAGCCGTCAGCATGCGCCTCCAGCCAGGCATGCAACCGGGCGCGACTGTGCAGCGGTTCGATGCGCTGCTCCAGCCGCCCCAAAAAGTGAAACTGACCGTGATACTTGCCCAGGTAGGCCAGCGGCCGTCCATCCTGCTGCAAATCGGCAAGCAACTGGCTGATAGCTTGCAGCTGAAATGGCGGGCGCGCCAGCTCCGCCAGCGCCAGATACAGAACCAGGCTCGTCATCAGCATCCCGAGGGCGGCGCTACGCACCACGCCGGTCAGGGTCAGCTTCATCATCAGCAGCAGGGCACCCCAGACCAGCAGCGCCAGCGGCCACATCAGCTGGATCTGCGCCAGCCATGCCGGACCCTGCGGCCAGCTGCGCGCCATCAGCAACGCCAGTCCGGCGGCGAGCATCACGACAGCCGCGAAGTGCGGCCGGTACGGCCGCGCGTCACGCGGCAGCTGTGCCAGCCAGCGCGCCATCAGCAATGCCAGCAGCGGAAACAACGGCAGCAGGTATTTGCCCTGCTTGCCACTGATGAGACTGAACACCAGTAACGCCGGCAGCAACACCGCCAGACAGAAACGCATGCCTGAGTCCGGCCTGCCGGTCTGGCGCGCGCTCCGCCACAGGCTCGGCCACAGCACCCAGGGCAACCACATCAGGGGCAACCAGAGCAGATAGCTCCACCAGCCGGCCTGGTGGGCAAAGGAATCGATCATGCGCCCGGCCGACTGGCCCCAGAAAATCGCCTCGCGATAGCTGTCGCCACCAGCCTGTCCCGCAGGCAGCGCCCATAGCAGTGCGATTGCGGTGCCGAGCATCACTGCACCCAGCGCGCCGAGGTACCAGCCTGCCCAGCTGCCAGACCGCTCGCACTGACTCCACCAGGGCGCCAGCAGCACTGCCGGCAGCACCGGCACCAGGATCACCGGCCCCTTGCTCAGCACCCCCACGCCAATCGCAAACCCGACCAGCAGCCAGCCGCGCCATCGCCGCCAACTCCGCCGGCGCGCCTCCAGCACCCCATGCCAGGCCAGCAGCGCCGCCAGCACCAGCAGCAGGTCGAACTGCACCAGGGTGAAGAAGTTGTGCCAGAACAGACCGCCGAACAACAGCCAGGGCGCGCTCGCCGCAATGAAAGCCGACTGCTGTTGCGGCTCCGGCCACAGACGCGCCGCCAGCCGTGCGGTCAGCCACAGAACCACCAGTCCGACCAACGGCGCCACCAGCCGGGCGGCCAGCTCCGATACGCCGAACAGCCACCAGGAGGCATGGATCAACCAGAACAGCAACGGCGGCTTGTGGCTGTACGGCTCGCCATTCAGATACGGCACCAGAAACTCGCCGCGTTGCCACATCTCCCAGGCCACGCTGAGGTAGCGGGTTTCATCCACCGGCAGCAACGGCCGCAGCCACAACTGGGTCGCGGCCAGCAGCGCGGCTGTCGCGACCAGCAACAGCCAGCCGGGCCGTGGATCGGTCACTCGGCGGCCGCCGGTTGCTGGCGCTCCCGGCGCAGGAACCAGAGGTTACGGGCGTAGATCAGCACACCCATCGACTGGCCCAGAATAAATACCGGATCGCCGATGTGCACGGCATAGACAAACAGGGTGATACCGCCGGCGATGCTGAAGTACCAGAACGCCAGTGGCACCACAGAGCGTCGCTGGCGCTCGCTGGACAGCCACTGAACGATGAAACGCGCCGAAAACAGCAACTGTCCGGCAAAGCCGATGGTCAGCCATATCCAGGGTTGTTCGAACATCAGTCATTCTCCTTCGGGGCCGCGGCGCAGGGCCGCCGCTGAAGCCAGTACACACCCAGCGCGTCCAGCGGCCGCGACCAGCATCCGTGGTTCCGCAACGGGCTGTCGAGACTGCGCCGCTGCAACCACATGACACCCAGCAGATCGACCAGCCCCGCCCACAGGCGATTATGAATTCCGTACTTGGACTCCCCGCACTGCCGCGGCCGATGCCGCACCGGCACCGACTCGACCCGGGCGCCATGCCGCTGCGCCAGCGCCGGCAGGAAGCGGTGCATGTGATCGAAGGCCGGCAACATCAGGAACAGTTCGCGCGAAAACAATTTCAGCCCGCAGCCGGTATCCGGGGTCCCGTCGCCGAGCAGGCGCGCACGCACCGCATTGGCAATCCGCGAGGACTGACGCCGCAGCCAGTCATCACGCCGCCGGGTGCGGTGTCCGACCAGCATCAGGGGACGCGCTGCCGGATCATTGCCAGCGGCGCCGTCGTCGCCGTCGTCGCCATCGTCGCATAGCCGCGCGATCAGCAGCGGGATATCCGCCGGATCATTTTGTCCGTCACCGTCGAGCGTCAGGATCCAGTCGCCACGGGCGGCGCGCACACCATTGAGCAGTGCGCTGCTCTGACCGCAACGTTGCGCGTGCCGCAGAACTCTCAGCGCCGGACACTGTTGCCGGGCACGCTGCAACTCGGCAGCGGTTTCGTCAGTGCTGCCGTCATCGACATAAATCAGTTCCCAGTCACCGGCGCCAGTCAGTGCGCGAGTAACTTCCGCCACCAGCGGCAGGACGCTGCCGGCTTCGTTATATACCGGGATAACAATGGAAAACTGCATGAATCCCCTCATCTTTGTTCTGTGTTTGGCGGGCAGTCCATGGGCTATAGTGAAACGCTACCGAGACCGGATCGAGCGCTATGAACCACACCAGCCACTATACCAATCAGCTCCATGCCGAGACCAGCCCATACCTGCTGCAGCACGCCGGTAATCCGGTCGACTGGCACCCCTGGGGTCCCGAAGCACTGGAAAAGGCGCGCCGTGAAAACAAACCGATTCTGCTGTCGATCGGTTACTCGGCCTGCCACTGGTGTCATGTCATGGCGCACGAATCGTTCGAGGACCCGGCCTGCGCAGCGGTGATGAACGAGTTGTTCATCAACATCAAGGTGGACCGCGAGGAACGTCCGGATCTCGACAAGATCTATCAGACGGCACATGCGCTGCTCACCCAGCGCACCGGCGGCTGGCCGCTCACCATGTTCCTGACCCCGGACTCACAGATCCCGTTTTTCGGCGGCACTTATTTCCCGCCGCAGCAGCGCCACGGTCTGCCGGCGTTCACTGATCTGTGCCAGCGGGTGTCCGACTTCTATGCCGAGCACGTCGATGAACTGGAACAGCAGAACCGTTCGCTGATCGACTTCATGACCTCCATGAACAGGGCCGAAGTCGCGATGGAAAATGAACTCAACGCCATGCCGCTGGATGTCGCGCGTCAGCAACTCGAACAACAGTTCGATGCAAAGTATGGCGGTTTCGGCGGCGCGCCCAAGTTCCCGCACCCGACCAGTCTCGAACGTCTGCTCCGTCACTGGGCCGCCACCGCCATGGATGGTAACCCCGACCAGCGGGCCCTGGACATGACGCTGTTCAGTCTCGACCGTATGGCGCTGGGCGGCATGTATGACCAGATTGGCGGCGGTTTCTGCCGCTATTCGGTCGACGCCGAATGGATGATCCCGCACTTCGAGAAAATGCTCTATGACAATGGTCCGCTGCTGTCCCTGTACAGCGAAGCCTGGGCCGCCACCGGCACGCCCCTGTACCGGCAGGTGGTAGAACAGACTGCGGACTGGGTAATGCGGGAACTGCAGGCGCCGGAAGGTGGCTATTATTCCAGCCTGGACGCCGACAGCGAAGGCGAGGAAGGCAAGTTTTACGTCTGGACGCGTGCCGAGTTGCAGGCGCTGTTGAACGAGCGCGAGTACCAGGTGGCGGCACGTCGTTTCGGCTTTTCGCGCGCTCCGAACTTCGAGGGCCAGTGGCAGGCGCACATCCAGGACTCGATCGACAGTATCAGCCGGGAATTACAGATTCCGGCCGCGGAAGTGGAACAACTGCTCGAAGCGGCGCGCGGTAAATTGTTCGCGGCCCGCGAACAACGCGTCCGGCCCGGGCGCGATGACAAGATACTGGTGTCATGGAATGCGTTGATGATCCGTGGCATGGCCCAGGCGGCACAACACATGGGGCTGCCGGCCAGTGTGCAATCCGCCGAACGGGCGCTGCAGTTTATCCGCACGCAGATGTGGCACGACGGCCGACTGTACGCCACCAGCAAGGACGGCCGCGCGCATCTCTCGGCCTACCTGGATGACTACGTTTTCCTGATCGATGCCATTCTCGAACTGTTACAGGTGCGCTGGAACACCGACGAGCTTAACTTCGCCGTGCAACTGGCGGACACGGTGCTGGAACATTTCGCCGATCCGGACGGCGGCTTTTATTTTACCGCCGACGACCATGAAAACCTGATCCAGCGTCCCAAGCCGCTGAGCGACGACGCGATGCCGGCCGGAAATGCGATTGCCGCAAAAGTGTTCGGAAGGCTAGGCCACCTGCTGGGAGAGACCCGCTACCTGGATGCCGCGGAACACACCCTGCGGGCCGCCTGGCAACCGCTGCAGCAAAGCCCGTTCGGACATACCGGACTGCTGCAGGCGCTGGAGGAATTTCTCTACCCGGTGGAAACGCTCATCATCCGCGCCGACCGGGAACTGCAAGAATGGCAGATGGCCGCCATACGCGGCTATGCGCCGCGGCGCCTGGTATTTGCGATACCCGCCGATTGCAGCGACCTCCCTGGCGTGCTCGCCGAACGCAAGGCCCGGGATGCGGCGGTGGCCTACCTGTGTTCAGGGATGCGGTGCCTGCCCCCGGTTACCAGCCTGCAGGATCTGGAAACCCAGCTACAATTTGCACAGCAGGACCCGACCTCCCGATAACTTTTCCGGTGTCAGAGCGGCACAGGCATGCATCGTGCCACTGACACCGGTGCACCCGAACATTCCCTTTATCAGACCTTCTGCTAGTATTTCCAGAGATCGAATAATTTGTGCGTAGGGTTATTTGTTCCGTAGTTCTCGATCAACGCACGTTTTCCGAGAGATCGTGTATATGAATATTTATGTTGGAAACCTGTCTTACTCGATTAGCGAGGACGACCTGAGAGATGCTTTTTCAGCGTTCGGAGACGTCTCGAGCGTCAGCATCATCATGGACAAATTTTCGGGACAGTCGAAGGGATTCGCATTCGTTGAAATGCCCAATGGCTCAGAAGCGGAGGCCGCGATTGAGGGGCTGAATGAACGCGACCTTCAGGGCCGCAACCTGCGCGTCAATCAGGCCAAGCCGCGCGAAGAACGACCGTCACGCCACCCGAGGCGCTGAGCGCTAACGGCCCGCTGCCTGGGCAGCGGACCCCGCTCAGTCAGGTTCCGATCAAGCTACCGGCTAGGCGCGCACGCGCTGTGTCGGCGGCTGGATGTCGAGCGCCGCACCGAAGCTTTTCTGGTAACGCTTCTTGAACTCGTCGAAACTGAAGCTGTGGTTCTGGGTACCGTGTTGCTCGATCTTTATCGCGCCCATGAGTCCGGCGATACGCCCGGTGGTTTCCCAGTCCAGGTCGTTCATCAATCCGTACAGAAGACCGCCGCGATAAGCGTCGCCGCACCCGGTGGGATCGACCACGGCACTGACGGCAGCCGGGGGAATGTCAATGCATTTGCCATCGGTGTAGATTTTCGAACCTTCGCCACCACGCGTCACGATCAGCGCCTTGACCCGCTGAGCAATTTCCTCGGGCGACCAGCCGGTCCGGTCCTGCAACAACTGCGATTCATAATCATTGACACACACCCAGGTCGCCTGTTCGATGAAGGTTTTGAAATCATCCCCGCCGAACAGCGGCATGGCCTGCCCCGGATCAAAGATAAACGGAATATCCGCATCCACGCACTGCCGGGCATGGTCGATCATGCCCTGGCGGCCATCCGGAGAAATGATCGCCAGTTGCACACCCTCGGCTTCACTGACCTTGACCTGATGCGAAAAATTCATGGCCCCGGGATGAAACGCAGTAATCTGGTTATCATCCTGATCGGTGGTGATGAAGGCCTGCGCGGTGTAGGTGGAATCGATTTCCCGCACGTACTCGCAAGGGATGCCCAGCGAAGTCAGCCAGGCTGCATAGGGCGGGAAGTCCATCCCGACCGCACCCATCGGCAACGGATCGCCACCCAGCAATTTCAGGTTATAGGCGATATTGGCCGCACAGCCACCGAACTCGCGACGCATCTCCGGCACGTGAAAAGACACGTTAAGAATATGCACCTTGTCGGGCAGAATATGGTTTTTGAATCGGTCCTGAAAGACCATGATCGTGTCGAATGCGAATGAGCCGCAAATCAGTGCCGACATGTAGATGTTCTCCTTATCTGCCCTGTCCGAATCACAGGGATTAAAAAAATGTGGCCAGTCGGACCGGCCGTGCAGGACGAGCGACGCGCGTTCAGCTGAACAGAATAATTGCCCAGACGATACCGGCATTTGCAAATGCCAGAAACACCGCCGCGGAACCGAGATCTTTCGCCAGTCCGGCGAGCGGATGGTGCTCGGACCCGATCCGGTCCACCACCGCTTCGATGCCTGAATTAAGCAGTTCCACGATCGGCACCAGCAGCCAGATGCCGACCATCACCGCACGCTCCAGAGCGGTTGTCCCCAGCCACAGGGCCAGCGGTAACAGAACCACAGTGAGTGCCAGTTCCTGACGAAATGCCGCTTCCTTGCGAAAGGCTTCGCAGGCGCCGTTCCAGGAACAGCCGGCCGCACCCAGGATTCGTCGAAAACCGGTGAGGCCGACCTGCGCCATCAGCCGCCGGCCGCCCAGCGCAAATCCAGTTCACGCGCGGCGCGAACTTCATCGAGGCGCCGCACCGGCTGCGTATGCGGTGCTTCACGCAGCAGATCGGGAGTTTGTTCAGCCTCTTCCATAATTTTGATCATGGCCTCGACGAAACCATCCAGCTCCTCGCGGCTCTCGGTTTCGGTCGGCTCGATCAGCAGACACTCCGGCACCAGCAGCGGAAAATAAGTGGTCGGAGCGTGAAACCCGAAGTCCAGCAGTCGCTTGGCGAAATCCATGGCGGTAATATTCTGCTGCTGTTTCTGGCGCTTCAGGGTCACAATGAATTCATGAGTGGCGCGCCGGGTCGGGAACGCCAGGTCGAAACCCGCGTTTTCCAGGCGCTTCATCAGGTAGTTGGCATTCAGGGTCGCATACTCCGCCACCCGGTTCATGCCTTCGCGGCCCAGCATGCGCGCATAGATATAGGCGCGCATCAACACCCCGGCATTACCCATGAACGCAGACAGTCGACCGATGCTCTGCGGTCGTTCCCGCTCCGTCACCCAGTGATATTCATCGCCATCATAGCCAACCAGCGGTATCGGCAGGAACGGTTCCAGGCGGGCGCTGACGCCGACCGGACCGGCACCCGGACCACCGCCGCCATGCGGGGTGGAAAAGGTCTTGTGCAGGTTCATGTGGATGACGTCGAAGCCCATATCGCCGGGACGCACCTTGCCGAGGATCGCGTTCAGATTGGCGCCGTCGTAATACAGCAGGCCACCGGCCTCGTGCACGAGGTCGGCAATTTCCTTGATGCGGCGCTCGAACACGCCGAGCGTCGAAGGATTGGTCAGCATGATGCCGGCGGTATGCGAACCCACTGCCTTGCGCAACGCCTCGAAGTCGACGTCGCCCACCTCATCGGTTGGAATCTCCCTGACCTTGTACCCGCACATGGTAGCGGTCGCCGGATTGGTGCCATGGGCGGCATCCGGCACCAGGATTTCGGTGCGTTCGGTGTCGCCCCTGGCATCATGGTAGGCGCGGATCATCGCGACGCCCGCGAATTCGCCCTGGGCACCAGCCGCCGGAGCCAGCGACACGGCCTGCATGCCGGTCACTTCCTTGAGCATTTCCTGCAATTCGAACAGACAGGCCAGCGTTCCCTGTCCGGCGCCGGCCGGTGCCAGCGGATGCCGGGCCAGAAAACCCGGCAGCATCGCCAGCGTATTGCAGGCGCGCGGATTGTACTTCATGGTGCAGGAGCCGAGCGGATAGAACTGCGTGTCGATAGAAAAGTTCTTCTGCGACAGGCGCGTGTAATGACGCACCACCTGCATTTCCGAGACTTCGGGCAGGGCCGGCAGATCGTCGCGCAGCAGTTCCTGCGGCAGATCGTCAGCCGCGTCCATATCCGCCTGTTGCGGCGCCTGCGCCCAGGCCCGGCGGCCGGGTCGTGAATGTTCAAAAATCAGCATCTGTACTCGATTCCGGAATAATGATCCTGCCCGCGCATCGAAACCGCGCAGCAGGAGGGTTCAACTGGCAGCTCAGCCTTTCAGCGCCGCCAGCGCTTTGTCGTAGTCCGGTTCCTGGGCGATTTCAGGAACCAATTCGGTGTAGACCACCTTGTCGTTTTCATCGATCACCACAATGGCGCGCCCGGTGATTCCGGCCAGTGGGCCGTCCTCGATCAGCACCCCGTAGTCCCTGCCGAAGTCACGTGAACGCATAATGGACAGCGGGATCACATTGCTGACACCTTCCGCGCCGCAGAAGCGCGACATGGCAAACGGCAGATCTGCTGCGATGACCAGCATCACGATCTTGCTGCCGTCGGCGGCGGCCTCATTGAACTTCTTTGTCGAGGTGGCGCACACCGGAGTGTCCAGACTCGGCACGATGTTCAGCAGTTTTTTCCTGCCGGCATAGTCGGCCAGAGTTCTGTCGTTCAGTTCGGCATCGACCAGCCGGAAGTCAGGTGCCTTGCTGCCGACTGCCGGCAGTTCACCGTTGGTATGGATCTTGTTTCCCTGCAGAGTAATCGTCGCCATGCTGCTGCTCCTCGCTAGTAGTGTTTTGGGTTACGCCATTTTGGGTTTGACCGGACACCCGGCGGTAGTCTGGGCCGCGATCGCCCGCATCAGGTGACTCCGGTAGAACTCCAGATCGGCATCGCTCTTGGTCTCGGTCGCGCACACCAGCAGCGCCTCGCCAAGTTCCGGATAATCATCATTCAAAACATAGCCCGGTTGCAGGTTGTGCGCATACAGCGGGCGCAGCAGACGCTGCAACGGCAGGCTGCTGGTGAGCACCACCTCGTGAAAATACGGGCGATTGAAACGTGGCCCGAGGTGTTCGCTGCTGATCTGTTCGACCAGTTTGCGAGTCCTGGCGTGACTGGTCAGCGCCACCCGCCGCAAACCTTCGGCACCGACCATGGCCATATGGATAGTCGCCGCGGTGACCATCAGGCCCTGATTGGTGCAGATATTCGAAGTCGCTTTGGAGCGCCGGATATGCTGCTCGCGCGCCTGCAGGGTAAGCGTATAGCCCACCCGTCCGTCACGATCCACGGTGCGGCCGACGATCCGGCCCGGCATCTGCCGGACGTGCGACTGTTTTGTGCACATGAAACCGAAGTAGGGTCCGCCGGATGACAGCGGGATGCCCAGCGGCTGGCCCTCGCCCACCACGATATCAGCGCCCTCGGCACCCCAGCGACCCGGCGGCTTCAGCAATGCCATGGCAATCGGATTCACCACCGCGATCACCAGCGCGCCGTTGCCGTGCGCCCAGTCGGTCAGGGCATCGACATCTTCCAGCACCCCGAAGAAATTCGGCTGGGAAATGACCAGCGCGGCGATATCCTCGCCCTCATACTGCGCCAGGCTGTCGAGCGTGACATGACCGCCGCTTTCATCGTATGGCAGCACCAGATCTTCGATGCCCTGGTTATTGACGATGGTACGGGCGGTTTTGCGGTACGCCGGATGCACATTGCTCGGCACCAGAATCCGCCGCGACTTCGATTTACGGTTGGCGCGCACCGCCATCAACATGGCTTCGGCCAGCGCCGAAGCGCCGTCGTACAGTGAGGCATTAGATACTTCCATGCCCATCAACGCCGTCATCATGCTCTGGAATTCGTAGATCAGCTGCAGGGTGCCCTGGCTCGCCTCGGCCTGGTAAGGCGTGTAGGCGCTGTAGAATTCGCCGCGCGTGGTGATCTCCCACACGGCTGCCGGAATATGGTGTTCGTAGGCGCCGGCTCCGATGAAGCACAGGGGCTGGCCGTCCTGCGCGGCACGCGTGCGCATCAGGCGGCTGATCTCCTGTTCGCTCATGGCATCCGGCACCGCCTCGAGTTTGCGGCTGCGCAGACTGGCGGGAATTTCATCGAACAACTGCTCGATATCGGACGCGCCGATAACTTTCAGCATGTCCTGAACATCTTGTTCGGTGTGCGGTATAAAGGGCATAGATTATCCGTTATTCAGAGTCGACGTATTCCAGGTAATCACTGGCATCCATCAGGTCGTCCAGGGCATCCGGATCGGCGAGCTGGAGCTTCATCAGCCAGCCGGCGCCATAGGCGTCACTGTTGACGGTCTCCGGCGCGTCGGCCAGTTCTTCATTCGCTTCCACCACCGTACCGGCCAGCGGCGCATACACATCGGAGGCGGCCTTTACCGATTCCACTACTGCGCAGGCCTCTTCGGCCTCCAGTTCGCGGCCCGGCTCCGGCACTTCCACATAGACCAGGTCACCCAGCAGACCCTGGGCATGATCGGTAATGCCCATGGTTACGCTGCCGTCGTCGTTCAGGCGAACCCATTCATGGCTCTTGGTATATTTCAGATCATCCGGCGCTTCGCTCATGCCTTAATCCTCTTCCAGGTTTTCGTTGTTGATGACTATCAGTTCAATTCGATCTGCGCTTTACCGTTGCGCACAAACGGCGGTTTGACCACCTGCGCCGGCAACAGTTTGCCACGCATGTCCACCTGGCAGCGGCTGCCGGTATCGATCGGCACCCGCGCCAGCGCGATAGCGCGCCCCAGCGTCGGTGAGAAACTGCCGCTGGTGATTTCACCTTCACCGATACCTTCCACTACCACTTTCTGGTGATTGCGCAATACACCCTTGCCTTCCAGCACCAGGCCGACGAGTTTCTGCTGCAGGCCTGCCGCACGCTGCGCTTCCAGCGCGGCACGGCCAATAAAGTCACGATCTTCCGGCTTGAACGCCAGCGTCCAGCTCAACCCCGACACCAGCGGGCTGACACTTTCATCCATATCCGCGCCATACAGGTTCATACCCGCTTCCAGTCGCAGCGTGTCACGGCAACCCAGTCCGCAGGGCTGCACGCCGGCTTCGCCAAGTTGCGTCCACAACTTCACTGCGGCGTCGCCCGGCAGTACGATTTCAAAACCGTCTTCGCCGGTATAACCGGTGCGCGCAATCAGCCAGTCACCGCATTCAGCCGCAAAAAAGAATTTCAGTTCGGCCGCCGCCGCCCGCTGCGTGGCATCCACCAGACCCAGCACCTGGTCGCGCGCCTGCGGGCCCTGTACTGCGATCATGGCGAGTTCCGGACGTTCGGTTACCCGGACGTCAAAGGGGCCTGCCTGGCTGACGATCCATGCCAGGTCCTTTTCACGCGTCGCCGAATTCACCACCAGGCGGAACCGCTGCGGCTCCAGGAAATACACGATCAGGTCATCCAGCACATTGCCCTGCTCGTCGAGCATGCAGCTGTACAGGGCTTTACCCGGCTGCTGCAGCTTGTCGACGTCATTGGCGAGCAGGTAGCGCAGAAATGCACGCGTCTGTTCGCCTTCCAGATCGACCACGGTCATGTGCGATACATCGAACATGCCGGCCGCTCGGCGGACGCAATGATGTTCCTCGATCTGGGAACCGTAGTGGATGGGCATATCCCAGCCGGCGAAATCCACCAGCCTGGCGCCCATGGCCTGATGTAACGGGTAAAGCGGGGTTTGTTTGCCCATATTGATTCTGTGCGCTCAGCGTCGTCGACGCGCCGCCCCGGACAATCCGCGACGACGGCCGGTGAAAAGACCGTCGCCCCTCTGTCCGGTTACCTGAGAGTGTAAGCGCCGACACTGTCGCATCGGGCGCCCTCCCCTTCGGTGGGCAACGGTTGATGTCCGTTGCCGCTCTCCAGAGTCAATCTGGCTGATAGCCTGCTGCTGCGGTCCCTGTACCTGAGCGATTCCGGGCGGTTGCGCCTTCGGTGTCCGGCCGGGCCGGATCTCTCCCGCAGCATGCGAAATTGATCGGCGACTATACCCTGCCAGCCGCTGCGAGCCAAGTGCCATGTCCGCGTGAAAGTCCGGAACGGCGCGATGGCCACGGCCACAGACCTTTGTTCCACAGGTAGTTTTTTCCACGCAGCGCGTTAGTCCTTTGCGTCCCGGGGGCTGTCGCGAAAACCGATAGCGTGCCCCTCATGCTCTTCCAGGGACGCGCCGGGGATGGCATCCCTGGCCACGGCAGCGTAGTGCAGGCGCAGGCCCGCGAGGTTGCGCAGTTGCAGCTGAACGCGCCCGTTGACGCTGGCGTCAGGAAACAGGCCCTCCTCGTCAACGACGCCGGCGACGGTTCCGGTAAGCAGTTCCAGCGCCTGATCGGCATGCGCCACGGCATAGACATTGAACCTGCCCGCCTGAACTGCTTCCACCACCGGCATGCGCAGCATCAGGTGCTTCATGTTGGTGTCCGGAATAATGACGCCCTGCTCGCCGGTCAGGCCGCGTTGATTGCAGATGTTGAAAAAACCTTCGATCTTCTCGTTCACGCCTCCGACCGGCTGCACCTGGCCGCGCTGATTCACAGAACCGGTGACCGCCAGCGACTGCCGGATCGGCATGCCGGAAAGCGACGACAGCAATGCGCACAGCTCCGCCAGCGAAGCTGAATCGCCCTCGACCTCGCCGTACGACTGCTCAAAGGTCAGGCTGGCACTCAGTGACAGCGGATAATCGGGCGCATAGCGGGAGCCAAGGTAACTGGAGAGAATGAACACGCCCTTGGAATGAATCGGCCCGGCCAGATCGACCTCACGCTCGATATCGACCAGCTCACCCTCGCCGAGCCGGGTGGTGGCGGTAATGCGCGTCGGCACCCCGAATCCCTCTTCGCCCAGGTCGATTACGGAAACGCCGTTGATCTGACCGACTGCGGTACCGCTGGTATCGATCATCAGGGTGCCACGCAGGATCGCCTCGTGCATGCGGTCACGCACCCGGTCCACGCGCTCGATCTTGTAATCCACGGCCCGCCGCACATCGTCCTGCCGCACCACCCGCAGTCCGGCCTGTCCGGCCCAGTAGCTGGACTCGCGCAGCAGATCCGCAATGCTGCGCATGTGGGTGCTGAGCTTGTCCTGATCGCCGACCATGCGCATGCTCTGCTCGATTACCGCGGCGACCGCGCTGCGGTCAAACGGCAGCAGATCGTTCCTGCGCGCCAGCGTCGCGACCAGTCGCGCGTACAGCTGATCACTGTCAGTGGTGCGATCGACACTGTCCTCGAAATCAGCCGACACCTTGAACAGTTCCAGAAAGTCCGGATCGTAGGCGCACAGCAGGTAATACAGCAGGCGTTCGCCCAGCAGCACGACTTTGATATGGAGAGGAATAGACTGGGGTTCCAGCGATACAGTGCTGACCAGGCTCAGCATCTGCCCGAGCGATTCAATACAGACTTCCCTGGCATACAGCGCCCGCTTCAGACCGTCCCAGGCATATGGCTGGGTCAGCAGTTTCCGCACATCGAGAATCAGGTAACCGCCATTGCCGGTGTGCAGGGCTCCGGGCCTGATCAGCGTGAAGTCGGTGCTCAGCGCACCCAGTTGCGCGGTGTGTTCTATGCGCCCGATCAGTGCGATATACGTGGGATTATCCTCATAGATCACCGGCGCACCTCTGGTACCCGCATTATCGACCAGCAGATTGACCTTGTAGCGACGCAGCGCGGCGTCCGGGGAATTACCCAGCACATTCTGCAACGCATCCTGCTTGTCGAGAAATACATCGGTGTTCGCGATGACATCGGCTTTGACTGCGTCCAGGTAATCGAGCACCTCGGGCAGCGACTCATATTTCTCGCGCAGACTGTCGATCAGGTGCCCGACGGCATTCATCGTCACCTCGTCAGTCACCGCGCGGATACGCTCGCGGCGCTCGCGGCTCCACTGCGGAATCCGCTTCTGGAGAATCTCCTGCAGCATTGCTTCCAGCTTCTCCAGCGCGGCATCGATGCGCTGCTGCTCATCCTTTGGCAGCTTCTGGAAATCGGCGGCATCCAGCACCTTGTCGTCTTTCAGCGGTGCAAAAGTAAAGCCGCCCGGCGTCTTGAACACCCTGATACGATCACGCCGCGCTTCCTCATTGAGGCTGCGAAACGCCTCTTCCTGCCGGGCCTGGAAGTCGTTTTCGATCTGCTGGATGCGCGCCTTGAAATCGTCGCTCTCGAAGGCCGCCGGAATTACGGTGCGCAATTCCTCCACCAGGTGCTGCATGTCGCGGCGTAACTGTGCGCCGCGGCCCGGCGGCAATTGCAGGGTGCGCGGCTTGCCGGGGTCCTCGAAATTGTTCACGTAGCACCAGTCGTCCGGAACGGGGCGCTCGGAGGCATCTTCGTCGAGGAACCGCTTCACCAGCGCACGGCGCCCCATGCCGGCGTCTCCGACCACGTACACGTTGTAGCCGGCCTGCGTCATGCCGATG